>JAJRSD010000105.1 GCA_024278975.1 Bacteroidota bacterium
GTGGTCAGATTTATCTGACTGCAAAATTATCAGGGTGAGTAATCCAAACCTAACAACCCATTTTCAGTAAGCACTCATATACATCTCCTTTTGTAGCCGCTCCTTTAAATTTAGCACCACGGCGATCCGGGTTTCATACGTATTTATTGAAATAAATCAAAATTATAACCAAACATTATTTCGTGGGTTCCATTGTTAAAGGTATTTAGGTTTGTATAGGTAATATCGTATGAGTAGCCAATTCGTATTTTCTTTATTTTAAATTGTGCCAGAATACCGTAAGAATCGTTTAGGCGAAACATTCCGCCAACCCAAAATTGCTCTTTAAAACCTACCATTGCAGTGAGATCCCATGTAACCGGAGCAATTTTAACATACCTTATCATCGAGCTTGCTTTTAACTGGATATTCTCGCCCAGAATAAATTTTCTGCCGGCAATAAAATAGAGATGAATCTCCTCTCTTTGAACATAATCGGTTTCATAATCATCGCGGTTAATAGTGTTTCTGATAAGTTTTGGTACCGAAAATCCAAAGTAAGTCTGGTCGGAGTAGAGATAAAATCCAACTCCGAAATTTGGGAGGAAATTTTTATAAATATCTCTGGAAAATATTGGATCGGGATCAATCGGATCCAACTCGGTAAGTGCAGCCCGGTAGAAACTAACACCTCCTTTTAAACCCATTCCAAGTCTGAATTTTTCTGAGATTTTTAAAAAATGGGAGTAATCGAAGTAAACACCGGTCTGTTTTTGAGGTCCTATTTTATCGTTTAATACAGAAAAACCAAGTCCTGTATTTTTATCCTTTAAATGTGTATTATACGAAAACGAAAGGGTTTTGGGTGCACCTTCGAACTGTACCCACTGATTGCGCGATACCATCATAAAACTACCCAACTCTGCCGAACCGGCAAATCCCGGGTTTATAACAAGCAGGTTATCCATATATTGCGTGTACATCGGATCTTGTTGCGCATTAGCATTTTCTGTAAAAGCAAAAAGTGCTGATGCTACAATTAAAACAGACGATATTTTTCTCACTAATCTCATTCAATTACCTGTCTAAATAAATCGATCCTCCAATTGGTGCAACTCCATTTCCAAGATTTAAAACGTAATAATATGTACCCGTTGGAAGTTCTTCGTTTCCGAACATAAATCCTGTATTCGATTTGCCATCCCAAAATTGAGGTGTTGTACTAATTCCATAATTTACCGCTTTATAAACTTCGTTTCCCCAGCGGTTAAATATCGAAATCGAGTTCCCTTCGTACTTTTCAATTCCAATAATCTCGAAATAGTCGTTTATTCCATCGCCGTTGGGCGAGAAGGCATTTGGTATTAAAAATTCGTATTCGGTTACAAATACATAAACATCGGCTTCATCGCAATTATCAAAAGAGTCACAAATCTGATATCTAAAAATATCGTTACCGCTAAAAGCTTTATTTGGTGTGTAATGAATAGTAAAGTCGTTATAATCGACATAAGCTGTTCCGTTAAACGGAGGTTGCATTATTTTCAGACTCAGCGAGTCGATGTTATTATCGGGGTCGATATCGTTATCGAGAACCGCAATTTTAACTTCGGTTAAATAAGCGGTTGTATCGTAGTCGTCAACTGCAACCGGAGCATGAGTTAATCTGCTCACCATAACCGTGTCGGTATCTGCACAACCAAATTTATCGGTTATTTCGAGATAGTAGCTGCCAAACCCGCTAACAACCGGATTTGCGGTATTTTCGCCACTATCGATTGTGCCTGAACTTGTTGTCCATAAATATTGGAGAGTTTCGCCAATACTTGCTGTACCATCGAGAATTGTAGTTTCGCCGTCGTACATTACAACATCGTCGCCGGCATTGGCAATAATCTCTGCAACGGTAATTTTTACCGAATCGATAGCCGAAACACCATGGTTATTTGTAACCGTAAGTGTAAACAGAGTTGTGCTGCCCGGTGTAAATACAGGGTTTAATTTGGTTGGGTCGTCCAGATTTTCTGTAGGCGACCATAAATAATTGTAAGTTGTTCCGGGTTGTTTATCAACACTGGCTTGTAACGTGTAATTGTTACAGATACCAATTGTTGTATCGCGCCCGGCATCAACAATAATACCTGCCGGTTCTATAATTTCAATTTGCTGAATAATGGTGTCGCTTAGGCAGCCGTTTCCATCAATCGAATAAACCTCGAGAGAATAGCTTCCCAACGGACCATCCCATAAAATATTGGCACTGTCTTTTTCAATACTTTCCAAATCGGTCGATGTTCCTTCAGCAGGAGTTACATTCCAGAAATAGCTGGCATTTGTACTGTTGCCCGTAATCAGTTCAATAACATGTTCCACCGAAGTTCCTTTGTAAACATCGGTTGTTTGTGTTATAAATTGCAACTGCGGACTGGCAAAAATAGTACGGATATGCTTATTCCTGTTTGTATTTAACGGAATAGTTGCATTGTTGCGATCAATTGCACTTAACATAATAACAGAAACTTTACTGTCTGCTCCCGGGACGACATTAAACCAATCGTCGGGTATTTGTAAAGTTTGTTCGTTAAAACTCACTGACTGTGAACGACTTGTACCATTTACGGTAAATTCAATACGAACAGGGAAATAGATAGAATCTAAAGGAGAACCTTTGTTGTCGAGAATATCTATCGTGATTTCGAAACTATTCCCTGTAAAACTATAGCACGCACTGCCGGAAAGGTTTTTAAACCCAAGTAGCCTGTTGTTAGGTAAAACGTTAACTGCCTGTGCTTTTGCATTTGTACACCCTGTTGCATCGGTTTCGGTAACTTTTAGATAGAACATACCAAACTTTAACCAGTGAATATTTACTTCGCTGGAGTCAGGTGGTTCAATAAAATAGAATTCCGAAGGATCTGCTTCAATGTCGGGGTTAAAATTTTTATATACTCCCCAGATATATTTACTACCGGAGTGATAATCGACAAAATGATTTGTCTCGGCATCTTCGTAAACGACAAAAGCCTCCTGCGCTGCCCCAAATTGGGCAGCGAGGAGGGTAAATATCATTATGAAAAATGCCTTAGTCTTCAACTAAATGCTTTTAGTTAGTACCAATAGTTGTTGTGTGTGGTCTTGCTACATCAGTATCGTCAGCTGCAGTACCGCTTCCATTATCAGTAACGCCATGACTTGTTATACCATTTGAATGGGTAACCGCTTGGTTAAAGTCAGCTGCAGTACCATTAGGATCTGTTGAATTGTCGTACAGTGTAGCATTAGTAATAACAAACTGTAAGGTTACGGCGTTTGCATCATTTACAGTTACAGTACCTGCTGTAACAGATCCATTTCCTGAAGTAACAGTTGGAACAGAAGATAACCCAGCAGTCGGCGTAAATACGTCGGCTATATCAAACGTGTAACCCGTTGCAGTTCCAAGTCCGGTTGGTGTTACAACATAAGAAACTGTGGCAGTTCCATGATTATATTTTGGAGTGTTTCCATTTAAGGTTACAACAACATCATTATCGTAACAAGCAGTTGTTGTTTGATTAGATGCAATACTTAAATAAAACTGACTTTCTGTAATTTGCACAGGTAGTACCTTGTGGTTTGTACATGAACCATCATTTTCAATAACGTGTACATAGTACCAATCACCCACTGCTACGCTTGATGCCCATGTAATTGTAATTGCTGCACCTGTTGTACCTGACAAAACTGCATCTGCTCCGGCATCTGTTGATAAATCACCTTTTGTTACCGACCAAGTATAGGTGTTACTGTTATCTGTGACAGAATATGCCCACGTAGAACCAGGAGTTGGAGTTTCCCCTGTGTTTTGTGCAAACAAATTCGAACTAATTGCGGTCAATAAAACCGCTGCAAAAATTAAAACTAACTTTTTCATAATGATAAAATTTAAATGTTTAAAAAATTAATAATTGTAAAATGTTTATTTGTTTTTTGTTTGATGACTCTCCCTCTTATCCCTCTCTTTGCAAAGAGAGGGACGATACAGCAGTGGTCTGATTTATCAGACTGCTGTTGTTGCAGGGTGAGTAATCTCACATTAAGTTTTTATTTTTTTCTTTTTAATACTCATGTCTTAAAATATTTTTGTCTGATATTTTTTCAGATGACTCTCCCTCTTATCCCTCTCTTTGCAAAGAGAGGGACGATACAGCAGTGGTCTGATTTATCAGACTGCTGTTGTAGCAGGGTGAGTAATCTCACATTAAGTTTTTATTTTTTTCTTTTTAATACTCATATCTTAAAATATTTTTGTCTGATATATTTTTAGATGACTCTCCCTCTTATCCCTCTCTTTGCAAAGAGAGGGACGATACGGCAGTGGTCTGATTTATCAGACTGCTGTTGTAGCAGGGTGAGTAATCTCACATTAAGTTTCTATTCTTTTCTTTTTAATACTCATATTTTAAAATCTTTTTGTCTGATATATTTTTAGATGACTCTCCCTCTTATCCCTCTCTTCGCGAAGAGAGGGACGATTATTTGGTAGTCAGATTTATCTGACTGCCAAATAATCAGGGTGAGTAATCTATGTTTCTTTTCATATCTTAATATCCTTCTCTAAAAATAAAACTCTCAATATCTTTTAAAACCTGTCCAATATTTCTAATCTCTTCATTTTTAAATCTCTTTATTCTTAGCCCCATATTGGTCAGTATTTCCTCTCGCCGATTATCGTAATCTTTTTGAAAGTCATGTATTTTACCATCAATTTCTATAATTACTTTTTTCTCGGCACAATAAAAATCGGGAACAAAAAACAGTGGTTTATAATTAATTGTATCGTACACAATAGGATGTTGCCTGTTGAATTTTAATCCAAAAAACTTTCTCCCCCTTAGTTTTTGCCATAATATTTTTTCTTCCTCCGTCATATTTTTACGAAGTTGTCTGGCTCTTTCTATTGGTGTATGATCGTTACTCATTAATTGTTTTATACTTTCGATGACTCTCCCTCTTATCCCTCTCTACGCGTAGAGAGGGACGATACAGCAGTGGTCTGATTTATCAGACTGCTGTTGTATCAGGGTGAGTAATCTCACATTAAGTTTTTATTTTTTTCTTTTTAATACTCATATCTTAAAATCTTTTTGTCTAATATATTTTTAGATTACTCTCCCTCTTCTCCCTCTCTACGCGTAGAGAGGGACGATTGTTGAGTGCTATGATTTATCATAGCACTCAACAATCAGGGTGAGTAATCTATATTTTTGTCTCTTTTTCTTTCTCAATACTCATATCTCAAAATATTTTTGTCTGATAAATTAATCGGTTGTAATACTAGAGGTGTTTGGTAGTGCATTAATAGTTTGCGTAGCATCCCAATCATCACTATCCACATCGGGTGTATTGTAATCTAACTCTATTGCAGCGGTAATTGCAAGTGCAACAGATTGTACTGCAAAAGCATCTCCTGTTACATCCATTGTAATTGTTACGCTCCCGATTCCACTTGTACTTGTTAATGCTGTCAGGTTATATGGTCCTGTTCCTGTTAATGTGCCTCCCGATACGGTTACATTTGCAATGGTTGCTGTTCCTGCAGGAGTTAAGGTAAAGTCAATTTCCCAGTTGGGGCTCCAACTTGCATTCGCAGTGGTCATATTAACTGTAAAAGTGATTGATGTTGTCGCATCACCCGATGGGTTTACAGTTCCATCTTTGGCGTTACATGTTGCAGAGGGGTTGGAAGTACTAACATCGAAAGTGTTTGCTGAAACTACAACTGTTGCTTGACGCAGGGTTATACAACTGCTTCCGTTTGTCTCTCTAAATTGTAATGTGTATGTACCCGCAGTATTCCATGTAATATTTACGGTTTCAGAAGCTGCCCCGGAATTTATATCGTATTCCGTTCCGTCATTTCCTTCAACAACACTCCATGCCAAAGTATTACCGGTACTTTCTGCTGTAACGGTGTAATCGTGTGTAGAACCAACAAGAGGTGTTAAACCTCCCTGTGCCATAACCACTGTGCTAACGAGCATAAAAGCTACGGCTGCAATTAAATAAGTAAAAATCTTTTTCATTTTTTATTGTTTTTAAAAGTTTGTAATTAATTATTTTGTCTGTTTTATTACTCTCCCTCTTATCCCTCTCTTTGCAAAGAGAGGGACGATACCGCAGTGGTCTGATTTATCAGACTGCTGTTGTTGCAGGGTGAGTAATCTCACATTAAGTTTCTATTCTTTTATTTTTAATACTCATATTTTAAAATCTTTTTGCCTGATATTTCTTAGATGACTCTCCCTCTTATCCCTCTCTTTGCAAAGAGAGGGACGATACCGCAGTGGTCTGATTTATCAGACTGCTGTTGTTGCAGGGTGAGTAATCTCACATTAAGTTTCTATTCTTTTCTTTTTAATACTCATATCTTAATATCTTCTTATCTAATATATTTTTAGATGACTCTCCCTCTTATCCCTCTCTTTGCAAAGAGAGGGACGATACCGCAGTAGTCTGATTTATCAGACTGCTGTTGTTGCAGGGTGAGTAATCTCACATTAAGTTTCTATTCTTTTCTTTTTAATACTCATGTCTAAAATCTTCTTGTCTAATTATCTAATCAGGAATAATATTCCCCGTATTCGGCACTCCATAAAGAGTAACCGAATCGCTATTATTATCAGTATTTGTTTCAGCAACACCACAATTGTCTTTTACATTTGCAAGTTTAATTGTATATGTTTTATCTGTTGATGTTGCGTTGTTCATTATATAGCTAATTGTAATATTGCCGGTGGCATTTTGATTTGTTCCGGTTGCTACATCCGTTGTCCCTTCTTTTATTGTATAGTCGTAAGTCCAGTCGGTTGAACCTTGTACCAAAGTAATGTCCCATGTAATTGTCGTTTGCGAGCCGGTTTCGCCACTTTGGCAACTGCTGCCGAGATCTTCTACCCTAATATCAATAATATTTGCTGGTTCAACGGTAACAGTTTGGGTACAGGTTGCAGTGTTTCCGGCATCGTCGGTAACTGTCCATGTTACTATTGTATTTCCCATGGGATAGGTTGTCGGTCCATCGTTTGTTAACGAGGCAATGCCACAGTTATCGCTAACCGTTGGAGAACCCAACCCAAAACCCGAAGCAGTACATAAACCCGGGTCGGGGGCTACCACAACCGTTGCCGGGCATATAATTGTGGGGTCTTCGGTATCTGAATAATTAATCGTCCACGAATCGGTATTGTCGCATCCTAACGATGGATTTGTAACCGAAACGGTATAAGTCCCCGGACCGACACCCGACAGATCCTGTGTAGTTTCAGAAAACCCGGGGTCGCCGGTTTTTGTCCATGCATAAGTGTAATTATCTATCCATGTTGGCGAGCCGCTAAAAGTGCCGTCTGTTCCAGTTATTTCAGATCCTAATGTTGTACCTGTCCCTTCGAAAAAATTATATCCGGCAAGCAAACCTGTTTCCGAACCGGTATATTCGTAATAACCGGAAGCTAAACTGCTAATTTCGGCAGCCGTTAATGCTGTACTGTAAAAACCAACTTTTAACATTTGCCCTGGGAAAACACCACCGGTTGGATCCACAACCCCGGCACCAATTTTTGAAGAGTAAGTTGTATTCGCGCCATAATTTGTTGTTGAGATTCCGCCCGTTGCAACCAAGGTTCCATCGATATAAAGCCGGATATCTGCTCCGTTACCAACTGCTGCAACATGGTGCCACTGGTTGTCAGGAGGATAAGTACCAATAGAAACACTCCCTCCCGAAGCTGTCCAGCACATTAAAGTACTGCCATTAAAGAAAAACTCAACAACATCGTTTTGTCCAAACAGACTTGTACGGTTGGGCATATTTGCAAAATCATCAGTTTTTACCCAACCTTCGAGAGTAAAAGCTCCCTGGTTTGAAAGCAGTGTAGAGCCAATATCGATATAATCAGGATCGTTAAACTGGATTGGAAAAGGCACCGACAAGTCAATCGTTCCGTTGGTGGAATTCGGACAGTCAACAGTGTTGGGTGTTGCAGTTAACGGGATTTGAATATCGGCAATAGTTACCGTAATTGATCCGCAAACTGTTCCATCGCAGATTCCTTCGCCCCTAGCGTAATAAGTTGTTGTGGTAGTTGGCGAAACAATAATAGAGGTTCCTGTTCCAACTGCCGTTCCCCCGCAAGATCCGGAGTACCATTGCCAATGGTCGGCATCGTTTAAATTGCCCGATGCAATGGAGAGCGTTGAGCTACCGCCGGCACAAATTGTTGCTGCCGAGGCTGATAAAGTTGGAACATCGGGGGCATTGCAGGCTGATTGTATATTTATTGTGTAATCTTCTACCTCGCCATCAAAATCATTTTCACAGGATGTTGGCGCTAAATTGTACTTTGTTGAAACCCTCATTCTTGTTGTTCCTATAGCTGCACCTGCAGGAATTGTTATCGACAAAGGTGAATTAGTTGTTGCCCCATCAGTTACGTTGGTAGCAGTACCCAAATCAAATTCTTCGCCCGTATCAGAAAAGTCTCCGTTATTATTCCAGTCAATCCAAACCATAGCATAATTTGTATAATTGCCATCAGTATTTAGATTAACAGTTAAATTGTATGAATTGCCAACTGTTACATTGGTAGAGATAGCAGTATAATCATTGTACCCGGCTGTTTTTACACCTGTTGCATTGTTTATGGTATTGAAATTAACAAGTGTTACACAGTCGAGATAGTCCATATTTCCGGAGGAAGAGCAGTAAGCCTCGGTAGTAAACGACCAAACGGAGCAACCAGAAGCTGAACCGATACCATTATAAGGGACAATTTTCCAATAATAATCGGTTAAAAAATCTAAATCGGGAGTGGGGGTATATGAAGTTACGTTACCCAAATCGGTGCCGTTTTCAATGTTAGTTGCGGCTGCATCGGTTCCAAAGTGTATATAATATCCGGTTGCTCCTGCTACAGGATTCCAGGTAAGCGATCCATCAACAGCAAAGCCTGTTAAACCATCGGCAGGCGATATTGGAGTGGTACATGATGGAGGTGATGTGGGAGTTCCCTGTACTAAAACGTTATCGAATCTGTGTCGTTTGGGATTAGCATTATTATACACCCGTATTACAACAGTAACAGAATTTCCATTTAATTGGTTTGTGGTTGCAGTGGCTGATGTAAAGTTTCCACTATTATCACCGTTTGTCTCAAATAATGTTTCTGTACCTCCGTCAATTTTATAATAAAGTTTAACGTAATCGCTTGCTCCTGCGTTTCCTAGCTTTGAGACATCCACAGAAACAACTACATTTGAAAATGATGAGATATCTATTGTCTCGGAAGTAAAGACACCTTCCTGATTCATATTTCTACCTTGAACTAGAATATTACTACCAGAACTGCGTACTTCAAAATGATTACCATAGCCAGATGTCGGATTTATTATCCATTTTGGAGGAGTACCTGAACCTTGTTGAGTTCCGTCAGAGTAGCTGTTAAAATCCTCACTCCAGATAGTAACCTGCCCAAAAACAGAGGAAATATTAGAGAGTAACACTATCAGTAAAATTAACAGGAATTTATTTTGAGTGAAAGCCACAGGCAAATCATGTTTACAATGTTCTCTTTTAAAAAACTTTGAAACATGTAGATATAAATTCAATTTTAATATTTTGTTATTATCCAAATTCACAAAATACCAGTAGTTTATTTCGCCTTTATCAATATATAAAAAGTGGGTTTTTAAGCGTCTAACTCCCTTTTAATTACAAATTATAAATACTAAAAAACAAAGGTAATTTAAAGACCCCTCCCCGCTTTACTTTTATTCTATATGCGCAAAAGTAAAAACTTATTCCAAATATAGTCAACTACCTGATTATTTTTTAGTTAATGTTTTTAACAAACACTGGTTTACTTTTGTTTTGCAATGTTTGTAACTGTTAGATGTATTGAGTGAAAAAAAGTGAAATCAACGCAGATTCGGGCATTTGTTATATATTATATTTTGTACGTTCAAAAATATAAACGATTACAGAAAAACTTGAATCCAATCTAATAAATTACTTTATTACACACATTATCAACTATTTAAAGAGTTGTGTGATATTTCAGATTGAGATGAGTTTTATTTTGTCAGTTAGTTTATTGGGAGAGGTATTGTCGTTGCACTTCAGTTAATTTATAACAATTCTAAATTTCTGTTGTAACCTGTATTTATTTTAAACCGAGTTCATTGCATTAACAGGGTCGAGCCGGGCTGCAGAGCGTGCCGGCATAAAACCTGCAACAAATCCAATTACGCTCGAAATCAATAACCCGGTAATAATATTTCCGGATGTTAATACAATTTTAAATTCGGTTGCATAAGAGACAATCAGAGTTCCAAAATAGATAAGTATTAATCCAACAACTCCGCCAATTATAGAGAGTATAATTGCTTCGAAAATAAACTGTAGCAGAATAAAGTATTTTTTAGCTCCCAAAGCTTTTTGGATACCAATTATTTTTGTGCGCTCTTTTACCGAAACAAACATGATATTGGCAATTCCGAACCCGCCAACCAAAATTGAAAACCCGCCAATTATCCAGCCTGCCATATTAAAAACCACAAAAAACTGGTCGAACTGGTCGGCAACAATACTAACTTCGTTTAGCGCAAAATCGTTCTCCTCCATGGGTTTTAATCTTCTGAGCAAACGCATAATTCCTTCCAGCTCGGCCATAAATCTGTCGGGTTCGACATTTGGTTTTGCCTTAACACAAATCATCTGTCCACGGTCGCGATTTCGCACATCGAGCATGTAAAATGATTTTACAGCCGAAATATGAATATTTTTATCCATGGAATTTCCGAATGCATCCTGTCCTTTTCTTTCATAAACTCCTATTATTCTGAATTTGTGACCTTGTATTTTTATTGATCTGTTTAAAGGGTTCATTCCCGGAAAGAGTTGTTCGGCAATTTCAATTCCCATAACTGCAACCGGCGCACCCGAACGCATCTCGTTTTCAGTAAAATATCTACCTCTTTCAATTTTTAAATTCCAGACATTTACCATTTCGTACGAAGTTGCCATTATCGAAACATTCTCCATTTTATCGCTACCCGACTGTGCCGTTCGTGAAAAACCAAACAGAAATGCAGCACTCTCAACCGAGCTGCTTCTACGTAAAATCTCCTCTGTCTCCTGTAAATCAGGAACCGGTCGGTTCATATATCGCCACCACGGATATTCAGTTTCACCTTCGGGCGGTGTCCATGGCCATTTCTGAATATAAACCATATTACTGCCTAGCTCGTCAAGAGTTTCGCGAATTCTGCTTTCCAACGAATCTATTACCGTAAAAACAGATATTATCGCAAAAATACCAATGGTAATACCAAGCAGCGAAAGGAAAGTACGCAGCCTGTTTGCCCGTAAAGAGTTGGTTGCAAATACAAAACTTTCGTATATGAGCCGGATTAATAACATTGTTTTCAGCTAAATTTTTAGTAAAAATAGTTTTTGTTTTGAAACGAAGTAAAATCGAATAACTTTTCAATAAAATTATTAGTGTGCTTTTTTTTGAAATGATTACATGAGTCCACTCTGAAAAATTACCAGATAAATTACCTGCCAAAGAATATGGGATTTACTTGAGACGAAAAAAGCTGCTAATTTCAACAATTAGCAGCTTCCTATTAATATGATATTATTGATTATTTTTTCTTTCCGGCAATTTCTATTCCAACACGTTGACCTTTATAAGATGCATTTCTAAAAGATGAAATAATTTCTCTTTCGTATTTTTTATCAATTTCAAAAAACGAAAATCCTTTCAGCACTTCAATGTTTCCAATCTCAACACTTTTACCCGGCATATTCTGGTTTATCAAATCGATGATGGTACGTTTACTAATTCCATTCTTTTTACCCATGTTGAAAAAGAATCTCGAAAACTCGTAACCACCACGTCCGCCTCTGTCTCCTCTGTCTCCTCTGTCGCTGCGTCCACCTCTTTCGTATCTGTCGCCACGTCGTCCGCGGTCTCTGTCGCGCCCACCTCTGTCGTTTCTGTCTCTGCGTCGTCCACGGTCTCTATCGCCCCGCCTCGAATCTCTGTCGCTATAATGAGATTCGTCAACATTAATATCGGGTGCGTTTTCGTAATATGTAAGAAATCGATTAAAAGCGATCGACACAAAATGTTTAATCAGCTCTTCACGTTCAAGCCATGCAAGTTTTTTATAGATTACCGGCATAAACTGAGCAATCTGCTCGTCGTTCACCTCAACTTTTTCAACCTTATCGATAAAACTGAGCATCTGCTTTTCGCAAATTTCAATACCCGACGGAACATCTTTTTTTAAGAACTTTTTGTTTACAGCTCTCTCCACCTGCTTCTGTTTCCCCTTTTCGCGCATGTGAATTAAGGCAACCGAAATTCCCTTTTTCCCGGCACGTCCGGTACGTCCACTTCGGTGGATGTAAACTTCGGGGTCGTCGGGCAAATTATAATTAATTACGTGGGTAAGATCGTTTACATCTAATCCGCGGGCGGCCACATCGGTAGCAACCAGCATTTGTAAATGTTTTCCACGGAAACGTGCCATAACATGGTCGCGCTGTGCCTGCGAAAGATCGCCATGCAGAGCATCGGCATTGTAGCCGTCCTGCATCAGTTTGTCGGCAATATCTTTTGTTTCGGCACGGGTACGGCAAAAAATAATTCCATAAACATTCGGGTTGATATCTGCCACACGTTTTAACGCCATGTAACGGTCTTTTGCGTGAACCAAATAGTAGTGGTGTTCCACATTTTCGGCACCCATATTCTTTCTTCCTGCTGAGATCTCAAAAATATCGGTCATATATTTTTTCGAGATTGCAACAATCTCACGTGGCATGGTTGCCGAAAACAGTAGTGTCTGTTTTTCATCCGGAGAATTTTCCAGAATTGCATCCAGATCGTCTTTAAAACCCATGGAGAGCATTTCGTCTGCTTCGTCGAGAACTACCCAGCGAATTTCGTTTACCCGCAGTCTTCTACGTTTTATTAAATCCAGTGTCCGCCCCGGTGTACCGACTACAATTTGTGGTCCGCGGTCGAGTTCACTCATTTGTGCCCGAATATCGGAACCACCGTAAACCACGGTAATTTTGAGCTTTTTAATGTATTTTGAATACTTTTTTAAGTCGTTTGCAATTTGCATCGCCAACTCGCGAGTTGGACTTAAAATTAATGTTTGTATTGATTTTTGGTCAATATCAATTTGTTGTAAAATTGGTAACCCGAAAGCAGCAGTTTTCCCGGTTCCGGTTTGTGCCAGAGCTACCATGTCTTGTTTGTTTTCCAATAAAAAAGGAATTACTTTTTCCTGAATTGGTGTGGGCTGCTCAAATCCGAGCTCTTCAACTGCCGATTGAATTTCGGTGCTGAGTCCCATTTCGTTAAATAATGTCATTCAAATTCTTCTATAAATAATGGCGCAAAGTTACTCTTTTAAAATGAAATTCAGACCTTTATAACTTTTACTTCTCTACTCTTAACTTAAGTTTCTATTTAAAAATACAAACCCCGCTAACTTATATTTTAAAATTTTAATTGCTTTTTAGATATAAAATCAACTCTTATAACCTAAATTTGTTAAACAATAAATTAGATACACTGGTTAACTTTTTACTATGTCATCGATAACAAAAAAATATTTTGCGACTCTGTTTGTTACGACTATTATGTTCGCTACAACGTTTATTTCTGTTTTTGCACAAGAAACTGATACTATTGTTCCGATTAACGAAAACCCTGAAAAAATTCTTCGAAAAATTGATATCAGGGGAATTACACGAAACGGCTTTAACTTTTGGCAGGATAAATTTGCAGGGCATTGGGCAGGTATCGATTTCGGATTTAATACTTTTTTTAACAATGATTATACTGGCTATGAGACTGAATTTATGGATAACGATATTCTTCGTTCAAATTCAATATATGTAAATGTAATTCAGCAAAGTATTGGTTTTCAACATAACCGTAATACAATTGGTTTAGTAACCGGGCTGGGTGTTCATTTTCAGAATTACCGGCTCGACCCAAATACGACCATCGAACGAATTTCCAACGACATAATTGTTCCAAAAGAGCTAGATAACCACGACAACCAAAAATCAAAATTAAATATTTTTTCGCTCACACTGCCTGTGCTTGCGGAGTTTCAAATTCCCATAAATAATTATAAAAACAGGCTCTATTTATCAACCGGATTGTTTATGAGTTACAGGTTGGGCAGCCACACAAAAATTAAATATAAAACCGATAAAAAGCAAAAACTTAAAGCTCCCGACCACTATTCGTTGCACAACTTTAAATACGGATTTATGTTTCGTGCCGGTTACCGTTGGATAAATGTTTTTGCAAGCTACGAGTTTACTCCTCTTTTTAAAGATGGGAAAGGACCGGAACTTACACCGTTTACTTTTGGTTTTACACTGTTGCAATTTTAAATGCCACCATATTCAAATTAAGAGTATTATTTATCATCATAAAATAGAATACTTATGAAACCATACATTTTAGAACAGACAAACTGGAAACAGGTTAAGAGTCAGAAATACGAAGTTGCAATACTTCCGTGGGGTGCAACCGAACCACACAATTTCCATTTGCCTTATGGAACCGATTCGTTGGAAACGGCAAAAATTGTTGAAGATGCTGCCGAAAAAGCGTGGCAAAAAGGGGCAAAAATAATGGTTCTTCCAACTATTCCGCTGGGTGTACAAAACCCGGGACAAATTGATTTACCTTTTTGTCTGCACACCCGTCCATCAACACAAATAATAATTCTTAAAGATATTGTTCGCGCAATTTATAATCAGGGAATCAGGAAATTAGTTATAATGAACGGACATGGCGGAAACGATTTTAAGCCTCATATTCGCGAAATACAACCGCAATTTCCGGGTCTGCTAATTAGTTTAGTCGAATGGTTTAATCTGCTCGATCTTGCTGACTATTTCGAGGAGGACGGCGACCACGCAAATGAAATGGAGACCAGTGTAATTATGCACTATTTCCCCGAATTAGTTTTGCCGCTCGACGAAGCCGGCGATGGAAAAAGCAAAAAATCGAAGCTAAAGGGATTTCAAAATAAAACTGCATGGACACCACGACACTGGACAAAAGTTTCGGAAGACACCGGCATTGGAAACCCCAAAAAAGCAACCGCCGAAAAAGGGAAGAAGTATCTGGAGGATATAACAACAAAAATTGCTGATTACTATATTGAGCTGGCGGAATGTGATTTGGATAATTTGTATGAATAATTCGGTAATTTCGAACTCAAATTAAATATACAAAATGAAACTACTACTAATAAGTAACTCAACAATGCCGGGTGAACCATATCTGGATTATCCGAAAAATGAGATTAAAAAATTACTATGTGAAAAGTCTGTAACCGCAGTTTTTATCCCTTATGCTGCAGTAACTTTTTCGTTCGATTTGTATTGCGAAAAAGTGGAAGAACGATTTGCAGAAGTGGGACACCATATTGTTGGAATACATACATTTAAAAACCCTGCAAAGGCGATTCAGGAAGCTGAGGCAATTGTAGTTGGAGGTGGAAATACGTGGCAATTAGTTAGAATGTTACACGACCAAAAACTGATGAATCCGATACGCGAAAGAGTAATGAACGGAATTCCATATATTGGTTGGAGTGCCGGATCGAACGTTGCCTGCCCAACGCTGCGAACAACCAACGACATGCCAATCATCGATCCGAAAGGTTTTGAGTGTACCGGTTTGATTCCGTTCCAGATTAATCCACATTATTTAGATGCGAATCCGGAAGGACACGGTGGCGAAACCCGCGAACAGCGGATTGAAGAATTTCTGGAAATTAACCCTGATTTATATGTTACCGGACTTCGCGAGGGAACAATGTTTAAACTTGAAAATAAAAGGCTGGAACTAATCGGCAGCCGCCAGTGCAGAATTTTCAGGAAAGGAGAAAAACCTATTGAATTGTCTGCCGGCGATGACTTTAATTTCTTGCTTTAGCCGAGGAAGTGATTTAAAAATACAGAAGGAATCTCAATTGAAATTCCTTCTGTATTTTTCTACCCACGCGCTACTATTTTTGATACGTATCGGGATTAACGGCAGCAGCCGACCAGTTTTTAAAAAATCTCAATACAACTTTACTATCGTAGCTTTTGTCTTTCTCCAAAAAAGCTGAATTTTGAGTGTGAATCCGATTTCCTTTTCCATCTAAAATAACAAAAACAGGGAATCCAAATCGTTGAGGGAAAGCCAATTTCCGCATCAGCTCTTCTTGCTTATTATGTTGGTCGTAATTAACTTTTACAACCTCAAAATTATCTTTTACAAAAGTACTAATCTCCTCATCAGCCTTTATAAAATTATGGAATTTTACACACCACGGACACCAGTTTCCTCCAATTTGAAGGAACACATGTTTTCCCGTTTGCGATGCTTTTTCCACAGCTTTTGAAATATCTGCCATTGCATCGGCTTTAGTATCATAAACTTCAACTTTTTGTGCAAAACCCAGGCTTGAGAAAGCGATTATAAAAATTGCTATTAAGAAATACTTCATAATTATTGATTAATTTTAATATATATTCTTTTAGTGACTTTTTAATATTAGTATCAAGTCAGGTGTGCAACTTCAGGACGTCATGCTGTTAGTCAACTGACGGATTCTGCATCACTATTTAAAACAGCAGATTCCGAAATAAATTCGGAATGACGGACATGAAATATTACACTTGGCTTACTCATCTCTCCATGCCGATTCCATTTTATAAACATCTAATTTAATCACACCAAGTTCTCCACCGTTTGTATATAAAACGACATCTTTAGAATCCTCGTCGGGAGTAAAACAGTTCGAAACAACAGCCTGCCCGTCGTTTGCATAAATTTCAACTGACGTTCTATCCAACAAAATTTCCAGTTTTATTATATTATTAATTGGCATTAACGGAACTGTACTTCCTAACACCGACAATGTACCACGTTTCACATTATATAAAACTTCTACACCAGGTTTCTTTTTGCTGTGCCGCAGCATAAATCCAAAATTATCCGATGTTTTTATATCAAATTCGCCAATAATATGTAAGCAATCTCCTTTAACTTTTTTAACTTTATTTTCATCGAGCCCCGGTATTAATAATTTATTCTCCCAGCTATAATGTTTGCCATGCAGGCTTTTTATCTCTGCAACTGGCTTACGAACAAGTTTATATCCCGACTTAAATTTTGTTAACGACAACTCGCTTGGGAAAGTCATTTGCCCGTTAAACGGCATATTTGGGAATTTCCCTCCCCGCATCCAGGCAATCTGAATTGTTCTTCCATCATCTTCAGGAATGTTACTCCATGTTTGAGTAGCATAATAATTTTTACCATAATCGCCTTTTAATTTTGCCGATTCAGGAGCAAAAGTTTCACCATCAAAAACACCAAGCAAATAACTTCCATCACCATCAAAAAGAACCCATTTCTTCTGATCCGGCCTGTTTGTAACTTGCAGTTGAATTAAATCGGGACACTCGTAAAAACCATGAATATGACTTTTCCACTCCCAATCAATCAGATTATCTGAAGTGTAAAATGATACTCCTTTCGATTTATCCTCCCCCGACAATTTGCGATACAAAACCATAACCCATTTTTGGGTGGGTTCGTGCCAAATGACTTTTGGGTCGCGAGCATCATCTTTTTCATCATACGCAATTATTGGATTTCCTTCAAACTTTTCCCATTTCACTCCTTTATCAGTACTGTATGCAATACGCTGCCCACAATGCTGACTTGTATAAAATGCCACCAGAGTTTTCTCATCTCCAACTTGTTTGCCCAATAAATTATGTTTATCAACAATTGCTGACCCCGAAAATGCAGTACATTTTTCTTTATCTGTAGAAAAATCATCGGGATAAAGTGCAGTTGGCAAATGTTTCCAATGCACCAAATCTGTACTCACTGTATGTCCCCAATGCATAAATCCCCACTCCTTACCATGCGGATTATATTGATAGAACATATTGTAGTCTCCTTTATAAAAAACTAATCCGTTGGGATCGTTTTGCCAGTTTTTCTCCGGCGTAAAATGAAATTGTGGACGATAAATTTCATTATAATAATTCTTGTCTGATTTTAACGAAATTAACGTAATAGCAAGTAATACAGCAAATAAGGTTGTTGATAAAATTCTCATAAAAATATTTTAGAACGATTTTAAATTATGCCGAAACTATAAAAATTACTTGGATTATTAAAACTTATATTTACATTTATCGCTGCAAACTCATAAATATAAAACTGTCATTGAGGCAGAAGTTTTTGGTAAATAAAGTTTTGTTTGGACGCAGGACTAGAATCAAAAACACTTTTTAACAAAATGAAATTGAGGCTGAGGGCTCAGTTTATTGTTGCATTGAAATTGAAATAGGTTTTTACAAACCCACTGATTCTGTTTACAAATTACAAACCCGTAGAATCAGGTTAGAAACTTACTAGAAATCAATAACATAATCTGTTTTTCAGAAGAAATTCATTAACTGCTTTGGTACACTTTATTTTAAGGTTTGTTAAGTACAAATCCTAATAATAAGTTGTGATGAAATGGACGCTCATCTCGTTCTTATGTATTGTCGCCATTAGCAATGCAGTGGGACAAAATAAAGTTTTTGAAAATGGAGTAAAGGGAGAAACTTCCGTTAACATTGCTTTAGACGAAGTAAATAAATCATTTACTCCACCTCCCAGTTCTTTTTTAAAATCGGGACAAAAGAAAAAAAGTGAAATAATTATTACTTATGTTAACTTTCCGGAAGAGGCGAAATTAGCATTTGAGTACGCAGCATCTATCTACGAGCAGAATATCTCTTCATCTGTTCCGATAGTGATTTCTGCAACATGGGAATCTTTAGAAGGCAATATTTTGGCTCAAGGCGGCGCTGCCTCTTTTCATAAAGATTTTGTTGATGCTATTATTCCTGAAGTTTTTTATCCCATTACATTGGTTGAAAAACTATCGGGAAAAGAGTATAATAATGAAAAAGATGCTGATATTATTTGCAGTTTCGACAGTAAACGCTCCTGGTATTTTGGAACCGATGGCAACACGCCTCAGTCTAAATATGATTTTGTAACTGTTGTTTTGCACGAAATAACTCATGGCTTGGGGATGTCGGGTTTTTTAAAAGTTGAGAGTGGTGTAGGTAAAATAAGCACACCGGGTAAAAATCCAAGTATTTACGATTACTATATTTTCAATGCAAAAAACCAGAGAATTGCTGATAATTCACAATTTACAAGCCCTTCTATTCAATTGCTCCAACAATTAATTTCTAATAATTTAGATTTTACTTGTGTAGATAATTGCAATAGTTCGAAGGCAGAGATTTATGCACCTACAAACTGGAGCGACGGTGCTAGCATATATCATTTAAAAAATTCTAATTCTAACGGAGCAAGAGAATTAATGGGTTCATCTATTCGGAAAGGCGAAGCAATTCATAACCCTGGCGAAAATACTTTTCGTATCTTATCAGAAATTGGCTGGGATGCAGTTCCTTTTAAACTTCGTGAAATTAAAGATTACGAAGTGCCAGTTGCAGAACTTCCCATTCAAACTAAAATTACGAGTAATTCAGAATTTAATTATTCTGAGGTTCAGATTATTTTTTCGACAAATTCCTTTTCAACCAAAGATTCAGTAACTCTAAAATATAATGGATCGAATAAATTATTCGAAGGGAATATTCCACTTGATTTCTATAAAGGAAAAGTGAAGTACTATTTTAAATCTGTAACCACTGACAACAAAGTTATGACATATCCTTTTCAGGCACCAAAAAAGAGCCTGAATTTTAAGGTTGGTCCAGATTACTATTCACCACAATTACAACACAATCCCACAAAAATTATTTCAAGTAAAAATTCTGAAATCCATTTTATGGTAACTGCCACCGACAATTTGGGCATTAACGCTGTAACAATAGAGTATAAAATAAATAATGTTATGCAAGAGACATTTAAATTAGCTTGCGAAACAGATGATATTTATTGTGGTAATTTAAATCTGCCAATTAATCTAACAAGCGATGATATTATTGAATACAGAATTATTGCGAGAGATAATTCAACCAGAAATAATATTAAATATCTGCCTGCAAAAGGTTTTTATGAAGTGCATGTTTTCGAGTCTCAAGAGGCAGTAACAAGTTTTTCCACAGATTTTAACTCCGTATCAAATAATTTTACAACCACCGATTTTGAAGTTGCTACTCCAGTGGGTTTTACAAACGGAAATCTTCATACAAACCACCCTTATCAACAATCTAAAACCAATAACGAAAAGTATAATTTAATTGCACAGTTAAATGTTCCGATAGTTTTGATGGAAAATGGATTAATGACATTTGACGAGATTGTTTTAGTTGAGCCGGGAGATGCAGGAGCAAATTATACTGAAAAATATTTCTGGGATTTTGTTATTGTTGAAGGAAGTAAAGACAATGGTAAAACATGGCAGCCATTTATCGACGGGTACGATTCGGGTGTGAATGAAGATTGGAAATCTCAATTTTCGGGTACATTAAAAAGTAGTACTTCGAGTGCGGTGGGGCACGAAAATATGTTTTGGGAAAATTCAATAAATCTTACCGATAACGACTTCTTTTCGGCAGGCGACACCGCTATAATTCGTTTCAGGCTGGCATCAGATAAATCTGTAACCGGGTGGGGCTGGGCAATAGACAACTTAAATATCCAAATGTTGAATACCGACATTGATGAAACTGCCACTAATTCAGATATTACAATTTATCCAAATCCATTTTCAAACAGTCTGTTTATTGATTGTTCAAACCTTACAAACTCATCAGAAATAGTTGTTCAGATTACCGATTTGGTTGGGAAAACTGTTTATCATGAGATTAAATACGATTCTCAATACAATCCTAAATTACAGGTAAACTTGCCCGATGTAAAACCTGGAATTTATATAGCCTCAATTACCGATGCAGATTTAAACACGATAACACAAAAAATTATTAAAAATTAAATTATGAAAACTTTATTATTGGTTGCATTTGCAGCAGCATTAGTTGGACTTATAATCTCAATGGTTATTTTCTATAAATTGTTATTCACAAAAAAATTAAAAAAATATTATACGACATTTTAAAATTTTATGGTTGATGATTACAGACCAACTTACCCACATTATTCATACTAATGGTAACTATGAGTAGTAAGTGGACTAACATGTATTAGGGTTATGTTAAGAGATGCCGGATTAATTTCCGGCATTTTTTTTGGCTTTGTAAGTTTAAATTCAAACATTTGTCGCCTTATTTTTGTTTTCATATATGAACAGATTTTAAATTATGAATAAATTACATATTTGGCTTTTTATAAACGCTCTTGTTTTTAGCAATATTATAAGTGCCCAAAATAAAATAGAAAGGCTACAAATAAGTGTGCCACCGGTAGTTTGTTATGCTTCCGGCAAAGTTGAAAAATCTTTTGTGCCACCTCCTGCAAATTTTAATCTTAAATCTTTTGAGAAAAAATCGGAGATTATTGTTGATTATAGTCTGTTTCCATCAAAAGCAAAAGTAGCATTTGAATATGCAGTTAGTATTTGGGAAGGAATAATTGAATCTGATGTCCCAATTTATATTCAGGCAAACTGGCGATCGCTCGACAAAAATGTACTTGGCAGTGCCGGACCAACGGAGTACTACACAAATTTTAAGAATACACCTCACACCAATAGATTTTACCCGGTTGTAGTAGTCGAAAAAATTACCAAAGCTGAAATCACCGATTCATTGTCGCCCGATATTATTGCAAATTTTAATAAAGATATTAACTGGTATTACGGAACCGACGGCGACACACCCGACTTACAGTATGATTTTGTAACTGTTGTTTTACACGAAATTACGCACGGACTGGGATTTACAGGTTTTTTCTATATCGATAAAAATCAGGGAACTTATGGGTACAATAATATTGGTGACGCTGCCGCATTCGATTTGCTTGTTATAAAAGACAGTAATCAATTGGTTGATACTACAATTTTTGAAATACCTTCAGCCAAATTACGAGATGCGCTGGTTTACAGGTATTTATATGCAAATAGTCCAACAGCAATTTCTGTAAATTCAGGCAAGGAACCACGCTTATATTCACCTTCAGAATTTGACGAAGGTTCAAGTATTTATCATCTGAATGACATTACATATCCAACGAATAACGATAATTCTTTAATGACACATGCAATCGGAAAAGGTGAGGCAATCCATAAACCGGGACCATTGACCGAAGGAATTATGAATGATATTGGATGGAAAAATATGTATCTCGATTTTACTAAACCAAAGGATATTGAAACAATACAACCTGTATCTTTTATTGTGTCGATAGAGAGTGATTATCTGTTAGACACAGCTTCGTTATTCATTTATTACTCTTACGATAATTTTGAAAATCATAGAGATTCACTACCGTTAACAATCGAAAATTCGACAGGAGATTTTATAGCAGAATTAATTCCAACAATCGAGACCGGAATAATTCATTACTATTTGTTAGCCAAAGACACTATAAACCGTATATTTAAATTACCCACAGAAGCACCTAAAGTATTGTACACAATTACAATTGGACCAGACAATGAACCTCCGGTAATTGACCATTCTCCAATTTCCTACTTTTTACTGGCAACTAATAATTTAATTCTTACAACCAACGCCGATGATAATTTGGGGGTTGATACTGTTTTTGTTGAATATGAAATAAATGGAGAGCCACAACAATCATTTGGATTATCGTTAGATTCATTCACTTCCTATTCAGGAAATTTTGGCTTTAATCTGGAAACTTTAAACGATGGAGATGAAATAACATACAGTATAACTGCAATAGATTCGGCAGTTGCACAAAATACAACTACTGCTCCGGATAGTAGTAATTTCTCTTTTAAAGTTGAAAAAATACTTGACCCGGTTGGTGGATATATTAACAATTTTAATGACTCTACTTCAGATTTTATTTTTGCTGATTTCGATATTTATACCGAAACCGACTTTGAAGATCCCGCCCTTCACAGTCCGCATCCATACCCAAGCCCAAACGACAATAATAAGTCTTTTGACTTTTCGGCCATATTAAAACAACCAATTATTATTTTCGAAGCAGGTACAATGACTTTCGACGAAATTGTTTTAGTTGAGCCGGGCGAGTTCCAATCGGTTTATGGCGATGGCGATTTTTGGGACTATGTAGTTGTTGAAGGCAGCAAAGATTATGGCGAATCGTGGAGTAAGCTGTTCGATGGTTACGACGCGAGAGCAAATATTACATGGAAAGTTAACTATAATAAAGAGATTATCGATAACTCTTCGCAAGCTGTGGGAGTGCCTCAATGGTTTGTAAACAGAGAGATTAATTTGGCAGACAACGAAAGTTTTTCGATAGGAGATACTATTTTAATACGATTCAGGCTTTTCTCCGATCCGTTTGCAAACGGTTGGGGCTGGGCAATCGACAACCTTAGAATTCAAATTCCGGTTTCTTCGCCAATTGCCACACTCTCGCCCGGGAATATTTTAGTTTATCCAAATCCATTTAACCATATTATTTCTGTTTCTGTTCAGGTAAATAAAAATATTGATGAATTAGAACTTGACGTATTCAATATGTTTGGTCAAAAAATTCATTCAACACAACACAAGAATGTAATTGGAGAAATATCTCGTAAAATTGATTTGGGGAATTATGCTGATGGAATATATTTTATTTCAATAAAAGAAAACGGAAAGCAAGTTTACTCTAAAAAGATTATTAAAAACAGATAATTGTACTTAAGGGGACTTCTATTAATACTTGCTTCTTGAAAGAAAGGAATTATTAGAAGTCCCCTAAAATGATAACACCAGTAGAAATTGGTTAATTTTACAACATGATTTTAATAGCAGACAGCGGTTCAACAAAAACAAGTTGGTATTTTTCGAAAGGAGAAAATCATTCTGAATATATTTCGACCGGTGGAATAAATCCGTTTTTCAGGACTACCAAAGATATTATTGAAGAGCTTGAAAAAGATTTAATTCCGAAAATAGATTCAAATATTTTAGATATATATTTTTACGGTGCCGGAATTATTAACGAAGAGAAAGGTGAAGTTGTACAACTGGCACTTAAAAAGCTTTTTCCATCAGCAAAAATAGAAGTTAAAAGCGATTTACTTGCAGCAGCACGTGCAACATTAGGAAACAAAAAAGGTATTGCATGTATTCTCGGAACAGGCTCTAACTCGTGTTTGTACGATGGAGAAAAAATTATTGAGCATATTTCGCCACTTGGTTTTATTCTGGGCGACGAAGGTAGTGGTGCAGTTCTCGGACGCAAATTGGTAGCCGATTATTTAAAAGGAATTATGCCGGAGAACTTGATAGTAAAATTCAAAAATAAATTTCCAATAAATTATGCCGGCTTTTTAGAAAGTGTTTATAAAAAGGAGCGACCAAACAAATTTTTAGCTCGGTTTACACCATTTTTGTACGAAAACATTAATGATGTTTATTGTAGCAAATTAGTAGAAAATTCGTTCGATAGTTTTGTTGGGAGGAATGTAAAACAGTACACTGATTTTGCCGGGTTGGAAATTAATTTTATTGGCTCGGTTGCATATTATTTTAAACAGCAATTACAAATTATTTTGAATAATAGTAATCTGAAATTGGGTAAAATAGTTAAAGAGCCATTGCAAGGATTGGCTGAATTTCATAAAAAAATATAGCATGAATATTACAGAATCGAGTTCGAATTACGATAATTTAGAATTAATGAGTGTCGGCGAATTGTTGAGAGGAATTCATAACGAAGACAAAAAAGTTTTTCCGGCAATCGAAAAAGTTATTCCACAAATTGAAAAGTTAGTCTCAGAAATAGTTCCGAGAGTTAAAAAAGGAGGACGGCTATTTTATATCGGAGCCGGCACCAGCGGACGATTGGGAATATTAGATGCCTCAGAAATCCCACCTACTTACGGAGTTGGTTATGGTTTGGTAATCGGGTTAATTGCCGGTGGCGACCGCGCCATCAGAAAAGCTGTTGAGTCGGCAGAAGACGATGAAAATTTATCGTGGGAGATACTGAAAGAACATAAGATTAACGAATTAGATACAGTTGTTGGGATAGCCGCTTCGGGAGGAACACCTTATGTTGTTGGAGCCGTAAAAAATGCCCGCGAGCATAATATTTTAACAGGTTGCATTACAAATAATCCCAATACAAAACTTGCCAAAAATGTTGATATTCCGATTGAGGCAGTTGTAGGACCTGAGTTTGTTACCGGCAGCACTCGCATGAAATCGGGAACAGCGCAGAAACTTATACTTAACATGATTACCACAACTTTAATGATTCAGTTGGGAAGGGTTAAGGGAAATAAAATGGTAAACATGCAACTTACCAACGAAAAGCTGGTTATGCGTGGCACTCTCATGATTATGGAAGAACTGGGTTACTCGGAAACAAAAGCAAAAAGGCTTCTTATATTGCATGGTTCGGTTCAGAAAGTTATCGACGAAGCAAAAAAATCACTATAATTTCGAGTATATCAGATTAATAATATTTGTACTTTAATAAATACAAGTACTTGGTTATAACTATATTTGATAATATTTTTACTTTATACAATTTTAAAAAAATTGTAATTTTTATTAAGCTTTGCACTTTTTTTAGAGTAAACAGTAAAAAAATAATATCTTTGTACGCAGAAAAACGTTCTGAAAACATTGAAATTATCAATCTGTAATATTGATTGTAAAAGATATTTAAGATAAATCTCAGGCTTACCGTTCTGGTAAGTTTGTGGTTTTTAGGTTTAGTTGGTTTAGGTTAAAAAGGCTGTCAGTAGGACAGCCTTTTGTCTTTTACCTAAGGCTTAAACAATTATTTCTACTGCAATTCTTTTATTACTCCACAAAGTTATCTTTTGACAGTTTTAAAGCTGTCAAATTTCAGTACCAATTATACTATCTACACACTTACAAATATTGTATGATTTGTTGTAAACTGATACTTTTACGGCGGTAGTGTCAGTTACATGACATCCATCGATAAAGAAAAATTTAGTTTGTATAAACCCGGGGTGATTGATCAGGCTGAGAATTATAGTTGCTTGAAATGTTTAGAGTGTGTGGCAGTTTAACCTACAAAATAATACCTCGCACTTTAAAATAGAAACAATAAATTAAACAAATTGGTAGCTTTAATAGTTATTGAATAATAAAAACAGTTAAAATGAAGAAAATCAGAAATTTTATAGTTGTAGTTATTGCACTTGCAGCCATTAGCACAGGATGCTCGAATAGTACGGCTAAAACAGAAAATCCGGGGGCAAATCCGGATAGTGGAGTTACAACAAAATCAGCTTTTTCAGAAACGAAAGCTATACATTTGACTAATGCAGATTTTAAGTCGAAGGTATTTGATTACGAGGCAAATAAAGAGTGGAAATACGAAGGAGACAAACCGTGTATTATCGATTTTTATGCCGATTGGTGTGGCCCGTGTAAAAAGGTAGCTCCAATTTTGGAGGAGTTGGCAAAAGAGTACGACGGTAAAATTATTGTTTATAAAATTGATACTGAAAAGGAGAAAGAATTGGCTGGTGCATTTGGTATCAGAAGTATTCCTTCGTTACTGTTTGTTCCTGCAAAAGGGCAGCCGCAAATGGCACAGGGAGCTTTACCAAAAGAGCAGTTCGAAAAAATTATAAACGAATTTTTGTTAAAACCGGTCGAGTAATATTTTGTTTCAGATAATTATAATATGGAATTTAAACAGTTAAATATTGAGCCGGAAGAAAGTTGGATTAAAAGAAAGTTATGGTCGCAACATGCAAAAAAAACATTAGTTTATATTGCTTTGGGAGCAGTTGCAGGAGTTCTCTTTTTTTATTTTACTGAAGGCAAAGAGTTGGCAGAAATAACCTCGGGAGAAATAATTAAAGGTATGCTTTTTGGTGGCTTTTTGGGTTTCTTTATCACCAATAGTCCGTGTGCACGAAACAAGTGTTAGAGTTTGATGGAAAGTTTGTGTTTGGAAAATAAACCGTAGAGGCCGAGAGATGCAGAAGAAGAAAATATACGGACAATTGAAAGCTCAACAATTACGTCCTGGCGATAAAAAGTATTATTTCACCAAACCTTAATCGTGTAAAATTACTCCTGCTTTTATTTACGAATGAACATTTTCTCCCGGGAAACTACCATTGGGTAGCAGATCAACATAAATTAATAAATTTGCATCTTTTGCCCGGGTTTCTTTAACTTGTACAAGTTATTCCGCAGTTTTCTGCTTCCTGTTATTTCCTTTGTTGTATCCCAGAATGTGTGGTTTGAGAGTACCTGCCAATGACAGATTTTGTTTCAAAGACCCGACCCTGAATCCGTCAGATTGACGGACAGGGTGACGTTCCAATGTAATACGATGTTTATAAATACCGTCATGCTGTCCAAAGGCCTCCTATGGCGAACTTGATTCAGCATCTCTCTGTCAATTACTCATTATGCCTAATAAGTTAGGTTAACTCTTGCAATGATGTATAATCGTAGGGGATAAAATAGGGTCGGAAGTGTCAAACTCAATAAATTACAACAGTGCTTGTTCAATATCCTGAATTAAATCTGCAACATTTTCAATACCAACTGAAAGTCGCATCATTGTATCTCTGATATTTGCCTTATCTCTCTCTTCGTCCGAAAACTCAGCATAAATAGTTGAGTACGGATGAATAATCAGAGTCTTATTGTCGTTAAGGTTGGTCGCCCGTCGTATTATTTTCAGCTTATTCATAAATGTAAAACAGGCCTCCTTCGACTCCAAATCAAAGGATAAAATTGTTCCGGGAACTCCATTAAAATACTTTTTTGCAAACTCGAAATTCGAATCCGACTGAAGTCCCGGATAATCTATACTTTTTATTTTTGAGTGTGTTTTGAAAAAAGCACTTAAATCCATGCAGTTATCGTAACATTTTTCAACTCTCAACTCTAAGATATCCAGCCCCTGAATTTGTAATTTTGCAGTTTGCGGTGTCATGCTTCCTCCGGTATTCCGATAAATATTTTTTCTGATTTTTGCCATAAAAGCATTTCCCAAAAACTTCTCAGTGTATTTCGAGAAATTTGGATTGCACTTCCAATCGTAATTACCATGGTCGATAATTGCCCCTCCAAACGAAGTTGCCCCTCCCGAAATATATTTTGTTGTTGAAATAACCTCGATGTTTACACCAAATTTACCGGCTTCAAAAACATTTGGAGGAGTAATAGTACTGTCGGCAATCAGCAATAAATTATGTTTTAGCGCAATTTTGCTTAACATTTCTATGTCAACAATTTTAAGCTGAGGATTAGTTACTGTTTCAAAATAAATTGCTCTGGTTTTTTCGTCGATAAGACTTTCGATATCGGGTTCCGATTTTAATAATGAGTATCGGGTTTCAAATCCAAATTCTTTAAAAGTATTATTAAACAGAGCCAAAGTATGACCAAACAATTGGTTACTTGAAATTATATTTTCGCCTGATTTTGTGATTGCCATTATTGTATTCGATATTGCAGCCATTCCAGAACTTACTGCAATAACACCATTGCTTTTCGTTAAGGTTTTCAGTTTCATCTCGAAATATTCGACGGTTGGACTCGACGAGCGCGAGTAAACATGCGCAACGTATTCTCCTTTAAAATTAGCCTCCATCTGTTCAGCTGAATCAAATTCGAAAGCCACTGATTCATACAATGGCATTTGCAATGAGTTGTGTGGGTCTTTTTTCGAAAAAGGTACATTCAGGGAAGTTGTTGTAAATCCAGTATTTTTCATTGAAAGTTGTTTTTTTCAAAACAAAAATAAGAATATAAAGTTTACCAAATATAGTAATTGGTACGGTAATTGCAATGTGCCCAACAAGTTTTGAATTAATAATTAAACAGCATTTATTTAAACTTATTAACCATGGCTCCCCCGCCGTGGTTTTCTTTTTTTATTGTAATCATAGAAGCTTTCTTCTTTATCATTTCCTGAAAAAACAATATTTCTCAAAAAATTGTTACAACTTCATACCCGAATATTTACCTTTATAAAAAATGTAATTATGAATAAATCAGTTCCTAAACTTGTAAATGATGACCAGTGGTTAGAGCCATTTTCAGAAACAATTATTAATCGTATTGAAGAGGCAGATAAAAAAGAGAAAGAATTAACAGGTGGTAAATTGCTTTCCGACTTTGCCAGCGGACATCACTATTTCGGATTACACAAAACCGTTGAAGGGTGGGTAATTCGAGAGTGGGCACCAAATGCTACATTTATTTATTTAATAGGTACTTTTAATAATTGGGAAGAGCAGAAGGAATTCACTTTCATACGACTCGAAAATGGAGTCTGGGAATTGAATTTGGATAAGTCAGATCTTCAGCACGAAGATTTATATGCACTTTCGGTTCACTGGGCGATAAACCATGGGAAACGAATTCCGGCGTGGGCTACCCGGGTTGTGCAAGATTCGAATACCAATATTTTTAATGCTCAGGTTTGGGCTCCCGAAAATCCGTATCAATGGAAAAACCCCGGATTTCAACGTAAAAACGAGCCGGCACTAATTTACGAAGGGCATGTTGGAATGGCCGGCGAAGAGGAACGAGTTCATACATACAACGAATTTCGGGAACAGATGCTACCGCGAATTAAATCGAACGGATATAATACAATTCAGTTAATGGCAATTCCGGAGCATCCGTATTACGGTAGCTTTGGGTATCATATTTCCAGCTTTTTTGCACCCTCATCGCGGTTTGGCACTCCCGACGAATTAAGACAATTAATTGACGAAGCTCACGGAATGGGAATTTCGGTTATTATGGATTTAGTTCATTCTCATGCCGTAAAAAATGAGCTGGAAGGATTGGGGAATTTCGATGGAACACGGTTTCAGTTTTTTCACGATGGAGCAAAAGGAGACCACCCTGCCTGGGATTCGTACTGTTTTAATTATGGGAAAAATGAGGTTTTACACTTTCTTTTATCGAATATAAAATATTGGTTAGAAGAGTTTAAATTCGACGGCTATCGTTTCGACGGAGTAACAAGTATGCTATATTTCGACCACGGACTGGAGCGTGCTTTTACAAGTTACGACGACTATTTTAATGCCGGAGTTGACCACGAGGCAACTACCTATTTCCGCCTGGCAAACAGACTGATGAAACAGGTAAATCCAAATTCATTGTCGATTGCCGAAGATATGAGTGGAATGCCGGGACTCGCTGTTTCGGTAGATGATGGCGGACTGGGTTTCGATTACCGAATGGCGATGGGAGTGCCCGATTTCTGGATTAAAATGATAAAAGAAAAATCGGACGACGAGTGGGAGGTTGGCGATATTTTTTATCAGCTAACATCGAAACGGATGGACGAAAAAGTTGTGAGTTATGCCGAATCTCACGATCAGGCTTTGGTTGGCGATAAAACAATTATTTTCCGTCTCATCGACAAAGAGATGTATTTCAGTATGCGGAAAGATCAGCCAAACATTAAAGTTGACCGCGGAATTGCACTACATAAAATGATACGTCTTGCAACGGCTTCAATGGCGGGTGGTGCGTATCTTAATTTTATGGGAAACGAATTTGGACATCCCGAATGGATTGATTTTCCACGCGAAGGAAATGGCTGGTCGTATAAACATGCACGCCGAATATGGAGTATTGCCGAAGACCCCGAACTAAAATTTCACTGGCTTTACGATTTCGATAAAGAGATGATTAATTTTAATAACGAAAATAAACTGCTCACAATTCCATCGGTTGATTTGGTACTCGAAAACAAACCCGATAAAGTTTTGGCATTTCATCGCGGACTGTTTCTGTTTCTGTTTAATTTCAATCCAAATCAGTCGTTTACCAATTATGGAATTCCGCTGGGAGCCGGTAAATATAAAATTGTGCTGAACACCGATTCGGGCAGATTTGGCGGTAACGATTTGGTTGACGAACAAATTAGCTACTACACGCTGCCCAGTGCAGGAATTACAAGTCAGCACTATCTGAAAATGTACCTGCCGGCACGAACGGCTTTGGTTTTAAAGAAGATTGATATTGCTGGGGTTTAGACAATTATTATAGTGCGCGGTACAATTGCGCACCAGCGAGGGATTTTGCTGGGGTTTAGGCTGGGATTGGTTTTTAGTTTCTTAAAGGGTGAATGTATATACGAGTTATGCACAAGCGGGCAAATTAATGACGACAAGTGGTAGTATTTGGATATTTCGTCATTAAGCCATATCTTTGTTGAAAAAAATAATGGTACAACGAGAAATATATTTAAATAAGTTAAGGCAACTCAAAGACCAAAACCTAATAAAAGTTATTACAGGTATTAGACGGAGTGGAAAATCAACTCTGTTAGAAATCTTTAAAAATGAATTATTAGCTAATGGTATCTCTTCAAGGAATATTATTTTCCTCAATTTTGAAGAACGTGAAAACCTCAATTTTACAGACTGGACAGAATTATATGATGAAATCATAAAAACCGTAAACACTGATAATAAATATTACATTTTTTTAGATGAGGTGCAATTGATTAATGATTTCGAGAAACTCATTAATAGTCTATATACTAAAAAGAATATTGATTTATACATAACCGGCTCAAATGCTTACCTACTATCAAGTGAATTAGCAACACTTTTAACGGGCAGATACATTGCTATTAATATTCAACCTTTTTCGTTTAAAGAATACACATTAGCAAATAAAGATGAAAAAAATACAGACCGTCTTTTTCGCAAGTATATTAACGAAAGTTGTTTCCCGGAAGCAGTTACACTTTCTCAAGAGAACACAGATTTAGTAAACGACTACCTGCAATCAATTTATGATACTGTTATTATTAAAGATATTGCTCAACGGCATAAGTTAAGAAATATTCATAATCTACATCGTGTTATTAGTTTCTTGTTTAATTCAATTGGTTCTTCTGTTTCGCCGACAAATATTGCGAAGGAACTTAATAAAAGTTCAAAGAAACAGATATCGCATAATACAATTATTAAGTATTTAGATTTCCTCACTCAATCATATATTTTATATGCAGCACCTCGTTATGACATAAAAGGCAAAGAATTACTTACAACAAATGAAAAATACTATCTCGTAGATTTGGGGTTGAGAAATATTACAGCGACCAATAAATATGATACTGACTTAGGACATAAATTAGAAAATGTTGTTTATTTTGAATTATTTAGACGAGGAGGTAAAGTATATGTAGGAAAACACAACGATAAAGAGATTGATTTTGTAGTGCAAAAATCAAATAATGAAAGAGAATATTATCAAGTTGCCTTTACTGTTAATGACGAAAAAACATTTAAGAGAGAGATTTCGGCATTTAAAAGAATTAATGACAATTATCCAAAATATCTTTTAACACTTGATTATGATAATGTAAATATAGATGGAATTCAAAAGTTAAATGTTATTGATTGGTTATTACAGTAAGATTAAAAAATAAATAAAATAATGAAAAATGCCAGTGCCGTCAGCGGTCAGCAAAAAAACCAGTAATACATAAAAACATAATAAATATGAAAAATTTAAACAAACTACTATTTCTTCTTATTGTTTTAGCCGGATGTACAAACAGTAGCAATAATACATCAATTTACAATGAAAGATTATCTGAACTATTAGACGCTAAAAATTTTTTTAAGCTAAAAGTAGAGTTGAAAAATAATAAGAATAATCTTTCTGAAAAGAGTCTATTGTATTATAAAGCTCAGGTTCATACTGTCTTTCTCCAAACTAAACAGTCTAGTGAATGTGTTGACTTGTTGCTCAAAGAGTATAAAAATCAAATGCACGATTCAACGATTGTTGAGTTGTTGAGTGTAGAATCGGCCAACTATGTATTTGACTATAAGTACAAAGAAGCTGCCGAACTATTTAAGGTTATCCTGGAAGAATACAATGCAGTGCTGGACAGTTCTGATATGGAAAATTATCGGAACAACTATCAATTGTTTGGAACATTGGAAGCCATAAAACCACAAGTAATTCACAAAAATAAAACATATGAGATTTTATCTTACCGTAACAGATTTAACCATCAGATGATTCCTGTTCAGTGTGGTGGTGAAAAAGGTGAGTTTGTATTTGATTCAGGAGCAAACCTTTCTGGCATTACTGAAAGCTTTGCAAAAAAGATGAACTTAACAATTCTAGAGTCGAATGTGAGCGTTGGATCATCGACAGAAATTGAAACTGAAACCAAATTGGCTGTTGCTGATAGTTTTTATGTTGGGGATATTTTATTTGAAAATGTTGTTTTTCTTGTATTCCCCGATGAACAGTTGAGTTTCCCGAGTCATAATTACGAAATAAATGGAATTATTGGCTTTCCGGTAATGTACCAAATGGGAGAAATTAGAATGCATAATGATGGTTCTATGATTATTCCTAAGAAGTCAGATGATAGACAATTACAGAATATGTTTATGAATGGCTTAAATCCTGTAGTTCTACTTTTATCTGATGGAGATACTTTATTTTTCACAATGGATACAGGTGCAAAGGTTTCTGAGCTTTCTAAAAAGTATTACGAAGAGCATAAAGAGATGGTTGAAGAGAAAGGAACATTAACTACATCTCAGCGTAGTGGTGTTGGAGGTACGGTAGAGGGGAAAGAATTTGTATTACACAATTTCCCCTACACAATAGGAAGTAAAAGTAATGTGCTTCCAGAAATTCCTGTAGTACTAACAGAATACTCTTTTAGTGAAGATTTTGATGGTAATTTGGGTCAGGATGTATTTTCACAATTCAATGAGATGATTTTAAATTTTCAATATATGTATGTTGATTTTGAGTAATAGATATCTAATGCCGAAAAGCTGTGTGGTTTGAGTACAATGCCTTATGCCCGGAGTGAATAAAATCAGGACTCAGACATTGACACTTTGGTTTCATTTAGAAAACCACTTGGATGGGAATTTTTTGACCCAAAGAGTTTTTAGAAAATGAACTAAAACTTGAAGTCGATTTGGTTTCAGAAAAAGCACTCAAGGAACAATTAAGACAAATAATTTTAAGTAACGTTAAGTACGTATGAGCTCTCGCTACCGCACGATTGTATCATTTGGTTTAAAGACAGTTTATCAACTTTGGAACGCGATGTAATCGCGCACGATGAGAAGTTATCCCGCGCGCAAAGAGAGCAGAAAATACTTGTAGAATATACATATTTGATATACTTTTACAATATTAAAAAGAAGTATCATGAAAACTGTATCATTGAAAATTGACGATTCCATATTCGGAGAAACAGAAAAGATTCTATCGAAAATGAAAAAACCCCGGAACAGATATATTAACGAGGCAATAGATTATTACAACCAACTTCAAAGACGATTGATAATCGAAAAAAGATTAAAAAAGGAATCGGAACTCGTAAAAGGAGATTCTATGTCGGTACTTAAAGAATTTGAGGAGATTGATTATGCCGATTAAACAATTTGAAATCTGGCTTGCAGATTTAAATCCACAGATTGGAACAGAACCAGGAAAAACCAGACCTGTTTCAGTCGTTCAGACTAACTTACTGAACAAAATTCCTCATCCTTCGACTATTGTTTGTCCCTTAACAACAAACGTTAAAATAGGCTCAGAAATATTAAGAGTTCACCTTAAAAAAGGAGTGACCGAACTACATCAAGATAGCGATATAATGATTGACCAGCTTCGTTCCATTGACAATAAAAGACTTATAAAAAAAGTTGGAGATTTACCCAGTGAATTGGTAGAGCTGATTAAAGAGAACATTCAGATAATTATGGATTTATAGAATGAAAGTTTAAAGCACGACCTCTCGCTACCGCATTGTTTATCCTGTATGGCGGGAATTATATCGCGTGGTTTAAAGATAGTTTGTCAAATTGCGATTACGCGACAAAATAAAAATATAAAATACTATAATTTCAGAAAAACGCGTAAATGAAAATATAAATCTTTATATTTGTAAGAATAAGATAAATTTATGAACATAAAAGATTTTAAAGCTGGAAGATATGTAACGCAAATTGGATACTCTTCATTTATGCCCGAAGAAATATCGAAAGAGTGGATTATATCATCACCCAAAATAAATCAATTATTATCAGAAGCAAATCGGTTACTTGGAGAACTTAATGCTTTTTCGCAATTAATTCCTGATGTCGAGTTCTTTATAAAAATGCACATCTCGAAAGAAGCAACAACATCGTGCAAAATAGAAGGAACAAAAACCAATATTGAAGAGGCTCTATTAAAAGAAGAAGATATTAATCCTGAAAAACGAGACGATTGGAATGAAGTTCAGAATTACATTAAGGCAATTAATTATTCAATTGCAGAACTTGAAAAGTTGCCATTGTCTAACAGACTTTTAAAGAATACTCATAGCGTATTATTGAAAGGTGTTAGAGGAGAACAGAAATTACCGGGAGAATACAGAAAAAGTCAGAATTGGCTTGGAGCAACGCTGAAAGATGCAATATATATTCCACCTCATCATAACGAAATACCTGATTTAATGAGTGATTTGGAAATCTTTTTAAATGACACTGAATATTATATTCCACATTTAATAAAAATTGCAATTGCTCATTATCAATTCGAAACAATCCACCCTTTCCTTGATGGAAATGGGAGATTGGGGAGATTATTAATAACACTATATCTTGTGAGTAATAACATTCTAAAAAAGCCTGCATTGTATTTATCTGATTTTTTTGAAAAACACAGAAATTACTATTATGATAATTTAATGCAGGCAAGACTTAAAAATGATTTAGAACAATGGATTACATTTTTTCTGGTAGGAGTAGTCGAAACTTCAAAATCATCGATACAAGTTTTTAAAGATATAATAGAACTGAAATCGGATATTGAAAATAAAAGATTGACAAAACTGGGAAGTAAAACAGAGAAAGGGATAAAAGTTTTAAAAATACTATTTCAAAATCCGATAATAACTTCTAATAAATTGGTTGAAGAATTAAACATTGCCCATTCCACAGCGAACAGATTATTAAGCGACTTTGAAAACCTTAATATAATTGAAGAATACACTGGTTTTAAGAGAAATAGAAAATTTATATTTAAAGAGTATTTTGAAATATTTAATAAAAATGAATAAAATAAATGACCGTTTCAAAATTTCAAACAGTTGTCGAAATCCCAAAATTCAATTGGGAAACCGGATATTCTAAAAAGAATATTTTTATGGGATCGTGTTTTACCGAAAACGTGGGCGGTAAAATGGCTGCCCTAAAATACGATGTCGATATCAACCCGTTTGGAATTTTATATAACCCAATTTCGGTGGCAAATGGAATTCGTATTTTACTTCAGAATAAAAAATTTGCAGATACCAATTTGGTTGAACACGAAGGTTTGTGGCACAGTTTTTATCATCACGGTAAATTTTCTTTTTCTGAAAAGAGTAGAACTCTGGAAGCGATAAACAGCCGGTTAAAACACTCGGCAGATTATTTGAAAAGAGCCGATTCCCTTTTTATCACTTTTGGCACTGCATGGATTTACAAATACAAATCTACCGGAGAAATAGTATCTAACTGCCATAAAATTCCTGCAAATAAATTTGAAAGAGTTCGCTTGTCGGTTAACGAAATTGTTGACGAATATCAAAAATTATTAGCTGAAATAGAAAAGATAAATCCCGGATTAAAAATAGTTTTTACGGTAAGTCCAATCCGGCACTGGAAAGACGGTGCAATTGAAAACCAACGTAGTAAGTCAACACTTTTACTCGCCATCGACAAAATTATTAATCAAACTAAAAGTAGCTGTGCCTATTTCCCATCGTACGAAATTGTTATGGATGAATTGCGCGATTATCGATTTTACACTGCCGACATGTTACATATTTCTGATGTTGCAATTCAACATATTTGGGAGAAATTTAAAGCAGCTTTGATTTCGGAAGAGAGCCGGAAAATTTCGAAAGATATACAGAAAATAGTAGCAGCAGCAAATCATCGTCCGTTCAATAAACGGACAAAAGAGCATCAAAGTTTTATTGAAAAGCAACTAATAAAACTTAAAGCATTTGAACAAAAATATCCTTTCGTTGATTTAGGAATTGAAAGAGAAAATTTTATTAGTCAATTAAACAAAGCTTAAATGAATGATAATAATCAAATCGTGTATTTAGAAAATATTCAAAATCGAATATATACTATTCGGGGCGTGCAGGTAATGTTCGACTATGATTTGGCTGAAATATACAATGTTTCAACAAAAAGGTTAAACGAACAAGTAAAAAGAAATATTGAACGTTTTCCTGAAAAATTCAGATTTCAACTCACTCAAAACGAATACGATACTTTGAGGTCGCAAATTGCGACCTCAACTTTAATTTCACAAGAAACACCATTAAACAAGCATGGAGGAAGAAGATATTTCCCTTACGCTTTTACAGAACAAGGAGTATCTATGCTTTCAACTGTTCTTAAAAGTGAAACTGCCATAAAAGTTAGTATCTCAATTATTGATGCTTTTGTGGAAATGAGAAAATTCCTTTCGGAGAATGTAAATATTTTTAGCAGACTTGATAATATTGAGAAAAAACAATTAAGCTATCAAATAAAATATGATGAAAAATTTGAGCAGATTTTTAAAGCTCTTGAAAATAAAAGTATAAAACCCAAACAAGGTATTTTTTACGATGAACAAATTTTTGACGCTTATGTTTTTATTGCTGATTTAATTAAGACTGCCGATAAATCAATTTTACTGATTGACAACTACATTGACGAAACTATTCTGAAACTTTTTACCAAACGAAACAAAAACGTATCAGTAACTATTTATACAAAAAATATCTCGGAAGTATTACGTCAGGATTTAAAAAAACACAATGCTCAGTATCCAAAAATTGAAGTCAAGCAATTTGCCAAAGCACACGACCGCTTTTTGATTATTGACGAAATAACCGTTTATCATTTCGGTGCAAGTTTAAAAGATTTAGGTAAAAAGTGGTTTGCATTCTCAAAGATGGAAACAAAAGCCACCGAAATTGTAAATTTATTAATGGATTAAAAGAGAGGAAAATGGTGCATAAAATTATAAAACTATCAAAACAATTATAACTTTTTTATGTCAAACCAGTTATAACTTAAAATATGAGCTATCTAAAATTCGATAAAGAACAACTGATAAATCTCGAGTTCTCTTTACAGAAAGAGATAATTCGGTCGAACCGGGCAGGTTCTTATATAAACACTACAATAAATGGGTGCAACACCCGAAAGTATCATGGACTACTGGTTTGTCCGATTCAGGATTTCGGTGGAGAAAAACACGTATTACTTTCATCGCTCGACGAAACTGTGATTCAAAACGGTGCTGAATTTAATTTGGGAATTCATCGTTATAAAGGTGGAACTTACGAACCGAAAGGGCACAAATATATTCGTGATATTAAATTCCAAAAAATTCCAAAAATTACATATCGGGTTGGAGATGTTGTACTAACAAAAGAGCGACTTTTGGTCGAAAACGAGGAGCAGGTTTTAATCCGTTATAAACTTGAAGATGCACATTCGGCAACTACTCTTCGTTTTAAACCATTTTTGGCATTCCGGAATATTCATCAATTAAGCAAAGCAAATATGTTTGCTAATACAAAATATCAGATGGCAAGCAACGGAATAAGCATGAAATTGTACGATGGATTTCCAAGGCTTTTTATGCAGTTCAGTAAAAAACCGGAATATGTATCTGCCCCCGACTGGTATTACGATATTGAATATATTAAGGAGCTAAATCGCGGATACGATTATCTTGAAGATTTATTGGTCCCCGGATTTTTCGAGATTTCATTAAAAAAAGGAGAGTCGATAATTTTTGCCGCTGGAACAAACGAAGCCCGGCCAATTTCGTTAAAACAGAGGTTTACCAAAGAACTAAAAAAACGCAACGAAAAGACTTCGTTTGCCGGATTACTAAATAATTCTGCCAGACAATTTGTAATGCAAAAAACCTCTAAAACCGATATTGTCGCAGGGTTTCCGTGGTACAACTGCATTACCCGACAAACATTTATTTCGTTACCCGGAATTTATACCGCTCTGAATGATAAGAATATTTTTAAAAAAGTTTTAGGGAGTTATGTTCCTCATCTAAAAAATGGTCTCTTCCCCGATGATATTCATTCCGAAAATGCCAATTATCATTCAGCAGAGTCGTCACTCTGGTTTATCTGGGCAATTCAGCAATATTTTAAAATTCAGCAAAAACCAAGAGAGATCTGGCGAAATTTCGGAACAGCAATTAAAGAGATTTTGAATGCTTTTATTGATTCAAAAACTCCAAATATTCATACAACTTCCGATGGTTTAATTTATGCTGAAAAAGAGAAAACTGCACTCACATGGATGAACTCTTATGCAAACGGAATTCCTGCTACAAAACGCGATGGAATGCCCATAGAAATAAATGCACTTTGGTTTAATGCAATCTGCTTTTCGCTTGACATTGCCGATATGGCTGGCGATGAAAATTTTATTGACCAGTGGAAAGATTGGGTTAAAAAAGTAGGAACAGCATTTAACAGTACTTTCTGGAATGAAGGTCACGACCACCTTGCAGATGTTATTAAAGATGGAATTCCCGATTGGTCGGTTCGCCCAAATATGGTAATTGCAACTGCGCTCGATTATTCGCCACTAACAAAAGAGCAGCAAAAAATGGTGCTGAGTGTTGCTAAGAAAAAACTACTTACAAAACGGGGTTTACGTACTCTTTCGCCCGACCATATTCGTTATAAAGGTGTTATTGAAGGCAGTCATAACGAACGCGAGGCGGTGGCACACAACGGTGCTGTTTATCCGTGGTTAATCCAGTTTTTTGTTGAAGGATATCTGAAAATTCATAAACGGGGAGGTTTGCCTTTTGTGAAAAAGATAATGGAAGAATTTGAGGATGAGATGTTTGAACACGGAATTGGAACTATGTCGGAGATGTATAATGGCAACCCGCCTTACCATGCAAAAGGAGCAATTTCGCAGGCATGGAATGTGGCTGGTGTAATTTATGCAACTTATTTGGTTGAAAATTATAAAGAATAAAACTTCGGTCTTCTGACTTCAGACGTCCGGCAATTATTTTTGAAATGAAAGTATTAATGTTTGGATGGGAATTTCCCCCTCATATTTCGGGAGGACTCGGCACTGCTTGTTTTGGTTTAACCAAAGGATTGGCAGAGTTGAATAATATTGATGTAACTTTTGTGGTACCAAAAGCTTTTGGCGACGAAGACCAGTCGGCAATGAAATTAGTTGGAGCCAACAATATTCCTGTGGCAAAAAGTAAAATTCAATTCGATGATATTCAAAAGAAAATAGATTATTACGAAGTAAATTCACCTATCATTCCTTATGTTGACGAGGATGAATTCTGGGAACTAAAAAGCGGAAAGTATTCTAAAAAATCGCAATTTATTGAAACCGACGAAGGATTTAAAATAGACTTTAGCGGAAAATACGAATTGAATCTTTTGGAGGAAATTTATAATTATGCAGCCGTTGCCGGAATAATTGCAGGCAACACCGATTTCGATATTATTCATGCACACGACTGGCTGGCTTATCCTGCAGGGATAGCAGCAAAAAACATATCCGGAAAACCTCTCGTTATTCATGTTCATGCCACCGAGTTCGACAGAAGTGGCGGAAATATAAATCGAAAAGTTTATTCCATTGAGCGCGAGGGAATGGAACTGGCAGATAAAATTATTGCAGTAAGCAATTTCACTAAAAATATTATAACCGATAAATATGGTATCTCGCCCCATAAAATAACAACTGTTTATAATGCGGTTGAACCTGTATTTCGTAAAAATTCGAATAAAATTAATAAACATATCAACGAAAAAGTGGTAACATTTCTGGGGCGTATTACGCAACAAAAAGGACCGGAATATTTTATTGAAGCAGCGAATCTGGTGTTGAAAAAAACAGACGGTGTACGATTTGTGATGGCAGGCAGTGGCGATATGATGAATGCAATGATTACACGGATTGCCGAATTGGGAATTGCTGATAAGTTTAGTTTTACAGGTTTTTTAGAAGGTGGCGATGTTCAAAAAATGTTTCAGCTAACCGATGTGTTTGTGATGCCGTCGGTTTCCGAGCCATTTGGGATTGTTCCGCTTGAAGCCATGCAGTCCGAAGTTCCGGTAATTATTTCCAACCAATCGGGTGTCTCCGAAATATTGGAGAACGCCATAAAAATAAATTTTTGGGATACTTATGCAATGGCAGATGCTATTTTCGGATTGCTAAATTATCCGGCACTTTCGTCTTATTTTAAAGAGGAGGGAAAAACAGAAGTAGATAAATTAAGATGGATTGATTCGGCACAAAAAGTTTTGGAAGTTTATAAATTAGCACTGGTAAAATAGCTGCTACTTAATTTAATTTCAAATACCTGGTAATAAATACTAAAAATCTCAATACTATATCAAATGAAATCAGTTTGCTTATTTTTTCAAGTTCATCAACCTTTCCGGCACCGCCGCTATCGTTTTTTCGATATCGACACCGACCACTATTATTACGATGATTATACCAACGAGACAATAATGCGCGAGATTGCCGAAAAGAGTTACCTGCCCACAAACGAGATACTTTTAAAGCTGGTAGATAAATTGGAAGGCAAATTTAAAGTGGCCTTTTCGATTACCGGAGTTGCGCTCGAACAATTTGTATTGTATGCGCCCGAAGTTATAGAATCGTTTCAGAAACTAGCAAAATCAGGTTGTGTTGAATTCTTGGCAGAAACATATTCTCATTCGCTGGCATCGTTAAACGACAGAGATATTTTTGAGAAACAGGTAAAATTACACGAGCAGAAAATTATCGAACTTTTTGGTCAAAAGCCACGGGTTTTCAGAAATACCGAAATGATTTATTCGGACGAAATTGGCGATAAGATTGAAAAGATGGGTTACAGTGCAATACTAACCGAAGGAGCAAAACATGTACTTGGCTGGAAAAGCCCGAACTATCTGTATGCAAGTGCATTAAATCCGAAACTGAAAATTTTAATGCGAAATTTCAAATTAAGCGATGATATCTCGTTTCGTTTTTCGAATACAAACTGGGATAAATTTCCGCTAACTGCCGAAAAATTTGTCGGCTGGTTAGAAAATACAGAACCCAACGAAGAGGTTATAAATTTGTTTTTAAGTTATGGCTCGTTCGGAGACAGGCAATCAAAAGAGAGTGGTATTTTTGATTTTTTAGAAACTCTGTCTCAGGCAATAATTCAAAACCGGAATTTAAAATTTGCAACTCCAACTGAAGTTGTAGAAGAGCTGCAACCTGTTTCGGTTGTGAGCGTACCATATCCAATTTCGTGGGCCGACGAAGAGCGCGATTTAACTGCCTGGCTTGGTAATAAGATGCAAAAAGAGGCCTTCGATAAATTGTACCACCTTAAACAAAAAATGGATAAATGCAGCGATACAAACTTGATTAAAGATTGGAATTATCTTCAGGTAAGCGACCATTTTTATTACATGTCAACCAAAAGTTTTTCCGATGGAGAAGTTCACAACTCATTTAATCCGTTCGACTCGCCATACGAAGCTTTCATAAATTATATGAATGTTTTAAGCGACTTTAAAATCCGGTTAGATTTGTTAATTCCTGATGATAAAACAGAGAATGAGATTTCTAATCTCCAAAAAAATATTAGTAAAAAAGATGTAAAAATAAAGAAGTTGGAAGCCCAATTAATTCAACTTCAAAAAGAAAAAAAGAGACGTAAAAAATAGTATGTTTTAGCTATTGTTATTTCAACAATAAATCGTACAGCATTACAACTTGTATTTAAGAAGAAAATGTAATTTTGCACCTCTTTTTTAAAAGAGTTAAAATCAATAAAAACATGGAAACAGAAAAAGCAAGATATATAAAACCCTCTGCTGTTGCAGAACCGGTTTGGAAAAAAATAGTTGTAGAATCAAATCTTCCTGAGAGTTTAAGCCCGTTACGCGTTTTATCGAGAAACCTTTGGTGGAGCTGGAATACAGAAGCAAGGGAATTATTTGAGTATATTAATTTCGAAATTTGGGAAGAGTGTGCCCACAATCCGGTCGTTCTTTTAGAAGAGGTTAGTTACAAGCGTTTAAAAGAGTTGGAAAATGATGAACAGTTCATTGCAAAAATGAATCATGTAAATCATCTTCTCAACACATACTTAGAAGAGCGGAGTAATCTGGCCGGACCCGAAATTGCCTATTTCAGTATGGAATATGGTTTGCACGACAGTCTTAAAATTTTCTCGGGTGGTTTGGGAATTCTTGCCGGCGACTATCTGAAAGAGGCGAGCGACTCGAAAGTAAATCTGATTGCTGTTGGATTACTTTATCGTTACGGATATTTTAAGCAAAATATTAATTTGCATGGCGACCAAATTGCAAATTACGACGCACAGCATTTCTCAAAAATTCCGGTTCAACCGGCATTAGACAAAGATGGAAACTGGATTGAAATTGAAGTTGACTACCCGGGAAGAAAATTGGCAGCAAAAGTTTGGCAGGTAAATGTTGGGCACGTAAAACTCTATTTACTCGATGCCGACAATCCGGAAAACAGCGATGAAGACCGTTTTGTAACGCATCATCTTTATGGTGGCGATAACGAAAACAGACTTAAACAAGAGATACTTCTCGGGCTAGGCGGAATTAAAGCTTTGGAAAAACTGGGTTACAATTCAAATATTTATCACTGCAACGAAGGTCATGCAGCATTTATTGGGATAGAAAGAATTGCAGGTTTAGTTGAAAAACAAAAACTGACTTTTACCGAAGCTAAAGAAGTTGTAAGTGCATCAACAGTATTTACAACGCACACACCGGTTCCGGCAGGGCACGACTCATTCCATAACGATATTTTCAGACATTATATGAATTTCTTCCCCGAAAAAATGGGATTGAAATGGAAGGAATTCGACAGATTGGGGAAAGCCAATAAGCACGAAGACCATTTTAATATGAGTTATCTTGCCGCCAATTTATCGCAAGGAATTAACGGCGTTAGTATGCTGCACGGAGATGTTAGTAAAGATGTGTTGAAAGATTTATATCCGGGGTTTTTGGCAGAGGAGATAAATATTGGTTATGTTACCAACGGAGTTCATTATCCGACGTGGACGGCGCAGGAATGGAAAGATATTCATAAAAAATATTTTGGCGAAAATTTTCCGGCAACGCAGTTAGATTTCGAAGCATGGAAAAATATTTATAATGTTCCGGATGTTGACATTTGGAATTTGCGTAAAAAACTTCGTCTGAAATTAGTTAATTACATAAAACAACGTTTCTCCGATAATTGGATTAAACGCCACGAAAATCCCACGCTAATTACTGAGGTGATGGGAAAATTAAATCCAAATACCTTGACAATTGGTTTTGCCCGTAGGTTTGCCACATACAAACGTGCAACTCTGCTATTTCGCGACCTCGACAGATTGGCAAAAATTGTAAATAATCCGAAACGCCCCGTTCAGTTTATTTTTGCAGGAAAAGCTCATCCGGCTGATAAAGCAGGTCAGGATTTAATTAAAAGTATTGTTGAAATTTCGAAACGCCCCGAGTTCAGAGGTAAGATTCTGTTTGTTCAGAATTACGATATGAATCTGGCAAAAATGCTGCTTCAAGGTGTCGATGTTTGGCTGAATACACCAACTCGTCCGCTGGAAGCATCGGGTACCAGCGGCGAAAAAGGGGTGATGAACGGTACACTTCATTTCTCTGTTCTCGACGGATGGTGGGTTGAAGGCTATAAAAAAGATGCCGGCTGGGGATTACCTGCCGAGCGCACTTACGACGTACAAGAGTTTCAGGACGAACTGGATTCAGAAACAATCTATTCTATTATAGAAGATGAAGTTGTTGATGCTTTTTATAATCGTAACAAAAACGATATTCCAGAAAAATGGGTTGGGTTTATTAAAAATACATTTGCCGAAGTAGCACCACATTTTACTACCGGAAGAATGATTCGGGATTATCAGGACAGATATTACAATCCGCAATTTGAAAGAGCTTCGAAATTAATTAACGATGATTTTAAATTGGCAAAAGAGTTGGCAGACTGGAAATATAAAATAAGTTCGAAGTGGAGCGAGATTGAAGTTAAAAATATTGAAATTCTTGATGGGATAACAAATAAAATGATGATGGGACAAGAGTATCCGGTTCAGATTACTCTCGATTTAAAAGGACTTTCGTGCAAAGAGATTGGGGTTGAGTTAGTTTTAACAGAAAACGGTACAGACAAACCTGCAAGAATTGTAAATGTTATTGAATTTATCCCTGGAGATTGTGATAATTCAGTTTGTTGCTATTCAAACAAAATTGAGCCGAATCGTCCGGGAGCATTTAATTACAGTTTCAGACTGTTTGCCAAAAACGAGAATCTGGCTCATCGTCAGGATTTTAAATATATTAAGTGGATTTAAGAAATGCAACACACTAATTTTGTGTGTTATTTCGGTGCAAATCAGAAAAGATAGCCGCTAATGCGCGAATGAAAAATTAAAATTTATTCGTGTATTCGCGGCTATTTTATGAAGGGCAATTTTCAGCTAAATGTTTGTTATGCAGACGTTGTCAGGTCTTTATTCTGAATGAATCAACAAAATCAATTTCTATTCAACTAAAAAACCGGTGGCATATTTTTGTAGTTATTCGCGATGTATTTTCCACAATGGAAACTGATGTTGCTGACGAGGTAATTTATTGTTTCTTTTAAGATTATTTCTCAACCTGAGAAACAAACCAATCTAAATACTCCTCTATTTTATGTACCAAATAAAACGGCAGGTTCAATAGATAAAACTTTTTACCCAACCGTGTTTTAGATTGCGAGATGCTAAGTTTTTCGGAATAAACCCGAACGGCAAAATGGTGGGTGGTGCGATCCATATATTCATTCAACGAGCGTAGTTTTCCCAATTTCCCCGATTTTACCTCAATAGGAATGGCAAGATTTTTAAATGGATAAACAAAATCCACTTCGGCATCGGCATTTTTTTCCCTTGTCCAAAAGTGGTTTTTTCTCATCATCTGGTAATTCAATGCAGCCAGCTCTTGCCCGGTAATGTGTTCGGCAATCCTGCCCCGGTAAACGTCGTTCAACTCTTTTGAGCCAAAAAACTCGTTTTGCACCTCAGCCATAAAATTAATTATCCCGGTGTCGAGTACCTGTAGTTTTGGCGATTTCCGATAGTTGGGCAACAATGGTATTTCGGCATTGGTTACCGGAAACACCAGATTCAATAAAAATGCTTTTTCGAGTGTAAAAAACGCCTCTTTTATTTCGCGCGATTTATAATTTGAATTCCCAAACCCCTGATACGTTATCCTTCTGCCGGCTTCACGAAAAATATTATTGACAACATGTTGCAGTGTTTTAGCATTAACTTTGCTTTTTGCATATTTTTCAATATCATCGATGTATGCAGTCAGCAGTTCATCGTAAATTGGTGCGAGTGCTATTACATCGCGGTTTTTTGCATAGTTTTTTACAACTTCGGGCATGCCGCCAATTAGGGCGAATGTTTTGAAAAGCTGCGAAAGTTTATCGTGAGAATATTCCGGTACCGGAATAGTTTTTAATATTTCTGAGCTCTGTTGCTCGTTTAATGCACTAATAAATTCAGGAAACGAAAACGGTCGCACCGGCATATAACTAATCCTTCCAACCGGGAATCTTATTTGGTTATCGATTAACGATTCGAGCAACGAACCTGCCGCAATAACATGATATTGAGGAGCTTCTTCATAAAAATATCTTAGCCATGCAACAGCTTTCGGCGAGTTTTGAATTTCGTCTATAAATATCAAAACGTTGGTAGCGTCTAAGGGTACATTTTTCAGAAAAAAAAGAGAAGCTATTAATTCTGTTATACTTTGGCTGTTCTCAAAAATCTCTTTTTCTCTTTCCGTGTCGAGGTTTAAAGAGATAAATTCATCGAAGTTTTTCGAAAAAAGATTGACCAAAGTTGTTTTGCCAACTTGCCTCGCCCCTCGTAAAACCAGTGGTTTGCGGGTTGGGCTTTTGCTCCAGATGTTGAGTTTGTCTATGGCAATCCTATAAAACATAGCTGTTTAAAGTTTTTTATACATTGCAAATATATACAATTTGTATGAAAAGAGGGGCAATATTTACATAAAGTTGTATAATAAGAGGGGCAATATTTACAAATAGTTGCATGAAAACAGGGGTAATTATCATTTAATAAAAAAACGTACCACAAAAACCAATTTGCAGCACGTTCTTTATATTTTTTCTTATCCTCCCCTTTCGGGGGAGTTAGAGGGGGCTTTCCTATTTAGGCATAGGATAACCTTCCAGTTTTTTAAGGTTTGCCGCAATTTCCGTTTCCGGATAAGCGTAATCTTTCAATTCGCCATTCATATATTTATTGTAACCCACAAGATCCATTAAACCATGTCCGCTAAAGTTGAAAAGAATAACTTTCTCTTTTCCCTCCTCTTTTGCTTTTTTGGCTTCGCGAATAGTTTGTGCAATGGCGTGTGTAGTTTCTGGTGCAGGAATAATTCCTTCGGTTTTTGCAAACAATAAACCAGCCTCGAAACACTCGCTTTGGTGAGCAGAAGTAGCCTCCATCAATCCATCGCGAAGAGCAGCACTTACAAGTGGAGACATTCCGTGGTAACGTAAACCACCGGCATGAATTGGAGCAGGTACAAAATTGTGTCCCAAACTATTCATTGCTAAAAGTGGTGTCATTTTAGCCACATCGCCATGATCGTAAATAAACGGAGCTTTTGTTAATGTCGGACAACTTGTTGGCTCAACACCAATTATCTGAATGTCGGCACCATGAATTTTGTCGTACATAAACGGAAATGCAATACCGGCAAAATTACTTCCGCCACCGCAACAGCCAATCACAATATCGGGTTTATCGATACCAACTTTTTTCAACTGTTTTTGTGCCTCTAAACCAATTACCGATTGGTGTATCATTACATGGTTTAGTACTGAACCCAAGGAATATCGGGTTTCTCCGGTTGGGTCGGTAACGGCTGCTTCAACAGCTTCAGAAATTGCAATTCCCAAACTTCCTGGTGTGTCGGGAAATTCTGCAAGTATATCACGACCTGCCTGAGTCTCAGTACTTGGGCTCGCTATACAACTTCCTCCCCATGTTTCCATCATCATTTTCCGGAAAGGCTTTTGGTCGAAACTTACGCGTACCATAAAAACTTTACACTCGATACCGCCAATTTGTGCACAGGCATACGAAAGTGCCGATCCCCACTGCCCGGCACCGGTTTCGGTGGTCAGTTTTTTAATACCAAACTCTTTGTTGTACCACGCCTGAGCCACGGCCGTGTTTGGTTTATGACTTCCGGCAGGAGAAACTCCTTCGTTTTTGTAATAAATTTTCGCCGGTGTACCAAGTGCTTCCTCTAATTCGTAAGCACGAATTAATGGGCTCGGGCGCCATTGCATCAATATATTCCTAATAGGATCGGGAATATCAATCCAGCGTTCCTGACTAACTTCCTGCTCTATCAAATTCATAGGAAAAACAGGTGCTAACATTTCAGGAGTTACAACTACACCTCCGGGCCCTAATGGTGGGTTCATTGGAGTTGGAAGGTCGGGTGCCAGATTATACCACTGTTTTGGCATTTCCGACTCTTCAAGATAAATTTTCTTTTGTCTTGTCATAATTTCTATGTTTTTAATTAGTATTGAGACTATTAGTATTGAGTACTGAGAAATCACTCTATTTTAATAAATCTTATTGTCTATAAAATAAAAAAAGGGATTCGCTGCATACACACAACAAATCCCTTTTTCCAAACTTTACGTTTGCAAATTAATATTTAATTCACGCGCCTCCATTTTTACATTGCGCCAGTGCCACTCTTTTCCGTATAAAAGACTTTTGTACATATCTTTCTTTAATTCAGTCCGTAAAGCTAACTATATTTTTATTTCGGACAAACATTTCAACTTTTAATTTTAGATAAGCAACTGTTTTAGAAGCACCATTAATTGTTGAATAATGTAATAAATACAACACTATTTAAATAATAATTTACCAGCAGAAACATTATTATTTTGAATCGTTTTATAAATAAATACTCCTTTCCCAATATCCCGGTTCGAAACTTTGTAATGTATTTTTGAGGTTTCCGAAAAAACCAATTTTCCAGTGATATCATATAAATTCAGGGTAAATGGATTCTCTTTTGTGCCGGTTTGTTTAAAATAAACAATATCTTCAGATGGATTTGGGTAACAAATAATTGCATTTTCAGGATTTCCAATCATATTACTACCCGTTATACTCCAGTCCGACACAGTTTCAACGCCATACCAAACTGTTCTATCCTCATCCATTTTAATTATTACGGTAGCAAAACCTGTTTCATCGGTTACAAAATATTTCACCTTCGACATAACCGGATTTCCCCTTTTGTCTAATGGAAACACCTTCAATCCGGCTGAATTATTCTTAAGTTTTATAGTAAATGAAAGGGGTGCAATTAAAGAAGGATTATACCCCCATTTATTATGAACCGTTACTGTGCCATCCCAAACCATGCCGGTATTTATTTGTTTAGAACCAATGTACAGAACAGATTTTGAAGATACATTCAGTGCAGAATCGACTAAGCTCAACCATGAAATTGATCCAAATTCAGGACCTGATTTCAATATCATTTGATCTGTTTTTGCACCACTAAATTGAGACAGTTGTCCTGAGATACAATTAAACTGAGCGGTATTTATTTTAAATAATCCATTTTTATCCCAATAAACTTCATCGCCATTTAGAGTAAACGGATTGCCGGTTATTGCAGGAATCTGACTTAAATCTGTTGGTTTCTCTTCGTCAAAAGTTAATTCAATTTTATTTGTGTAGCTTAACTCTTTTGGAAATGGCGAATGCGATCCCCAGCCATTTTGAGCATCGAACGGCATCAGTAAAATGTCGGATTTCTGATAATTTACCACAATTGATTTTTGTGCCTCTTTTATTAACCGATTTCTATAAACATACGAGAAAATTGGGAAGCCCGACATTACACTGTTGTTGCGGTGTAAATCAAAATATCCATTCACCCTATCCTCATTCCAGTCCCATGAGCCGCTGTATGTAAAAAACATAATTCCATCGGCACCGTTAAACGACAAATATGATGTAATCATTGGCAACATTTCCGCCTGAAATTGATTTGGGTAACCATGGTTGTATTCGCTAACTGTATAAGGTTTATTTTTTGTTGTCAGCCCATTAAATAATCTTTCAATGGTTGAACTGTTTCCCAACATCATTGGTTTATTGTTGATAGTCCAATCTGTTGGCGACCAGGGAGTCCCCGGGAAACTGGGATGATCCCAATAAGCATGATTATCTAAATAGTCGAGGGTGTTCTGAACATAAGAATCTTCAGGTCCGACATACCAGTTAGTACCTGCCAAAGGCACCTGAACCTGTAAGGTATCTCTTAGCCACGACTTCATTTCATTCAAAAAATCGATCTGTATTTGCGCGTAAAATTCAGTTAAATCGGAAACACGTTGTTTCGAAAAACCATTTAGTTCGTGCAGTGCCAGTCGCCTTATATTTTTGTTTTCAAACGACTCATTTTCTTCCAATCCTTTCACTCCAGCTTTCTTAAAAATAACATCATCAATATAAAAATCTCCGGTATTATTGCTGAATCTAAACCACATCCGAAGATTCCCGGTGTTGTTTTCAGGAGCTTTAAAAACTACTTGATAAGACTGATACATGGTATCTACAATAAAACTGGCTCCCATGTAATAGGTCCAGGGAGAATTCTCTCTTTGAAAGCCTGCCGACATTTCGTGTTTCGCATTCGATTTTGCTTTAAAATGCAATTCGTAAATGCTATCTTTTTTAGCAGACGTTCCAACATTTTTAAACGTAATGTGCCACGATTCAGTGCCATGTTTAATGGCTTTTACCAAAACAGACGAGTTCCCGGAATTTGTATCCGTATGAAGATTATAAGTTGCCTGGGCACCGTTGTGTTTCTCAAGCTGCCACTTATCAGTATCCAACCCACTCTCAAAATCGTCAGAAAAAATAATCTCTTCATCTTTCTTTCCACTATTCCACGCCTGGGCGATATTTTGTGTCGAGTCATATTTTACTAAAAGATAGTTTAACCACAAGCTATCCAATTCTAAAGAGTATTGTAGCGGAAGTGAACCGCCTTGCGAAATAGGTTTTAAATCGTTGCCATACCAACGACGAAACAGCGAGTTTTCATTTACAAATTCAACCATTGCCAACACAGGATCCTGTGCCAGAGGAATTCCGGTATATGGATTTACGTGCCCAAGCAATTGTTCGGCATATTCCTTTTCAAGTTCAATCATTCTGCGATTAAAAAGTGTAATACCTTTCGCATAATCCCGGAGTGAATCGGCTGCATAAACGCCATCCGATTTCTTAAAGGTTCGCGACACATTCAGGTTCATGTTTACATAAATTCCATTTTCTTTTAGTTGATAAATCAGGTAATCGAGCCTGTCGAGCAAAGTAGTATTGAGTTTTCGTGTACCTGTAACGCCGTAAAAAAGGCTACCGTTACTCCATGGATTGTCGATGTGATGGAAGCGAATTAGGTTTATGCCCATCTTTCGCATTCTGCCCGCTATTTTTCTGGCATCACTTTTCGTTGGAAAAGCACCTTGTGTTGTTAAGTTCCCCCCGAAAAACCGAACCGGGTTACCATTCAAAATAAAATTACCTGAATTATCGGATGAAATAAAATCGTTCTCTCCAATTGCTTTTTTGGGGAATTGAGGTAAAAAATCAACGGTTGTCGAATCGTCGTAAGGCAGGTTAAAATTAAATCCCCCCTGAAAATTTTGGGCAACCAACATTTGAGAAACAATAATTACGATTGCGATCGAGTAAAGTAATCTATACATTAATTTAAGTTTTAGGATACAAATAAAAAACAGTTTTGTTCTTAAAACAACAAATCATACAGTTTAATCAAATTTTAACTCTCTTTTTTACATTAGCTTTAGCCTTTGACATGAATTTCTATTTTTGCACCGAATTAAAAAGTTTATTTAGGGCAAATTATCCAACCTTAAAAGATTAAATGTATAAAAACGAAAGCGAGTTTGTAGTATTTGAAGTAGCTTTTGCATTTCTTTTTTTTACTTTAGTGGTTTCCAAAAAATACTAAATTGTGAACTATGAAAAATAAGTTTTATAAACAAAGTATATTTTTTTCAGTAATATTCTTGCTAACAACATTGTCTGCTTTTTCCATCCAGTTAACTCCTCGTATTACAAATTATAAAATTAATGCCGACTTAAATACGGAGACTAAAATTATTACCGGACAGATGACTCTTTCGTGGAGAAATCCATCGGGTGACACCGTTTCTACATTACAATTTCACATGTATCTGAATGCTTTTAAAAACACCGAATCTACCTTTGTTAAAGAGTCAGGCGGTCAGTTAAGAGGTAAAAAAATAGATGATGACGACTCGATAAGCTGGGGCTGGATTGACATAGTTAAGATGGAAGCAGAGCAAGGATTTGATCTTACTCGTAACATGTCGTTCATTCATCCCGATGATGATAATGTTAACGACCGCACTGTTCTTGAAGTTGCATTAAACAAGCCGGTTCTCCCCAACGAAACAATTACTTTAAATATAGAGTTTGTCTCTAAACTTCCAAAAATATTTGCGAGAACAGGTTTTAGTAATAACTATTTTCTTGTGGCACAATGGTTTCCTAAGATAGGGGTTTACGAACCTGCCGGAATGCGTTTTGCCAAAAAAGGAGGATGGAACTGCCACCAGTTTCACGGACACTCTGAATTTTATGCTAATTTCAGTAATTACGAGGTTGATATCACAGTTCCCGAAACATTTGTTGTTGGCTCGGTTGGCTCGCTGGTAAATAAAATATATAACTTAGATGGACTGGTAACTCTCAAATATATTGCTACCAATGTTGTTGACTTTGCCTGGACCGCTTCACCAATTTTTGAAGTGGTTGAAGACAATTGGAATGATGTTGAAATAATGGTTTATTTGCAGCCCGAACATGCTTATCTTGCCGACAGACACATCGAATCGGTTAAGGCAGCACTTAGTTATTTTGATGAACATCTCGGGAAATATCCCTATTCGACTATTACAATTGTTGACCCGCCGATATCAGGTGCTGGCTCGGGAGGAATGGAGTATCCTACATTTATTACTGCCGGTAGTTTTTGGGGGCTGCCTGCCGGACTTCGTATGATAGAGATGGTAACTATTCACGAATTTGGGCACAACTATTTTATGGGATTACTTGCTTCCAACGAATTTGAAGAGGCCTGGCTCGATGAAGGTTTTAATACTTATTTCGAAGGTCGGATTATGGATGACGCTTATGGTAAAAATAGATCTTTTATCGATTTTGGGAAATTCTATTTTGGCGACAGAGTGTTTCAGAGACTAGGATATACAGGAATGAGTAACCCTAAAATTGCAGAGGTATTTCGTTACGCATGGGAATATCCGCATGGAGGTTACAGCAGCTTGTCGTATAACAAAACAGCTACATGGCTGGCAACACTTGAAGGATTGGTTGGCATTGAAACCATGGATGAAATAATGCAAACTTATTTCGAACGGTGGAAATTCAAACATCCATGTGCCAACGATTTTATAGAAATTGTAAACGAAATAGTACCAAAAAACCTTGGCAATAAATATGGTGAAAATATGAACTGGTTTTTCGATGAGGTTTTATACGGATCCAATGTTTGCGACTATAAGTTGGCTGCAATTAGTAACAAAAGTGTCAAACCTCCTCTCGGAATTCTGGATGATATTATTGAACGACCTGACACCACTGCTGAAGGTGAAAAACTATACGATTCGAAAGTAATTATACACCGCTTAGGAGAAGTGATTATGCCAGTTGAGATTTTAATTCATTTCGACAACGGCGACGAGGTTCTTGAGCTTTGGGATGGAAAATCGAGAACAAAAGAGTTTAGTTATGAGCGTACCGAAAAAATTGAGTGGGCTAAAGTTGACCCTAACGAAAAAATTACAATTGACATAAATTGGTTAAATAACGGAAAAACTCTGAAGCCAGAAACAAAAGTTGCATGGAAATATATGGTTAATTTTCTGTACTACCTTCAAAATTTCTTACAAACATTAATTTTCTTTGCCTGATTAAAACATTTGAAAAATGAAGATAATAAAAGCATATAAAAGCGGATTAAAAACATCATTAAATAGTTTGCAATTAATAACAATCGGATATCTTTTTCTGTTAATACCTGCATTTTTTATTGCCCTCGCCTACTGGTCGTCATTCAAGTCGGCTATCGGCAATTTTATGTCGCCGGGTAATTTATTAAACGGATTTGATTACTCGGCTTTTAAAGAGTTGATGAGATTTGAAGGAGAGAAAATAAGTGCTGTAACTTCGCAAGGTTTTTTGCTGGTTATATTTTATGTTTTTGTAGCTCTGTTTATATCCGGAGGGATTATTTTTTCTCTTAATAATAAAAACTCAAAAAGTAATTTGCTGTCCGTATTAACTGGTGGAAGTAGATTTTTCTGGAGATTTCTGAAATTGAATTTCTACTCATTGGTAGTTCATTTAATTATTATGGCGATAATTTATTTGCCTTTCGCAATTCTTGTAATCAGCTCATTCGAGAGTGCAGCAACCGAAAAATCAACATTCTTTTTATTCCTGCCTTTTGGTATTTTTCATCTGATTGTAATGTTATATCTGTTCACAATTAATAATTATGCGAAGTTTGCATTAGTACACAACAACTCGCCGAAAGTACTAAGTTCGTTATGGACAGCAGCAAAATTTGTTACCCGGAAATTCTTCAATACATACAGTCTTGCACTCCTTCTGCTTATCGCACCAATAATATTTCTTTTGGGCTACTTTAAAATTTCAGGTTTTTTAGAGATGAATTCGGGGCTGATGATACTTGTTGTTTTTCTTGTTCAACAGATATATATTTGGTTACGAATGGCATGTAAAGTTTGGTTTCTCTCGGGGCAATTTGAATATTATTTAATGAACAACAGAGAGGATTAATTTTCATCAGCCAAATACAAATCGAGAGATATTTCAAGTAAAAATAAAATCTCAATATTATTTTCTTTCGTTCTTTTTTCAAATACATTTTTAATTTTGAATTGAATATCTATTTTTGCAGCGATTTTAAAATCAAATAAATTACTCAGGAAGTTTATTGCCCTGTTGATTTGGGTATAGATTTTAGTTGGTATTTTTTACTTCCAGCTTCGGTCTTCCAACTTCCAACCATATTTTAAATACATGAACAAGCCAACAGTTTTAAGCGGAATTCGACCAACAGGATATTTACACCTTGGGAATTATTTTGGGGCGGTACAAAATTTTATCAGAATGCAGGACGATTTTAACTGCTTCTTTTTTATTGCCGATATTCACTCGTTAACAACACATCCAACTCCGGAGAATCTTCAATCGGGTGTTAAGCAGGTTTTAGCCGAATACTTGGCTTGTGGAATTGACCCCGAGAAAGCAACAATTTTTATTCAAAGCGATGTTCCCGAAATTTCGGAACTGTACGCTTTTCTGAATATGAACGCCTATCTCGGCGAACTGGAACGTACAACTTCGTTTAAAGATAAAGCGCGCCAGCAACCCGATAATGTGAATGCAGGACTGCTAACCTACCCGGTTTTAATGGCTGCCGATATTTTAATTCATAAAGCAGATTTTGTACCTGTTGGAAAAGACCAGGAGCAAAACCTCGAAATGGCACGTAAATTTGCCAAGCGTTTTAACCGGATATATAAAAAAGAGATATTTCCAATTCCTCGACCTTATACTTTTGGTGGTGGCGATATGATAAAAGTTCCCGGATTGGATGGTAGTGGCAAAATGGGAAAATCGGAAGGAAATGCAATTAATTTGTATGAAGAGCCAAAATCGATTCGTAAAAAAGTTATGCGCGCGGTTACCGATTCCGGCCCGACAGAGATGAACCAGCAAAAACCCGAAGCCATTGAAAACCTGTTTACTTTAATGGATATTGTTTCGACACCCGATACAGTTGCCCATTTCGATGGATTGTACAACAAATGCGAAATACGTTACGGCGACCTGAAAAAGCTGCTTGCCGAAGATATTATTGCATATACATCGCCAATTCGTGAGCGGATTATTGAGATTCTCGAAGACGATACATATTTGGCAAAAGTGGCAAAAATGGGTGCCGAAAAAGCTCGCGAGTCGGCAGTTAAAACTTTGCAGGAAGTTAAAGATGTGATCGGGTTCAGGAAACTATTCTAAGATAACTGTTCCGGTTAAAATAATTTCAAAAACAGACCCGGAATTTTAGTTTCAAAATTAAGTTTTTTACCGGTAATTGGATGCGTAAACGAAAGCTGTTGCGCGTGCAACCCCAGTCGTTTTAGTGGGTTCCCTACAGCTCCATATTTTTTATCGCCCACAACACTGTGCCCAATATCTTGCAAATGCACTCGAATCTGGTTTTTTCGCCCGGTCTCCAAATTCACTTTCAACAAAGTATAATTTTTACTCTTTTTTATGATTTTATAATTGGTAATTGCCTTTTTACCATTTTTAGGATTTTGCGACGAATGTACTTTAAATGTTTTTCCTTCAGTAAGATACGATGTGATTACACCCTCCGGTTTTTCAACTGCTCCCTCTACAACTGCAATATAACTTCTCTCTTTAATTGTTTGATTCCACAACTCCTGAAGATGATATTTTACCTCTTCGCTTTTTGCAAACAACATCAATCCCGAGGTTTCGCGATCGAGACGATGGACAACAAATATTTTATTCTCTCTGTTTTGCTTTTTTACATGGTTACTTAATAAACTATAAACAGTGGCTCGTTTCTCTTTATCAGTAGAAATAGAAAGTAATCCGGCTATTTTATCAATAACAATCAGGTCATCATCTTCAAATATAATAGTGTATTCGCCAGGTTTCTTTTCTTGCTGAACTCGTTCTCTGCTAATTTCTATCTGCTGCCCGGGAATAAGCGGATGGTTAAATTGAGAGACTGGTTGCCCATCGATTAGAACCTGTTTGTTGTGCAATAAATATTTGATTTTACTTCTGCTTCTGTTTGGCATTTGCGCAATCAGAAACTCCATTAAAGTAGTGTTTTCGGCCACTTTAAATACTACTCCCCCCTTATTTTCTGACGGTTTTTTATATTGGTTTTTATATTTTCTTTTCATTAAAATTATCTTTAATATCAATTTTTAGCATGAAGTATGCACAAACTAATAGTTTCCAGCGCCGAATCAGGACTGTACTTTTTAGGTAGAGTTCCATTTTCAATACTTTCCGAGAAGAGTGCAATTTCATCGAAATATCCCTCATCTAAATCTCCTGCATCAATTTCCGTCCTTCCTTTTTCGTCATCAATAAAAATATATTCTACGGTTTGTGTCGAAAAACTTACGGTGGCATTATCAAATACAGCAGTATATCCGGCTTGAAAAGGATAGCTCGTTGGGAAGATATTCCCGCCTTCAATTTTAACAGTCAGATTTCGTGATGGATATTGCCAGATAGCATTTACATAATCATTGTTACTAAGTTTTCCGGGTAAAACCGTGCTCTCAATTTTACGAGGAATTTCTTGCAAAGCAAATGCAGCAAAGTCGATGTCGTGAATAACCAAATCGAAAAGTGCACCTCCCGAAATTCCAAAATTCTTCTGTTTCTCTTTCCATTGTCCCCAATCCGGAACTCCCGAAAAACGGCTTAACGATAGAAATCTCAGATTTCCATATTCGTTGGAATCAATCATTTCAACCAACTTCTTATAAGGCGACATAAATCTAACAACGTGGGCAACCATTAAAATCAGACTCTTTTCTGCCGCCAGTTTTATCAACTCTTCGCCCTCTTTTAAATCGAGGCAAAATGGTTTTTCTACCAAAACGTGTAACCCGCTGTTTAACGCCTCTTTTACAATCGGAAAGTGCAAATCAGTATGAACACAAACATGAACAGCATCCAGCTTTTCATTTTCTAAACACGAGTTTAAAGTCGCATAGACCGGAACTTTTTTAAAGGCTTCTGTATCAATTTCTCCCGTGGCAAGATTTCCAATTTTCTGCCCCAGTTTTTCTGAAACAGAATCTACATCTTTTTCAATAATTGCCGTTAATTCTAAGTTTTTACATTTCAGAATATTTATACTGTGGGTAATTCCCATAAACCCAAATCCTATAACTGCTACTTTTTTCATATACTATTTCTTAATAAATTCAACCTTCGAAATTTTACCATTTGCACCTGCCGCAAAACCTTTCAACTCTCCCGGAATATTCCTAAAAGTGTAAAAACCTGTTTCGCTTAAAAACTTCCAGTTTTTTCCCCCATCAACCGATAAATCGTTTCCGGTTTTACCTATTGAAAAGAAAAATATTTCCCTTTTATTTGAAACAGACTGAACACACGAACGATACTCTTTTGGCATTGTTTCCGGGGAAATCCACGTTTTTCCTCCATCAATTGTATATGCCGCAATGTTATTTGAATATTCTGGTTGGTCGTAAATTCCACCAACAATTACTCCTTCGTTGTCGTTTTTAAACGAAATAGAAAAAATACCCGACGAAGATTTGCCACTTACAATTGGAGTTTCTGTAACCTTCCACGTTTCTCCAAAATCGGATGAGTATAAAACCCGGGCAGCTTTTCCTCCGGTAGCAATCCACGCACTCCCCGAAGGGAGAAATTCGATACACGTATTTGAGGCAGCAAAATTTGCTTCGCCATCAACTGCATCTGGAAGATCATCAACTCTCTCCCACGATTTTCCACCATTCTCTGTTCTTATTAAAAAGATTTTCTTATCGACAGGGTCGCTAACTGCCAATCCATTTTTTTCATCGGCAAATTTCAAGCTATTAAAAAAAAGTCCCTTCGTCGAATCCCGAAAAATTACTTCCCATGTTTCTCCACCATCTTCGGTTGCATAGCCAAAAGCAGGACCGGCAACTCCAAAAACCATTGCCCGGTTTTTATCCCACGCATAAATACTCCTGAAATCATTTTCTGCTGCTCCCGAAATGTGATTTACTTTCCAGCTTTCGCCTCCATCTGCCGACACCAAAACTGTTCCTTTCGAACCGCTTGCCCAAACCACATTTTCGTCGACTACAAAAAGCCCTCGTAAACTTGCATCGGTATTTGTTTGTAACTCTGTAAACTTAATATCTATTTTACGATTTTTAAAATTACCACACGACTGCAGAATAATTATACTTACGAAAAACAGATAAACTAAAACTTTCATCTCTTTTTTTTCCGTTAAAATACAAATATTTATTCTTTTCCTCGTCCCCCTTTGTAAAGGGGGAATAAAAGGGGGATTTTCTTTCTTCAATTTTTATAATCCATCTATCGTATAACCATTTTAATCATCCGTCACGCAATAGCGCGACACCTCCTTTAGAAAAGGAGGAGTCGTTCGTGTCAGATATTTTTTCGAGAGAATTTGTTTTTTTTCCTTGTCCCCCTTTGTAAAGGGGGAATAAAAGGGGGATTTTCTTTCTTCAATTTTTATATAATCCATCTATCGTATAACCATTTTAATCCTCCGTCACGCAATAGCGCGACACCTCCTTTAGAAAAGGAGGACTCATTCGTGTCAGATATTTTTTCGAGAGAATTTGTTTTTTTTCCTTGTCCCCCTTTGTAAAGGGGGAATAAAAGGGGGATTTTCTTTCTTCAATTTATGTAATCGCTCCATTGTATAACCATTTTAATCATCCGTCACGCAATAGCGCGACACCTCCTTTAGAAAAGGAGGACTCGTTCGTGTCAGATATTTTTCGAGAGAATTTGTTTTTTTTCCTCGTCCCCCTTAGTAAAGGGGGAATAAAAGGGGGATTTTCTTTCTTCAATTTTTATAATCCATCTATCGTATAACCATTTTAATCATCCGTCACGCAATAGCGCGACACCTCCTTTAGAAAAGGAGGACTTATTCGTGTCAAATATTTTTTCGAGAAAAACTGTTTTTTTCCTCGTCCCCCTTAGTAAAAGGGGGAATAAAAGGGGGATTTTCTTTCTTCAATTTTTATAATCCATCCATTGTATAACCATTTTAATCATCCGTCACGCAATAGCGCGACACCTCCTTTAGAAAAGGAGGAGTCGTTCGTGTCAGATATTTTTTCGAGAAAAACTGTTTTTTTCCTCGTCCCCCTTAGTAAAAGGGGGAATAAAAGGGGGATTTCTTCAATCTAATTTACAGATATCTTAAATCCAGTTTTTCTGTTCCTCAATACATTCAATAGCATAATCAATTTCGGCAACCACTTCATCAATTCGATAGACAACTCTTGCTTCAGAAAAACGCAAAAATTGAAATCCTAAATCTTCAATGTATTTTTGCCTTTCGTAATCTTCTTCTGATTTTCCTATGTGCGAATTCCCGTCAATCTCGATAATCAACTTTAATTTTCTTGAAATAAAATCTACGATATAATTATCAATAATATACTGACGGTTAAATTGATATCCTCTCATTTGACGTGCTTTTAAAACATCGCGCCAAAGAATTGCCTCCCCTTTTGTTCCATGTTTTCTTAGTTTGCGGGCAAATTGTATAAGATTTCTATTGTAGATGGTTTTCATTTCGGATTATTATTACTTAAACCTACAGAAAATATTTTAGACCACCGATTTATCAAACGACTAAACTGTTTTTTCCTCGTCCCCCTTTTGTAAAGGGGGAATAAAAGGGGGATTTTCTTTCTTCAATTTTTATAATCCATCTATCGTATAACCATTTTAATCCTCCGTCACGCAATGGCGTGACACCTCCTTTAGAAAAGGAGGACTCGTTCTTAACCAACATTTTTATTCAAAAAGGATAGTTTGAAATTCACAAATATTTAAATGAATGTACATACTTTCATTTAAAAGATATATTTTTGAAAAAACAATTTATAACCGATGGAAAACTTTTCAAATTCAATATTAACTCCCGAAAATTTACCCGAAATAAAACCTGAAGATTTTAACTTGTTAGATAAAAAATATCGAACGATATTATTTATCAGGGTTGCAATTTTTATACTTTTTATGGTTGGGGGATTTATTGCTTTTATGATTTTATCTGACGAAGAACCTGCAACAGAAATTACTATAATTATAACTTCTATAATAATTATACTTGCATCGTATTCTATAATTATTACAATTTTCGGATTCCCTAAAAAAGGCTATTTGGTACGCGAAAAAGATATCTCTTTTCAGAAAGGATTACTTATTTTCAAATCTACTTCGGTTCCGTTTAATCGTATTCAGCATGTCGAAGTTAACCAGGGAATACTTGCAAAAATGTTTAAACTCTCATCGGTAAAAATTTATACTGCCGGCGGAAGTACAAGCGATTTATCGATACCCGGATTGCCTGTTAAAATTGCAGAGAATTTGAAAGCTTTTTTATCGAAAAAAATTAGCGAGCATGAATAATCCTGATCTTTCGAAACCTACCCGGCAGTCGGTAAAAGGGTTAATTCTCATTTTTATTATTGGTGTGCGACAATCAATCAGGATATTTTGGCCACTGATTCTGGTTGTTGTTTTTCAGGAAAAAATATTGGAAAACAAATTGGTTTTAGGAATTATCGGAGTCGTGATTTTTACACTATTAATCACACATACAATTTTGTATTATCTCAATTTTTATTTTTACGTGTCGAACGGCGAGTTTATTTTGAAAAAAGGGTATCTCCGAAAAAAAGTTCTTGCAATTCCATTAGACAGAATCCAGAGTGTAAACACCAAACAAAATATTTTACAGCAACTGTTAAATGTGGTAACTCTCGAAATAGATACGGCAGGTTCGGTGGGTAAAGAACTAAAAGTTCATGCTCTCGCAAAATCGTTTGCCACCGAGTTGCAAAATCAATTGCGAGCGGGAACAACGAAAAAAGCCACCATTGAATCAAGCGGGCAAACAGAAACTCAGGAAATATCAGAAAAGCTGATTTTAAAACTCTCACCAATAGATTTGTTGAAGATCGGAATAAGTCAAAATCATTTCCGAACAGCACTTATTATCCTGGCTTTTGGATTTCAAATATTCAATAAAATACAAGATATTTATGCCGATAAAACCGAAGAGTATTCAAACGAGCTGGCAAATTATCTTTCGCAATCAAACTGGGCACTCATTATTTTCCTGATTGTTTTCTTCCTTGTTGTTTCAATACTGTTTTCACTTTTCAGAACAGTGTTTAAATATTTCGAATTTAAATTAGTGAAGCAAGAAAGTGCCTACCGCATTGAAGCCGGACTCTTAAATAAACGAAATGTAGTTTTGCCATATAGTAAAATACAGGAGTTGAATTGGGAAACCGGTCCCATAAAAAAGCTATTTGGTATTTACCATTTGGTTTTTAAACAGGCGGTTAGCGCTCAAAACAAAAGAGTACAATTGGTTGACGCGCCGGGGTGCTTAACCAAACATTTAAACTTACTAAAAACCGATTTATTTGGCGACGAAGTACTGAGCGACATCCCTAAAATAAGTACAAACAGTTACTATTTCAGGCGGTTGTGGATTATATTCGGATGGATTCCGGTTTTATTAATATCACCATTTTTTTATTCCGAATGGCTTCTTTGGGTTGGAGTTGTTGTTTGGCTTTTAATAACAGGCGGATACAGTTTTTTAATTCTGAAAAAAAGATATTTTAGAATGAACAGCAACCAAATAAGAATTTCGAAAGGAGCAATTTCGCACAAATTTACACAGATGGAACTGTTTAAAATTCAGTCGGTTGAATTTCGTCAAACTATTTTTCAGAAACGAAGGTCGCTTGCCACTTTAAAACTAATGAATGCATCGGGCTCGATGATAATTCCATACATCGACGAATCGATGGCAAAGCATATTTATAACTACCTTTTATATCATACCGAAATTTCTGAAAAACGGTGGATGTAGTTTATGTTGACAGTAAATCTTTTGGCAAAATCCGTCAAGCGGTTCTAAACCGCTAGACGGTTGCATTATAAAACTATATTTTGCATTGTACGCAATTGTTTTTTATGGTATATTTGCACTGTCTATAATCGTTTTTTACAATTATGAATATATTAAGAGAAATATCGGATAAAAAAATAAAAGAAACTTCGTTAAGTTTTGTACGTTTTTTAATGGAGTCGATAGACTGGAATAACAGGTTAATTGGCATTAGCGGAGCACGTGGTGCGGGAAAGACAACTCTTATTTTGCAATATTTAAAAAAGCAGTACAAATTCTCGGAAGGGGCAATATATATTGAATTAGATCATCTCTACTTTGCGGAACACTCACTTTACGATTTTGTAGATGAATTTGAAAAAGGGGGTGGCAAAATACTTTTTCTTGACGAAGTTCATAAATATAAAAACTGGTCGCACGATTTAAAATTGATTTACGATAATTTTCCTGCATTAAAAATTGTGTTTACCAGTTCTTCGGCACTGGAAGTTTACAAAGGCTCGCACGACCTGAGCCGGCGGCTTATTCTTTATAAATTACCCGGTCTTTCGTTACGCGAATTTGCAATTTTTAAGTACCATATTAATATCCCAAAACTTACATTAAACGATATTCTTTCAAACTCGCGACAAATTTCTTTAGACCTTCCCGAAAGTTTCAAACCAATTCAGGTTTATAAAGAGTATATTCAAAACGGGTACTATCCTTTTTTTAAGGAAAACGGAAATCTTTATCGCGAGAAGTTGCTCAATGTTTTAAATGTAGTTATCGAAAACGATCTTCCAATTATATTCAATATCGATTTTAATTCGGTTATAAAACTCAAAAAACTAATCTCAATAATTGCCAGATTGGTTCCATATAAACCAAATATTAAAAAGCTGGCAGAGCAAATTGGCGTTACCCGCGAAACACTTCTTCGCCATCTTTTCTATCTCGAAAAAGCACAAATTTTAAAGTGGTTAAGTAAAGATTCACATGGAATAAATTTCTTAAACAAACCCGATAAATTATACCTGCAAAACCCGAATTTGATTTTTGCAATTGCACAGGAAAACGTGAACTCAGGGAATGTCAGAGAAACATTTTTTCTGAATCAGTTATCGGTTGTCCACAATATCAGTTATCCATCGAAAACCGATTTTATTGTCGATAATAAATATCTTTTTGAAGTTGAGGGGAGAAGTAAATCGCAAAAACAGATTGCAGGATTACAGGGTGCATTTATTGTAAAAGATAACATCGAATTTGGGTCAGGAAATATTATTCCTCTTTGGATGTTTGGATTGTTATATTGACAAAAACAAATGGATATCCTTTTACTTACCTAAACAATTACTCTTTAAACTCAACATCTTTAATATCAATAAATTGAGGTAGTATTTTTTAGATACCCCCTGTTTCCACTTACAATCGCAAGCGCTTGCAAGTTCCAACTATCCCCCTGATTCAGGGGGATAGTCGCAGTCAATTAACCGTATAGGTAATTGACGAAGACAGGGGGTATCTAATTTTCAATCCTCACGAAATACAAAATCAGACCTAACAATTAATATCTTCAAAACTTTATTTTGGGTAATAATACGGATATTCTTAGGAACTATTTAACAACCGCAACCTCGTACAACTCCCCCTGGAAATCCTTATCAAAAACAACTTTAAAACCTTTGTTTTGAAGTTCTTCGCCTGAGCCTTTAAAAATAACTTCTCCGGTAGCAGCAAGCATAACCTGGTAGTTTTTTTCAGAATCTAAATAATTGATTGTTACCCACCGCTCGTTATCTTTTGCAAACTGTTTAAAAACACCAATAATTCCACCCGATTTTGTTTCGGTATTTATACGTTGAAAACCGTCCCAGCTTCCGTTAGCTGGTTCTCCAAAACCGGGTAAGTCTTGTCTGAAAAGCATAATCTGGTACTTGTTTTCCATCTCGCGAAACCAGCCCGACAACTCTCTGAATTGCTGCTGTTTTTCGTTGCTCATTTTACGCGGGTCGCCCAACATAATTGGCAACGAACCACACAACGACTTAAACGAATAAAGTGCTTCATCGTCGTCTAAAGACTGGTTGCCAATTACCAGCGCAGTTGCCGGAATTACCGAACCCCGCCACCACGACATTTGTCGTACACGCTCGCTACCTGTTGGTGCTTTACCCTCGAAATTCGAAAGCCAGTTTCCTTCGGCATGTTTACACATATCAAAGTCAACCATCTGCAATTTGCCCATGGTTTCGAAAGTGCAGTCGATAAAAAGATTTGGTGCAGCGGCATGTAATTCGTCGTACATTTTCCATGCGGCGCGGTAAATTTCGAGATACGATTCTTCGCGATCTTTGTGCGAATGATTATCAGCAAAACAACCCGAAATATCGGCGTCGAAACGATAGGCACTTGTAAGAATTGCAAAGTCGAGTTTTACATATTCCAGCCCGTGCTCTGTTACCAAATTCAATATTTTATCTTTTATATAATCTTTCCATCCGGTTGTAAAACACGCCGAAAATCTATCTCCTCCTTCGCTGTGCAGATTCACATCTTTACCGTCTCTGAATTTTGCAAACCACTCCGGATGTTCGTTAAAAACTTTACTGTCGGTTGAAGCCGCTCCCATACTCAGCCATAATCCGGGTTTCATTCCCTTCGATTTTATATAGTCGAAAACAGGTTTTAAACCGATTGGGAACTTCTCGTAATCAATCTCCCAATCTCCAAAACCAACCTGCCAGCCATCGTCGATAATAAACTCTTCGATACCACAATTTGCTGCCGCGTCGGTTAATTCAAAAATCAGTTTTTCATTCACATTCCGCCGAAAAGGATTCCAGGTATTATACACAAAAGTTGGTCTTTCAGGAATTTGTGCCAACCGGATTCCCATATATTTTCTGATAAAATCGTTTATGTCAGTTTCAACTGCTTTACGTGGATTCGCACTGTTAAACAGACTTGTAAATACCCACGGACTTTCAAAATTTTCTCCACTATTTAACCACGTACGAAAAGCAAAATCCTGCCCAATGTGTGTTAATCCGGCGGTCAGATTTCTACCGTCGGTACAAACCGCGGTACGTTTTAATACTCCGGGCGACTCGTTTCCAACAATAATTCCGTATTTAAAAACCGGGTCATGGATAATAATTAAAGGGTCGTCCCAATTCCCCACGAAAGAACCAATGTGTTTGTAACGCGCATAGTTTGTGTAAACAATATTATGCGTATTTCCCCACGGAACATTCAGGCTCTCAATGTCCAGCGATTCAATTTTAATTTCGCCGGAACCTATATTTTTAAAATCTATTTTTTTACGGATAACCGGCAAATCAGAGTAAATTTCGTAGGTAATTATCAGTTCAATAAAACTGTTAATTTCAGATGTACCTTTCAGTTTTACTTTATACGATTTTATTTCATCTTTAACTGTTTCCGCAACATCTAAAATATTCCATCCGGTTTTTCCTGTAACTTTTTCACCATTCAATAAAAATGAAAACTCATCGGGTTTCGGACCTTTCCATCTGCGAAATTCCTGAATTTCACCAACACCTTTTTGGTTAAATACAACCGGTTCGTCTTTTTCGGTTGAAACAAAATTAAAAGGAGAACCTGCCAGCCGGTATTCAAGAGTACTAAATTCGTCGTTTTCTAAAACAATAGTTCTCGATATTTTTTTGTTTTGAATGACTATTTTTTCTTCATTCAAACTATTTTGAGAAAAAGCAGAAGCAGAAACACCGAGTAGTATTAGAGTTATCCAAAGTCGATTCATTATTCGCAATTTTGTTGAATACAAATCTACTATTTTGAACAGTTATTTTTAGAGAGTTCGTAAGAAAAATGTAAAAGGTTTTTGTATTTTGGAAGGCTAAATAAATTAAACATTTTTTTATGAAGGTAAATTTCAGGTATCTACTCACAATTTCGTTTGTTACTGCGTTGGGCGGTTTACTTTTTGGTTTCGATATTTCCGTGATTTCCGGTACAATCCCATTTTTACAGGAATTTTTCGAGTTAAACGAATCGATGAAAGGTTTTATGGTTAGCAGCGCACTGATTGGCTGCATAATTGGAGCCAGCTATTCGGGCAGGTTGGGTGATATTTTCGGACGTAAAAAAGTACTGTTAACAGTAAGTATTTTATTTGGTATTTCGGCAATTGGCAGCGGTATTGCAAATTCGATTCCAACGTTTATTGCATATCGTATTTTGGGTGGGTTGGCAGTTGGCGGCGCATCGGTTCTCGCACCCATGTACATTGCCGAAGTTTCGCCGGCACACCTTCGCGGGCGCATGGTTTCGCTTAATCAGCTAACAATTGTAATTGGTATTTCGATGGCATATTTTTCGAACTATTTTTTGCTGGCAACCGGCGAAAATGCCTGGCGCTGGATGTTTGCAGCCGAAGCTGTTCCTGCACTGTTATTCTTTTTTGCACTTTTTATTGTGCCCGAAAGTCCACGTTGGTTAGTTGCCCGGGATAATATTAGTAAGGCACACGAAGTTTTAAGACGGATTGGCGGAATCCGTTTTGCCGATTTTGAATTAGACGAAATTAGAGCATCTTTAAAAGGCAATCAAAATCGGGGAACTTTAAAAGATGTCTTTAAAAAGAGATACTCGTTTATTCTGTTTCTTGGAATTTTTCTTGCTGTTTTTCAGCAGTGGTCAGGTATAAATGTAATCTTCTTTTACGCCCCCGATATTTTTGCAAAAGCAGATTTGGGCATCGACACAGCACTTTTTCAAACCATATTAATTGGGCTGATGAACATTCTGTTTACAATTCTTGCCATACTTGTAATCGATAAAATTGGTCGTAAAAAACTGCTGCTTATTGGTTCTGCCGGAATGGCAATTTGCTATATAATAATTGGTTATCTGTTTCAAACCGGAAGAACCGGCGACTGGATGTTGCTTTCGTTTATAATACTTGCAATTGCTTTTTTCGCCTTCGGACTTGGACCAACAGTTTGGGTGGTTTTATCCGAAATATTCCCAAATAAAATACGGGGTGCAGCAATGTCGGTTGCCACTTTTGCACTCTGGGTAGCCAGCTATTTGCTGACATTAACATTCCCCATTTTTGTTGAGTGGTTTAATACTGCCAATACTTTTTGGATTTATGCTGTAATTTGTCTTATCGGTTTTTGGGGCATATTCAAATTGCTTCCCGAAACAAAGGGAATTTCGCTGGAGAAACTTGAAAAGAAACTTGTTAAATAGAGTTCCCTGTTTCCATATATTTAGATGCTTAAAAAAAAGACAGGATAAATATTTGTGACACAACAAAACGAGTAATATTTTGAGATATGAACATAGCACAAATAGAAATAAACTTACAAAAACTGATTGCAACTTTTAATAAGCAACACTTTATTTATGAGTTGCTTTTGGCTTACGGTTTACCCAAAGCATCAATTACACGACTTAAAAAAGGAAACCTCAATTTATCGAAAGTTGAAGGTGAAATATCGTGGAAGAAAAAACTGTTTTTCAGAGAGGAACAAAAAGAAGATTTACACCTTACTGTTTCTAAAATAGCAAAAGAATTAAAACGCAATGAGCGTTTTGTAATTGTAACCGATTATAAAACTCTTTTGGCTGTTGACACCAAAACAGACGATAAACTGGATTGTGCAATAACAGACTTACCAAAACATTACGATTTCTTTTTGCCTTGGGCTGGAATGGAAAAAGCACAACACGCCGACGAAAATCCTGCTGATGTAAAAGCTGCCGAAAAAATGGCAAAGCTTTTTGATGAAATTAAAAAGAATAATGCTGATGATTCGCCTGAATTTATTCACGGACTAAATGTTTTTTTATCTCGTTTGCTGTTCTGCTTTTTTGCAGAGGACACACACATTTTTGAGAATAACCAGTTTACCAATGCCATCGACTCGCATACACAACCCGATGGTAGCGATTTGAACCCTTTTTTAGATAGTATCTTTAAAGTATTGAATACACCTGAAAACAGACGCCAAGGCTTGCCGCAATTTTTATTGGATTTCCCTTATGTAAATGGTGGACTGTTTGAAAAAGAGTATAAAACACCCAAATTCTCTCGTAGTTCGAGAGTAGCCATTTTAAACAGTGGCGACCAGGATTGGTCTGCCATAAATCCGGATATTTTTGGTTCGATGTTTCAGGCGGTTATTGGTGCCGACCAACGTGGAAGTTTAGGACAGCATTATACTTCTGTACCCAATATTATGAAAGTGATTGAACCACTTTTCTTAAATGAGCTGTATGAAGAATTTGAAAAAGCCGTACAGACGCACGACCGTGCGTCTCAACAAAAGGCTTTTTCTCAGCTTTTAGCTCGAATACACAACCTAAAAATATTTGACCCTGCCTGTGGCTCTGGCAACTTTTTAATTATTGCTTACAAAGAACTTCGTATTTTAGAGATGAAGATTTTTAAAGCTGGTGGTATGATGGCTTTATCTGGCATACAACTCTCGCAGTTTTATGGAATAGAGATTGACGACTTTGCGGGCGAAATTGCGAAACTGGCTCTTTGGCTTGCCGAACACCAAATGAATGTTGAGTTTTTTAAAGAGTTTGGAAGAACCAACCCAACTTTGCCGCTTAAAGAAGCAGGGAAAATTGTACAAGGAAATGCCTGTCGTTTAAGTTGGGAAGAAGTTTGTCCTAATACGAACGGAAGTGAGATTTATATTTTGGGGAATCCTCCGTATTTAGGGGCACGAAACCAAAGTAAAAAACAAAAAGAAGATATTAAAATTGTTTTTGGGAATGTGAAAGGAATAAATAGCATCGATTATATTTCTTGTTGGTTTTTCAAAGGAGCTGAATTTAATGATAACTATAAGTCAGAGTGTGCTTTTGTATCTACTAATTCTATTTGTCAGGGAGAGCAAGTATCACATTTATGGTCAAAAATTCTTAATCTAAACAATGAAATATCATTTGCTCACAAATCTTTCTTATGGTCTAATAGTGCTAAAAAAAAGGCTGCTGTTTATGTTGTTATTATCGGGATTCGAAAAATTAATAATAAAGGAAAGATTCTTTATTGGGAGGATAGGGCTAAAAATGCGAAGAATATTTCTCCCTATTTAACGGAAAATAGAAATATTATAGTGTACAAAAAATCAGTGACTCCCAATGGTGTTCCTGCTTTGGTTTTTGGTAATCAAGCAATAGAAGGAGGCAATTTAATTATTTCAACTCAGGAAAAGGATCAATTATTGAGAAAATTTCCTTCAATAAATAAATTCATAAGACCTTTATATGGTGCAGATGATTTTTTAAAAGGGGAATCACGCTGGTGTATTTGGATTAAAGAAAATGAACTCAACGAAGCACTAAAATTTGATGAAATAAAGAGAAGAATTGAGTCTGTGAAAAAATATCGGGAGACTGGTGGAGAAGTAGCACGTTCACTGGTTCATATTTCTTATCGTTTTAGATATATCCATGAAGGGAAAAAGTCTTTATTGGTGCTACCAAGAACTACCACAGAAAGGAGAGATTACCTTGCCATTGGATTTTTGAAAAGTGATTCAGTTGTTACGGATGCAGCACAAGTAATTTATGATCCAGAACCCTATATATTGGGTTTTCTTTCCTCCAGACTTCATCTGATCTGGGTAAAAGCAGTTGCAGGTAGACTAAAAATGGATATTAGATATTCAAATTCGTTATGTTACAACACCTTTCCCTTCCCCCCAATTTCCACCCAACGCAAAAACGAAATAACCCAAGCCACATTTCGTATTCTCGAAGAGCGGGAAAAACACAGCGATAAAACTTTAGCACAACTTTACGACCCCGATAAAATGCCCGATGGTCTGAGAGAAGCCCATCACCAAAACGATATTATTATAGAAAAATGCTACCGAAGTACACCTTTTACAAGTGATGAAGAGCGTTTGGAATATCTTTTTAAACTCTATGAAAAAATGATAGCGGAAGAAAAAGAACAGGGTACTCTGTTTGCCAAAGAGAAGAAAAGTCGGAACCGCAGATGAAACGGATTAAAAGATTAAAGTATGATTGAAAAATATAAATATTCAGATATCACGGGTAAAATAATTGGAGGTGCCATGGAGGTGCATAAAGAACTTGGTAATGGATTTCAGGAAGTTATTTATCAACGCGCCCTTGCTATGGAATTAGGTTTACAAAACATGGCATTTTCAAGGGAACATGAAATGCCTGTTTTTTATAGGAAGGAACAAATAGGAACACGAAGAGTAGATTTCCTTGTTGAGTATATCATTTCTGTAGAAATAAAAGCAATAACAATTTTGGAAGATGTACACATGGCTCAGGCTATAAACTATCTTGAAGCCTATAATCTTGAAATAGGATTGTTAATAAATTTTGGTTCAAAAAGTCTGCAATTTAAACGTTTAATAAACAGTAAATTTAAGAATCAAATAGAATCATAAAATCTGATAAATCTGTGGTTTAGACAATTTATGAGCGAATAATAGCAGGAAAAAGAGGAAGTAATGAGTAAGAAAAGGGAGATAAAAAAGAGTACAGAATTACAAGAGTTTAGCAACTTTGTAATTTTTGAAACCGAAAATGGCAAAGTAAATATCGATGTTTATTTTCAGGACGAAACGCTTTGGCTTACTCAAAAATTAATTGCAGAGCTGTTTGAAAAAGGGCGTTCTACCATTACCGGTCACTTAAAGAAGATTTTTGATGATGGCGAACTGGATGAAAATGTGGTATGTCGGGATTTCCGACTAACCACTCAACACGGTGCTATTAAGGGGAAAACACAGGAAAAAGAGGTGAAATATTATAACCTCCGAGCCATTACCGCTGTTGGCTATCGTGTAAACTCACATCGAGCCATTGAATTTCGTAAATGGGCAACAGAAATTTTGCACGAATACATCATTAAAGGTTTTGCAATGGACGATGAGCGCTTGAAACAAATCAGGCACTTTGGAATAGACTATTTTGATGAAATGCTTGAGCGTATTCGTGAGATTCGTTTAAGCGAAAGAAGATTGTATCAGAAAATAACCGATATTTATGCACTTTCTGCCGATTACGATAGCAAATCTGACATTACTCAACATTTTTTTGCTACGGTTCAAAACAAATTGCATTGGGCTATAACAGGCAAAACTGCTGCTGAAATAATTTATTCTGAAGCTGATGCCGAGAAAATATATATGGGTCTTAAAACATGGAAACAGGCCCCAAACGGTAAAATTTTAAAGAGTGATGTAAGTATTGCAAAAAACTACCTAAACGAAGAACATCTAAAAATGCTTCAACGCATTGTAACTTCTTATCTTGACCTTGCCGAAAACAGAGCAATGAACAGGCAAATAATGAACATGAAAGATTGGGAGCAATTTTTAGTTCAGTTTTTAGAACTTGCCGATTATCCTTTGCTTAAAGATAAAGGCAAAATCAGCATGCTCGAAGCCAAATTAAAAGCTGAAAGTGAATACGACAAATTTAGAGTTATTCAAGATGAAAAATACATTTCCGATTTCGACCGTGAAATGAAAAGACTGGAAAAAAGAGGAAATAATGAAAGCACTATTATCTAAATTATTAGCTTCTGATACCGAAACAGAAGTCTTGGAATTTAAAGAAGCAAAAAGACAATATCCGAAAGATAAATTGGGGAAATACTTCTCTGCTCTTAGTAATGAGGCTAATTTAAAAGGTATTGCCAATGCCTGGTTGCTTTTTGGTGTAAAGAATGATAAAAATATTGTAGGTACAAATATTTCTGAAAATCAACTCAATGAGTATAAAAGTGAGATAAGCAATCATACATCACCAATACTTGGTTTTAAAAATACATATCGGGTCAATACAGATAAAGGAACCGTTTTGATGTTGAAAATTCCCGCTGCCCCAATAGGAATGCCTGTATCATGGAAAGGACATTATTATGGTCGGGATGGAGAAAGCCTCGGGGCATTAAATTCAGAAGAATACGAACGCATTAAAAGACAAAACATAGCTGACGACTGGAGCTCGAAAATTGTCAAGGAGGCAGGCATCAATGACTTATCAACCGAAGCAATTGCCAAAGCACGTAAACAATATACCGAGAAAAACCCAAAATTAAAAGATGAAATTGCAAGTTGGGACGACAGCACTTTTTTAAATAAGGCAAAAGTCTGTATTAATGGTAAAATTACCCGTACGGCAATTTTACTGCTTGGCAATCCAGAGTCGGAGCATTATATAAATCCTGCGCAGGCAAAAATTACATGGATACTGAAAGACCGTGATAACATTGAAAAAGATTATGCTCATTTTACCTGTCCGCTTTTTATGGAAGTAGAAAATGTATTTGCTAAAATCAGAAATTTAAAATACCGTTATCTACAAGCTGATACTCTGTTTCCGGATGAAGTTGACCAGTTTGACCCCTTTATTATTCGCGAAGCCATAAACAATTGCATTGCACATCAGGATTATACTTTGGGAGGCAAGATAAATGTTGTAGAAAGAGAAGATGGTATTTTAACTTTTATCAATTCAGGAAATTTTATTCCGGAATCTGTTGAAAAAGTGGTTGAAGCCGATGCTCCCGAAACCGAATACCGCAACCCATTTTTAGCAAATGCTATGGTTAATCTGAATATGATTGACACAATAGGCAGTGGTATTAAAAAGATGTTTGTCATTCAAAAAAATAAGTATTTCCCTTTACCGGATTATGATTTCGCAAATAATAAAGTTAAAGTGCAAATTATTGGTAAGGTAGTAGATGAAAATTATGCCAAAAAATTAGCTCAAATGGATGATTTGTCCCTTCAGGATATTATTATGTTGGATAAAGTGGCAAAAAACAAGCTTTTAACTAAGAGTGAAATTAAAGAATTGAGGAAGAAAAAATTGATAGAAGGCAGAAAACCTAATTTCTATATATCGTCATCGGTAGCGAAAGCAACAGGGGCAATGGAAAATTATATCAGAATGCGAGGTCTTAAAGATGATTATTATAAGGAGTTGATTTTACAGTTTATTGAAAAGAATAAGAGTGCAAATAAACAAGAAATTGAAAAATTAATAATTGATTTGTTGCCTGATATTTTAGATGATAAGAAGAAAAAAAATAAAGTGCGTAATATTATTTATGCCATGTCGAAAAAAGATAATAGTATTATAAACATAGGAAGCCGAAGACATCCTAAATGGATAAAAGTATAACTAAAATTAATGCATCTTTAGTAATACTTTAGTAATACTTTTAGTAAATAGATACATGAATAAAATTTCAAATCATAGATAATCAGTTATATAGACGTGGTTATGCTTATTACTAAAAAGATAAATTTGATAAACTTTAGACATTTTTAGATAAACTTTTAGACATTAAAGAGAAAATAATATGCAAAATATAGTAAGCGTACAATACAAACAAACAGGTGAAAGCAAAAGTACCAACAGCTACGGAATGCGTGAAATGCAGGAACGTGCTTTTGAATATAGAGATGCTCAATATTTATTGATAAAGTCCCCGCCTGCATCGGGAAAATCTCGTGCCTTAATGTTTATAGGTTTAGATAAATTGGTAAATCAAGGCATCAAAAAAGTAATTGTTGCTGTGCCGGAACGTGCCATTGGTAGTTCGTTTGCTAAAACCAATCTGAAAGAGTTTGGTTTTTTTGCCAATTGGAAACCCAACGACAAATACAATCTTTGTACACCCGGAGGTGATGGCAGTAAAAGTAAAGTTCAAGCATTCCATAATTTTATGGATAACCATGAGCAACTTTTAATTTGTACTCACGCCACATTGCGTTTTGCTTGCGAAGAATTAGACGAAAAAAAGTTTGATAATACTCTTTTGGCAATAGATGAATTTCACCACGTTTCGGCAGATGCAGAAAACCGTTTAGGTGATTTGCTTCGTGATATTATGCGAAAATCATCAGCTCATATTGTAGCGATGACCGGCTCGTTTTTTAGGGGCGATAGTGTACCAATTCTACTTCCCGAAGATGAAGAGAAATTCACCAAAGTAACATACAACTATTACGAACAATTAAATGGATATGATTATCTAAAATCATTGGGAATTGGTTATCATTTCTATCAAGGAAAATATACCAATGCTATAATGGAAATTTTAGATACCGATAAAAAACCATTTTGCATATTCCAAATGTCAACTCTGGCGAATCTACCAAAGACAAGCACAATGAAGTTGATTTTATTTTAGATGCCATTGGCGAAGTAATCAAACAAGATGCTGACACAGGGGTGATTTATGTAAAAAGAAATACCGATGGTAAAATTCTTAAAGTTGCCGATTTGGTAGAAGATAATGCGAGTGATCGGGATAAAATTGTTAACTACCTGCGTAAAATGGATTCATTGGATGATATGGATTTAATCATTGCTTTGGGAATGGCAAAAGAGGGCTTCGACTGGCCATACTGCGAACACGCTTTAACCGTTGGTTACAGAGGCTCGTTAACCGAGATTATTCAAATTATTGGTAGAGCCACAAGAGATAGCGATAATAAAATCCATGCACAGTTCACCAACCTGATTGCTCAGCCCGATGCAGCAGATGATTTGGTAAAACTTTCGGTAAACAATATGCTTAAAGCCATTACTGCATCTTTGCTGATGGAACAAGTTTTAGCTCCAAATTGGAAATTTAAAACTAAAGTAAACGATGAAGACAAAGCAAAACCGGGCGAAATAAAAATTAGAGGTTTAAAAGAGCCAAGTTCAAAACGAGTAAAAGATATTTTAGAATCGGATTTAAACGACCTGAAAGCAACAATTTTGCAAGATGACAAAATGCTAAAAGCAATGCCGGGAAATGTTGACCCGGAAGTCATCAACAAAGTTTTGATTCCTAAAATCATCAAAATAAAATATCCCGATTTATCAGACAAAGAAGTTGAAGAAGTTCGTCAACACGTAGTAGTAGATTCGGTTATCAAAAACGGAGAAATTAAAGAAGCAGGCGATAAACGATTTATAAGAATGGCAGGTTCTTTTGTTGATATTGATGACATCCATATTGATTTGATTGATAGAATTAATCCATTTCAAAAAGCTTTTAAAATACTCTCAAAATCGGTAACAACAAAAGTCCTGAAAGTTATTCAAGACCACATTGAAGCCACAAGAATTAAAATGGATTTTGAAGAAGCAAAGATACTTTGGCCTAAAATTCAGGAATTTGTAAAAATGTACAATAAAGAGCCAAATTTAAAATCGAACGACCCTTTGGAAAAAAGAATGGCGGAGTGCATAATTTATCTGAAAGAAGAGAACCGCAAACGGAATAATGGTTAAGGGTGAATGATTAATGGTGAATGGTTAATGGTTAATGATTAATGGTGAATTGACAATTAACAATTAACAACTAACAACTAAAAATTAAAAAAAATGGATAAGGATAAAATATTGGACGATATTTTCAATAATGACCCTTTAGGTTTACTTAATTTTAAGCATAAGAATTCTAATGTCCGAACGGCAGATGAACGCTTATTGGCTTCTTTTCAAGAAATAAATGATTTTGTTGAAAGCAATGGTAAAGAGCCAACAGCAAACCCAAGTAATATTTCTGAATTTCAATTATACTCTCGTCTTAAAAACCTGAAAGAAGATGAAACTAAAATTAGTCTATTGAAAGAACACGATGTTCATAATTTATTACCAATTTTAGAATCAAGTCAGGTAAACGAACCACAGGCAGAATACCTGTCTGCCGAACAGGCTGGCGGAAAACCTAAAGAGATAAATTCTATTGATGATTTATTAAGTGATGATTCGTTAGATATTTTAGGAGGTGATGATGCAGGTCTATTTGATTTTAAACATACGCCAAAAGATTACGAAAGAGCACAAGCCGATTTTGTTGCACGTAGAAAACCTTGCAAAGATTTTGACAAATACGAACCTATATTTATTGAAGTTCAAAAGGACTTAGCAAGTGGTAAACGTAAGCTCATCGAATTTAAAGAAGATAATTTAAGAGCGGGTGATTTCTATGTTCACAATGGAGTTTTATTACTACTTGAAAGTATTGATATTTCGCAAAAGGAACAGACTTTTACAAGTGGCAAACGAGTAAGGAAAGACGGAAGGACAAAA
>JAJRSD010000007.1 GCA_024278975.1 Bacteroidota bacterium
AACCGTTTTGACTTGTTCTTTTGCACGCTAACTTCGTTAAAAAGCCTCACCGTATCTATGCTATGCCTGCGTTTTTTGCCTTGTTATCGCACAAAATAACTTCGTCAATTCCAGTCATATTATTTCTTCATAATCCCTTAGCGTTTATTAAATCGTCGGTTCATTTTATGTTCATCATCAATATAAATTTCCATTACGTAGCGGCCTTTTTCTAAATGACGAACATCCATCCCAATATCAGAATATTTGATGTTTGAATATTCGTGCTGCTCGATGTATTTACCATCTTTTGTTATCCTTATCTTTAAGGTCGATGTTTTATTGGTAACAGTATAAATTGTAAGATAATCGGTTACCATTCGCGGAAAAATATTTACGGAAAGGTGAGAAACAGTTGTATCAACTTTAGCAGAATTACTGGCTCTGAAACTATAAAACTGCCCATTCCCGTTATCGCTTTCAAAAAGGTGAATTAGGTTTCCATCCACATCTTTTAACCGTAAACTCCCGTAACCTGCTTCGGGCTGAAACCAGAATTCAAGTCCGTCGCCGGCAGTGTCAGTCAGCATTATAAAGTAATTTCCTTCTGCCAGCTCCAGCGTGGCTAAGTAGTTTATCGCAGGTTTTAAATCATCAGGCGATTTCATAAAAACCGTATCGAGGGCACTGTTTACAATAAAAAGCGAATTCTCTTCGGGCTTATTATTTGTCAAAAAATCGACAACTATTTTCGAGGGAATAGTTGGAATACTTTCAAACTCTGACTCTGAATTGTTATCGCCGTCCCACTCATCTTCAACTCCGTTGGGCGACGACAAAACAACCGAGAAGATATTTGTTCCTGATTTTGTAGAAATCTCACCCGGAAGTGTAATTATTGCAGCTTCGTAAAAAGCAAGATTGCCTTTCCATTTAAAAGTCATCTCTTTAAAACCAATGGTTTTATATGTGATTTCAAGGGTTTTCAAATCCTCTTTTCCAAGATTTCTGATTTTAATTCGCGGGTTAAAACCGGTTGGATTATACCGATTGTAATTTGAAATTTTATTGGGTGAAATAATCTCCTCAATTGCCACATCGTTTGTATGATTTGGTTTGGCAAACTGAAAAAAGTATGAAGTAATTTGTTCTTTTGGCTGATTGATATTATTGGCAGTAAAAGGTTTCATATTCAGATCGAGTGTGTGTGTTGGTTTTGTAAGCGGAATATCTATAATGTCGGGCACAATCAGATCTCCGGGACACCAGTTTCCTCGGTCGAAAATCCATGTTCCGCCTTGCGGATAAAGCGGGTTCTCTCCACAGTCCTTCCATAGGTTGCGGTGCTGAATTACTTTGCCGTCGAAAACAAACTCGCGCCATCGGCTGCAAAACTCGCTGCATCCGTTTTCTTTGTCCATTCCGTGCCCGGTTTGTACGATTCTAAATCTACCGAACGAAGCATTTTTTGCCCGTTTTATTTTAACTGGCTTTAAACTCTCTTCAATTGGATTTTCCGGGTTGCCATATTGAAAATTGCCATTCCACATTTTTTTAACCGAAATAAATTTTGCTACCGAAGTACCAAAGTCAATCTTGAATTCAACGGTTAAATCCCAGCCTAAATCCGGCGATTCGTATCCGGTATGAATGTATTCAATCTCCACACTGTCGTGTAAAAAAGTTTCAAAATCGGTAACATCAATTTTCCATGTATAACTCCAGCCTTCCTTAAAATTACTTCCGTAAGGAGTTAACATTCTTCCAATTTCAAAGTCAACATTTTCGCCTCTCTTTCCTCCGGTTCGTAAAATTTTTATTCTGTCCATATAATCCCAGTGCGCAATGGCACGATCTGCCGGGTAAGCCAAAGTTACGTTTAAAGTAATCTGTCTGATTTCTTTAGTTTTAGTCATAACTGTCCGAAAGAATAAAGTAGGAAAAAAGCCAAAAAATTCCAACTTTTGAAGTGCAAACTTTTAAATTAAAATTATGGGCTTTCTTCCACAGCATAAAAATACTAAAAAATCAGAAAAACCATTACTGGCACAGA
>JAJRSD010000106.1 GCA_024278975.1 Bacteroidota bacterium
GACTGGAATTGACGAAGTTATTTTGTGCGATAACAAGGCAAAAAACGCAGGCATAGCATAGATACGGTGAGGCTTTTTAACGAAGTTAGCGTGCAAAAGAACAAGTCAAAACGGTTAGGTTATTTCTTCATAATCCCTAAGTTTTCCACCCACGAAGATCTATCTGTTAAAACATTTGGCTATTGGTTTTGGAAATATAAGAATGAGAAAGGAGTGTCTCCCTTATCGAATAATAGAGCACGTTGGGGGTTTATACAGATAAGGGTTTCGCCTGCGGTAAAAACTATTATTCCGGAACCGGGTTGGATTGAAGTCTCTTTTCCCAATGGGGTGCGATTGAGTTGTTCAATCAGAAATATTTAGTATTCCACTTTTTTAAAGTGTATCACCTTTATAGGTTTTATAATTAATTGTGGAGTCAATGTTAATCGCCAGGAAATGAACTGAAGATTCAAATTTATTTTCAAATGTTCCCCAATAGGAATGGGTATAACTCCAATTCCATACCCCTTGTAAAGTGTCGAATAGTGTTTGTGGTGGTAAATCATCAGGTATATCATGATTTTTGCATCCCGCGCTTATAAATGCAAAGAACAGGATTGCCGTGCTTAGTTTTAAAATTATTTGTTTCATTTTTTTTAGTAATGAGTATTTAGTAGTGAGTACAAAGTACTTCGTATTCCTAATAACCGAAGTTATCAGGCGTGAGCGCGAGTAGATTGCAAATGGCAAAAATGCCACTGTTTTTCAGGGTTTGGCAGCTTTGCTGCCGTCCGAGGGCTGCTGTTTGTTTTTTAATTAAAGGTTGTGTACATATTTATTTTATTTGAGTTCATAACTTAATGATGCATAAAGGTATAAAAAGGTTGCGTGGGTATTTGTAAAACTAATATGCTGTATAGCATCTTTTCATTCGCAGTGCGACTCGAAGTCTCGCCGCGAATAAAAAAATAAACTCCACACCGATTGCTCCGCAGGTCCAAAGCCGCATTGCGATTCCGATGGAAGACTCCTATGGAGAATCACTTTGTGACAATCCGGCGCGGGTAGGGTGCAGATTTATTTGTTTTGATGAATAGACTTAATTAGTAAACTAAAAAGCCACCAGTTTTGCAACTGATGGCTTTTGTTTTCGAATTGATTGACTATTAGTGAAACTAAATTTTGATGAGTTTGTAAAACAAAATCAAAATTATAAGTTGAACTAATCACGCTTTTCAGCGGGATATAAAGATTAAAAATTTTTATTTCATTCCTTTTCTTATTCCCTCTCTGGGAGAGGGTTAAAGAGAGGCTTTCTATTTCTTCCTTTCAAGTGTTCCCGGCACTGGTACTTTTGCTTTTGCCATATAACCAATGTTACCCATAATATAAGTATCAGGTCCCAGTTTCATATCCGAGTTCATCATCTCCTCGAAAGTAACCTCTTTTCCTGTGTATGCCGAAACACGTCCCATAATTGCTGTCATTACTGAAATAGCAGTCGTTTCAGCCTCGTTAAACGGAATATTCTGACGGATACAGGTAATTAAATCTTTATGTTCCTGAACATAAGGACTAACCTCTGATTTCTCTGCCTGAAACAGTTGCTTTCCGGTTGCATCAACAATTTGTGGTTTATGCCCGGCTGTTGTGGCAATTGCTTTTGTTCCGTGGAATATTTCGTAAACACCATTTGAACAACTGTTTATCTGGCGGCACATACTGTGTACGTGCATTCCATCTTCGTAAATATAGTCGATACTAAAATTATCGTATTGGTCGCCGGTTACCCTGCGTTGACGGGAACCAAAACCCAAGGCTTTTACCGGGTGAGTTCCAATAAACCAGTTTGCAACATCTAAATTATGTACGTGCTGCTCAACAATATGGTCGCCCGAAAGCCATGCCCAGTTTACCCAGTCACGAATCATCCACTCCATTTCTGTCCAATTTGGTTTATTATTGCGATGCCACAATTTACCTCCGTTCCAATAAACATTTGCACCGGTAATTTTACCAATGGCATTATTATCGTTCATCTCTTTAAAGAGGTTTATGTAACTTAATTCGTGACGACGCTGTGTTCCGGTGACTACTTTTAGTCCGGCAGCTTCGGCCATTTTTGCTGCTGCAATTACCTGGCGGATTCCAACAGGGTCAACAGCAACAGGTTTTTCCATAAAAACATGTTTACGCGCTTTTACAGCAGCTTCAAAATGTTCTGGTCGCCATTTTGGTGGTGTTGCCAAAATTATAATATCAACACCCGAATCGATAACTTTTTCAAATGCATCGAAACCAACAAAACAGTTTTCATCAGCAACTACTGTATTTGATGAGTGATTTTTTAGCTTCTCCTTTAAACTACCGAGGCGGTCATCAAAAACATCGCCCAAAGCAGAAACAGTAACTGTTGCACCACCGGCATCCAGAAAGTTAATTGCTGCACCCGAACCACGGCCACCACAACCAATAATACCTGCTTTTAAAACTTTTCCATCCGGCACTGTATCTAACATTGGAGGAAATTTATAATCTCTTGTAGTCCAGTCGTACGAACCACCATTACTTCCGGCACTTGCCGAGCCACCGCCCGAAGTACACGAAGACACTGTTCCAACTCCCATTGCACCCACTGCACCTACCGCGGCAGCACTTGCTAAAAACTTTCTTCTCGAAAAATTATTCTCACTCATAATAAATTATTTTATTGATTTAGGATTCTAAAATTATCATTTTTTTCCTGTTTTTGAATCATATTCGCAAACAACTCTGAAACTTATGTAATTACAGTCTGACAACCACCAGATACTTTTAGGCATCTGCGGGTCGGTTTTCATCCATGCTGTACTTCTTGTAAAGTCGCGTGCAGCACTTCTAACTTCACCAATTTCACTTTTAAACGAACCTCCTCTAATTACATGTTCGTCGCCCGAAGCAGGTCCTTTTGGATTAACTTCCCCATCTTTCAATTTGTTGTATGTATCTTCTGCATACCAATCAGAACAATACTCCTGGGCGTTACCTAACATATTTATCAACCCAAATGGATTTGCTTCCACATTTTCGGGCTCTGCTGTTTTTAACTGACTGTTGCCACTGAAAATTATATAGTTGTTAATTTCGTCACTCCCCTTTCCAAACATTTTTCCAATAAAACCTTTTTCACCAAAATCTTTCGGATTGCCTTCGAAAAAGAAAGGAGTTTCTGTTCCGCCACGTGCTGCATATTCCCACTCGGCTTCGGTTGGTAAACGGTAGGTTTTTCCGGTAACCTGAGTTAACCATTTACAAAATGTTTCTGCCGAATGATAGCTCATTGTAATTGCCGGGCGGTTTCCCAAACCCCAGTTTTGGTCGGGTTGTCCGTACGGAGGAGTAGGTCCCGAAATGGCATCAACGTCAGCTTCGGTACGCGCACCTTCGGTATCGGTTGACCTGCCTTCGGCAGCGGTGGCACTATAAAATGCCAAATAAGTATCCCACGTAATTTCTATTTCTGCCATAAAAAATGGACTGAGTTTTACCTCTTTCTGCGGGCCTTCATCAGTTTTGCGCATCTGTTCGTTATCCGGACTTCCAATCTTAAAACTGCCACCCGGAATAGCTTTCATATTAAACGAAATTGTAGTGCCAGGAATTGTCTCCGTATAATCTTCGTGCAAAGTAACATTTGCCGGTTCATTAAAACGTTCCTTATTCGCGTTATCACCATTGCCAAACTCAACATTTACGGCATGCAAAGCATCTGGATCGAAATGTCCAACATTTAAATGACAATTGATACAACGCAACTCATCTTCGTTTTGAGAATAGTATAAATGTGCATCCTGCCCCTCTTTTGTTAAAGTAAGAGGAAACAAATTCTGATGGCAATTTACACACGACTCTTTAAAAACAAAATGTTGCGCCTCGTCTAATGTCGATTTTGCCTCCCAGTTAAAATCAACACTATCTTTAAACAGATATCCGTATAAATCTTTGGCACCCGACTTTATTTTCTCTTTTAAATAACCTTCTCCTTTTGGTGGTAGATGGCACTCAACACAACCAATTTTAATTCCAACTCTGGTATCGTGATGAACCGAAAGTTTCCACGAATCGAAAACATGCGGATGTACGTGGCACACCTCGCACGACTCGTTAGTTGAGGTTACTACGATTACTTTATACGAATATATTGAGATAACAATACCGAGAACAAATCCGATAAATATTACTAATAGAAGTTTTTTTCGTAAATATTTCCCTAATCTTTTTAGCATTATAATTTATTTGAATTTAGGTAAAATCGATTTATAAAAATATGTTCCCAAATTTAGTAAAATATTAAATGTTTGCTTACTGTTTACAGTATTTGTGTTGAATTTAGAAACAATCAAAATATTAATGAGTGTTTTTTAAGTCTAATTTCTTGTTCTCCTAAATAATTAAAGACTCCGGTTTTTTAGAAAATACCTAATCCGGATATTTCAAATAATAAAAAACAAAACCTAAAATTCCATAAATACAACGTATTAAATTATTCTTCGTATCTTTTGGGTATGAATAAATTAACCCGAGGAATATACGATTTAACCGAGTTGTTCTTCCCGACACTCTGTATTACTTGTGGCGACAGGTTAATATCACAAGAAAATTTTTTATGTATGAATTGCTGGTACGATTTACCAGTAACAAATTTTCATTTAAAGAGAGATAACAAAGTTGCACAACTGTTTTGGGGACGGGTAGAAATAGAAAATGCTACCTCTTTTTTTTCGTATAAAAAGGGAAGCCGGTATCAGCAACTTATTCATTTTATAAAATACAAAGGTTTAAAAGAGTTGGGTTTTGAAACCGGGCGAAGATTTGGTTTTGAACTTGCAAATTCCATTAATTTTAATGCTGTTGATATTGTTGTTCCGATTCCACTGCACCCGAAAAAGCAGAAGATGCGCGGATTTAACCAAAGCAACTGGATTGCAAAAGGTGTAGCAGCGAGTTTACAGAAACCTGTCTCAAGTAAAAATTTATTCCGGCAAATTCATACCTCAACTCAAACCCGGAAAAACAGGTTTGAACGCTGGCAAAATGTGGAAGGAATATTTGGGATTAAAGAGCCGGAGAAATTTCGAAACAAACATATTTTACTAATAGACGATGTGGTAACAACCGGCTCAACTCTTGAAGCGTGTGCATTTCAATTATTAAAAACAGAGAATACAAAAGTTAGTATTGCTACTTTGGCATTTGCCGATTATTAGTGTTAAGTCACTAGATGATATTAAAAATTTATTGATAAATTGCGGCACTATTTTTGATAAAAGTTTTAGAATTTTAAAATAACCAAAAATGAAAAACCTTATAGTATTTCTACTTATCCTATTATCGTTAAACGCTATTTCGCAAGACAGAATAATTAAAAAGAACAGCGAAATTATTAACTGCAAAGTAACCGAAATAGCTGCCGACGAAGTAAAGTATTACTACTCCGATAATCCGAAACTAATTTTTGGAATTGATAACGCTTTAGTCGAAAAAATTGAGTTCTCGACAGGTGAAGTAATTGAAATTGAGAGTAACTCTTTTAAAAACAGTGAATACTATTTTAACCAAAGTAAACACGCACTGAAAATTAACTTTTTATCGCCTTTAGTTGGGAGTACCGAAATTATTTATGAGCAGAATATTAAACCAGGTAAATCATGGGAGACTGCTTTGGGAATTATCGGATTAGGTTTTGATCCACAAGATATTAACCCAAAGGGAGTTTATGGTAAGTTTGCATATAAATTTATACGAAACCCCGATTTTTATAGCACAAAAATGCACTATTCGCACATTTTAAAAGGAGCTTATTTTGCACCCGAAATTGCTGTTCGCTATATGGCTTTCGATAGCAATAACTACGATTATTATTACGATTCAAATGGTAATTACCATAATAATAATACGGAGGATAGAAAAGAATTATTTTCACTCGCACTTATGCTAAAATTGGGAAAACAGTGGATTTTTGACGACTCGTTTCTACTTGATATTTATGGCGGAGTTGGATATGGAATTGGAGCCCATGATTATGAAGGAATGCCTTATGGTTTTATTGTTGCCCCCGATGAATTTCCAATAGCATTTACCGGAGGTATTCGTGTTGGTTGGGTTTTTGGAAAATAATACTTTTTTGGGGAAATTAGATTTACCGGAAAATGTAATCCTTTCGTTTTGGAATTATCTCGATATTTTCTCGAAGTGGATGGTAAATTCTTTGTAAATTTATTTTTCAGAGGTTTTCCCCCACTGAAACGAATCGATATTAAAATCGGCCAGATTTAAAATCCTCTCAACTACAGTTTCAACAACCTCTTCAATAGATTTTGGCTTGCTATAAAACGATGGAGTTGCAGGGCAAATTACTCCGCCCGCCAAAGTAATGGTTTTCATGTTTTCGATATGTATTAAATTGTACGGAGTTTCGCGTGGTACAATAATTAATTTACGTTTCTCTTTTAAAATTACATCGGCAGCGCGCGTAATCAGATCGTCCGAAATTCCGTGAGCAATTCTGCCCAAAGTCCCCATCGAACACGGGCACACAATTAACGTATCAAACTTCGATGAACCCGACGCAAATGGAGCATAAAAATTACTTTTTTCGTAAACCCGAAATGGATATTCGGCATTGAAATTTTCGTTCAATTCGAACTTCCAGATATCAATTGCATTTGTTGAAAAAACAATCGCCACTTCGTCAAATTGCTCTTTTATCTCGTTCAACTTTTCAAGCAGAATTTTGGCATAAATCGAACCACTTGCCCCGGTTACCGCAACTATTATTTTTCGTTTCATAAAAATCGATTTGAAATTTATCTGTCGAACCTATAATATAATGCCAGCGAAATAACATTATTAAACTGATTGCTTATCCAGTATTGATTTGGCGGAGTTTCGCCCGGATGGCTACGGATTGGGATTACCGATAGAGCAAATCTTAAATCGACTTTTATATTATCAAGAAAATCGAACTGAAAGCCAACTAACGCCTGCAAATCAATTGTGTTAAAAGCACTTTGGTCTTCAACCGGATATTCTCCATAATTATCGTACTCTTTTGCATGAATTAAAAATCCAGTTGAGATACCTGCGATTATTGCTCCCCTGTCGTTAGTTCGAAACGCCACATAAGCCGGAATATCAATGTATCCCAACCGCATCACATATTTAGTCGGGTCGTTTTTTATAGGTTTATTTCTGGCACCTTTTTGTGCATATTTTATTTCCATAGCAGCAAAAATTGCAGGTGCAAGATCTGTTTGAACATAAGCTCCTGCTATTAGTCCGGGTTTATGATACCCTTTATAAGTATCTCCTTCAACTTGCGATGCATTAAATCCTGCCAGCAGACCTCCTTCAAATCGTTGCGCCAAACTTGTATCCGAAGTAGTTAAAAAAACAATGAAAATTAATATGCTTACTACTAATTTAAATATCTGCCTTCCAGCTTCCAACTTCCAACTTCCGACTTCCAACTTTGCTCCATCTATTTTTTCAAACATTCTATTTTAATTTTTCAAGTTTAAACAGTAACTCATTTATGCCTTCTCCAACTTTTTTCTCAATATAAGAAACATTTTCCTGATAAACAGCAGGTCGGTTTGGGTCAACAACAAATATAGGAATTTCCGGTGGAGTATAATTTACCAATCCGGCTGCCGGATAAACTGCAAGCGATGTACCAATAACAACAAGAATATCTGCTTTATGAATTATTGGAATTGCCTCTTGCATTGCCGGAACTGCCTCGCCAAACCATACAATGTGCGGTCGTAACTGGCTTCCCAATTCACAATAATCACCAAATTTTAGCTCCCAGTTTTCCATTGTGTAAACCAAATTCGAATCGATTGTACTTCGTGCTTTTCGAAGTTCTCCGTGCAGATGCAAAACATTTGTACTACCAGCAATCTCGTGCAGGTCGTCAACATTTTGAGTTACAATATTAACATCGAACCACTCTTCTAATTTGGCAATTCCAAAATGTCCGGCGTTTGGTTTCACCTCAAAAAGTTGTTTGCGCCGTTCGTTATAAAACCGCATTACCAATTCCGGATTATCTCTCCACGCTTCGGGACTGGCAACTTCGGTAACATCGTATTGTTCCCAAAGTCCGCCCATATCGCGAAAAGTTTTTAACCCACTTTCCTGACTCATACCGGCTCCCGATAGAATTACCAGATTCTTCTTCATGCTTTAAAAGTACTATTAAATTATTTTGCTTCAAAAAAATCATTTTCCCAGCCTGTTTAAAATGAATTCTCCTACTTTTGTAACGATGATTGACCATGCTACCATAGAACGAATATTAGATGCAGCCGAGATCTCGGATGTGGTTTCCGATTTTGTTACACTTCGTAAAAGAGGGGTTAATCAACTGGGACTCTGTCCTTTTCATAACGAAAAAACACCATCGTTTACAGTCTCGTCGGCAAAAGGAATTTTTAAATGTTTTGGGTGTGGGAAAGGTGGTAACTCCGTGAATTTCATTATGGAGCACGAAAACCTGACTTATCCGGAAGCGCTGAAATGGCTGGCAAGAAAATACAACATCGAAATTGTTGAAAAAGAGGAAACCGAGGAACAGAAGCAACAAAAAGACGACCGCGAAAGTATGATGATTGTTTCGTCGTATGCACAAAAATATTTTACACGTTATTTGTGGGAGGAAAATGAGGGGCGTACAATTGGGTTAAGTTATTTTAGAGAGCGCAATTTTAGAGATGATATACTGAAAAAATTTGATGTTGGTTTTGCTCCCGACGGAAAAACACCATTTACCGAAGCTGCACAGAAAGAGGGTTATAAAATTGATTTTCTTGAAAAAACCGGACTTACGATAAAACGCGATGATTGGATGCGCGATCGGTTTGCCGGGCGGATAATGTTTCCCATTCATAATATTGCAGGACGGGTAATTGCATTTGGCGGTCGTATTTTAAAAGATGACAAGAAAATAGCAAAATACCTCAATTCGCCCGAGTCGGATATTTATCACAAAAGTCGTGTTTTATATGGTATTTTTCAGGCAAAACGAGAAATCTCGAAAACCGAAAAGTGTTATCTCGTTGAAGGCTATACCGATGTACTTTCGATGCATCAGGCTGGAATTGAGAATGTTGTTGCGTCATCAGGAACTGCACTCACACCCGATCAAATTAGATTGGTAAAACGGTTTACACCAAACATTACAATAATTTACGATGGCGACGAAGCGGGAATAAAAGCCTCGCTGCGCGGAATAGATTTGATTTTGGAGGAGGGTATGAATGTAAAAGTTTTGCTGCTTCCGCAAGGTGAAGACCCCGATTCGTTTGCAAAAAAAATGGGCGCAACCAAATATCTAAAGTATATAGAAGATAACGAAGCCGATTTTATTCAGTTTAAAACCCGCCTTTTGTTGAAAGACACCGAGAACGACCCGATTAAAAAAGCAGGTTTAATTTCAGATGTAATTCGCTCGGTATCAGTAATTCCCGACACAATCACACGCTCGGTTTATATAAAAGAGTGTAGTAGATTGTTGGGTGTAAACGAAGATATTTTATATACCGAAGTAAGAAAACAGAAAACTAAACAGAGCGAAGATTTCCGAAAAAAGGAGTTTCGCGAAAAGGCAAAAAAAGCAACTGCAAAACCGAAACCTCCTGAAAAAATTAAACCAACACAGTTTTTAGTTGAAGAACTCGAATATTTACGTTTTCTTTTAAAACATTGCAACGCTCCACTTTTTGAACTGGAAGGCGACGACGAAAATGAAACTGAAATGATAAGTGTTGGTGAATTTATGATTCAGGAGCTGGAGGCAGATGATTTGGTTTCGGAAAATCCACTGTTTAAAAAAATGTTTTACGAGGTAAGCTCTATTTTGGATAAAGAGAATATTGACACCTGGAAACATTTCACACAACATCCTGACAGTGAGATAAGTCAACTTGCCACAGATTTACTTTCTGAGAAATATATTGAGAGTAAAAGATGGGCAAAAGCCGGAGCATTTATGGAGCAAGAGGAGGATATTCTGGAAGTTTTAATACCCAAAATAATCAACGAATATAAATTCCGGAAAATAAAAATTATGCAGGCTGAGATTGAAAAACAGATAAATATTGAATCGGACAAAAAAGACTACGACAAAGTTTTCGATCTTTTAAATACAATGACAAATCTTAAAAAAGTTGAAAAAGAGTTCACTGATAAATTGGGTAGCCGTGCAATTAATTAATCATTTTATACTATGCGTACACTCTTTATTGAAAACCGCGAAGAGATAAATAAAATTATTAAAGCATGTAAAACATGTTTTTTGGGAATGTCGGAAAACGGACAACCTTATGTTTTACCGCTTAATTTTGCTTTAGAAAACAATACTGTGATTTTACATTCAGCACCCGAGGGACGAATGTGGGAAACAATTAAAGCAAACCCGAAAGTTTCTGTTACCTGGAATTTAGGCGAAGATTTAGCCTGGCAAGACGAAAAAGTGGGGTGCAGTTATCGCGTAAAATCGAAGTCGGTTTTGGTTGAAGGTGAAGTTGAATTTATCGATGATTTTGATGAAAAATACCGTTGTATGAAACTTTTAATGGCACAATACAGTAACCGCGAATTTAAATTTAGTGCACCGGCAATAAAAAATGTGGGAGTTTTAAAAGTTCATATTAAAAAAATTACTGCAAAACAGTTTGGTGCAAAAGCTGATACTCCGTGGAATAGGTGAATTCATATTTTTTTGCTTAGCTTAATTCTGTGTAGTTCCTCAACATCCAATTTATCTTTTATACGTGCAGATGAAATTTTGCTTTTGATTAAATCATCAAAACTGAGAACATTGTAAAAAAAATCTTCTTTCCGAACTAATTCACTTTCTTTCAAAGCTTCAGAAAAGCTCCTGCCCGGATTAAAATTAGTAATTAATTCAAGTTCAAAAACAGGACTAATTTTTATGGAAATGTTTTGTTCTCCTTTTTTTACTTTTTCTGGAACATCATCAAAATTATAGTTTAATTCACGAAGGGTAGAAAGTAAGTTTTTTAAATTATTTCCATGAATATCAATCCAAAAATCAAGGTCGGCAGAATGACGCTGAAAGCCATGGAAATTAACTGCTCCACCGCCTACTAGTATCATTTCGAGATGGTGCTTATTTGCGGCTCTTATAAATGATTCAATTCTTTCAGGAAAATTATCTAATAAACTCATTCTATAATAAAATTATTTTTTGCATCGTTCGGGTGTGGTTCATCTTTCGCAAAAACTTGCATCTCCTCACAAAGTTTCAAAAAAAATATTAACCGCTCGTGCGGAGTTCTCGCGAGTGCTTCTTTTAAACGGCGTTTATTGTTTTCTTCCTTCGAACCAAAAAATATTTTTTGTTCTGTTTCCATTGTTTAAAAGTAGTAATTATTTCACTTGAAAAAAAACCAAAGAAATGAGATTACTTAAAGTCAGATTGAAAATTATATCTTTAGAAAAAAAACAGATGATTTTTGTAACAGGTGGAACAGGATTAGTAGGTGCACATTTATTATACGAATTAACTTCGGCAGGTAAAAAGGTAAAAGCACTTAAACGCAAAACCAGCAATCTACAGCAAGTTTTAAAAACCTTCTCGTATTATTCTGAAAACTCCGAAGAACTTTTTAATCAAATAGAATGGGTTGATGGCGATATTCTTGAATACTTCTCGCTCGAAAAATTATTGCAGGGCGTAACCGAAATTTATCATTGCGCGGCAATTATCTCTTTTCAAACAAAAGAGCGTAGCAAAATGATTTCAAATAATGTGGAGGGAACTGCTAATATTGTAAATGCTGCAATAGAAAATGGGGTTACAAAAATTTGTCATGTTAGTTCTATTGCGGCTTTGGGTCGTTTGGAAAATGGCGAATCGATTACAGAAGATACCAACTGGATTGCAACAAAAAAAATATCGGGTTATTCTGAAAGTAAGTTTTTTTCGGAAGCCGAAATTTGGCGCGGAATTGAAGAGGGTTTGGATGCAGTAATTATAAATCCGTCAATAATTTTAGGACCTGCAAATTGGGAAAACGGCAGTGCCAAAATGTTTAAAACAATTTGGGACGGAATGAAATTCTATACAAAAGGAATTACCGGTTTTGTTGATGTAAAAGATGTTGCCCGCGCCATGATTCAACTGATGGACGAATCGAATTTTAAGACTTGTAAAAATCAACGATACATTTTAAATGCAGAAAATTTAAGTTACCAAGATGTTTTTAGCCAAATTGCCGATGTGCTCGACAAACCAAAACCAACCATTTTTGCCACCAATGTTTTACTTGGTATTGTTTGGAGAGCAGCGACTTTTGCAAGTTGGATTACCGGAAAACCATCGATGATAACTCGCGAAACAGTTGCAAATTCTAATGAAATAAATAATTTCGATGGCAACAAAATTACACAGACACTTCATTTTAAATACCTGTCAATTTCAGAATCGATAAAACAAACCGTCGGTTTTTTGGAGAACGACTTGGATAAATATTACATAAATTAAATTTAGTACGTCATTCCGGGCTCGACCCGGAATTTTCAACTTTATTAAGATACTGAAATAAATTCAGCAGAACGCTCTTAACTTAGGAACTGTAAGCAATTATTTCGAAACGTCACGCTGAACTCGTTTCAGTATCTCTGTTATTTTCTCATTATAACCAATTGAAATATTGGGTGAGTATCCGCAATGAAAATAAATTCTTGTTTCTCCCCTCGGGGGAGATGAAGAGGGTCGTTTACGCATGAAAAACCAACAGCGGTGTATTCGAATGGAATACCATTTTTTGCGCCAGACTTGGATTAAATAGTCTCGAAATCATATTTCTTTTATGAGTTGTAAGCGAGATTATATCTATCTTTTCATCTTCGATAAAATGTTCGAGTGAGTTTAAAATATTGGTTCCGACAATTAATCGGCAATCGAATGCTTCTGTTCTGTACTTTGCTTTTAAAATATCTTTCATGCCATTAAGTTTTGCCAAATCCCACCCATTTCCGGAGGGCTGCCCAACATGAGCACAAATAACTTTAATATCGAATGGGTAAAGAATTGCCATTAATTTATCGAGTGCAACAAAGTCTTTTTCGTCGAAATTTGTAGCATATAAAACATTCGAAAAGTGCTTTAGTTCCTGTTCCGGTGTACTTTCAGGAACTACTAAAACCGGAACCCGGGCATTGTACATAATATCTGCGGTAACACTTCCAACTGTTCCTGTTTGTGCCGAATTTCCTGAGCTGCCCATTACAATTATCTGCGACCTGTTTTCGTGCGAATAAGCTAAAATATCTTCCTCGGCATACCCCGATTTAATTATAAACTCCGTGTTAATTGTCTCCCACTTTTCTTTTCCAATTTCATCTGCCAATTTCGAAATAAACTCCTGAAAACTTTCGTTGGCATTTTTTTCGGCGTACTCAATTTTTGTCCACAGTGTTGGGTCGTACGCGTAAACATCGCTAAACGGAATCGAGTGAATTAGCGGATTTATGTAACTATGCATAAAAACTATTTTAACCTGCAAATGACTTGCAATACTGAATGCCATTTTACACGCTTTTTTAGAGTTAAGAGAAAAATCTATTGGAACCAAAATATGTCGTTCGTGTGGTTTGGTTTTATTATCAGAAATAATTGTTCTTTTACCAAGAAAATCATCCAAAATAGGGATAGCATTATTTAGATCTTTCTCTATAATTTTAACCCGAACAGTTGAAGACGCAGCACCCTCGATTAAATTAATATTTTCAAGGTCGCACTCAATCTCTTTTGCCTCAAATCGCATTTTTAAAATAAGTGCTTTGGAATAAGGCAAAACTACGATGGTAATTAATTTTTCTTCCATGACTTTATGATTTAAAGATTTACACTACTATTCGTTTATTCGAGTGAAAGCCAAAGAATGTTTCATTTTGAAGACTAAATTCTTAATGTGAGTTATTAAAAAAGGGCGATTCAAAAGAACCGCCCTTCATGGTGTATTACTACATCCCCCGGAATTAGATTCCGAAAGCTTTTTTTACCGTATCAACAAAATCGAGTTTTTCCCATGTAAAAAGTTCAACCTCTTTTTCAACTTTTCCGGCATAAGGCGATTCGAATGTTTTTGTAACAGTTACCGGTGTTCGCCCCATGTGACCGTAAGCAGCAGTTTCCAAATAAATTGGATTCCGTAATTTCAAACGCTCTTCGATTGCTGCCGGACGTAAATCGAAAATAGATTTTACTTTCTCTGCAATTTCTGCATCAGAAATAGAAATATTTGCCCTTCCATAACTATTTACAAAAACTCCAACTGGTTCGGCAACTCCAATTGCGTAGGCAAGTTGCACTAATAATTCGTCGGCAACACCCGCTGCAACAAGGTTTTTTGCAATATGGCGCGATGCATAAGCAGCCGAGCGATCAACTTTCGACGGGTCTTTTCCTGAGAATGCACCGCCACCGTGCGCACCACGTCCGCCATAAGTATCAACAATAATTTTGCGCCCCGTTAAACCGGTATCTCCGTGCGGGCCGCCAATTACGAATTTACCTGTTGGGTTTACATGGTAAATAATATTGTCGCCAAAAAGTACCTGTAAACGTTCGGGCAATTTAGCTATTACACGTGGAATTAAAATATTAATTACATCGTCTTTAATTTTTGCCAGCATCGGTTCGTCGGCATCAAACTCGTCGTGTTGAGTTGAAACAACAATTGTATGCACTTTTACCGGAATATTTTCGGCGGTGTATTCAATTGTAACCTGTGATTTTGAATCGGGGCGCAAGTAAGTCATCACCTTTTGCTCGCGACGAACATCTGCCATCTCCTGCAAAATAATATGCGACAAATCTAACGAAAGCGGCATATAATTATCGGTGTCTTTACTGGCGTAACCAAACATCATTCCCTGGTCGCCCGCTCCCTGATCTTTTTTCACTTCACGGTCAACACCACGATTAATGTCATCGCTCTGTTCGTGAATAGCGGTAAGTACTCCGCACGATTCACCATCGAAACGATACTCTGCTTTTGTGTAGCCAATCTTGTTTATCACTTTGCGTGTTACTTCCTGCACATCAACATAAGCGGTTGATTTTACTTCGCCGGCAACAACAACCTGACCGGTAGTTACCAATGTTTCGATGGCTACTTTAGAATTTGGGTCGAATGCCAGAAACTGGTCTAACAGTGCATCCGAAATTTGGTCGGAAACTTTATCGGGGTGTCCCTCCGAAACCGACTCGCTTGTAAATAAATAGTTCATAATAAATCCCTTTAATTTTGGCTGAAAAAAACTCAGCACATTAAACATTAAAAAATTAAAACTGCGGGATGTTCGATTGATATTGAAAATACGATTGTTTTAGCGTTTTTTTCATGTGGTTGCAATCAATCTCAAATCTTTCCACGTAGCGGGTGCAAATGTAATATTCTTATTTCAAATAAAAAAAGTTACTTAGAATTATTTCCTGTTGTAGGTATTACCGGACCAATGGAATCTATATTGCAAGAAAATGACAATGGATTTTTACTCTATCAGGGAGAAGAATTTTCTTATACTGAAATGATTAAAATCTGGCTCTATCAAAAGTTTCTTTTGGAATAAAATCTACCCCATCAGAATAAAATCAACCCCTTCTACATAATTTTCTTTTACAAGAAACTCTTTTATCTGCTCGCGAACACCTGATTTTGTTACCATCGAAACAATAAAAATATTATCTGGTTTTGGAATTTCGGAATAATGAATAGTAGTTTTCAGGGTGGTTTTAAATTTTATTATGTCGATAAAACCATCGATAACAATTCCCTCTTTTTCAAGTAATTTCGCTCGTTGCCGGGTTTTTCTGCCTGCTCCCCAAACCCAAATATTTGGATGAAACGGGTTATTTGCCACCGACCAACTTTTAAAATATTTAGCTTTGGTTTTAAAAAACGCTTCAGTTGAATACCGGTTGTCGGTGCGGGTTAGACGCATTGAATAGTCGTGCCACTCTAAAAGCTGTTCATCTAATTTTGCCATTTTTACTCCGGCTGCCAAATATCGCAGTTGCATTTCGTAATCTTCCGGGAAATCGCCATCGAAACATCCACCCAGTTTTTCAAATAATTCTCGCCTAAAAAAAATGGTTGGATTAATAACTGGTATTTCCACAAAACAGTTCAGGTCAATTTGTTTGGGTGAATAAAAAGAGTTTGCCCACTCCACAAATCGCTCGAAACCTGCACTGTTTTTGTTGTGTGGAACATATTTAACATTTGAGCCAACAAAATCTATTTCTGGATTATTATTTAAATATTGCAACTGTTTTTCGAGTCGCCGGGGCATCGAAATATCATCGGCATCCATTCGGGCAATAAATTTTCCACGGGCATTTTTCAATCCGCAATTCATTGCATTTGCCACCCCTTGTTTTTTCTCAATTAACAATCGAATCCGAGAATCTTTTTCAGCAAAACTATTGGCAATAGTAAAACTGCTATCGGTAGAATTGTTGTTAATAAGCAACAATTCAAAATCATAAAACGATTGCTTGAGAATGCTTTTTATTGCCGCCTTTAAAGTTTTTTCGGCATTAAAAAAGGGCAGTATTACTGAAACTTTAGGATTCATTTATCGAGATAATAATATTTCTTAAACTTCGACTACGCTCAGTTTGTCGGTCATAGTGAGCGCAGTCGAACTGTGTTTTAGTTAAGGGGACTTCTATTAATTCCATCAATGAGTTATTTTTGAGTAAGTTTCTGAAAAACGCTCTCCAGGTTTCGTTGCTTTTCCTGCAAGGTTAAAAGAGTGAGATCATTTTTAATGGCAAACCGAAAAATAGCCGGACGAATATCTTGCTTGTTGTCCGATTCAATTTCCCAAATACCATCTTTAAAATTGGCATTTACAACTCCCTCAATTTCCAGAATTTGCCCGATATTTACCAGCGAATTAAATTCAGCAAAAACGATCTGATTTTTATTCAAACTTCCACTTTTAACCTCTGCAATTCCGCCATCGGCAATAATTTTACCTTTATTTATAATAATTATCCGGTTGCAAACTGCTTCAACTTCCTGCATAATATGCGACGACAGAATTACGGTTTTTTCTCTACCAACCTGCCTAATTAATTCCCTAATCTCTTCTAGTTGATTGGGATCGAGTCCGGTTGTCGGTTCATCTAAAATTAAAATTGATGGGTCGTGAATTAGTGCTTGCGCCAGCCCCACCCGCTGCCGATATCCTTTCGAAAGTGCCTGTATTTTTTTGTGTTGTTCGTCACCCAACCCGGTGAGTTCTATCATTTCGGCAACACGTTGCTTTTTGTTTTTGAGGTGATAAAATCCAGCCGTAATTTCCAGAAACTCCTTAATATAAAGGTCGGTGTAAAGTGGGTTCTGTTCAGGTAAATAACCAATACTTTTTCTGATTTCAATATTATTGGACGAAATTTCTTGATTATTGATCAATATTTTGCCCGAATCGAAAGGTAAATATCCGGTGATAATTTTCATCATTGTAGATTTGCCTGCACCATTTGGACCAAGAAAACCAACCAATTCGCCCTTTTTAATTGAAAAACTTACATTATTGAGTGCTTTCTGCTTTCCAAATAATTTTGTTATATCCTTAGTTTCTACCGCCATATAATTATAAATGAAAACAAAAATAGTCTATTCTTTTTATATTGGAAGCATTAGTTTAAATTTGCATTTTAGCAACAAAAGATTATTAAATGAAAGATCGCAGTTTTAATTATATAAAAGATTTAACAAAGTACGAGAGACAAGATACGTGGGAAGTGAATATTGGTGGTGTTCCGGTTGGCGGAAATAATCCGATTCGCATTCAAACCATGACCGACACAAGTTCGAAAGACACCGATGCAACAGTTGACCAGTTAGAGCGTGTAATTCTGGCGGGTGCCGAATATGTTCGGGTTACTGTAAAAGGGATTCATGACGCAGAGAATCTGAAAAATATTAAAAAAGAATTAGTTGCTCGTGGATACAATACTCCACTGATTGGCGATATTCATTTCAACCCAAAACTTGCAGAAATTGCGGCAAAAAGCATTTCTAAAATTCGTATTAATCCTGGTAACTTCTACGATAAAAGAGCTAAATTTCAAAATAAAGTTTATTCCGAAAACGAGTATAAAGCTGAATTGGTAAAAATTGAGGCGCAGTTTATTCCATTTCTGAAGATGCTGAAAAAAACCAACACTGCATTAAGAATTGGCGCAAATCATGGCTCGCTTTCCGACCGTGTGATGAGTCAATACGGAGATACTCCCTCAGGAATTGCCGAATCGGTAATGGAGTTTTTACGCATTTGCAAAAAGGTAGATTTCAATAATGTTATCGTATCTATTAAGTCGAGTAATACTCGTGTAATGGTTTATACAACTCGTTTGCTAAATTATAAAATGCGTTTGGAAGATATGAAATTTCCATTTCATTTGGGAGTTACAGAGGCTGGCGAAGGTGAAGATGGACGAATTAAATCGGCAGTTGGAATTGGTGCGCTACTTGCTGACGGGATTGGCGATACAATTAGAATTTCGTTAACCGAAAGACCGGTAAAAGAGATTCCGGTTGCACAAAAACTGGTTAACCATTTTAGAAGTTACGAATATCACGAACCGATTACTGCGCCGTTGGTTGCACAAACCAACCCGTTTGAATATGAACGTCGTTCAACGCGCCCGGTTTTAAATATGGGCAACAAACAGTTACCGGTTGTAGTTGCCGATTTGGGCGAGCATAGTTTGCGCGAAATGATTCCAATTCGGGGAAAATTAATTCCCGACTATTTTATATCTGACGATGTAATACTTGATATTAAAGGTGAAGAGTATCCGATTATGTCGCTGGAAGAGTATTTGTTTGAAAGTACACGATGGGGACGATTGAAATTTATACGAACAAACAAGCAGGAGTTCGATAAGTTTATGGCTATGCACCCCGAAATTATTACTAAATTTAAACAGACCAGAAAAACGGTTCTTATCCTTGAAAGTTTCAATAAAAACCCGATGGCTGAGTTGCGTGCATTCTTTCTAACACTGGATACTCACATCTGGAAAGTTCCGGTAATTATATATCGCAGATACGAAGAGAGCGTGTTGGAAGACCTGCAAATTAAAGCTTCGGCAGATTTAGGCGGTCTGTTTATTGATGGTTACGGCGATGGAATTTGCATATCTAATGACAGCGAAAATATTACATTCACAGAGTTAAAAGATTTGGGTTTTGGAATTTTGCAAGCTAGCAGAATGCGCGTTTCAAAAACAGAATTTATCTCTTGTCCGGGTTGTGGCAGAACGCTTTTCGATTTGCACGAAACAACACTTGAAGTTAAAGCTCACTTTAAACATCTCGACCATTTAAAGATTGGAATAATGGGCTGCGTGGTAAACGGACCCGGCGAAATGGGCGATGTTGACTATGGATTTGTGGGAACAGGAGTTGACAAAGTGAGTTTATATAAAGGGTTGAAACCCGTTAAAAGACACATTCTTCGCGAAAATGCAGTGGAAGAGCTGGAGCAGTTAATTCGTGAAAATAATGATTGGAAAGACCCGGTATAAATTATTCCATTTCTCTCATTTTATCCATTAATTCGGTAAGTTTTTGGCGTAGATTTTCCATTCCTTCAACTTCATCGGAAAAAGAATAACGCAATTCGTGCGAGCTGCCCTCTTCTGTAATTTTAATTATTTCGTCGCAACCGTCGGCACAAACATTACAAGTGTTGTAATCCAGCTTTTTGAAAAGAGAATAGTCGAAAGAGGCATTTAAATCGTTCCAATCGCACGAGCAAAAATCTATACTTTTTTCGATTGTTCCCTTATCGTCTCCACACGGAATATTTCGTTCGTATTCAACTTTAGTACTTGAAACTGTAATGTACTCCTGCCCGGCACACCAGCCACATTCCGAGCCGAATTTTATTGTGTAATCTTCCGGAATAACTATTTCATCAGAACAACCAAACAGTACAAATGAAAAAATAAAAGAGAATAAGATAAATGATAAACGGCTCATATTTTTTTTGTAAAGATAGTTTTATGGCATAAAAGGTTGCGTTGTTTCCCGGTTTTAATTTTTACCGTATATTGTCAATTCAATAATTAAAACGATACGATGGCAAGAACTTACTGGAAACCAGGAACAATAATTTACCCGCTGCCAGCAGTTATGGTAAGTTGTGGCGAAAATCCCGAAGAGTATAATATTATAACAATTGCCTGGACCGGTACCATTAATTCCGATCCGCCAATGTGTTATATTTCTGTTCGTCCAGGGCGGCATTCTTATGAAATTATAAAGCGCACCGGAGAATATGTAATTAATCTCACCACCGAAAAACTTGCAAAAGCTACAGATTGGTGCGGTTGCCGCTCGGGGAAAAAGTATGATAAATGGAAAGAGATGAATCTTACTCCCGCACCTGCAAAAATTGTAAAAGCTCCAATTATTGAAGAGTCGCCGGTAAATATTGAGTGCGTAGTAAAAGATATTGTTGAGCTGGGAACTCACCACATGTTTATTTCCGATGTTGTTAGTGTTTCGGTTGATGATAAATATTTGAATAAAGATGGCGCATTTAGTTTTTCGAAAGCGAACCCACTGGTTTACAGTCATGGGCACTATTTTGGGATGGGCGATAGAATCGGCAAATTTGGCTGGTCGGTTGAAAAGAAAAAGAGATCTGCCACAAAGACAAGAAAACACAAAGATTTCACAAAGAAATAATTCTTGAAAAAATATAAATGGGTAAAATTTATTGCTGATTTTAGTACAGTATTTTTATAAAATTGTAATGAAATGATAAATCTGATTACAGATGTTCTCAGAATCAATAAAAAATTAGATATGAATAAAATACACATTTTACTAATAATTATTTTAATGAATTTAGGAATGGCAAATGCACAAAATAATCCGTTGCTAGGAGATTTTAATACTCCGCACAAAGCAGCTCCCTTCGATAAAATTGAGAATGAACATTTTTTACCCGCGTTTAATAAATCGATAGAAGTTGGCGAGGCCGAAATAAAAGCAATAATTGATTGCAAGAAAAAACCAACTTTTGAAAATACCATTGTTGCATTAGAAAATACAGGACGACTTTAAGTCGGACTGCCGGTATTTTCTTTAATCTGCTGAGTTCGGAAACCAACGATGAGCTTCAGAATATTGCTCAGGAAATTTCACCAAAACTCACAAAATTCCAAAACGATATTACTTTAAACCCGGTTCTTTTCGAAAAAATTAAAGTTGTTTACGCTCAAAAAGACAATTTGGATTTAAATGTTGAACAGCAAACTTTACTCGAAAACAGTTATGTTGGGTTTGTTCGTCAAGGGGCAAATTTAACCGAAGAACAAAAAAATAAGTTTCGTGAAATTAGTACAGAACTATCGCAACTTACCCTAACTTTTGGCGAGAATGTGTTGAAAGAGACTAACAATTACGAATTGCATATTACCGATAAATCGAAACTGGCAGGTTTGCCCGAAGGTGTTTTGGAAGCAGCCGCCGTAAAAGCTAAATCGAAGGAAAAAGAGGGTTGGATTTTCGACATCACAATGCCAAGTTATTTGCCATTTATGAAATATGCCGACAATCGCGAATTGCGTAAAGAGTTGTACCTCGCTTATGGTTCAAAATCGTTTAAAGGCGATGAATTTGATAATCAGAAAAATGTAAAACGTATTACTGAATTACGATTAAAACAAGCAATTTTGCTGGGTTATAAAACTTATGCCGATTATGTTTTAGAGCGTCAAATGGCAATGAATACTGCGGGTGTTTATCGGCTTTTAGACGATTTGTACGAAGCCTCTTTTAATGTGGCAAAACAAGAGAAAGCCGAAATTCAGGAGTTTGCAAAGCGAAACAATTTCGAGGGTGAAATTATGCCGTGGGACTGGAGTTATTACAGCGAAAAGCTAAAAGTCGAGAAATTTGATTTGAACGACGAGATGTTAAAACCATATTTCGAATTGAGTAAAGTTGTGGATGGAGTTTTTGGATTGGCAACCAGTTTGTATGGAATTGAATTTAAGCCAAATAAAAGCATTCCGGTTTATAACAACGAAGTTACCGCCTACGAAGTTTTCGATGCTGACGGTACATTTTTATCAGTTTTTTATACCGATTTTCATCCGCGCCCCAGTAAACGCGGCGGTGCATGGATGAACGATTTTAAAAGCCAGTGGAAAGAAAACGGTGTCGATTCTCGTCCGCATGTTACTATTGTAATGAACTTTACGCGCCCCACAGAAACCAAGCCGGCACTATTAACTTTTTCCGAAGTAGAAACTTTCCTTCATGAGTTTGGTCATTCGCTACACGGAATGTTGGCAAATTCAACCTATTCAAGTTTATCGGGTACAAGTGTTTATCGTGATTTTGTGGAGCTGCCTTCGCAAATAATGGAAAACTGGGCGGTTGAAAAGGAGTTCCTCGACCGCTTTGCTGTTCATTATAAAACGGGAGAAAAAATCCCTGCCAATTTAGTTCAAAAAATTGTCGATTCGCAGAATTATCTGGCAGGATATTTATCCATTCGTCAGTTGAGTTTTGGTTATCTCGACATGGCGTGGCACACTCTGGAAAAGCCTTACAACGGTGAAGTAAAAACTTTCGAAAAGAGTGCGATGGCGAAAACTCAAATTTTTCCACCGATAAAAGAGACATGTATGAGTACACAATTTGGTCATCTGTTTGCAGGTGGTTATGCCGCCGGATACTACGGTTACAAATGGGCAGAAGTTTTAGATGCCGATGCGTTTAGCGTATTTAAAGAGAAAGGTATTTTCAATAAAGAAGTTGCCGCTTCGTTCCGCGAAAATATTTTAGAAAAAGGAGGTACTGAACATCCGATGATTTTGTACAAACGATTCCGCGGACAGGAACCTTCAGTCGATGCACTTTTAGAAAGAAGTGGATTGAAATAGAACTTTACCAGGACTTTTTTTAAAATAAAAAACCACAGATTTACATATTAAGAAACTGTAAGTCTGTGGTTTTAAAATTTCTACTCTGTTTTAAACTACTTTTTTAACTTCAACCGATAATTTTTCGAGAGCAGAATCTACAGCTCCGAGCATACTGGTAATCAGTTCTTTATAAAACTGTTTTACTAATTTAGGGTTGTCCTTTCCATCGGGATGATTGGAAAGTACACGCAACTCGCGATGTTCTTTAATAATATCGCCTGCAATTTTCATCACAGCTTTTTCATCCACTTTTTCGTTGTATTCCAACACATAGAAACAATCGCTCAACGCCAGCGACATTATTAAATCAATGTCTTTTTTTAACTCTTTTACACTTGCCATAATAGTTATGATTTGAAAATAAAGGTAACAAATTTATTCCGACAGAAAATTATTTTATTATCTAATAATATCTCCTCCTCCACCTGTTCCTCCCCCTTGAAACATATTATTCTGATTCTGATTTTGTTTTGGACGATCCGGATTTTCCTTCTCCTCGCGTGCTTTTTTCTCGGCTGCCTTTCGTTGTTGCTCTTCCAGTTCATAATCTCTGATGTTCTTTACAAAGGTCAAATCCCTTTTCAAGTCCCAGCTCAACTCCTTTTCCCAATTAGAACGCACTTTAACCACCTCGTTATTATACACAACTCTTTCGGCCTGAGTCTTATCCTGATAACTACCGGTATCCCATTTACCATTCCCGTTTTCATCGTATATAACCTTTACTCTATATTTTTCGGGAGATATAAAACTAAAAGTTGCAGTACCGTCTTTTGCAATATATTGTTCCATTATAACAGTTTCGTCGTCATTATTTTTTAGTAACTGCACTAACAACGGACACAGTGGATTTGGCATCTCTGTTGCTTTAATCAGTACCGTTCCGTAATAATCCTCTTCGCGCGTTTTAAATTTTTTACTTAGCCGTTTGCTTGTAATTCCATAAATATTTGTACACGCTGCCGAGTCAATCTCGAAAGTATATTTTGTATCGGGCTCCCATTTAGTCGATATCCGATACTGCCGCCATGCCGTGGTATCTTTTTCGAACTTAAATTTCAGTGGTGTTTTTAAAGTATCTTCGGTAAAATACAGAAGTATTTGCGTACTGTCGAAATAACTGACGGGCTCGGGCGCAACCAAAGAAATACTGTTGTTTATTTCCATTATTGAAGCACTGGCATTGGTTTTCCAAACAAATTGCTCAATTGGTTTTGGCTTCTCTGTTTCATCATCTTTCGACTTCCGTTTTTTCTTTGTTTTCTTTTTAACTTTATCGGTAAAATTCATTTCAATCGTATCTTTTTGAATATACAATTGCGCAGCAGAATCGAGTTGATAATATGACAATTCCATAACCAAAGTATCTAAACGAGCTACCATCGTATCAACAATCCAAACATCAACCGAATCCATTATTTCATTGTATTCCAGTTGATACCAGTTAGTTGCATCGTTATCAACAAGATTAATATTGAAAGTATCTTTTACCGGTTCGCTAAATATAAAGCTACACTTATACCGGGTTTTCCTGGAGTACGAATCCATATATTGATCGAAGATTTCTTCGGTAAACTGATGCAAATAAAAAGGCTCTGGATAAAAATGTGTGTGCCCCAAAACCAACAACGAATCTGTTCCCTTAACCACTGTGTCTATCTCCTCAACAAATTCCGCTGATGGAATAACAATTGAGTCAACAAACGCAAATTCCTCGGCTCCTTCGTTATAAATCAAATCGTTGTTTGCATCGTTAATTGCAAAAAGATTGTATTTACCTGGTGCAATATTATCAATCAAAAAAATCCCGGCTTCGTCGGTTTTTGCAATATAACTTGGTCGAACAGTATAAACAGCCGAGTCGTGCAAATTCTTTTGAAGTACAACCAACCCACTTTCAACAGGCTCTAAATTAAACGCATTCATAAGCCACCCGGCAACGCGCAACGAGTCGTAAACATCGCCTGTACTAAACGAAAATCGCATATTTTTATATGGATTTCTCTCGTTATTATCGGCAATGGAATTTTTAAAATCGAGCGAATAAGTTGTACTATCCAGCAAATCTTCGTTAAACTGAATAATCAGAGATTTACCTTTTGTTCGAATGATTGGTCGTTTTCCCAGCGGCGGCGAAATAACTAACTTTTCCGACACCTCATCAGAAAGAATATATTCGTTAAAAGTAAACTGAACTTTATTACCGCTAAAATTCAACGATTTAAACTCAGGCGAAGTTTCCAAAAGAATTGGAGGGATCGAATCTCGCGGTCCGCCAGTTGGCATTCCCTGGTTAGCACACGACGAAATAATTACAATCCACGCCAAAACGGCAACTATTAATAATGGTATTTTTCCTCTAATTTGCATTCTGTTTTTATGGATTACAAACATACAAATTCCTGTAAATATTGATTGTTATGTATTGTTAAAGTTTTAATTGTAAACAAATAATAAAAAATAATTTCATTCAAATAAATAAGATTAACTTGTTCTCTGTTAAAATTTACTATTTATGTCGAAAAAAAAGAAGAGAAAATTCCCAAAAAAAGGAAAGGCAAGCACGTTTAATAAGAAGAAATTAAAAAATTTAATTCTTACAATTCTTTATGAAGAGCCGGGTAAAACGGTTAATTACAAACAAATATCAACCTGGTTGAATATAAAAGATGCTGAAACCCGCAAGCTGGTAAATGTTGTTTTGCAAGAGTTGCACGACGACGATTATCTGGAACAAATTTCGCGAGGGAAATATAAACTAAAAGCAAAAACCGGTACAGCGTGCGGTATTGTAGAGATACAACCACAAGGTTTTGCGTATGTAAACAGCGAGGAAGTTGAACGCCCCGTTTTAGTATCGTCGCGCAATTTGAAACATGCAATGAAAGGCGACAAAGTGCGAATAAGATTGTACGCACGCCGCAAAAAACGCGATCTCGAAGGCGAAGTAATAGAAATTATTGAAAGAGCAAAAACAATATTTGTTGGTATTATTCAAACTTCGCGAAACTTTGCATTTTTAATTCCTGCCGGAAAAGTTGGATTCGATATTTTTATTCCAAAAGAAAAATTACTGGGTGCTAAAAATGGACAAAAAGCGATAGCCGAAATTTTAGAGTGGCCCGAGAATGCAAAAAGTCCATTCGGAAAAGTAATTGAAGTTTTGGGTGATGTTGGTGATAACAATGCCGAAATGCACTCAATACTGGCCGAATTCGAACTACCACATAAATATCCGGAAAAAGTAATAAAAGCAGCAGAAAAGATTCCGCTCGAAATTTCTGACACAGAAATTAAAAAGCGCCGCGATATGCGTAAAACCACAACATTTACCATCGACCCGGCAGATGCAAAAGATTTCGACGATGCTTTATCGATACAAAAACTGAATAACGGAAAATGGGAAGTGGGCATTCATATTGCAGATGTTACACATTACGTTACGCCAAATACAATTATTGAAGAGGAGGCCGAAAGTCGCGCAACTTCGGTCTATTTGGTTGACCGCGTTATTCCGATGCTTCCCGAACATCTTTCGAATGGTGTTTGCTCGCTGCGCCCGAATGAGGACAAACTTTGCTTTTCGGCTATTTTTGAAATGGATGACGAGGCAAATATTAGCAAAGAGTGGTTTGGAAAAACAGTAATTCACTCTAACCGCCGCTTTACTTACGAAGAGGCTCAGGAAATTATAGAAACCGAAAAAGGAGATTTTTCAGTTGAAATGCTGGTTTTGGATAAATTAGCCAAACTAATTCGCGATCGACGTTTTAAAAAAGGTTCGATTGCATTCGACCGATTTGAGCTCAAATTTAATATCGACGAATCGGGAAAACCACTTTCGGTATATTTTAAAGAGGCAAAAGACTCGAATAAATTAATTGAAGAATTTATGCTGCTTGCCAATAAACAAGTTGCCGAATTTGTTGGAAAAAAACATGGAAACAAACCGCCTAAAACTTTTGTTTATCGTATTCACGACAAACCCGACCCCGAAAAACTAGAGTCGTTAAATACATTTATTCAACGGTTTGGATACGGTTTGCAACTTACTACTCCGAAACTAATTACCAATTCGTTAAATAATTTGCTTACCAATGTTAAAGGTAAAAAGAGCAAAATGTAGTTGAAACGCTCGCCATCAGAACCATGGCAAAAGCTGCTTATTCAACCCGAAATATTGGTCATTACGGACTATCTTTTGAATATTACTCTCATTTTACTTCGCCAATTCGCCGTTATCCTGATATGATGGTTCACCGTTTACTCGAGAAGTACTTAAACGGAGAACGTTCGGCAAACGAGCAGAAATACGAAAGTTTGTGCAAACACTCATCCGACATGGAAACCCGCGCTGCATACGCCGAGCGTGCTTCTATAAAGTATAAACAAGTTGAATTTATGCAGGAACACATAGGCAAAATATATCGTGGCGTAATTTCGGGAATTACCGATTGGGGAATTTATGTTGAGCTTTTAAATAAAATTGAAGGGATGGTTCCAATTCGCGAACTGGATGATGACTTTTATATTTTTGATGAAAAAAATTATGCGTTGGTTGGCAGGCATTCTAACAAAACTTACCAACTGGGCGACGATGTAACTGTAAAAATATGGAGAACAAACTTGGAACGTAAACAACTCGATTTTTTATTAACGGAAAAAGAAGAAATAGATGATTTAGAATGGTAACAAGTTTAACTTCACCTATTTACAATACTTTTATAGCACTGGTCATATAGTCGTCAAATGGATTAAAATGTTCAGTTTTTTTTATGACTAGAATAAATAGTTATATTTGCTTCTGTTTTTAATACAACTAACGTTTCAAAAATGCTACACAAAAGCAATAACGGTAATAAAAAAGACCAAAACAGGGAGAATATTTTAAAAATCGCCCGCGAAATTTTCAGCAAATACGGCTATAAAAAAACCACTCTCGACGATATTGCCAACGCAGTAAGAAAAGGTAAAAGTTCGCTTTACTACTACTTCAAAAGTAAAGAAGACCTTTTCCAGGCGGTGATAATGAAAGAGGTAGATATTTTAGCTCACGAACTTGAAATTGTTATCAATCGCAACACCGATCCGGTGGATAAATTACGAGATTATATCTTAACAAAACTTGCAACTTTCAGAGGATTGGCAAATTTCTATCACGCCATTGAGAACGATGTTACAGCTGTTGATTTTATCGATCAGATTAAACGCCGATACGAGCAAGACGAAATTCGGATGATTAAACGAATTTTAATTGAAGGTGTACGTAAAAATGAATTCGAAATTTACGATTTTAATTTAGCTGCAATTGGAATTACTACCGCAATTAAAGGGCTGGAAATGCCACTTTCGGCTGGTAATTATGGCGAAATAAATTTAGAACGTACCGTTGATATTATTTTGAAAATAATGTGCTACGGAATTATGAAGCGATAAAATAATAGTACAAAAATAGAAGCGGGTGTCTAATAATTTTAGACACCCGCTTCGTACAATATAGTTTCTAATTTTTAATCGTAACGATTATAATCCCATCAATTTTTCGGCTCCCCAAAAGAGACCAAAAATAACTACCATTCCGGTAATTGCTCCTGCCGCCAAAGTAAGAATTATGTTTATTGGCAGCCTTTGCTTTTCATTTTCAGATAAAGTAGTAATTACTATCTGATTTTGATTTGTTTTTGTTTCCATTATTATTTAATTAATTAATAAAAGACAAATTAGTATTTTGCAAAAGTATTACATTTTATTGCCTTATGAAAAATTGCCTTCATCTGTTAATTTACTGTTAACCTGAATATTATACTTTTGAAACGAATTTACATCAAAAATAGTATGTATAAATTCGACTAAAAAAAGGAATTCCTTAATGGTAATTTTCAAAAAATTAAATCTGATTTTTCTGGAGTCCTATTTATATTAGGGTTGGCCGGGTGGAACTAATAAAAATATGAAATATAAAATAGATAATGAAATAGCAATTTATATGTTCATATTAACCAATTTATAATTCTAATATTTCTTCCCAAACCTTTTCAATCACAGGAATTCCGTCTCTCAAATTCTCAGCTCGGGTCTGTACAACTTTTTCTCCAGGATATCGAATATTACTGTTTTCATCGATAGGAATTGACATTTTAAAATCATCAATAATTCCTGAGATTGTATTTTCGATTGCCGGGAAATTGCTAAGTTTTTTTATATCGATGGCAATAAAAACCTGTGATACTCCGTACTCTGCTTCCTGTTTGCTGAGTTTGTAAGTAGATAATCCGGCAGATAAAATTGTTCCCAGAATATCGAGCAGTAACGATAATCCTGCTCCTTTCCAATAACCGATTGGCACACCGCGCATGGTTTCCAAAATATCTCCGGGATTTGTTGTCAGCTCATCATTTTTATTAAATCCACCTACAAAAGGCAACTCTTTTCCTTCCAGATTTACGGACTCTATTTTCCCATACGAAAACTGTGTCATTGCAAAGTCCAGAACAATTGCTTCGTCTCCAAAAGGTACGGCAAACACCAGTGGGTTATTTCCAAGCCGACTTTCTTTCGCCCCCCACGCCGGCATATTTTTTTCGGTGTTGGTCCAGCCAATAAATACAAACCCCTTTTTTGCAGCTTGCCAACCAAAGGTTCCACCTCGCATCCAGTGGTTTGTATTTGCAATGGCAACACAACCAATCCCATTTTCAGTGGCAATCTCCATGGCACGATTTGTACAAATTTCTGCATTTAATGGTCCCGGTCCTAAATTCCCTTTCCACTGTTCCAATGCACCAACCGAGTGCTCCAACTCCGGCCCGGCATCAACATTTATGTATCCGCTTTTAATGTATTCAACAAATCTGGGGAAACGATAAACACCGTGTGAATAAATTCCTTCAAGACTATTTGTTGCAAAAATATCAGCACATTTATCAGCTTTTTCACTAGTAAATTTATGACTTAACAAAATCCGTTTAAATTCAAATTTCATTTCAGAATAGGAAATCTTAGTAATATTCATACTTAGCAATTTGAGTTTTGAGTCCACTCAGTTTTTAAAATATATTTTATTTAAACAATTTGTAACGCCTCGTTAATTTTTTTTAGCATCAACGGAATTTTTTTGTACGGATCGCCGGCACCAAGAGTTTCTATGGGCAAATAACCTCTGTAATCACTATTTTTAATTATCTTAAACAGCTTTGAAAAATTGGTTGGAGTCTCTTTTCCGTCAATCCAAACATTCTCTTTTATTTGCCATGTAACTGCGTATTTAATATTCTGCTCAATTTCTTTGTACGGATCGTATTGTCTGTAACTACCAATATCAAGGTTTAAACCAAGCCATTCCGAATCAACCATTTCAAAAATCCGATCAACATCGACAGCAGTCTTTATAAAATCGTTATGGTTTTGAATGGCGATAATAACGCCATATTCTTTACCAAATTTGCAGCAGCTTTTTATATCTTTTGCCATCCATTTAAAAACCTCATCTCGCGAAAATCCTTTGTGTTCAGTTTTACCTGCAAAAATTCTGATGTTCGGAATCCCCAGTTTTGCTGCTGCTTTAATCCACTCTTTTATCATTAAAATATCAGCTTTTCGTTCAGTTGGATCTGTCGCAGTAAAATCATTTCGTACACCGGTTCCACTAATATCGAGTCCCAAAAGAAAAGCCTTTCTTTTAAACTGGTTTATATAAGTATTAGTTGGAACCTTGGGATATTCAGGGAAATAATATCCGGTAGGATCAATTGCATCAAAATTATACTTGGCACAAAAATCGAGTACATCAAACAGATCAATCTTCCCCTCCCGTAAAAGGGAGTTGAATGAATAGACATTTAAACTGGTTTTCAGTTTATATCCAAATTTTTCTGATACTGAATCGGTTGTTGTACTTATTGGTGAAATGCCTGAAGCAAAAATTGGTACTGCCATCAATGATTTCATGAAATTTCGACGTGTATTTATAGTTTTCATTTTATATAGTTTCTTGCAATTTATCAAAAAAAAACAATAGAGAAAAATCAATTTAATAAGTCTCTCAGTATTTCTTTATATCTTTGGTTTTCAACTAAAAAAAACTGATTATGAAACCAATTAATCGAAGAAAATTTTTAGCAAGTTCTGCTGCAATTTCAGCCTTTACAATTTTAAAACCTACAACCGTTTTTGGAACAACGGCAAACTCTGCCATCAGAATGGGAATAATCGGTTGCGGAAACCGGGGGACAGCAGTTATTAATAACATTGTAAAACATACCAGCGGGCAAATTATTGCAATGGCCGATTTGTTTGATTACCAGTTGGAAAAGGCAAAACCCAAATTCGACCAGTTTAACATTGATAACAATGGGGTTGCAATTGACAAATCTAAAGTTTATCAGGGTTCTGAATCGTATAAAAAATTACTCGCTGACCCTGATGTTGATGCAGTTCTGATTTCGACTCCCGCTTATGTACATCCTGAATATTTAGATGCAGCGGTTTCTGCCGGCAAACACGCATATTGCGAAAAACCTGTGGCTTCCGATGTTGAGGGCTGTAAAAGTGTAATTCAAACAGGCGAAAAAGCAAAGGGGAAAGTAAGTATATCAATCGGTTTTCAGATTAGACACGCCACTCCTTATGTTGAAATGGCAAACCGGATTCGCAAAGGAGATATTGGAGATGTGGTTAACGCTCAGTTGTATTACATCTCTTCGGGATCCGGTAAAGATGTTAAACCAGTTGGTAATTCTCGCGAGGAATATATGATTAGAAACCATTTTCATTTTCGCGAACTCTCGGGGGGTATTCTTCTCGACCAGGGAATTCACATGATTGACATTTGGAATTGGATTGTTAACGAAAATCCTGAAAATGCAATTGGAAGTGGTAATAGAAAAGGTGAACCCGATTTTGGCGATACTTTTACAAATTATCAAGTAATTTACGGTTATCCTGACGAAATAAATGTAACTGTTCATTCAACGCAATTCGGATCTGTATTTAACGATGTATGCGCCCGGTTTATAGGTACAAAAGGGGTTGCCGAAGCACATTATAACCGGGGAGTTTTTATTGAAGGAGAAAATCCATGGGATTCGGGTGTTTTACGTGGGCAACAACCTTCTCCGGAACAACGCGCTGCCGGAGTTTTTACATCTTCGCTACACGATTCAATGTCGAATAAAGTTAAATCGTTTATCAACAGTATCGAAAGCGGAGAACTTATTAATGAAGCACAATCAGGTGCAAATTCAACTCTCGCTGCAATTTTAGGTAGAATGAGTGCAACTTCGGGAAAACAAAAAACCTGGGACGAAATGTATTTTTCAAACCAGAGATTTAATGCGAACTTAAATTTAACTCAGTTTGATAAATAAAAAATTATCGATGAAAACAATATTAGTAGTAATAGTTTTTGCTTTGTTTCTAACAAGCTGCCAAAATAAAGCAGATAATAAACCAAACATTCTTTTTCTTTTGGCCGACGACCTTGGTTACGGAGAACTGGGAGTTTACGGGCAGGAAGTAATTAAAACCCCAAATCTCGACAGTCTTGCAAAACAGGGCATGCGTTTTACCGATTTCTACGCCGGAAATGCTGTTTGTTCCCCATCGCGTGCTGTTTTACTAACAGGAAAATCTTCGTCGCGAAATACAATACGCGGAAACAAAGGATATTTTGCCGACGATGGCTGGATGCGGGTTGCCCTTAAAAAAGATGAAATTACCTTGGGCGAAATGTTAAAAAAAGCAGGTTACCAAACTGCATTTATTGGGAAATGGCATCTCGATGACCCAAAAGATATTTCCACCTGGGCTTACAACAGAGGGTTCGATTTCGCCATTCAGGAGCAGTGGGGAATTGGAGAAGGTGGAATTAATTACGATGAACAGATGCACTGGATTAACGGCAAACAAGACTCGGTATATTACAGGGTTGATGAGTGGGAATGTAAAGATGAATTCCGAACCATTCAGGCATTTGATTATCTCGACAAGGTTGAAAAGGACAAACCGTTTTTCCTGTTTATGTCGTACCGCGCACCACACGGACACGAACGTGAAATTGGAAATAAAACATTGTATGCCGACCAAAACTGGCCTGCAAAAGAGCGGTTACATGCGGCAAAAATTACACTACTCGATAAACAGATTGGCAGATTGCTCGATAAACTTGAAAAGATGGGGATGCTCAAGAATACTTTAGTTCTGTTTTCCAGCGATAACGGTCCACACGGAGAAGGTGGTCACAAATATGAATTTTTTAATAGCAATGGCAATCTGCGGGGTTTTAAACGCGATACCTACGAAGGTGGAATTCGCGTACCATTAATTGCTTATTGGAAAGGTAAAATTGAAGCTGGTACAATAACAAAATTCGTGAGCGGCTTTCAGGATATTATGCCAACATTGGCCGAAGTAGCTGGAATTAAAGTACCGGAACAATCGAACGGTATCTCTTTTTTACCTCTGTTAACAGGTGATAATCAGAAAAAACACGAGAGTTTAAACTGGGAATTCCAATTGGTTGGAGGTAGCAAAAATGCAACGGGAGGTTTTCGCCAGGCAGTTAGAATTAATGAATGGAAAGGTGTTCGTTATGGAATCAGTTCGGAAACTAAGTTGTATAATCTTGTTGAAGATATTTCGGAAACAAATAATTTAGCAGCCGAACATCCCGAAATAGTCGAGAAAATGAACCAGCTTTTCGAAAAAACCAGAACTGAAACACCAGGATTTCCTTATGGCGGTGTTGTTAGAAATTCCAACAAGCTCAATAAATAAAAACAAATATCTAAGTATGAGTCCTCTCCAAAAAGCAAATAAATAGACTTTTCAGAGTGGACTCAAGTATATTTACAGTAAATTGTATTCAATTAAAATGAAGCAGATTATTTTTATTTCGATAGCATTTTTTCTTTTTGTAAATAGTTTTGCCCAAAAAAGTAATTTACGAAAAATAACTCTTTTAGACGAAAACTGGCAATTTATAAATACTGAATTTGCCGAAGCCGAAAAACCCGAAACAGATACTAAAAGCTGGGAAACTGTTTCTGTTCCACACGATTGGGCTATTAAAGGACCTTTTGATAAAGAGATTGATAAACAAACGATTTTAGTTACTCAGGATTTGGAAAAAGTAGCCAAAGTGAGAACTGGTCGCACCGGAGCACTACCTCACATTGGAGTAGGCTGGTATCGAAAACCATTCGAACTTCCGGAATTTAAAAAGGGTAAAAAAGCACTTTTGGTTTTCGATGGAGCCATGAGCGAATCGAAGGTTTTTATTAATGGAAAAGAAGTTGGAACCTGGAAATATGGCTACAGTTATTTCTATTTCGACATTTCAGAATATTTAAAAGAGGGTAAAAATCTTCTGGCTGTTCGTCTCGAAAACAGACCCTTTTCATCGCGCTGGTATCCGGGTGCAGGAATTTATAGAAAAGTTCAGATTATTGTAAAAGATGAGGTGAATTTTGAGCAGTGGGGAACTTTTATAACAACGCCTTTTGTTTCGGAGGAAGTGGCAAAAGTGAATATCAAATCGAATATAAACGGAGATATTGTAAAGGTTGTTACCGAAATAAAGGATGCCGATGGGAAGGTTGTCGCCACACAGAGTTCGAGCGAAAAATTCGGAAAACAGATAGAACAAAATATTGCAGTCAGCAATCCACATATTTGGAGCATTGAAACACCTTATTTATACACGGCACATTCTAAACTATACCAAAACAATGAGTTAAAAGATGAGCTGATAACACGTTTTGGGATAAGAAGTGTGGGTTACGAAAGAGGCAAAGGATTGATTTTGAACGGTAAAGCAACCAAGTTTAAAGGGGTTTGCTTGCATCACGATTTGGGTCCGCTTGGCGCAGCAGTTAACAAAGCTGCAATAAAACGCCAGCTTACAATTTTAAAAGATATGGGTTGTAATGCCATTCGGTCGTCGCATAATATGCCATCGCACGAGCAACTGGAGCTTTGCGACGAAATGGGATTTCTGTTTCTTGCCGAAAGTTTTGATGAGTGGGCAAAACCAAAAGTAAAAAATGGTTACAATCGTTTTTTTAACGAATGGGCAGAAAAGGATGTTGTTAATCTTGTTAGAGCTACACGAAACCACCCGTGTATTGTGATGTGGAGTGCCGGAAATGAAGTTCCCGACCAGCGAGGCAGCGAGGGTGTAAAACGTGCAAAATGGTTGCAAGATATTTTTCATCGCGAAGACCCAACCCGACCGGTTACAGTTGGAATGGACCAGGTAAAAGCAACAATGGAAAGTGGATTCGGGGCAATTCTCGATATTCCCGGATTGAACTACAGACTGCCTTTGTACGGTGAGGCTTACGAAAAATTCCCACAGGGATTTATTTTGGGCTCCGAAACTGCATCAACAGTAAGTTCTCGAGGAATTTACAAATTCCCTGTTGAAGAATATAAGCACAAACAGTACGACGATTTTCAGAGTTCATCATACGATTTGGAAGCATGTAATTGGTCGAATATACCCGATGATGATTTTGTGTGGCAAGACGATTACGACTGGGTAATTGGCGAATTTGTATGGACAGGCTTCGATTATTTGGGCGAACCAACTCCGTACAACGAGGCGTGGCCGTCGAGAAGTTCGTACTTCGGAATTTGTGACCTGGCAGGTTTGCCAAAAGACAGATTTTATCTTTACCGAAGCCGGTGGAATACAGATGATGAGACGCTGCATATTTTACCACACTGGAACTGGAAAGGTCGCGAAGGTAAGGTTACTCCGGTATTTGTTTATACAAATTATAATAGTGCCGAGCTGTTTATAAATGGTAAAAGCCAGGGCATTCAGAAAAAAAACAAAGATACAAACCGAAACCGTTACCGCTTAATGTGGATGGATGTAAAATACGAACCCGGAACTGTAAAAGTTGTAGCTTTCGATGATAATGGAAACCGTGTTGCAGAAACGGAAATACACACCGCCGGGAAACCTCATCATTTAAAATTATCAGCCGATAGAGAAACTATTTTGGCAGATGGTAAAGACCTGAGTTATATAACTGTTACCGTTGTCGACAAAGACGGAAACACCTGTCCTGATGCTACCAACCAGTTGAATTTTGAAGTTTCGGGTGCTGGTAGTTTTAAAGCAGTTTGTAATGGCGATGCAACTTCGCTGGAGATGTTTCACTTACCAACAATGAAAGTGTTTAGTGGTAAATTAGTGGTTACCGTACAATCTTTAAAACAAGCAGGCGAAATGCAACTTATTGTTAAAGGAAAGGGCTTGGAAACTGGGAAAATAAATATTCGAAATAAATAAATAACACGTTTAAAAATGTAAAAATATATTACTTATAAGCAGCCAAAACAATTAAATATTTACTATATTTGGCTACTTATAAACACTTTCATGAAAACATTGATAGGAAGAATACAGGAAAAAACTATATTATTATATGCACTGGAAAGTGAAAGATCAGAGCTAATTGTGGTATATGGAAGACGCCGGGTTGGGAAAACTTTTCTTGTGAGGAAGGTTTATAAAAATAGTATCGCATTTGAATTTTCAGGCATTAACAAAATTCCATTAAAACAACAACTTCTAAATTTTCACTTTACGCTTTCCTCAAAAAAAACGAGCTACAAAGAACCTGTAAATTGGATTGAAGCATTTCATCAATTAACACAATATTTAGATTCTTTAAGGTCAAAGAAGAAGAAGGTAATTTTTATTGACGAGTTTCCTTGGTTAGACACACGAAAATCGAATTTTTTACCAGCTTTCGATAATTTTTGGAATAATTATGTTTCAAAACGAAATGATTTGGTGGTCGTAGTTTGTGGGTCTGCTACCTCGTATATGATTAAAAAAATTGTTAAAAACAAGGGGGGGCTGCATAATCGGTTGACCCAAAGAATCCAGCTAAAACCTTTTAATTTGCTTGAAACGGAGCAAATGCTAAAGAGAAATAAAATAAAATTTACCCGCTACGATATAATTCAAATTTACATGGCAATTGGGGGTATTCCGCATTATCTGGAAAAAATTAAAGCAGGCGAAAGCGTTTCTCAATCTTTAGATCGATTGTGTTTTCAAAAAGATGGATTTTTAAGAAATGAATTTGACAATGTTTTTGCTTCATTGTTTGAACAACACGACAATCATGAGGCAATAATAAGAGTTCTGGCAAAAGTTCGAAAAGGTATGACCCGAACTGAAATTCTAATAAAAAGTAAAATAAAATCAGGCGGTACATTAAGTAAAACCATTGAAGAATTGGAAGAATCTGGTTTTATTGAAAAGTATTTTCCGTATCGGGGGAAAAAGGATTCGGTTTATAGAATTATCGACGAGTACTCTCTATTTTATATTAAGTTTATAGAAAAAAGCAGACCCTCAGATAATCATGTTTGGATGAAGTTAGCCGGGCAGCAATCGTATAAAATCTGGTCTGGATTTAGTTTTGAAACAATTTGTATTAAACATATTTCTCAAATAAAAGAGGGGTTGAAAATTTCAGGTATTAACTCTAATTCAGGAAGTTGGATTGAAAAGAAATCATTAAATAATGCACAAATTGATTTGTTAATTGACAGAGATGACAATGTGATAAATCTATGTGAGATGAAATTTTACAATTCGGAATTCACTATTGACAAAAAATATGCTTTAGAAATTGCAAAAAAGGTAGATGCTTTTGTTTTGTCAACAAAAACAAGGAAAAGTATATTTGTTACATTTTTAACAACTTATGGAATAAAAAAGAACGAATACAGTAAGCGAATAGTACAAAATGAACTTACAATGAATCACTTATTCCTGTAACTATAAGTAGCCAAAACTAAATGTTTCAACTTTATTTTGGCTGGTAATAATTTATTATTTATAAAAATTTAATTGAAATACAAAAATGAAACTAACATTATTTTTACTTACAATTGTGTTTTCTGTTTTTTCGGCTTGTCAGAATCAAACTAAAAAAACAAATGCACTAAATGAGGTCGGACTAACCAACCCCAACATTATCTACATACTTGCCGATGATTTGGGTTATGGCGATTTAAGTTGTTATGGACAAACAAAATTTAAAACGCCAAATATTGATAAAATGGCCGACGAAGGAATGTTGTTTACTCAGCATTATGCAGGTTGTACAGTTTGTGCACCTTCGCGTTCGTCGCTAATGACGGGGCAAACAACCGGTCATACTTTTATTCGTGGAAATAAAGAGTGGGTTCCCGAAGGACAATATCCGCTGGAGGCAAAAGCAATTACAATTGCCGAAGTTTTAAAAGAAGTGGGTTACACAACCGGTGGGTTTGGTAAGTGGGGACTTGGTTTTGTAGGAACAGAAGGAGATCCAAACAGTCAGGGATTTGATGAATTTTACGGGTATAATTGCCAACGATTGGCACACAATTATTTCCCGGGGCATTTGTGGGATAACAATAAAAAAGTAATTCTGGAAGGAAATACGGATGATAAATTTACAGAATATGCACCCGAATTAATTCATAAACGCGCACTTCAGTTTATCGAAAAAAATAGAGACAAACCATTTTTTCTGTTCTATCCAAATACAATTCCTCATGCCGAACTTTTACTTCCTGAAGATGAATTAAAAGAGTTTAGGGGGAAATATCTTCCCGAAAAAAAATATAAAGGATCTGAGTTTGGAGACAAAAGATTTCGTACCGGAGGTTATGGAACTCAACCCGAAAGTCATGCTGCATTTGCTGCAATGGTAACTTTACTCGACAAACAAGTTGGCGAAGTACTCGACAAGTTAAAAGAGTTGGGGCTTGATAAAAATACGATTGTAATTTTCACTTCCGATAACGGACCACATCTCGAAGGTGGTGCCGACCCGAATTATTTTAATTCAAATGGAATTTATAAAGGTTTTAAACGCGATTTGTACGAGGGCGGAATCCGTGAGCCGATGATTGCCTGGTGGCCTGGAAAAATTAAAGCCGGAACAACAAATAATCATATCTCTGCTTTTTGGGATATGATGCCAACTTTTGCTGAATTAGCCGGTGCAAAAACACCTGAGAATATTGATGGCATTTCGATGTTGCCAACTATTTTGGGAGAAGATGGACAAAATCAATACGATTATCTCTATTGGGAATTTCATGAAAAAGGTGGCAGGAAAGCTCTCCGTAAAGGCGATTGGAAATTGGTTAATTACAACGTTAACAAACCCGAGAAAGCCACCATCGAATTGTACAATTTAATTGATGATCCGGGGGAAGAAAATAACGTTGCAGATTCTCATCCCGAGTTGGTAAAAGAGTTAACCAAACTAATAAATTCGGCACGAACAGAATCAGAGGTATTTAAGTTTTAGCTTATACCCCAATTTTCCAAACTCCTTTTTCCATAAATGCTTCAATGGTTTGTCTTTTGGCTTTGTTGATGAGGTTCGAATGCGAAGTGCCCGAATCTTTCGCATATTCCGTTAGCTTTATTAGAACTATTTATAACATGGATTTGTACAAGAAAAACCCCAGCATTGAAAGCCAGGGTGTATTTTAAATCGGGAAGATAAAAAATATGGGTCTTATAAGAATACATTCTAAAAATGGGTAAAAAGTAACCCTCTAATTTTATCTTTTTTCAACTTATTTTTCAAGAGCTTCGTACAGAAATCTGTTTACTTTACATAATTCTCTGAATGTCTGTACAGTATGTTTAATAAAACTTTCTCCTTCTACTATTTTATTTTCCATTCTGTTTGTTAGAAAAATAATTTTATCGCGATTTTCGTGATATCGTTTTCTGTTGTCGTCAAACCATTCGCGGTTGTTATTCTCCGAAAGTTCATGTAGAAATTGTAAAACTTTGTCCATTATTTAAATTTGAATTATTTTTACCAAATAATTTTTATAAATTATTCGTTCTATTTATACGAGTGTTATTGAGCTAACAAAACTTGTCGTTTGCGTCATTCCGAACTTGATTCGGAATCTTTTAAATTATTTATGACAGATCCTGAATCGAGTTCAGGATGACGTTCTAAACAAATATATTATCAACCATTAATACTCAGCATTGTAATAAATGCACTCACTAATTAACAAATTAAAGTATGAAAAAGTTTGCAGTAATTGTTGCCGGAGGAAGTGGAAGCAGAATGAACGAAACCGTTCCGAAGCAATTTATGGAGTTGCAGGGTCGCCCGGTTTTAATGCACACTTTTAATGCGTTTAGTAAATACGATTCAGCTATTAAGTTTATCTTGGTACTTCCCGAAAACCAGATAGAATATTGGAGCGAGCTTTGTAAAAAGCATAATTTTACAACCAGTCATAAAATTACTATTGGAGGCAAAACCCGTTTTCATTCGGTAAAAAGTGGGTTAGATTTAATTGATGAGGATGGAATAGTTTTTATTCATGATGGAGTTCGTCCATTGGTTTCGGTACAAACATTACAGAACTGTTTCGAAACTGCGGTTGAACGTGGGAATGCACTGCCGGTTATTCCGGTTGCCGAATCTATTAGGTTTGTTAACGACACCGGAAATAAATCGGTTGACCGTGCAAAATATGTTATTGTTCAAACCCCGCAAACTTTTAAAGTAGGCATTATTAAGGATGCATTTCAACAAAAATATTCTGATAAATTTACCGACGATGCTTCGGTTTTAGAGAGCTTTGGCAAAACAATTAATCTGGTTGAAGGAAACCGCGAAAACATAAAAATTACGTGGTCTGAGGATTTAATTGTTGCAAAATCTTTTCTTATTTCACATTAAAAATAAGCACTTTAATTGGTGAATATTCTCTATTTGCCGATTCGTTCTACGGAAACTTTAATTGTTTCGATAGTTTTACAATGTAATTGCAAGACTTTAAAACATTGAATATTTCAAGATTAAATTTCAGTAAACTATTTACACAAAAAAAGTTTCCTTCGTTTAAATAGTTTAACTTTGCAATATTATGGAAGATAAAAAACTACACATATTAAAGAATGTTGGCAGATTGTATTTGAGATTTGGAATACGAAGCGTTACCATGGACGATGTTGCACGCGAATTTGGAATTTCAAAAAAAACACTCTACCAATATTTTAGAGATAAAGCCGATTTAGTTTCGCAGGTTGTCGATTTCTATCTAAAGAATTTGATGTTCGATATTGATGCCAGCAGAGAAGAAAATGCAATCGACTTCTATTTTGCATTGCGTACACACATCAGTAAAATTTTAAAGTACTTTAATAATAACATTGAGTTCGATTTGAAAAAGCAGTACCCACAACTGTTTAAAAAAGTACATAAAATTAAGCGCGAGAAAATTTTTATTAATACGGTAGAAAATATTAACAAAGGAATGGAAACGGGTTTTTACCGAATAGGTTTAGATGTAGATTTAATAGCAAAATTGCAGGTGGGCAGAATGTTATACACTTTAAATCCGGAGAATGAGATTTTTTCTGAAAGAGAAGTAGCAACCATCGAACTTTTTGATAAGGTGATTGAATACCATATGCACGCTATTTGTACCGAAATGGGGTTAAAATATTTTAAGCAACAATTAAAAAATGTTCAGAATGATGTTAAAAATTAGAATGTATCTACTGATTCTTGCCATGGGATTAGTTGCATTTGAGGTAAATGCGCAGGAGGATTCTCTTACGTTTTCGCTATTGGAAGCGCAACAATATGCCATGGAAAATTCGTATGTATTGCATAACACATCGCAAGATGTAGAAATAGCAGAGAGAAAGGTTTGGGAAACAATAACCATTGGACTGCCACAAGTTTCCGGAACAGCAAATTATAATATGTTTTTAAACTTGCCGGTTTCGTTGTTACCAGCCGAAATATTTGGTGGCGAACCCGGAACTTATATTCCTGTTAAATTTGGTCAGGACTACAACTCCGACTTTGGGGTAAATGTTTCGCAAATGATTTTCGATGGTTCGTACATTGTGGGAGTTGGTTCGTCGCAATTGTATTTAAACCTCTCGAAACAAGCACACGAAAAAACAGAGATTGATATTCGCGATGCAGTTGCACAGGCATATTATATGGTTTTAATTGGCCAGAGGTATAAAATGGTGATGGAGGAGAATTTGCTGAACAGCAAGAATCTTTATAACGAAACCAAAATATATTTCGATAATGGTTTTCGCGAGGAACAAGATGTTGCACAAGTAAAAATAATGCTTCGGAATGCCGAAAATGAGGTTTTAAGAGCAGTAAGAGAAATATCGATTGCAGAAATAGTTTTGAAATATGCAATGGGTTACGATTTGGAAACCGATATAAAATTGTCGGGGATTTTAGAGAATTATATACTACCTCTCGTTGCACACGAAAATAGTTTTCAGTTCGATTTTAATAACCATATCGACTACCGGATGGCACAATCTAATTTTCAGGTTAGCGAGAAATTATTAAAGCTCGAGAAAGTTGCGTATTTACCAAGTGTTAGTGCATTCTATAACTTTAATAAAGCAGCATATAGTAACAGTTCCAATATATTTAAGGCAAATTGGTATCCGTCGTCGCTGGTTGGGGTGCAAGTTTCTATGCGACTATTTAATTCGGGGCAAAAAAGGTCGAAAGTTCAACAAGCTGCCATCGAATTAGACAAGGCAGCAACCGAACGCAAGCTGGCTGCAATTACACTTCAGAAAGATTATTTAACTGCGAAAGCTGAAATGGAAACAGCAATCGAGAAATTTGAAAACGATAGAGAAAACCGCGATTTAGCAAAAGGGATTTTAGATAAAACAAAAATAAAATTTAATAACGGAATTAGTAGCAGTGCCGAACTTTCGCAGTTAGAGACGCAGTATATTAATTCGTTTCAGGCACTGGTAAATTCTACAATGCAACTTCTTCAGGCCGATTTAAAACTAAAGAAAGCGGTGGGTGCGTTATAAAAAATCATTCAAAAAAAAATAAAAATTAAATAAAATGAATAAAATAAATAAAGCTTTTTTTAGAAACAAAAGGATGATTAAACTTCGGATTTCGGCCTTCGGATTTCGGGCAGTTGTAAAACCAATGAATAAAATTCTCATACTATTAACCGCCGCTGTAATTATTGCATCGTGCAGTGCCACAAAAACTAACGACGAAACAGGCTCTAAAGGTGAGCAGTTACAACTCTACAAACAAGAGTTACACGATTTGAAACAAAAAATTGAAGAGCTTGAAAAAGAGCTTGGCACCAATAAGAAAAACGATATTGTTAAAGTAAAAGTTGCTAAACTTAAGACCGACACTTTTGAACATTTTGTTGAAGTTACAGGTAAAGTGGAAGCTTTAGACGATGTGCAAGTTAGTCCCGAAACAGTAGGTATAATTGATGAAGTTCTGGTTAAAGAGGGGCAAACAGTTAGAAAAGGAGAGGTGCTTGCAAGATTGAATACTGATATTTTGGAACGCTCGCTTGATGAAGTTCTGGTTCAGTTAGATTTGGCAAATTTAAACTTCGAACGACAAAACAATTTATGGCAACAAAATATTGGGTCCGAAATGCAGTATTTGCAATCTAAAAATACAAAAGAGGGTTTGGAAAAACGTGTTGAAAGTTTGAAGACACAAATTGAAATGGGCAAAATAAAATCGCCGATAAGTGGTGTGGTCGATGTGGTTTATCAGAAAAAAGGGAACATTGGAAATCCACAAATGCCTTTTGCAAAAGTTATTAATATCAGCAGAATGAAAGTATATGCCGATATTTCTGAATTTTATCTCACAAAAATTAAAAAGGGGGATGTTGTAAACATATTCTTTCCTGCATTAAACCGCGAAATTAAAGCTCCAATTAATCAGATTGGAAATTCAATCGACCCAAACAACCGTACTTTTAGGGTTCGTATAAATTTGAATAACCCCGATAAAATGATTAAGCCAAATCTTGTGTCGATAGTTAAACTGCGCGATTACCTGAATACTAATGCAATTGTAATTCCGGTTTTATATATAAAGGAAGATTTAAAGGGAAGTTACACATACATTGTAGAGCAGCAGAACAGCAAAAAAGTTGCAAAAAAAGTGTATGTAAAAACCGGTGTTACAAACAATAACGTAATAGAAATTACTGAAGGTTTATCTGCCGGAGTACAAATTGTTACCGAGGGTTACAATCAGATTGTTGACGGAACACCGTTGCAGTTTTAATACAAAACCCCAATAAATAAATTACGATGGAGAAAGAAAAAGGGTCGAATATCCAAAATATTAAACGAAAATTTAAGCCAACTTATTTGGCTCTGAAAAATAAAACTACGGTCTATATTCTATCCGGGCTGCTCGTTTTTTTCGGAATATTTTCGTACCAGCAAATGCCACGCGAATTGATGCCCGAAATTGTGGCACCAAATATTATAATACAAACTATTTATCCGGGAAACTCGCCGGTTGATATCGAAAACTTAATAACCCGCCCCATCGAACAGGAGCTGAAAGGTCTGAAAGGAGTAAAGAAAATAACTTCGGCATCGTATCAGGACAGGAGTTCGATAAATGTTGAATTTAATACGAAAGTTACAATAAAACAGGCACTGCAAGATACGAAAGACCGGGTTGACAAAGCAAAGTCGGAACTGCCTGACGATTTACAGCAAGACCCAATTGTTACGGATATCGACTTATCTGAATTCCCAATTATGAGTGTGAATTTATCGGGAGATTTTAGCCTGCGTAATTTAAAAAAATATGCCGAAACTCTTCAGGATGAATTTGAAGGATTAAATGAAATTTCGGAAGCAAGTATTAAAGGAATAGAGGAGCGCGAAATACAGATAAATGTTGACCCTTATCAACTCGATGCCGTTGGATTATCGTTCGACGATATTGCAAAAGCAATTCAGGTAGAAAATATTACAATTGGTGGCGGAGAATTTACCGCCGATAAAATTCGCAGGGTAATAAGAACTGTTGCCGATTACAAAAATGTTGGCCAGATTGCAAATACTATAATAAAAGTAAACAATGGCAAACCTGTTTATATACGCGATGTGGCAAAAGTGGTTGATGGTTACAAAGAGGAATCGACAATTTCGCGTTTAAATAATAATCCGGTTGTTACGCTAACTATCACAAAAAAATCGGGTGCAAATATTCTTGATGCCTCCGATAAAATTGCCAGTACAATTGAGGAGCAAAAAGCCAAGGGAAATCTACCTCAAAACCTTGAGGTTATTATCACCGACGACCAGACACACCACATAAGGAACGAAATAAGCAATCTGGAGAATAGTATAATTCTCGGGATGATTCTTGTGATATTTGTACTGTTTCTATTCCTTGGTTTCCGGAATGCACTTTTCTCGGGACTTGCCATTCCAATGTCGATGTTTCTGTCGTTTATAATTCTAAATCAATTAGGCGTTACACTGAATAATATGGTACTTTACGGACTAATTATGGCACTGGGAATGTTGGTTGATAATGCCATTGTAGTTGTGGAAAATGTGTACCGTTTATACGATTTGGGTTACTCGGCACTGGATGCGACCAAAAAGGGAATCAGCGAAATTGCCATGCCAATTATTTCATCCACACTTACAACGCTTGCCGCATTTATTCCACTTTTAATGTGGGAAGGAATAATAGGTGAGTTTATGAGTATTTTACCAAAAACACTAATTGTAGTATTATCAGCGTCGTTGTTTGTCGCGCTTATTTTAAATCCGGCATTTATCTCAACATTCCTTAAAATAGAAGATATAAACACCCGTGTTAATTGGAAAAAATCACTAATAAACGCAGCAATTTTTACTGTAGTTGCCATACTTTTTTATATTGCTAAGATATATCTGTTGGGAAATATTTTAATGACAATTGCCATTTTAATGGTATCGAATTTTATATTTCTCAAACCACTTGCACGTTGGTTTCAAACTAAATTCCTGGTGTGGCTCGAGAATTTTTATAGCCACCAGTTACGGTTTGCATTAACAGGTTACAAGCCGCTTATTTATTTTGCAGGAACACTATTATTGTTGGTTCTTTCGGTTATGTTTTATTTCGGTAGTAACCCAAAAGTGGTTTTCTTCCCTCAAACCGAACCGCAGTCGATTTATGTAACAATGGAGTTGCCAATTGGTACATCAATAGAGAAAACAGATGAGGTTTCGTATGATGTTGAAAGAATTATAAACGAAACTATCGCGCCTGTCAGAAATGCTGTAAAATCGGTTACAACAAATGTTGGTTCGGGAAAAGGTGGTAAATTCGAAAATATTACAAGTCCAAATAAATCGCTTACAACAATTTCGTTTGTCGAATATAAACTACGCGACGGTATAAATACTGGTTTGGTAATGCAGCAAATTGCAAAAAATCTGGACGGATTTGTGGGAGCTAAAATATATGTTGAAAAAGACGATATGGGACCACCAACCGGAGCTCCTGTTAATATCGATGTTTCAGGCGATGAGTTTGATGAGTTAGTTAAAATTACCGATGATTTTATCAGGATTATTGAGGATGACAATATACAGGGAATTGATGAGCTAAAATTGAATATCAATATTAATCAGCCCGAAATGCTGGTAAAAATAGACCGCGAAAAAGCTCGGTTATATAATCTTTCTACTCAGCAAATTGCAATGGCATTTCGCAACTCGTTGTTTGGCTACGAAGCCGGTAAATTTAAAGACGGAGAAGATGAATACGATATTTTTATTCGATTGGAAGAGAAATACCGTAACGATGTTTCTACTTTGATGAACCAAAACCTGACAGTTAACAAACAAGATGGACCGCCAAAAGGGACAAAAGTTCCTGTGTCGGCGGTAGCAAGTTTTGAATATTCTACTACTTACGATAAAATTAGCCGGGTGGATAATAAACGCGTAATTACCATCTCTTCAGAAATTGTTGAGGGTGCAAATGCAAATCTTATAAACAAACGTATCCAACAATTACTTGCCGATTACGAAATGCCAAACGGGTACAGTTATGCATTTACCGGCGAACAAGAGGAGCAGGCAGAGAGTAGTGCATTTCTTATTTTTGCACTGTTAGTAGCCGTAGCCTCAATAATGTTGATTTTGGTTACACAATTCAACTCGCTTATTCGTCCGGCAATTATTTTGGCAACGGTTATTTTTAGTACAATCGGTGTATTTCTGGGGCTTGGAATTTTTAAAATGGATTTTGTAGTTATCATGACCGGACTTGGTATAATTTCACTTGCCGGAATTGTGGTGAACAACGGTATTGTTTTAATCGACTATATCGACATTTTACGAAAACGCAAACGCGAAAAGTTGGGATTGCCCGAAGATGCATTTTTACCGGTTCCAATTCAGATTGACACCTTGGTTGAAGCCGGAAGAACTCGTTTACGCCCGGTTTTGTTAACTGCAATTACAACAGTTCTCGGATTGTTACCACTGGCAGTTGGTTTTAATTTCGATTTCTTCGGACTTTATACTCATTTCGATCCCAACTTTTCGGTGGGTGGCGAGAGTGTCGCATTTTGGGGCCCAATGTCGTGGACAGTAATTTTCGGATTAACATTCGCAACATTCCTGACCCTGCTTATTTCGCCGGTAATGTATATGTTAACCATTCGTATTAATTACCAGATTAGAAAATGGACTGGTAATTTGCCTAAAAAAAATATTGATTAAAAAGTAGTTGTTATTCAAATAATATTAAACCTGTTTGCCAATAATTATTTGGTATAAATCTTTTAGGTTGAATAACTTGAAAATAAATGCAAAAAGTATTGAAGCAGAAATCATTGCGAGGTAACCATAAAACCAGTTGTCGATATTTTTAGAAACAGTTCCGAAAACAGCAACAACTCCCACAAACATCAGTAGTTGAAAGATAAATTTCAGATTAAGTTTGAGTTTGAAAATAATAAATGCCAGAATAACCTGCGTAACTCCTGTAAAAACTTGTGTTACTAAACTTGCATAAGCCGAACCAAAAGCATAGAAACGCGGAATTAAAATAAGGTTAAGAACAATATTCAGAACCATCGCCGAAAATGCCATAATATTCAGATATTTCATACTTCCGTTGGCGGTAAGCAGCGTACCAAAAATATATGTGGTTGCAATTCCGATAAATCCGGTCATTAAAATCCCCAAAATAGCCGACGAATTTTCGGTGTTCGATGTATATAAGACTGCCATTATTTCGCTACTGTAATAAATACTGGAAATGGCTATAATAATCGCCGGTACAATTAAAAGTGTGTACGAAAGTTGCACCATTTGTCCCACCGATTCTTTCTGTTTTATCATTTTTGCAAAAATTGGCAGAAGCAATCCGGCAAACAAAACCCCAAACATCGAGACAGCATCTAACAACCGAAACGAATGTGCATAAATTCCTGCCTGTTCTTTCCCTATTGGGTCGGGTAAAAGTCGCTCAAGCATCACCGAATCAATTCGATTGTAAAACGACATCAATAAAATAAGGAGTGCGTACGGATACGATTTCCGAAGAAACACAAGGAAAAATTTTAAGTTGAAACGAATTCGTATTCTGCCCGATTTACTTAAAACTATTGCAAATGTAATAACTGTGGTTATCGCGTAGGCAGCAGTTTGCGCGTAAACAAACCACTCGATTGTAAATTGCGTTTTTAAAATATTGGTAAAAAGCAGAACGCTGCAAATAATTATCATAAAACTTCGGTCGAGAACCGAAATAATACTGTCGGTGCGAAACAGATGAAGTCCGCTAATATTTGAACGCAAATAGAGAGTAAACGAAATTAGAAACTGGTTAAATATGAGAAAGAAAAGCAGATGAAACTGAATTTTATCGTACCCGATAATTGCAGCAATTCCGAGCGCAAAAATGGCATAAACAATTGCAAGAATAAATTTCAATCCAACAATATTCGACAGATGTTTTGGTAGTAGATAGTTATGTTGAGCAATGTTTCGGTTGTTGTAATTTGTAATGCCAACATCGAGCAGAATGTTTAAAATCATCGAGAAATTAAAGAGCGCAAAATACATTCCGTAACTCTCGTCGCCCACCATATTTTGCACAGGACGGTCAATACCAAAAATCCAAAATGGCTTAATTAGTAAATTGAGAGAAAGCAGTAATATTAGATTAGTTACAAATTTGCGTTTCAAAACCCGAGTTTCTATTGATAACCTGTTTAATTTGAACGGCTAAATGTAGCAAATATTTGATGAGACTTTGTACATTTACCACAAATTGAATACAAATATTTATGATAATTGCGGTAAATACCCGTTTGTTGTTAAAGGGGAAATTGGAGGGAATTGGATGGTTTACATTGGAGACATTAAAACGAATGACCATCAATCATCCTGAGCATCAGTTTATTTTTATCTTCGACCGACCTTTTAGCGATGATTTTATTTTCGCGGAGAATGTTACTCCGGTAGTAATTGGACCACCAACCCGGCATCCGGTTTTATGGTATTTGTGGTTCGAATTTCAGATACCACGAATCCTGAAAAAATATAAAGCTGACCTTTTTCTTTCGCCAGATGGGTATTTATCGCAGCGAACAAAGGTGCCACAGTTGGCAGTTATTCACGATATTAATTTTGTTCACCGTCCGGGCGATTTACCCTGGCTAAAGGCGAAATACTACAACTACTTTTTCCCAAAATTTGCACGTGTAGCGAAACGAATTGCCACGGTTTCTTTCTATTCGAAAGAAGATATTACTCGCTCGTTTAAAGTAGATTACGATAAAATTGATGTTGTTTACGATGGAATAAACCAGATTTTTGAGCCAATATCGAACGATGAAAAAATTGCAACCCGGGAAAAGTTTACCGGCGGTTCTAACTATTTTTTATTTGTTGGAGCTCTGCATCCACGAAAAAATATTTGTGGATTATTAAAATCGTTTGATGCATTTAAAAGTGTAAATCCCAGCGATATGAAATTGGTAATAGTTGGTGGTAAAATGCACAAAACAGGAGACATTTTCGACACCTTTGAAAATATGCGTCACAAAAAAGATGTGGTATTTACCGGAAGAGTACCAACTTCCGATTTACACGATATTTTTGGTGCTGCACTTGCATTGGTATTTGTTCCGTTTTTCGAAGGATTTGGAATACCGATTGTGGAAGCAATGAGCGCCGGAATACCGGTAATTTGTTCGAACACAACCTCTATTCCCGAAGTTGGCGGAAATGCAGTTTTATATGCCGACCCGTTAAAAATAGATCAGATTACAGATGCGATGTTGCAACTGGCTCACAACGATGAACTATGCAAAGAACTTGTAGAAAAAGGATTTGTGCAGAAAAATAAATTTAGCTGGGACGAAACTGCACGTTTACTGTGGATAAGTATTGAACGGGCTTTACAGTGAAAGCAGGTTGTAGGGGTATTTTTGAAAGTTGGAGGCAAGCTAAAAGACAAAACCGAAAGATAACAAACCTGCGACAAGAGAATAATGAGAATTGATATATGAAGAACGAAGCTCATGCAAGAATAAAGATTAATAAACTGCTTGAAGAAGCAGGCTGGCGATTCTTTGACAACGAACAAGGGAAAGCTAATATATTGCTTGAAAATCATGTAAAAATTACTCAAACGGAAGTTGATGCATGGGGAAACGATTTTGAAAAAGTTAAATCAGGTTCATTGGACTTTTTATTAGTTGACAGTAACAACAAACCTATTTGCGTACTCGAAGCAAAAAAAGAAGATTTACATCCTTTGGTTGCAAAAGAGCAAGCAAGAAAATATGCAAAAACTGTAGATGCTCAATTCATCATTTTATCAAACGGAATTGTTCACTATTTATGGGATTTGAAAAAAGGGAATCCAAAACCAATTTATAAATTTCCTTCGCCAAGCGAAATTGGTGCAATAAAAGAGTGGAATCCTGACAGAGGGGCATTAGCAAACGAAATTGTTGATGATGATTATATTGTTACCGTTCAAATGCCCGACTACAAAGAAAGACCGGGTTGGAATGGAACAGTAAAAAACAGCAAAGATTTTATTTGGGATAACGGACTTCGTTTTTTACGTCATTATCAAAAAACTGCCATTCATAAATTACAAGAAGCAGTAAGAAACGGTAAAGACCGGTTTTTATACGAAATGGCAACAGGAACGGGAAAAACTCTTACTTCTGCTGCGGTTATTCGTCTGTTCTTGCGGACTGAAAACGCAAGACGAGTTTTGTTTTTGGTTGACCGGTTAGAATTGGAAGACCAGGCATGGAAAGCTTTTACAAACTATTTAAAACCTGATTATACAACATTTATTTACAAGGAACATAAAAGCGATTGGAGAAAAGCGGATATTGTTGTTACAACTGTTCAATCTTTGACATTTGACAATAAATACAGTTACCTGTTTTCGCCTACCGACTTTGATTTGATAATTTCAGATGAATCTCACAGGTCAATTTCAGGAAATTCAAGAGCGGTTTTTGAATACTTTCATGGTTATAAATTAGGCTTAACTGCAACACCAAAAGACTATTTGAAAAATGTTGACATCAATAAAGTAAAAGAGAACGACCCAAGAGAAATTGAACGCAGAATGTTGCGAGATACTTACGCAACTTTTGGTTGTGAA
>JAJRSD010000107.1 GCA_024278975.1 Bacteroidota bacterium
ATCAAAAAAGGAGCGAAAATGCAAACCAAAAATATTTGAGAATAACAACAGTCCAAAAAACTGTTGAATAGGGATAGACTGCAATAAAACTTACGCAGGTTTATCTATTTCCTGAAAAATAATACTCGCCGAATTAATGTCTGTTATGCTTATTTTGTTTATCTTCGTGTTCATAAAAGAATGCCTTGTTCGCTTAATTAGTGATCGTTTATATTTGTTTTATTACACCACTAATATACTCATTATTAACTGACTGAACGAGGTTTCTTTTAGCTATTATTGAAGGGTATCGCTCAATTTATCTGGTCTCAATTAAAATCGTTGACAAATTTTATTATAAGCGCAGTATTTACATTTATCGGTATGTTCGGTTTGAGTAAATCTGTTTTCAGTTGAGTAAATTTCTTTAACTAACTCTTTAAGATATTTAACCAAATCATTTTCTAACTCCTGAAAAGAAAAATCATGCTTTTTCCACTCAATATTGGGCGAATAATTTTTGTTGAATAATTTACGCAGACTATAAATTACAGGTTGTATTTCCAGGTTATCAGAATTCTCCGAAAGTGCCCATGAATAAATCATTGCTTGCAAAATTTCCTTTTTAGGCTCTTTTATATCCCGTTCAAAAAGGTCTTCAATTTCTTTAAATTCGAGTGTTTTTACATCACCGGTTTTGTAATCTAAAACTCGTGTTATTCCATTAACACGGTCAACCCGGTCTATTTTTCCACCTATATTAATTGTTGTTTGATTCCCGTTTAAATCTATATCGAAAGTGGTGTGATATTCATGTTCCAAACTAACCATTGTAAATGGTGTAATATCTTTGTCTATTGTTAAAAGCTGATTCAGATAGGTCTTAATATTTTCATAAACCAGCAAAGTTTTACCTTCGAGAATCACAGGTTTTCTACCACTTTTTTTCTCTTTAAAATAGTGGTGAGCAATTTGTTTGCGTATCTCATTTTCAATAAAAATACGGTTATCTTTTATTTTATCAAGGTCAGACTCATTTAAAACCTTTCCCACAAACGGTTTGTAAATAGCTTCAATTGTATCATGAAAAATATTTCCGAAAACAATTGCGTCAATCTCCTCTTTCACTTCGTCGGGCTCGGGTAAACCAACTACATACCGGAAGTAGAAACGCAAACTGCACTGTAAATAAGTATTTATTGCACTTGGCGAAAGAGGATGTTCGTACGTATTTTTGTTTAATAATATATTCGAAATCTGCCGGGAACTCTCAATTTCAATGGGTTTATTCGGGTCGTTTGAAAACGAAAAATCGAGGTTTACTAATTTTGGCTGGTGTGCCGAATCGTACTGAAGTTGATAACCGTACCGGCTTAATTCACCTGTGCTAATTCCTTCTTTTACAACGCTGTAAGTTGCTGTAACATTTTTAGCCCGCTGAATCAATCGGTAAAAATAGTACGAGTACATTGCATCTTGTTCGTCAATTCCGGGCAGTCCGAAACCTTTTCTGATGTTGAAAGGAATAAACGATGGGGCAGTATAAGTTCGTGGCCATTTGTTTTCGTTCAGCCCAAGTATAATAATGTTTTTAAAGTCGAGACAGCGGGTTTCCAAAATTCCCATTACTTGAATTCCGCTTAAAGGTTCTCCTTCGAATGCAACCGAAACTTTTCCCAGATATTGCGAAAAGAGCCTGAAATAAACAGCTTCGCTAATCTCCCTGTTTTGTTCGTTTGTAACATTTTTTATCACCGATTCCAATTTCTCGATTGCCTGATAAATTGAGTAGATAATTTCCAATAACATTTTATTATTAGTTTCAGTGCTGTTTAATTTATTATAAACTACGTCTAAAACTTCTAAAAAATATCGACTATAATTTTCCACATCGCCGGGCAGCGAAAACATGGTTTTATGAAATTGTGTGAAATTTATTTCATCTAATTCAATGGTTATTCTGTTTCGCAGTCGTACATCTTCAATAAATTCTTTTCCTTTTTCTGTTTCCCAGTTTCTTAAAAGTTGGTGGTTTAAAATATCGGTTACATAACGATGATACGCAATGATACCACGTTTTTTATCTGTCTTTTTATTTCTAAGCAAATTTACCAACAGCATCAAAAAACCATAAATCATCGAGTTTTTTACGGGATATCCCATTGTAATATTTACAGTTCCGATGTCATCGGGAATTGCACCCAACGATGAAAATAGCAACGATTCGTCGGCAAGAACGATTGCAGTATTATCAAATTGTTTTGAGAAATCGGATTTGGTCTCTAATAAAAATTTGGGAATTTGTTGCGACTGCCCATAAGTTGAGGAGACAGCAGCTATTTTAATATTTTTATTTCTGTCTAATATTTCCGAATCAAAAATAAAATCGAAGGGTGGTGGAAATCTCTTTAGATTTTCGCGCATAAAACGCCCGGCCTCATTTTTTTTATCGTGTAAATATGCTTTGTCGAAATCCCATAAAAACTCCGCTTTTTTCTGACGACTTAAATGTGTAAAAAATTTCTGTTCGCAACTGTTTAACGCGTTTAGTCCAACGAAATAGTATTTATTAAAGTCGAAATTAAAATCTTTTTCTTTAAGGTTTTCAACTACTTTGCGGTCGATCATTCCACCAAAAGCAATATTTTTTTCTGTTAATATTTTTTTGAATTCAGAATAGATTGGATATAATTTTTTCCAGATTGCAAGATGTTTTTCCTGAAACTCTTTTCGGCCCGAAACAGCAACGCTTCCCCAAAAATGCTCCAACGCCTCTTTTTGCTCGTTGGTTAAATAATCAAAAATATATTCAATCTCTTTTATATCCGAAATATTTGTGAAAATATCTTTTGCATTCACTAAATAACGGTCGATGTCGTTAAAATCTGCAAGCAGTATTTCTCCCCAGAAATAGAATTCATCAAAAGTCTCAGTGGTTTGTGTGTGCTTTTTAAAAACTTCAAATAAAATAGAAATAAGCTGTAGCTTTTCGCCCTGAAACAAATTGGAATATCCTGAAATTAGCTCGCTAATTGTTGTTGTTGCGGGAGCAAGAACAGATCCCGAAATTTCTTTTTGTAAGTATGAAGTGAAAAATACACCTGACCTGCGATTTGGAAAAACCACACATATTTTATGTAGTTCGTTAGAATGTTTTTCGTAAATATATTTTGCTGCCTGTGATAAGAATCGTTCCATTTATTTTGCTTAGTTTACTTTATAATGCTCAATTACATTTTTGTGGTTGTTTTATAAATATTTACAACAAAGTTACCTAAAGATTAAATGAGTTTAGCTAACGTACAAGAAGAATTTTATTATTTTTAAACTGCAAAAAGTTGAATAATTATGCAAATAATAGTAGATATGAAACGAATTATACTGATAATTTCTGTTGCATTTTTTTCTTTAAGTGTACATGCACAAGATCGTGTAACGGGGTTTAATTTTGCTACACGAAGCGAAATTATTGCACAAAATGGTATGGCGTGTACCAGCCAGCCACTTGCCACACAGGCAGCGTTAGACATTTTAAAACAGGGTGGAAATGCCATTGATGCAGCCATTGCTGCTAATGCTGTTTTAGGTTTGGTTGAGCCCACCGGCAATGGAATGGGTGGCGATTTATTTGCAATTGTGTGGGATGCTAAAACACAAAAACTTTATGGTTTGAATGCCAGTGGTCGTTCGCCATACGATTTAACGCTCGACTATTTTAAGGAGAATGAATTTAAGAAGATTCCGTCTTTGGGTCCACTTCCGGTTTCGGTGCCGGGTTGTGTTGATGGCTGGTTCGAACTACACGATAAGTTTGGGAAATTGCCAATGAGTGAAATTTTAACTCCGGCAATTAATTATGCAAACAATGGATTTCCGCTGACTGAATTAATTGCATATTACTGGGGTAGTAGTGCCAGAGTTTTAAAACGATTTCCAGGCTTCGGGGAGATTTTTATGCCTGGCGGGGAAGCACCTAAAAAGGGAGAAGTATTTAAAAATCCATATTTGGCTAATACACTTGAATTGATTGCAAAAGAAGGAAGAGATGTTTTTTATAAAGGAGAAATTGCTGAAAAAATTGTAAGCTACATAAAAGAGCAGGGTGGGTTTTTAAGTATGAAAGATTTTGAAGATCATAACTCGGAATGGGTGGAACCGATTTCGACAAACTACCGTGGTTATGATGTGTGGGAATTACCTCCAAACGGACAGGGAACGGCAGTTTTACAGATGCTGAATATTCTGGAAAACTATGATATTGCAAGCATGGGATTTGGGTCAGCAGAATATATGCATCTATTTATTGAGGCTAAAAAACTTGCGTTCGAAGATCGGGCAAAATACTACTCCGATATGGATTTTAATGATTTACCCATCGAAGAATTAATCTCTAAAGAGTATGGAAAACAGCGTGCGGAATTGATTAATATAAATCGTGCCGCTCGTTCATATCCTGCAGGAGAATTGGAGCAGGGCAACACTATTTACCTGACTACTGCTGATAAAGATGGGAATATGGTTTCCTTGATTCAAAGCAATTATCGTGGAATGGGGTCGGGAATGACACCCGGAAAACTGGGTTTTATTTTGCAGGATCGTGGTGAGCTTTTTGCGTTGGAAGAGGGACACATGAATGTTTACGAACCTCATAAAAGACCTTTTCATACTATTATTCCGGCATTTATTACAAAAGATGGCAAACCATTTATAAGTTTTGGTTTGATGGGGGGAGCTATGCAGCCGCAAGGTCATACGCAAATTGTTTGTAATATTATTGACTTTGGAATGAACTTGCAAGAGGCTGGCGATGCACCTCGAATTAGTCATTCCGGATCCAGTCAACCCACTGGCGAAAAAATGAAAGACGGTGGTAATGTCTCTTTGGAGAGTGGTTTTTCATATCAAACAATTAGGGAGTTAATGAGCAAAGGTCATAAAATTGGCTATGCAAAAGGTATTTATGGAGGTTATCAGGCGATTCTTTGGGACGATGTAAATAAGGTGTATTATGGCGCTTCAGAATCACGAAAAGACGGACAGGCGGCGGGATATTAATATCGAACTAATAATTTCATACAACTCAATTTCGGCATTAAAAAAAGCTCCCTCAAAAAAGAGGAGGCTTTCAATATAATGTAATAGAATTAGTTTTTTAAACTTCTTGCACAGTTTCCACAATTGCCTGCCCTTTTTTAATTGCTTCTAAATTTAGCGGAATGAGTTTATGGTAACGTTCGGGTAGCGATTTCTCCAATCCTTTTTCAACATTATCCAGCGATAAAATTGGTCGCACCTTTAGGTAACTTCCAAAAACAATCATATTAAACACTTTCGGATTTCCCATTTCGATAGCTGTTTTTGTACCTTCAACTTTATAGATATTTATGTCGTTGCGACTTGGAGGTGTTAGCACACCATTTGGATCGTATAAAAGTGTACCGCCCGGTTTTACCGACTTTTCAAACTTATCCATACTTTGTTGATTTAGTATAATAGCTGTGTCGAACTGCTGTAAAATTGGCGAACTAATTCGGGTATCGCTAATAATTACCGTAACGTTGGCTGTTCCACCGCGCATTTCTGGTCCGTACGATGGAAACCAGGTTACCTCTTTGTCTTCCATAATTCCCGAGTAAGCCAGAATCTTTCCCATCGAAAGTACTCCCTGACCGCCAAAACCTGCAATTATCATCTCTTCAGTCATAACTTGCGTAATTTAATTTTCCGAACTGTTTTCACCTTTTACACTATCTTTCAAATCGCCAAGAGGATAATATGGAATCATATTATCTTCCATCCATGTGTTTGCTCCCACCGGTGTCATTTTCCAGCCCGAGTTGCATGTAGAAACTACCTCAACAAACGAAGTTCCTTTTTTATCAAGTACATTTTCTATTGCTTTTTTTATTGAACGTTTGCATTTGCGTGCTGCCGATGCTGTATGTACTGCCTGGCGCGTAACGTACGATGTTCCCGGTAACTGTGCAATCAGGTTTGTGATTTTCATCGGATACCCGTTTAAATCAACGTTTCTGCCACCAGGAGTTGTGGAGGTAACCATTCCTTCAATGGTTGTTGGTGCCATTTGTCCTCCGGTCATTCCGTAAATTCCATTGTTTATAAATATTACCAGAATATTTTCACCGCGGTTACATGCATGCATAATTTCTGCTGCTCCGATTGAAGCTAAATCTCCATCGCCCTGATATGTAAACACGAAATTATCGGGCTTTAGGCGAATTAGAGCAGTTGCAACAGCCGGTGCTCTTCCGTGGGCAGCTTCCTGCCAGTCGATATCGAGATATTTATATGCAAATACAGCACAACCAACTGGTGCTATTCCAATGGTTTTCTCCTGAAGTCCCATTTCGCCAATCAGTTCGGCTAATAATTTATGAACTACTCCGTGCGAACAGCCCGGACAGTAGTGCATTGGTTCGTCCTCTAAAATTTTTGTTTTACCGTAAACAAGGTTTTCGGGTTTAATAAGATCTTTTAACTCCATAATTTAATTCCCATGAAAATTTATCTTCTAAAGCTTCAACAACTTCTTCCGGGGTATGGATAATTCCACCTGTTCTCCCGAAATGATTCACTCTCGTATTTCTTCCTGCCTCGTAAACAGCAAGTTTTATATCTTCTACCATTTGCCCTGAACTCATCTCCACCGACAAAAATCCTTTTGCCTTGCGAGCCAGTTCTGCAATAATTTTATTTGGAAAAGGGAAAAGTGTAATTGGTCTGAGTAGTCCAACTTTTAAACCTTTTGAACGGGCAATTTCTACCGATTTTTGGCAAATCCTCGAAGAACTTCCGTAAGCTACAATGATAAAGTCTGCATCGTCGCAATGAAATAATTCGTATCTCACTTCATCCTCTTCCATCTTTTTATATTTCTCCTGAAAGCGATGATTATTAGCTTCCATTATATTGGAATCCATTTCGAGTGAGGTTACAATATTCTTTTTCCGAGACGATGGTTTTCCTGTGGTTGCCCAGCTTCCCGATTTTTCCTCAATCTCTTCATCTGTCCAGCGAGGTTTGAAATCGGCAAGTTCAACTTTTTCCATCATTTGCCCCAAAGCACCGTCGGTTAAAATCATTGCGGGGTTTCGGTATTTAAAAGCCAGTTCGAAACTTAAATCAACAAAATCATTCATCTCCTGAACCGATGCCGGAGCTAAAACAATAAGTTTATAGTCGCCATGTCCTCCTCCTTTTACAGCCTGAAAATAGTCGGCTTGTGATGGTTGAATAGTTCCCAGTCCCGGACCACCGCGCTGAACATTAACAATCAGACAAGGCAATTCTGAACCTGCGATATAAGAAATTCCCTCGGCCATTAAACTGATTCCGGGGCTTGAAGATGATGTCATTACTTTTTTGCCTGCACCTGCACCTCCGTAAACCATATTAATAGAAGCTACTTCACTTTCGGCTTGCAGTACCACCATTCCGGTTTCGTTCCATGGCTGACGAGCCATTAACGTTTCCATTACCTCAGACTGAGGTGTGATGGGATAGCCAAAATAGCCATCGCAGCCGCAGCGAATAGCCGCTTCTGCCAGCACCTCATTTCCCTTCATCAATTTTAATTCTCCCATATTGTTTAGTTCTAATATTCTCCTTTTTAACCTAAAACATCCAATAAGAAATGATAAATGATAAAGTTTTTTGTCTCTTGTTGAGTTGATGTCTCTACTTTCACTTTTAGATTTCTTATTCCTTATTTTTCTTTCAATTTTAAACCTTTGCTCTGTAAACTGTAATACAGGTATCCGGACAAACAACCCCGCAATGGGCACAGCCAACACACGCATTCGGATTTGCCATATACGAATAATGATATCCTTTGCTATTCACCTCTTTATTAAGTTGTAATACATCGTGCGGACAGGCTACAACACACAGTCCACACCCTTTGCACTCCTCTATATTTACTACAACTGCTCCTTGTACTTTTGCCATTTTTGAGTAATTTTTTGCTAAATTTAAACCCTAATTTACAATAAAAACATCATAAAAATCACGTTCTGAAATAATTTTTCATAACGCTTAAAATCTATAAAATAAACGGGTAATTTACTTTCAGATTCTAATTTTATCACATCAAAAAAATAGAGTTTGAACTCTGGTAACAAAACTATTTTTTACGTTATGAAATGTATGCAACTATTGTTGCGTTATCATAATTTATAAAGTATTCGCGTAAGTATATTTCGGTGGATACCAAGATAAGATGCAATGTGTTGTCGTTGAAGTTTTTGGGCAAGCTCGGGGTACTCTCGTAAGAACTTTCTGATTCGTTGTTCTGCATTTAACGATTGAAAGGAGTGAATACGTTCCATTGCCTGAATATAACTCTCTTCGGCTAGTATTCGTACAGTTCTTTCAAATTTTGGATGGTTGTCTAATAAGGTTTTAAACTCATCTTTTTCGATATAGATGAGCTTTGAATCTTCGAAAGCACGGATAGATTCGGTTGAATTTTTACGACTATAAAAACCTTTATGGTTACTTACAATAAAGTTGTTAGGCGGAAAAAAGAATCGCGATATCCATTCGGTACCACTATCAGAAAGATAAGTGGCGTATAAAAAGCCTTCAGTCAGGATTCCTATTTTTTTTGCTTTTTCGCCATATTCAATAAAATAATCTCCCTTTTTTAATTCAACAGATTTATTTTTTAAATCGAGAGATTGTATTAAATCAAGAGTGAGTTGATATCGCGAGATTATTTTATTCCGATCCATTACTTTTATTAGTTAGAAAAGTTTTCGTTGAACAATTTTAAACGCTCTTCAAGTTCTCCAAATTGTTGGCGCTTTACAAACGAAACACACGCTCTTATTCCCTCTTCGTAACTACCGGTATTATCTAATGCAATGGCACTTATTCCGTAATAGAGTAGGTTTTCTACTAATTGGTTTCCTGTCATTTTTGGATACGAAATAGTAAAGTAAAACCCATCGGCAATAGGTTTGTCCAAATCTTTCTTATAAACGATACTAAACCCGTTTTTCAGGAAAAGCTCTTTCATAATTTTTGCTTTTTCGCCATACTCTTTTACGCCTTCAACGAAATTAAATGTGCCCTCGTTGGCAGCTTTAAGCATTGCTGCAAGTGCCCACTGTGCCGAGTGGCTCGTGCCTGAAGAGATAGAATAAAGTAGCCGTAAAGTTATTGTCGCTCCAAATGTTGTCCCTTTAAACCGCTCTTGTAAATTAGGGTAATCTCGCTCGTATAACTTGTCTGAAATTGCCATTAAACCGCAACGCTGCCCTGCATACGAGAATATTTTTGAACTGGAGATAAACAGTATATAATTATCGGTGTATTTTGCAACTGTTGGTTGAAACGGTGCCTCTCCCGGTTTCGATAAATCGTTTCTGAAATCCATGCCAAAATATGCCAAATCTTCCATTACAATTATATCGTATTTTGTTGCAAGTTCTCCTATAATTTTTAATTCTTCATCGCTAAAACATATCCACGCCGGGTTGTTTGGATTTGAATAAATTATGGAATTTATATTTCCTTTCGAGAGAATCTGTTCCAGTTTTAATCGCAACTTTTCGCCTCTGAAATTAAAAACATCAAAGGTTGCATATTTCAATCCAAGCACCATCATTTGTTGCTTTTGAACCGGAAATCCGGGGTCGATAAAAAGTGTTGTGTCTTTTTTCTTATCAACATTTCCGGCAGCCATAAAAGCTGCATAAGTTCCTTGCATAGAGCCAACTGTGGCAATACATCCATTTGCTGACAAATCAATGTCAAGAAAATTTTTAATGAATTTTGAACCCTCTTCCTTGAGTGGTTTTATTCCATCAACCATTGGGTAGATTGCCGCAACTCCTTTTTTTAGAGCTTCAATTTCAGCATCGACACCAATTTGCGAAGGAGGCAGCCCGGGAATTCCCATCTCCATTCGAATATATTTCATTCCTGTCTCTTCCTCAACAAGATTAACCAATGCAACTATTTCGCGAATAGATGCTTTGCCAATATCAGGAATTCTAAGATGTGCAATTTTTGAATCGACAACAGTTTTATCAAAGGGTGAGTTGTTCATTTATGTTCGTTCAAAGTTTCAAGTTTAAAGTGCTTCGTTCAAAGTTTCTAATTTCGAATACAAGGATTTTGAATAAATACTTAACATTTGAGAACGTCATTCCGTTCGTCAATTGCACAATTCGGAATCTATTTAGATTTACAAGATGCTGAAATAAATTCAGCATGACGTACTATTGTTTTATTTTGCCTGATCTATTAAAATCCGAAATCAGGTTTTAGTATTTCCATCCAGCCGGCTACTCTTTCGTCGGTTAATTCGGGTTCGAAATCTTCGTCTATTGGCAAGCCGATAAACATTCCATCAATAACAGCTTCCGATTCGTCGAATTCGTAGCCATCAGTACTTACCGGTCCTATTAATACTGCTCCGTTTGCCATCAGCTTTTTCCCAACTAAACCAATGTGGTCAACAAAACCATGCGAATATGTAACATGGTCGCCCAAACCAAAAATAGCTACTTTTTTTGCAGCAAAATCTGTTTTTTCGATTTCGGGTAAAAACTTAGCCCAGTCGTTATTGGAAAATTCTGAATCCCAGGTATCATTCCCAACGGTTGAAGCGCCAAAAATTATTTTATCAAATTTCTCTAAATCTGTAACTGTGGCATCTTTAACAGCTACCATTTCTACTTTATCATCGCCAATAATATCTTTGATTTTATCAGCTACGCGGTTTACCGCACCACCAAGCGGGCCATAAAAAATTGCTATTTTACTCATATTATATATATTTTGTTATTGATTATGAATTCCTATTTCGCCACGCGTGTATTCTCCTAATATAGAAAGACTTGACGCGCTCTTTAAAACCTGATGAATTGCATTGTCGTAATTTTCAGATTTATCCCACTCAATATCTACATGGAATGTATATTCGTTGGGTTTCCCAATTTTAGGAACCGACTGTATTTTTGTGAGGTTGATTTTATTCTCTGCGAATGTATTAAGCACTTTTGCCAGCGCTCCATGAAAATGACCTACCTCGAAACATACCGACGCTTTGTTAGTTCCTTTCGTGGGATTTCCGTGTTTAGATAGAATTAGAAACCGTGTGTAATTCTTTTTGTTAGTTTCAATTCCGGTTTCCAAAATATTGAGCCCATATAATTCTGCTGACCGTAAATTACCGATTGCGGCTGCATCATTCATTTTTTCGTCAGTAATATATTTCGAAGAAGCGGCTGTGTCCATAGATTCGTGCAGTTTGGCATTTGGAAAATATTTCTCAATATATTCCATACTCTGCTGAAGAGCAATTGGATGCGAATAAATATCGACAATATCTTTCGGTTTAACACCCGGTACTACCAATAAATTCATTTGAATATGTAGATAAATTTCTCCAATAATTCGTAAATGATAATCACGGATAAGTTGATAGTTTTTTAATAAACTTCCTGCAATTGAATTTTCTATGGCCATCACTGCAATGTCAACATCATCGTTGTCGATAAGTTCGCAAACTGTTGTAAAGGTTTTACATTCAACAATTTCTATCTCTTCTTTAAAATAATTATGTGCCGCATCTTCATGAAAAGAGCCGGCTATTCCTTGTATTGCAATACGCTTCATTCAATTTTTTTTTTGAGAATCCAAAGATATAAATTCTATGGTTCTTAAATATGGAAACTGTTGGTTTTCCTGAAATTTATTACTTAAAGTTCATTAGTCAACTTTAAACTGTTTTCATGATTTTGTAGAATATCCATGCATTTAACAATGTCAACCGGACGGATTACAGTAACTGCCTCATTTTTGTTCATGCTAAATGCATACATATATTCTATGAAAATTCCTTCAGAATTTAGGAGTCCGATTAAATTAACCAATGCGCCGGGTTCATTTGCTGTTTTCACTAAAACCACATCGGTAGTTTGTGCCGAAAACTGATTTTGTTTAAGTATGTCGATGGTTTTTTCGGGGTTAGAAACAATCAGCCTTAAAATTCCGAAATCGGAAGTGTCGGCGATTGTAAATGCCGAGATATTTATTTTAGCTTCTCCAAGAATATTTATCACTTCGTTTAGTCGTCCCGATTTGTTTTCCAGAAAAATAGAAACTTGTTTTGTTATCATTTTTTTTAGATTTTACGATTATCAATTACTCTTTTAGATTTGCCGGCAGTGCGCTCAATTGTCTTAGGTTCAACAAGTTTAACGTTTACCGAAATGCCAAGTGTATTCTGGATATTTTGCGTTATCTTCTTTTTAAGAGCTTCCAGTACGCGAATTTCGTCGGAAAAGAATTGTTCCTGAACTTCGACCATAACTTCTAAAATATCGAGTGTTCCTTCGCGCTCAACAATTAACAGATAGTGTGGTTCTGTTTCGCTCATTTCGAGCAATACACTTTCTATTTGCGATGGGAAAACATTTACTCCTCTTATAATAAGCATATCATCACTGCGTCCCATACATTTTTCCATGCGTACCAATGTTCTGCCACAGGTGCATTTGTCGTAAATCAGGCGGGTTAAATCGCGTGTACGATATCTGATTATTGGAATTCCCTCTTTTGTAACTGTTGTAAAAACTAACTCTCCAATTTCTCCGTGTGGTACAGGCTCCAGAGTTTCGGGGTGAATAATTTCGGGAATAAAGTGGTCTTCGTTTATGTGCATTCCCGCTTGTTCTTCACATTCGCAAGATACTCCCGGACCAACAATTTCGCTTAACCCGTAAATATCAATCGCTTTAATTTTTAGTTTCGATTCAATCTCTTTGCGCATATTTTCGCTCCATGGTTCGGCTCCAAATATTCCAACTTTTAAATTTAACGATTCCGGATCGATACCTTTTTCTTTCATCACTTCGGCCAAAAATAGTGCATACGAAGGAGTGCAGGCAATTACTGTTGTCCCAAAATCCTGCATCAGTTGTAACTGTTTCTGAGTATTTCCTCCTGAAATTGGAATTACCGTTGCGCCGAGGTTTTCTGTTCCGTAGTGCATTCCCAAACCTCCGGTAAACAGCCCGTAACCGTACGCAACCTGTACAATATCGTTTTGATGAACACCTGCCATGCAAAGTGTGCGGGTTACAACTTCTGCCCACATATTCAAGTCGTTGCGGGTGTAGCCAACAACCGTTGGTTTGCCGGTTGTTCCCGAACTTGCATGAACTCTGACAATTTCGCTCATCGGAACGGTAAACATTCCAAACGGGTAGTTGTCGCGCAAATCGCTTTTTTCGGTAAAGGGCAATTTCGAAATGTCATCAATACTTTTTATATCGGCCGGAACCAGCCCTTTCTCCTGCATTTTTGCTCGGTAACTTGGTATGTTATGATATACTCTTTCTACCGTTTTTGCTAATCTTTCTGATTGAATTGTTGACATATCCTCGCGCGAGGCACACTCAATCACTTTATTCCAAATCATTTAAATAATTTTATGTAAAACTTAGGATTACTATTCTATTTATATTAACACTTGCTCTGGCAAAGAAATAATTTTTACCTGCCGTAAACAACTTTATCATCCAGAACTTTTACTCCACTAACTTCAAGTCTTCTTGTTGCTTCTAAAACATCTGGTACTTCTAAAATTAAAATTGCCATTTTAGTTTCCGAAATAAGGCGACTGTATGCACTTTCAATATGAATTCCGGCACGGGCAATTTCAATAAGTAACTCATCCAATCCCCCGGATTCATCTTTCATTTCAAGTGCAATTACTTCGCGTAACGAAACAGAATTTTCTTGGTCGGAAAGTATCTTGTATGCTTTTTCCGGTTGATCGACCAAAAGTTTAACTACACCCCAGCCCTGATAAATATTCATAAGTGTCATCGACCGAATATTAATTTTCTCATCCTTCAAAACATTTGTAATAACTTCGAAATGAGTTATTTTATTTTTCAGGAAAACAGATATTTCAAATGCCATGTTTTTTTTTTTATGAAAAGAGTTCAGATAAATTAAATAGTCTTATTCGTAAAAATAGTAGTTATTTTTAAATTGTAGATATATCGAAACCAAATTTCCCAATTAAATTAATTATTCTTTTAAATGAATATCTGCGAACCTACCATGAAAAGTCATCAGATGACTAAGTTTCTGTTTTTTTACTTTTCGGAGATGACTCAAAAATAGTATTGTGTAGTTATAACTTCATTATTTATTTTCTTTCAAGAAGCATTTTTTACATTATTATTTATTTTCAATATAAATAGATGATTCACAAAAATCATTCTACTTGTATTGTAACATCTGTTACATTTTTATGGTATAAATAACTCAATATTTATTGTGTAATTAAAACCGATTTCAAACTATGTTACGAAAACTACTTCCTCCTGCGAAATGGAGACTTCCCGTAATGGTAATTTCAAGTATATTTTTGGGTGTTGTATTGTTTCTTCTATACGTTTCAAAAGCATATTCTTATCTTTCCGATAATCCTAAAACATGTATGAATTGTCATATTATGGCTCCTCAATTTGCAACGTGGAATCATAGTTCTCATCGCGAAGCGGCAAATTGTAACGACTGTCATGTTCCTCATAATAATGTGTTTAACAAATATTATTTTAAGGCAAAGGATGGAATGAGGCATGCAACAATTTTTACACTTAGAAAAGAGCCTCAGGTAATTTTTATTCGTAAAGAAGGTTCCGAAGTGGTTCATAATAATTGTATTCGCTGTCATTCTAAACTACTTACCAACCCGCAACTTTTGTCGAATGTTGAGGCTCACCAGGCACACCGCGAAGATAGGAAATGCTGGGAGTGTCATCGTGAAGTTCCGCATGGCCGGGTTAATAGTTTATCGAGTGTTCCCAATGCGCGGGTTCCGCTTCCCGAAAGTCCTGTTCCGTTGTGGATAAAGAAATATATTAATAACAAATAATACTACTTACAAATGAGTTCAAATTTAAAAATTACCGAAAAACGTCCATGGTTAGCATGGATTCTATTTTTAGCAACTGTGGTTGTTGTGTTCATTCTTGGTATTCTCGCCTCATCGATTGTGGAGCGACGTGCAGAAGCTGCATATGTTAATGTTCCGAAAAATAAAATTGGTGCTTTCGAGCCAAGAAATGAAGTGTGGGGAGAGAATTATCCCCGCGAGTTTCAGTCGTATTACGGAACTGCCGATACATCTTTTAAAAGCAAGTATAACGGAAATGCGATGATTGACATGTTAGAAGTTGACCCGCGACTTGTTGTGCTATGGGCAGGATACGGTTTTGCAAAAGATTATAATCAGGGGCGGGGGCATTATTATGCAATAAGCGATGTTCAGAAAACTTTGAGAACCGGTAGTCCAAAATCAAAAACTGATGGTCCGATGCCGGCAACATGTATGACATGTAAAAGTCCGGATGTTCCGCGTTTGATGAACGAAAAAGGGGTTGCTCAATTTTATACCGGAAAGTGGGCAGGCTTAGTATCCGAAGTTGTAAACCCAATTGGTTGCGGCGATTGTCACGACCCTGAAACAATGAACCTTACAATAACGCGCCCCGCCTTGGTGGAAGCATTCGAAAGAAATGGTAAAGACATAACAAAAGCCAGTCATCAGGAGATGCGTAGTTTGGTTTGCGCACAATGCCATGTTGAATATTATTTTGATAAAACCGTTGCAGAAGGTGCTAATTATTTAACCTTTCCGTGGGATAACGGACTTACAGTTGAGGGAATGGAAGAGTATTACGATGAGATAGAATTTAAAGACTGGACTCACTCTGTTAGTAAAGCCCCGATGTTAAAAACACAGCATCCCGGTTACGAAATGTATCTAACAGGAATTCATGCACAGCGCGGAGTTTCGTGTGCCGACTGCCACATGCCATATAAAAGTGAGGGGGGACAAAAATTTACAGACCATAAAATGCAGTCGCCTTTAAACAATATTGCTAACTCTTGCCAGGTTTGCCACCGCGAAGAGAGTAAAACGCTGATGGAAAATGTTTATGAACGGCAGGATAAAATACTTGAAAACCGCGATCAATTGGAGATTTTGATAGTTCGTGCGCATGTTGAAGCAAAAAAAGCATGGGAACTTGGAGCTACGGAAACACAAATGAAAGATATTTTGATGGGAATACGACATTCGCAGTGGCGTTGGGATTATGTTGCAGCAAGTCATGGAGGTTCGTTTCACTCGCCCATTGAATCTGGCAGGATTCTTTCTTCGGGAATTACAATTGTACAGGAAACAAGGTTGAAGCTGGCTCGTTTGTTTGCCGAATTAGGTTTTAACGAAGAGGTGCCTTATCCTGATATTTCAACAAAAGCAAAAGCCCAAAAATTTATTGGGTTAGATATGGATAAGTTAAACTCAGATAAAAAAGATTTCCTGAAAGATGTATTGCCCGGGTGGATGAAAGAGGCAGAAGAAAGAGAAAAAACTTATGATGTTACTGTTGAAAAATAAAAATACAAAAATGAAAAATTTATTAACGATAAGTTTATTGGTAGTCGGAATGTTTACCTCTGAATTTGTAATAGCACAGTTCTCGTTAACAGGAGAGTTCAGGCCGCGTACCGAAATAAACAGAGGATATAAGACTTTGGCAAGTGAAAACCAGAATGCAGCAACAATTACAACACAGCGTTCGCGTTTAAACTTTATTTTTAATACCGAAAGCATAAAAACAAAGTTGGTTTTACAAGATGTTCGCCGCTGGGGAAACCAAAAGCAGTTGGTTGGTAACGAAGATTTTGCAACATCGATTCACGAGGCGTGGGCTGAAGTTTTTTTTACAACCGATTTTTCGCTAAAAGCCGGACGGCAGGAATTGGTTTACGACGACCACCGGATTTTTGGTAATGTTGGCTGGGCACAACAAGCTCGTTCGCACGATTTGGCATTATTGAAATACGAAAAAGATGTGAAGATACATTTGGGTATTGCTCATCACGAAAACGGAAATATTACAGACAATATTTATGATGGCCCGGATGCGTATAAAGACATGCAATATATTTGGTTTAACAATAAATGGGAAAATAGCTCTTTAAGTTTATTGGTGTTAAATAACGGAGTTCCGGTTATGGAAGACAACGAGCAGGTTAATAAATACAGCCAAACAATGGGAGGACATTTTACAATTGCTCTAAAACCCGTAAAGTTGGCTTCTAATTTTTACTACCAAACGGGAACTCACTCGTCGGGTAAAGATATTAGTGCCATTAATTTTTTAGTTGAAGCATCTATAATAGCAGGTTTTACACTAGGTTTCGAACACCTTTCGGGTACTGCTTACAACGAGACAGAAAAGCTAAAATCATTCACTCCTTTCTATGGTACAAATCATAAATTCAATGGTTTTATGGACTATTTTTATGTGGGTAATCACATCGGATCGGTTGGGTTGCACGATGTTTATCTTAAATATAAATACGTCAAAAACAAAATAGGTTTGAACGCCCATATTCATTATTTTGGTGCAGCCGCCGAAATTGCCGATGGTGCTGATAGTTATCTCGGAACAGAGTTAGATTTGTCTGCTTCGTGGGCAGTAAAACCCATGGCTAAAATTATTGTAGGTTATTCAACATTGTTTGCCTCCGAATCAATGGAGATATTAAAAGGCGGCGATAGTTCTGTTGGGCAACATTGGGCTTATGTTATGCTTTCGGTTACTCCGGCATTTATAAAATAGAAAATAGTATATTTGAACCCATTTAAAATTGATGAGGTTGTTTAAAAGTTATTTTTGTACAACCTCATTTTATTGTTTGTAATGAGCAGAACCAGAGTGATTAAGATATTTAAAAAACTTCATAAATGGCCGGCAATTGTAATTGCACTATTTGCCATTTTATTTGCCGTTTCAGGAATTGTACTTAACCATCGCCAGTTTTTTTCTCCTGTCGATGTTTCGCTAAAATTATTACCATCAAATTATACTTATAATAATTGGAACCGTGCAGCAGTTCGTGGTTCGGTTGATATTGACGATGATTCAAAATTAATTTACGGAAATATTGGTATTTGGGAAACCAATGATAATCTAAAAAGTTTTACTGATTTTAACGAAGGGTTTCCAACTGGAATTGATAACCGAAAGATTTATTCGATTATAAAATTTGGTGATACACTGTTTGCCGGCACACAGTTAGGATTGTACAAACGACCTGCAAAAATAGGGGAGTGGCAAAAAGTAAACCTGCCTGTTAAAAAAGATAGAATTGCAGACCTTGGAATTAAAGGTGATGAGTTGCTGGTTTTAACTCGTAACTATTTGTTGACAAGTTTAGATGGTAATAATTTCACGGAAATTAAACTGCCTGAACCTGTTGGTTATGTTCGTGAAACAGGTGTGTTTAATACTTTGTGGGAGCTGCACAGTGGCGAGTTGTTTGGAATGCCGGGAAAACTGCTGGATGATTTATTAGGATTTGTAACCATCTTTCTATCGGTCTCCGGATTAATTCATTTTTTATTTCCTAAACTAATCAGACGTAGAAAAAAGAGAAAAAAGAAAGTTACTTCGGCAGTTGGATTTAAAAAGAAAAACCTTCGCTGGCACAATGTTGTAGGTTATATTTTTGTTCTGTTTTTGATAATAAACACCACCGCCGGAATATTTTTGCGACCGCCACTTTTAATTCCTATCGCAGATAAAAAAGTGGGTATCATTCCATTTACTCATCTCGACAGCCCAAATCCGTGGTTCGATAAGTTACGCCGGGTTGACTGGAACGAGAGTTCAAACCGATATATTTTCTCGACGTCGGAAGGAATGTTTTTTGCCGATGAAGCTTTAACAGAAAAGTTAATTCCTGCTCCTTCGCAACCACCTGTTAGTATTATGGGTTGCAATGTTTTAAAACCTTTGGGCGAACAGAATTATTTGGTTGGCTCGTTTAGTGGAATGTTTTTATGGAACGCAAATACGGGTGACGTTTATGACTTTTTTACACGGCAACCGCCAACTAGCCTGGCAGGATTGGCACGACCAATTTCAGCAAATATGGTTGCAGGTTTGGTTAGTGGAAAAGAGTCTGCTTTTTGGTTCGATTTTAACAGTGGCGCAAAAAGGATAGCATCCCTTGAAGGGATGCCATCCTTTCCAAAAATGTCAGATGAAATTAGTTCCAAATCTCCCATGTCGTTATGGAATGTGGCTTTGGAAATACACACTGGACGAATATTTGAAAATCTCGTCGGACCATTTTATATTTTGTTTGTTCCGCTTGCAGGAATCTGTGTTTTGTTAGTATTGATTAGCGGTTTTTTTGTTTGGTGGATGGTTTATCGAAAGAAATAATCTTCTAATACAAAATATTCCGGTGCAAAATAGGTTGAACAATAATCAAGGTAAAACACATTAGTAACCAGTGGTTTATATTTTAGTTGCGCTGCTGAGTAGTAATGGTTAATTACAATTAATCTACTTTTTCCAGTTCAACCCAAAACGGGAAAATATTTTTACCTTTTGTTGAATAGAACGGAATTAAATCGCATTCCATTTTTGTGAGCCGGATATTTTTCATCTCAATAATATCAACACCAATATTCTCATTTTTTATCTGATTGATAATTGCACCGGTTTCCAGATACATTCTCCCTTTTGTTTCGATTGGTTTAATAAATTTAAACTTTACATTGTATCTTCCCTCGGTAATTTTAACGTGCCACTTGCCATAAACCTCCTCCTGCGCCCATATTCCACGTTCGCCGCCAGCATCGTTTCTGTTAAGTATTATTGGGTTTTCGTGTTTGCTGCCCACAATTACAGGTTGCGGATTTATCAGATTTTCTGAGTTGATCAGTTCGTTGTAATATCTGTCGAGATCAGATTTTAATTCGTTGGCAATACTTATGTTTTCCAGTACAATATTGTTTTGTTCGTATGGGTCGTTATTAATGTTGAACAATTCAAAATTTTCGATTGCTGCGTTGTAATCAGCATGTCCAACAAGTTTGAATTCGCCTTTTTGCAAAGCAATATTATTGTACAATTCAGGATAACGGCGTGTCCAGTAGAAAAAAAGCGATCTGTCTGCCCAATCAGTCGTCTCATTTTTAATTAGTGGCAAAAGGCTTTCACCATCAATTATCCGGTTGTGTGGCAAATCTACATTACAAATTTCTGCAATGGTTGGTAAAATATCGATGTGTGCAGCGGTGGTTTCAATCTCTTTTGCTCCTCTAAAAAGCGATGGCAGCCTCATAAAAAACGGAATCCGGACACCACCTCTGAAAACACTGCCTTTTTTCTCCCGCATTCCGGCAACGTACCGGTATTGTTGCGGACCATTGTCGGTCATATAAATTACCAACGTATTTTCGGTAAGTTTCAAATCATCTAATTTCTGAAGGAGTTTCCCCACATTATCATCAATATTAGTAACCATTGCATACACTCGTCTTGCCGACTCCTTATCTTTTTCTGTCATTTCAGGAAACGGGCGGTCGTCGTTTTCGAACCCCGAAGCCGGATCGATATCTTTATACATTTGGTAATACTCGTCAGGCACTTGCAACGGAGTGTGTGGTGCATTAAAAGCGAGGTAGCAGAAAAAAGGTTTTTGCTGATTACTTTCGATAAACCGGATTGCTTGCTCCGTAAAAATATCGGTACAGTATCCTTTGTACAACTTGGTATTACCGTTGTGCCAAAGTATCGGATCGAAATAACTTGTGTCTCTTTTGTAATAAGTTGTTATGTCGCCAACTTGTCCCATTCCGCCCGAAAGATGAATAACCGATTCGTCGAAACCCTGATCATTTGGTCGCGATGGATAGTTGTCGCCGAGGTGCCATTTCCCGAAAATGCCCGATTTGTAACCCGCCTGTTTTAGCATTTCGGCAATGGTAATTTCGGTAGTTGCCATTGTTGCCCCGCCGTTGTACGTATCTCTTATTCCTGTTCGTAACGAAAAACGTCCTGTCATTAAACTGGAGCGGGTAGGGGCGCAAACCGGCGAAACATAAAAGTTATTAAACCTGATGTTTTCGCTGGCGAATTTATCGATTACCGGAGTTTTTACGTGCGGATTTCCGGTTATGCCCAAATCGCCGTATCCCTGATCGTCGGCCATTATAAGAATTACATTCGGATGAGTTTGATGCTGTGCAAATGTTAAATTTGTTATTGCCAGCATAATCGCGGCAAATAGTGTTAATCTGTTTTTTTGTTTCATATCGATGAAAATTTACTGCTTTCTTAAATTATTTCTTCTTGTTTGGAAATGTAACAGATACGCCCTTTTTGTTTGATTATCGAGAAAAGAGTTATGAATTAGTTTTTCAACTATGGGTTGTTTTATCAAAAAGGGTGCGAGTAATTTGTCTCTTCTTTTTTTCGTTATTCCCAGCCTTCTGGCAAATTCATAAAAATCTGCCAAACTTATCATACCTCTGTTTTTCATTTGTTCCGATTCAAAATCATCTTTAAAAAGTCCTTTGTCCAATGCAAAATCGGTATCACGAACATGAATGCGGGTATTTATTAAATCGTATGCCGGACTCAATCTGTAATCCCCATTTATCGTTTCCATTATCGAGAAATTTTTTAAATGTGCATCTCCGTTTAAAAACAGGAAATTAAATACAATAAGCGAAAAAAACCTTTCCAGCTCAATAATGTATGTTGGTACAAATTTCCTTATCAATTCAGATAACTCTTCGTAACTGGAATTATACTTAAAATCGTATCCGGCATTTTCAACTGTAGCGCCTGCGAGAGAAGCAAAATCTTCAACTCCCCATTTCGAACCGTCCTCTTTTATATCAAATCTTTTTGTAATATAAGCCGGCTCACCATTTTTAAAAAAAATTAAAGCATTTTGGGCAGTTTGTATCCCATAAACCTGACTGGCAATCTGCATGGTTAAATGTTCATTTGCCGGAACCTGATTGACTTTTGTAAGGTCTCTTGGAATTGGTTTTAATATATAATTACCTTGTTCTCCCTCTTTGGTCAGGCGTAATTTGTTCTTGTCAAGAATTAACGACAACTTCTCCTGAACACCGGAAACAGAAATCCGTTTACGGTTTTCTATAAACTTAGCATCGTCGTCGTCATTCGAATGCGGCGGGTAGTAATTAAGGAAATGACTAACTTTTTTGCCAAAGAATACTTTGTTCAGGCAGGTCGTACTGTACGTATCAAAGCCTTTTGAAAGTGTCCCTGGACAATTGTATATTTTTGGTAATTCCATTATTTAACGGTTTCAATGGGTGATATTGTAATTGCACCAATCGTATCTTTCGACGCAGTGGCTAATAATAATCCAAAATAATCTTCTTCATCTATTTTTAACTGGCGGCATTGCAACTCCTTGTTTACACCTTCTGAAAGCAAATTGAAAAAAAACGGAAATAAATGATTGGATTGAAATGCTTTCTGAGATTTTGGCAAAGTGAGACTGATTGCAGGTAATTTGTCATTTGAAAACCAAACATCATCATAAATAAATTCATAATTCCCGGGACTGTTCTGAATAAGAGTCCCTGCAATTTTACCGTTTCGAAATACAAGAGCCTTGCGCATATTTTATTATTTTGGTTGTTTTACTTTCAAATCAAGCTCCATTCCCAACACTTCTGCAAGTTTTAACAAAGTACTTAAAGTTGGGTTTCCTTTTCCTGTCTCAATTAAATTAAGTGTACGCTTCCCAATACCTGCCAATTCAGAAAGATGTTCTTGTGTAATTCCTAAAATTTCACGCCGCTGCTTTAGCTTTTCAATTATTTTATCGTAGTGCATTATATTGCTCTTTTTCATACAAATATACAACTAATAAATAGAAGTGTACACAAAAGCGTATTAAATTGCGTTTTTGTAAATATTAAATTAGATGAACTTGTATTGAAAAAATTCCGGGAAGTACTTTTCGTCAACGTTTATCTTAAGTATAAATTACTATCGCCATAGCTTAAAAACCTGAAGTTATTAGCAAGTGCAAAATCGTAAACTTTTCGCCAGTTATCGCCCAGAAATGCGCTAATTAAAAGCAGCAGTGTGCTTTGCGGTTGATGAAAATTAGTAAACATTCCGCCAATAATTTGAAAAATGTAACCCGGTAAAATTATAATTTGAGTTGAAAATTGAATAGCAGTTTGGTTTGATTGATTCAGGTAATCAACAATATTCTTAAGCGATTTTTTTGTACTGATTTCAGCTCTGTTTTCGTAAGGTTCCCATTGCAATACTTCAGGTTTGTTTGGGTTGAATGAGTTATTTTCGAGTTGCAAACCTAACCAGTATAAACTTTCCAACGAGCGTACCGAAGTTGTTCCAACTGCAATAATACTATCCGGATTTTCAATAAAACCTTCAATAATACTTTTAGTAATAATTACCGTTTCGTGATGCATCGAATGTCCCGAAATAGTTTCCGATTTTACAGGTTGGAAAGTGCCTGCTCCAACATGAAGTGTAATCTCTTTAGAGGAAATATTTTTGTGTGAAAGTTGATTAAAAACTTCATCGGTAAAATGTAGCCCGGCAGTTGGTGCAGCCACCGACCCGTCGATTTTTGCATAAACAGTTTGGTAGGTCTCCTCGTCGGCTTCCTCTGTTGCGCGGTTTAAATAGGGCGGAATTGGCAATGTTCCGGTGTGTTCAATAATTTCGGCAAACGAGATTTTTTTATTCCAGGTAAATTCTATTAAAAATGTATTTTCAACCTGCTCTTTTTTTTCAGCTTGAATTACAATTTTTTTCCATTAATTTCAACCTCTCGTTTTAAAATTCCCGCTTTCCATTTTTTCGAATTGCCCACCATGCACTTCCAAACCACGTGCTCCTTCTCCTGAAAAGCAATTTCATAATCGGCAGGTTCAACAGGCTCCAAACAAAATATTTCGATTTTTGCACCAGTCTCCTTTCTGAAAAACAGGCGTGCATGAATTACGCGCGTATTATTAAAAATTAGCTGAGCATTTTTAGGAATATATTCAACACAATTATTAAAATTATCTTGCTTAATAGTATCATTTTTCCAAACCAGTAATTTCGACTTGTCGCGCTCTGCAAGCGGATATTTTGCAATTCTCGACTCAGGTAAATCGTAGGTAAAATCAGCTATTTTAATGTCCTTATATAAGTTCAAATTTGAAGTCTTTAATTTTTGCAAAAATAGTTTAAAATATTTTTAGGGGACTTCTAATAATTCCTTTCTTTCAAGAAGCAAGTATAATGAATAATATGCAAGCCACAAATATTTATGAATAGCCGTAGCTATTTAAAAATATTTTGGCGAAGTCAGATTGTTTATTATACTTGTTCCCGTAGGGTTGTCATAGTTTTCCATATACTGCTTTAAATTTTATTACATTATCCCGATAGTGTTTCAAAAATTTAAATTGTCTCTGAAAAACTATGACAATCTTGATGCGAAGGAATTAATAGAAGTCCCCTTTAATCTCTTGTAAATTTTAAGTAATAAGTTTTGCCACAAAGTTGCACGAAGTTTCCCGAAGCCAAAAGTAAAATTGTACTTTTGCAGAAAATAGAAAGCATGATAAAAGTAGGCGATAAAGTAAAGTTTTTAAATGATGTTGGCGGTGGTGTTGTAGTCAGTTTTATAAGCAAAAATATGGTTAATGTGGAGAACGAAGATGGTTTCGAAATTCCGTATCCCACTGTACAACTGTTAAATGTAAGTGCCCCCGAATTAAATGCAGGTTTTGTTCCTGAAGAAAATACAGAAGTGCAGAACGAAGTTGTAAACGCTCCGGTTTTTGAAACAGTTGCAGGAGAAATAATCAACGGGAAGAACTCACCCGATTTCTATTTCTGTTTTGTTCCATCCGTACAGAATAATCCATCAATCGGAGAAATGGAATTGTATCTGATAAATGATAGCAATTACACCGTAATGTATCACTATTTTCATCTAAAAAGTGATGGAGTTAAAACAGCCAGGTTTGGAAATGTACAGCCAAATTCAAAGATTTCGCTGGAAAGTCTGGCTAAAAACGATTTAATCGAACTGCCTGAATATGGATTTCAACTGCTATACTTTAAGGATAAAGATATAGAATATAATGAGCCGATTACAAAAGTGTTCAGGATAAATCCTGTGAAATTCCATAAAGAGTCGAGTTTCCAAAGCAATAAGTTTTTCAGAAAAAATGCGTGGATTTTACAAATCACAAAAGATATTCTTACAACAGAATTGGATAAACTTACACAAGACGATTTTAAAAAGGTAATTCGCGAAAAAGAGGCGAAACCAAAAATTAAAAAAATACCCCGAAAAAGAACTCCTGAAATTATTGAAGTTGACGTACATATAAACGAGTTACTTGACAAAACTGACGGATTGAGTAACCGGGAAATTCTTGGTGTTCAAATGGATAAAGTAGAGTCTGAAATGCGGGCAGCAATTCAAGCTGGTGTTAAACGGATAGTTTTTATCCATGGTGTTGGGCAAGGTATTTTAAAGCAGGAGATTGCCAATTTGCTAAAATCTAAATTTAAAAAATATGAATTTAAGGACGCATCTTTTAAAGAGTACGGTTACGGTGCTACTTTGGTGAATTTAAGAAGGGGGAAGTAATTTTTTGTTCAATCTTTTTTAGAGTGGATTCAAATCTCTATTTCCATTTCACCTTTTTTTAAATCGAAACAAAGAATAGTTTCTGTTTTGTTGGTGTAAAAAGTGTTAGGTTTTAAATCAGTTTTCTTTTGAACTTCATTAAAAGGAATTCCATTTTTTATTCCCGGGTTTTTTGTTTTTGCATCAACTTTTATTGTGAAATCAGGAGAAGCAAATGGAGCTTTTAAATGAATACTGTTTTTACTTACATTGATAACAGTCAGCTCTTTAGCAGCCCAGTATCTCGAAATATCAGATAACTTCATCCAAATAAGGTGGTCGTATTTCTGATTTAGCCGATTTACGACTTCCTTAAAAATATTAAAACCTACTTTTTCGCCATTGTAATAAATCCCCGGCCAGTGACAAACCATAATTGCGGGTTCTTTGCTTTCAATAACATCAACCATTCGTCCGGTTTGTAAATCAGAGGTGATAAATTTATTTGCATCGCCCCGGTTAAGTCCGTCCCACCCACCAAACCAGTCGCCGGTACATCCGTTTATGGAAACTACACATTTGGGATTAGGACCATCGAGACCAGATGCGTGAAGCACTTCGGGAGCAACACTCTTCCCTTTTTCAGTATAAAGATTACGGAAGTAGTGTGGTATTTCTGCACCAAAAACATCTCGCACCGATTCCAGCGTTGCAAGTGCTAAATTATCCTGATTTTGCCCTGCGTAGCCACCCGGAGTTGTAATTCCCTCGCACGGCAGTCCGGCATCTTTTAAAATATTTAATGCGTAAGATTGGTATGCAGCCAGCTCATCGGCACTCTTATTCTGACTCCATTCCCAGTTCTCCATAAAATCAGGAGTGGCCTGTTCAAACGGTCTTCCGGTTTTAATATCAATTACGCGCGTGTGGCTTATCATTTCGGGATGAATATCCCAGTTTGGCATTATCATTTCGCGAACAAGGTTCAGGCTCTCTTTAAGTTCCCGCTCTGTCCAGCCCGGAATAAACCTGTTTACCCAGCCCGTGCAAGCCGGGTACGGAACAATACTGTATTTTCCTTTTATCCCATTATCTTCGCTCCATTCAGCAAATTCGCGTACAAAACTATCGGGTATTTCGCGTGGTAATTTGCGCCAGTCTTGTTTGTAGTTATCCGGAAAAACCTCAGCAAACTGAGGAATTCCAAAATGTGCCAGATTCACCAAAGTTGTGGAATCGTCGATTATTAAACTAACAGGAGCACGGTTGCGTGGGTTTAATACTTTTACAGAAGGCGATTTTGCGGCAGAAAATCCAAGTTGGGGAGAGAGAACAACAGCAGCACTTCCGGTGGCAGTTGTTTTTATAAAAGTCCGTCGATTGTAATTCATAATAAATCAGGTTTAATTATTACGAGTAAAGATAGCTATTTTAGTTGATATAATTTGTTGCACATAAAGTTGCAAAATATTTATAAATAACTTGCTTTCTTTGTCTTTTAAATAAATGTTCTGACGTTTTAATAAAAAACAATTATGTTATTTTTTTGCTGCATGACCAAATTATTTTTTGCGGCCTTTGTTATAAGTAGATAAAATTTAACTTTGCTCGCATTAATAAAAACAATTAATAGATGAAATTATTTGAAGGACACTCTTTTCATATCCCGGTAATGGGATTAGGATATTCAATAGACACACCAATTAATGTTGCACCGTACGGAATATCTTCTGTTATTTCGTTGGTTGATGATACGTTAATTGAAAAAATGCGCGAATTTTATTGTAATAAATTCGACATTCCGTTTAAAACAATATCGAAAAAAGTTGATGATTTTAGGGCAAAGCGAATTGCTGAGTACCTGAATCTTGTGGATAAAATTGTGAAACATAAAGTTGAGGAGCTAAAAAGTACAGCCTTAAATGCCGGTAGCGAAATGGAGAAATATATTAGCATGCTCCCGGATTCCTCCACTATAAAATCGAAATTTAATTTGGCTGCCGACGATCTGTCGAAATGGGTTAACGAAAAACTTCATGTTGGTTCTATTGATGTAAATATAATGACCAAACTGGATCAGGCACATTATAAAAACGGTGAAGAGCTGCCCATTGAACATAACGATGCACACGCTGCATTGCGTGGTTTTGCTAATAGTAACTTAGATTCGGCATTGGTGCTTTCGGCAGGAATGAGTCCCAGATTATACAGCTACATAGAAAATTTTAAAGATTTTTTTCCTGATAATATTGGTAATATTAAAAAGAAAATCATACTGAAAGTTAGTGATTTTCGTTCGGCATTTATTCAGGGTAAAATGTTGGCTGCAAAAGGTTTGTGGGTTTCGGAGTACCGTATTGAATCGGGTGTGAATTGTGGTGGTCACTGTTTTCCAACTGTTGGAGTTTTATTTGGTCCTATTCTCGAAGAGTTCAAAAATAACAAAGACAGGTTATTTGACACTTGCATTGATATTTATAAATCGGCTTTAGAAAAGAAAGAGCACGTTCAGCCCACCGAAACACCGAAGATTAAAATTACCGCACAAGGTGGTGTGGGAACAAGCGAAGAACATGACTTTTTGATAGATTACTACGATATGGACAGTGTTGGCTGGGCATCGCCATTTATGCTGGTACCCGAAGTAGTTAGTATTGATACCGATACTATGAACTTGCTTGCCGATGGAAAAGAGAAAGACTACTATTACAGTGGTTTATCTCCTCTTGGAGTTCCGTTTAACAGTATTTATGGTGCTTCTATGAGTGTGCAACGTTTGGAGTTGGCAAAAAACGGAACTGAAGGTACTCCGTGTTCTAAAGGATATTTAAGATATAATACTGAATATACTAAAAAACCGATTTGTACTTCTTCTCGCCAGTATCAAACTCTGAAACTTAAAGACCTTGCTGCTTTAAACCTACCAAAAGATGAATATCAAAAGGCTTACGATAAAATTATTGAACCGGAATGTTTATGCGTAGGTTTGGGGGTTTCAACTATTTTATCGAAAGATATTGAGGTTAAACCAACAGATAAAGTTACAGTTTGCCCCGGGCCAAATCTTGCTTACTTTTCTAAAATATCAACTTTAAAAGAGATGGTTGACCATATTTACGGACGTATTAATTTATTGGATAATAGTCCGCGTCCTCACATGTTTTTAAAGGAGTTAAACATGTATCTCGATATTTTCAAGAAAAGAATTGATGCTTTTTTGAAAGACATAGATAACACAAAAGAGAAAAAGCAACTGATTAAATTTCAGAAAAATATTTTTGATGGTGTAAATTATTATAAAGAGCTTTTTGCTGAAAAGAAAAAAGAAGTTGTGGTTGAGATGGATAAATTGCTTGGTAGATATCCGTCGATTAATACGGAATTGTAATTTGTTTTACAACTTATTAAAGCGGGGGTTTTGTCTATGCAAAACCCCCGCTTTTTTATTGAACTCAGTCTGATATATAATTAATTTTATTTTGTTATTCTTTTTAATATTCCCCAAAATAAACAGTTTTTCAATTTGTTTATTAATTATTTGTAAAACCTGTGAAAAATATTTTTCAGAAGAATAATTGTAATTAAAAATCAAAATAAAACAATTGAACCAGAACAAAAAAGCCTTGTGTGACTTGTGTTACATACTGGTATCCTTATAATTATAAGAGCTACGTAATAAATTTAGTTTGAATGGGTAAAAAGGTATTGTAACCATATGTTTATATGGCAGTTGCATATTTAGAAACAAACTAACTACCAACTTTATTATGTAGTAATATATATTTAGCTAATTAAAATAACTGGTTATATTTGATGCAATCAATGTAACAACTGAATTATTTATTTATAACAATTAACCAAATTTATGATGAAAAAGAAATTATTATCTTTTGTGGTACTGGTACTGTCCAGTTATTTTGTGTTTGCCCAAACGGGTCATCTTATGCAAGGAGTTGGCGCATTTAATATGTCAATGGGAGGGGCTTCAACAGGTCAGCCTCTCGATATTAACGGTGCATTACAATGGAATCCGGCAGCAATCTCAGTGTTTAACAAAAAAATCTTATCTGTTGATGTGGGTTTACTTTCTGCGTCGCCAACAGTTTATTCAACTGTCCCAACTCCCGATGGTAATATGATGAGTGGTTCAACCGAAGATACAAAGGGAGTTTCTCCTTTGCCTTCTATTGCAATGGTTTGGGGAAGCGAAGAGAGTAAAAATACCTTTGGCGTATCAGTTTTTGGAGTTAGTGGTTTTGGAATCGATTTTCCAGAAAGCACCGATAACCCGATAACCCTTCCGCAAAACATGGGTGGTTTTGGGCATTTAGAGTCAAATTACATGTTGCTACAAGTTGGTTTAACTTATGCATATCAGATTTCAGAAAAATTCTCGGTTGGTATTGAACCAACTTTTAACTACTCTTCCCTAATGGTAAAACCCAATCCTTTGGCTTCTCCCAGCCAAACAAAAGGTTATCCAAATTCTGAAACGGCATCGGCAATTGGATTTGGCGGACAGGTTGGTGTCTTTTACGACTCAGGAAAAGGCTTCAAATTGGGAGTATCATATAAAACACAACAATTTTTAGGCGATTTAGAATTTGAAAATAGATACTTAGATGGAAGTTCGGCACCAACTAATAATTTTAAAATGAACTTCCCTGCAATATTATCTGTGGGAGCTGGCTACTCTGCCGAAAAATTTGATTTTGCTATTGATTACCGTAGAGTCTTTTATGAAAGCACCGACGGTTTTACTGAAAAAGGATGGTCGCAAACCGGTTCGGTATTAGGATTTGGATGGACGGATATGAATATTGTTTCAGCAGGATTGCAACTAAAACTTATTAACAAATTACCGCTGCGTTTGGGATATACATATAGTAGCAATCCAATTGTAAGTGAGCTGGCAATGTATTCGGTTGAAGCTCCCGCCGTAATTGAAAATGCTTTTCAGTTTGGAGTTGGTTTCGAAATAAATGATAAACTTACTTTAAACGGGACATACCATTATGGCAGCAGCAATGGCAAAACTTCAGGTGCATTATTAAATCCGATGATGGCATCTCCATCAAATCCGTATGGAGCAATTCCTTCGAGTAAGGCTGAATTTGATATGGCAACTAATATGATTATGTTTGGTTTAAATTATACATTTTCTAAATAAATCAACATTATTTAAATATAAATGCCAGACTTAGTTTTTGTCTGGCATTTATATTTTTTGGATTTCTGATTAAAGCCTGTTTTTTTTAACACTTCCAATCATCTTTATTGAACTCAGATTATTTTCAGTGAAAATAACACCTTACCCTATGATTAATACAGAGTTGTAGAGTGGGGAAGAGGTAGTTCTTTCGGGTTTCGGGTTTTATCAAATGAGTCCACTCTGAAAAGTCATCAGATGAATCATTTAGAAGAAAGCACAGGAAATTCAAATCTGGCAAGCACTCATCAAATAAAATAATTAATACCTTCAGGGAATAACTCTGGAGGTTTTTTTCTGCCTATTTTTGAACTGGGGAATTGTTGAAGAAGTTGTCAGATTCGGTTTATTGCCTTCATTCTTTGCTGCAACTTCGACTTCTTAATTCTTTATTACCTGCGACTACAATTGTGACTTTCCGATTTATTAACTGCAAACTGCAAACTGAGACAGAGACTGTAAACTGCAACTGAGACTGAGACTGAGACTGCAACTTTCTTCTTACTACAATCTCACTTCCCCTTCCTCCAAATAGTTTTGCCAGGGAAAATCCCTTTATTTACAGACTTAACATCTTCGACAGAATAAAATGCTTTTGGATTTGTTGTCATTACAATCTCTTCTACATTATGTATCTCCTTTCTATTGATAATACTATAAATTATACTAACCTCCTCGGAGCTGCCCTGTGCCGGATGATGAGTGATCCCGTAACCTGCATCGATAAGGTTTTTTATAAGTTTATTTGCCTTCTTACGAGTTATAATCTGAATTTTTACAATACCCACTGCAAGTCTCTCTTCTAATAGTAAACCTATATAATTTCCGGTGGCAAAACCGGCTGCGTAAGTAACGTAACAGACCCAGTTGTCGAGGTTTTGGAATATTTTTGAAATTGCTATTAACCAGATTAAAACTTCGAAAAAGCCTAATATTGGAGCCCAGTATTTTTGTCCCTTCGAAACCATTACAATTCGCACAGTGCCAATTGTAACATCAATAATTCTGGAAAGAAATATTAATGCAGGGAGAATAAAATATGTGAACAGATAACCGTCGTAAAATGTATCGAGTAAAATCATTTGGTTTTTGTTACGAAAATATGAAAAAAAGATTTAGAATGGATACTGGATGCTGTTGATTTGGATCTTTATTTTTCGGGTACGTCATTCATAATTCATAATTTATTTCTGAATCTATTTAATCACAGAGAGATGCTGAAATGAATTCAGCATGACGCGCTGATGTTTTATCCTTTACTTAACACAATATTCTCGTGGTTTAGTCATGCTATCACTTTTTGATGATAGTAGTATGACTATGTGATTTAAATCAAAACCACAATATTAAGGTGCAACATTTGTTTTACAAATACTAAATACTTCCTTCTAAAATTCTGAAGTAAAATGAAACTTAATATCCTTAAATTCATCCTGAGCCATTTGTAAAATAAACTTCGAGTCCGCCATAAAAACATCGCGACCAAGTTTATCTTTTGCCATTTTTTGGTGTTTACGTTTTTTAAATTCAGTAAGAATATCTTCATCGTCGGTTTCAATCCAGCAAGCTTTATGCATCGAAATTGGCTCGAACCTACACTTTGCGTTATACTCATGTTCGAGCCGGTATTGAATTACTTCGAACTGAAGCTGACCAACGGTTCCAATAATCTGACGACCGTTAAACTGGCTGGTAAAGAGCTGTGCCACACCTTCGTCCATTAACTGGTCAACTCCTTTTCTTAACTGTTTCGATTTCATTGGGTCGGCATTTTCTATATAGCGGAACATCTCGGGCGAGAAACTTGGTAACCCTTTAAAATGAATCACTTCGCCGTCGGTAAGTGTGTCGCCAATAATGAAGTTTCCGGTATCTGGGACACCAACAATATCTCCCGGGTAAGCAAACTCAACTATCTCTTTTTGCGATGCCATAAAAGCAGTTGGACTCGAAATACGAAAAGATTTTCCCAGTCTGATGTTTTTATACATTTTATTTCGTTCGAACTCTCCCGAACAAATCTTTACAAAAGCTATGCGACTTCGGTGGTTAGGGTCGATATTGGCATGAATTTTAAAAACAAAACCTGTAAACCCATTTTCTTCCGGATTAATTTCACGCTCTTCGGTAAAACTTGGTCTTGGACTTGGAGCAATTTCAACAAAAGCATCTAAAAGTTCCTGAACTCCAAAATTATAGAGCGCACTGCCAAAAAATACCGGAGCCAAATCACCCGCGAGATAAGGAGCGTTGTCGTATTCAGGATAAACACCTTCAACTAATTCCAGCTCTTCGCGTAATATTTCGGCATCGTCGCCAATGTAATTTTCCAGCTCAGGATTCGAAATGTCTTCAAACTTTATGCGCTCTTCAATTCCCTGAATATCGGGCTTAAACAGTTTTAAACTTTTGTTGAAGATGTTATAAACTCCTTTAAAGTCGGGACCATTATTTATTGGCCAACTCAACGGACGAACCTTTATTTTTAGCTGCTCTTCAATTTCGTCCATCAAAGTAAAAGGATCTTGTGCCGGGCGGTCCATTTTGTTTACAAAAACAATAACCGGAGTTTTTCGCATACGGCAGACATTCATCAGTTTTTCGGTTTGCGGTTCAACACCTTTTGCTGCATCGATAACAATAATAACACTATCAACTGCAGTCAGGGTACGGAATGTATCTTCCTGGAAATCCTGATGGCCTGGAGTGTCGAGAATATTTATTTTGTAACTATTGTACTCAAACCCCATCACCGAAGTTGCCACCGAAATACCACGTTGACGCTCGATTTCCATAAAATCGGAAGTGGCACCCTTTTTAATTTTATTGCTTTTTACTGCACCGGCAACGCGAATTGCACCGCCAAAAAGCAGTAACTTTTCGGTTAATGTTGTTTTTCCAGCATCCGGATGACTTACAATTCCAAATGTTCGCCTACGTTTTATCTCTTCCTGAAATGTCATTCTATATTGATTTTTAAGAAGTCGCAAAAGTAAGGAAAGTAGTTTGAAGTTTATGGTTTATTGTTTAAAGTTTAGAGCTAATCGTAAAATAATTAACCACACCTTTTGAAGTTGTTCAGACCGGTGATACAAGTAAACGGTTGAAAGTACAATCATTAATCTAAAACAAATTTATAGGTGATTGTACCTTGTTGAAATGCGGGAGCATTCTGACTAACATTGAATTTGGCTTTAAGAGCAGCTTTTTTTGCTTCGTTTAAAAATTGTGGATTTGATATTGTAGTTACTCGTACGCCGGGTACGGCATTAGTTACTTTCCCGTTTTTATCAACTGTAATTCTCACAGTTACTTTTCCAGAATCATTTCCAGGGTATTTTGGTTTTGGCAGCGAACCTACTACCGACCGCCCGTCAAGACTGAACGAAACTCCTGATCCCTTATTTCCTGATCCACTACCACCTTGACCATAATTTTCTGCATTTGAGTCGCCAGATGGATCTCCCTGATTTCCGCTGGGAAAGGTTGCTCCCTGCCTTTTACCATCGCTGTTTCGTTTTCCATCACTGCCAGAGCCGCTGTTTGCAAAAGCTCCTTCAGTACGCGAATTTATTTCGTTGATTTTACGCTGCTCCTCTTCTCGCTTTTTCTGCTCTGCCAACTCGCGTGCTTTACGTTCTGCTTCTTGTTTACGTTTTTTTTCTATTGCCAGTTGTTCTTTCCGCACACGTTCTTCTTCAACTTTCCTGATTCTTTCGTCCTCAACTTGTTTTGCACGACGCTCTTTTTCTACTTGCACCTGTTGCTTTTTTTTCTCTTCGCGCCTCTTTTTTTCGGCAGCGTCAATAGCAGCCGTTTTCTCGTAATCTTGTGTCATTGCAACCTCTTTTGCCGGTTGAGGTTTTGGAGTAGCAGCAGGAGGTGGAGTAGCAGCTTGTGGAATTGCCTCTTCTTGTTTCGGTTTTGGTTTTTCCTTTTGAACTGTTTTTACGGGTATTGGTTTTTTACGTGCCGTACTTGGTTCACGGTCACCAAAACCGTTTTTGCTGTTTCCGAAGTTTACTAAAATTCCCTCTTCACCCGGCAGTGGGAGCGGAGTAAAAAATCCAATAAGCAGAAGCAGCAGCAAAACGGTTACATGAAATATAACCGTTCCGATAATACCTTTTATATGTTCCTTAAAATACTCCATTTTTTTTTACTCCGGCGAGGTTGCAGCAATCATCTTATATTTATTTCTGCGCGCAATATTCATTATTTTCACCACCTCCTCCCACGGAACTTTTTTATCTGCGTGTAACGATATATAAATATCATCGTTTCCCACTCCATATTTATTTTGCAGGAAAGGTTCAATTTCGGCAAATGCCACTCGTTTTAAATCTCCATCGTCGTTAATATAATATTTTAAGTTGCCTGTTATCGATATGGTTGTAATTGCTTTTGCTGTAGTTTGATTGTTACTTTGAGGTAACAACAATTTCAGAGCATTTGGCGCAATCAGTGTCGAAGTAACCATAAAAAATATAAGCAACAGAAATACAATGTCGGTCATCGACGACATGCTAAATGATGGATTTACTTTATTTCTGCGTTTTAGTGCCATGTTAATTAATTAAGCGGGTTCGTTCAGCAAATCCATAAATTCGGAGGTGGCTGCTTCCATTTTAAAAACCACTTTTTCAACATTTGCCACTAAAATATTGTAGGCAAAATAGGCGATAATACCAACAATCAGTCCGGCAACAGTTGTAACCATTGCCTGATAAATACCTGTTGATAGTAGCGTTACATCGATATTGTTTCCGGCAGCCGACATATCATAAAAAGCCTGAATCATTCCCATTACTGTTCCAAGAAATCCAATCATTGGAGCACCTCCGGCTACCGATGCTAAAGTTGGCAGCCCTTTTTCGAGCTTCGAGATTTCAAGGTTTCCAACGTTTTCAATGGCTGCACTTACATCATTTAATGGTCGGCCAATTCTTCTGATTCCTTTTTCTATCATTCGCGATGCAGGATTTGGATTACTCTGACAGAGAGCAATTGCTGCATCAATTTTTCCGGTGGTAATATAGGCTTTTACTTTTTCTAGTAATCCAGAGTCAAATTTCCCGGCTTTCTTAATTGCAAAAAATCGCTCGAAAAAAATATAGACTGCAATAATAGAAAGAGCAATAATTGGAATCATAATCCATCCACCTTTTAAGGCAAGGTCGAAAAATTTGGTGGAAATTCCCTCCGGTTCTGTGGCAAGAGTATCTAAAGCTGTAGGCAAATCTGCCTGAATCATTAATAATTTCAACATAGATATTTATAGTTTATTTTTTATAATGAATAAAATAAAAACGAGGTATAACAGTAAATATTATACCCCGCTAAAATAAGTAATATTTTAAAATGCTATTTGTTCAATTTATTTAGTTATGAACAAACATCGTTTAATTACATCCCGAACATCAGATAGTAAACGGCAGCTCCTGCCAGATAACCTGCAATTGCTAACCACGATATTTTTTTCATATACCAGATGAAATCTATTTTTTCAAGTCCCATTGCAGCTACTCCGGCTGCCGAACCAATAATTAAAATACTACCACCCGTACCGGCGGTGTACGCTAGAAACTCCCAGAACAATCCATCCTGAACAAAGAATACATCGTAACCGGTTGCTCCAACTTCAGTAATTGGGTACATTCCCATAGCTCCTGCAACAAGAGGTACGTTATCAACAATAGAAGAAAGAACACCAATTGCCAAATCAATTAAATAAATATTGCCAAGTTTCTCGTCGAGATATTGCGACATAATACTCAGGTGACCTGCGGATTGTAATGCGGCAACTGCGGATAAAATTCCCAGAAAAAACAGAACGGTAGGAACATCAACTTTACGCAGAATTGCTACAACTTTTAGTTTTTCTTTAATTTCATAAGGTTTGTCTTTATGAACAATTTCGCCTACTACCCAAATTACCCCAAGCGAAAATAACATTCCCATATATGGAGGCAGGTGGAATACTGTTTTAAAAACCGGTACAAATAGTAGTCCGCCTACACCAATAATAAGAAATAATATACGCTCTTTTTGTGTGGTATATTCAATCTCGTTTTTTTCTATTTTAGGTCGCTGAACATTCCCTTTCATTGTAAATGTGAGAATAACCAAAGGGACAATAATTGCCGCTAGAGAAGGTACGATAACTCCTTCTATAATTCGTAACGCAGTAACCTGACCGCCAATCCAAAGCATAATAGTTGTTACGTCGCCAATTGGCGACCATGCTCCACCAGCGTTTGCCGCAATAACCACAATGCTGGCAAAAAACCACCGCGTTTCTTTATCATCAATTAGTTTACGGATAAGTGCGACCATCACAATTGTTGTAGTTAAATTATCTAATAGTGCCGACATAAAAAATGTCAGGATACTTAAAATCCACAGCAGTTTAACTTTTTTAGTAGTTTTAATCTTATCAGTAATTATTTTGAATCCGTCGTGTTGGTCAACAACTTCAACAATAGTCATTGCCCCAAGAAGAAAAAATAGTATTTCACTAATTTCACCCAAATGATGGATAATCTCTTGTTCGACTATAAACTCATGAATTGCGTGTAATCCGTGTGAATCGGGATGACTCAAAAGAAATGCTTCCCACGATGGACTATATCCAAGGTGCAAAATGCCTTCGGCACCTAACATGTAAACAACCCAGACTAAAGTTCCGAGAATTAAAGCCGAAGCCGTTTTGTCAATTTTCAGTGGATGTTCTAGAGCAATTGCAGCATAACCAAGAACAAAAATAACAACCATTAATATAAACATAGTATAAAATTTATGAGTTTAAATAATTTAAATCGAATGGCAAAAGTAAATTTTACCTTCAATAATAAAAAGTATTGTGTTGGTTTTTTATGTTATAAATAGAAGGAAGTATTCGAATTAATGATTTGTAAACATATTGTATTTATTAACTTTGTAGAACAAGATAAATTACCGGTCGATAGTATTTTTTCGATGAAGTGTAAAAAACTTAAATTAAACTGTGATATTCAACTTAAACTAAACTAAATTATGGAACGTAGAAAATTCATTAAAACCAGTGCAGTAGGAGCAGCAGCAATCAGTGTCCCTTTAATTCTTAATGCAAATATAAAAGGAGCCAACGACCGTATTCGGGTTGGCGTAATCGGGATTCACGGAATGGGGCAAAATCACATTAAAGAGTACTCTGCATTAAATAATGTTGAGGTTGCTGCCATTTGCGATGTTGACGAAAATCTCTTCCCGGGAGTTGTAAAAAAGCATTTTACCGATAAAGGTTTATCAAAACCCAAAATATACACAGACATGCGCGATTTGTTTGAAAACAAAGATATCGACGCTGTTTCGGTGGTAACCCCTAATCATTGGCATGCGCTTGCAGCAGTTTGGGCAATGCAGGCAGGTAAGCATGTTTCGGTTGAAAAACCATGCAGTTACAATATTTACGAAGGTCAGAAATTATTGGAGGCATCGAAAAAATACGATGTAATTGTTCAGGATGGTGCTGAGCAAAGGAATAATCCTTCCGCAATTTCGGCAGCAGAATATTTACACTCCGGTCAGATGGGAGAAGTTTATCTTGCAAAAGGAATTTGTTATAAGTGGCGCGATACAATCGGGCGATACCCCGACGGACCAATTCCCGATGGCACAACACATCTAAAAGGTGCATTCACAAAGGAATATCTATCGAAAGTTAATTACAATCTTTGGCAGGGACCGGCTCCAAAACGACCGTTCAATCCAAATCGGTTTCATTACAACTGGCATTGGAATTACGATTATGGAAATGGCGATATGGGAAATCAGGGTATTCACGAGCTGGATGTTGCGCGTTGGGGACTTGGCGTGAAGCTGCCAACAAGAATTACTGCAATGGGCGGGCATTTTATGTTCGATGATGCGCAGAATACTCCTAATACTTTAATGGCAATGTTCGAATTTCCGAACGAGAATGGTGCGGGCGATAAGAAAAAGATTTTGCAGTTTGAAGTGCGTCACTGGATTAGTAATCGCGAAGTTTGGCTGGGAGGTGAAAACTCAGACACTTCGGGGTATATGAAAAGTGCTGCAAATACTATCGGCAACCTGTTTTACGGATCGAAGGGTTATATGGCAAAGAATGTTGACAAATGGCAAACATACATGGGTAAAGAGCGTGAGCTGGGAGTGTCGGGAAGCGGATTAGCAAATAACTATAAAAATTTTATCGACACAATAAGAGCCAACGATCCTTCGATGTTAAAAGCAAAAATAGAGGAGGGCGTTTATTCAACAGCAGTTATGCACTTGGGTAATATTGCATTTCAGTTGGGTCGTTCGTTGGATTTCGATCCGGAGACTATGAAATTTAAAAATGATGACGAAGCAAATGCATTCATTTCGCGGCCTGAGTATCGCCATCCTTTTGTTTTTCCTGAAAAAGTATAAACTTAAATATTATAAAAATGAAACTTAAAATTCTTTTATTCAGTCAGATTTTTTTGATTATGTTTATTACATCTTGCACAGGTAAAAAGGGTAATAACAGTTCTAAAGTTAAATCAGAAAAAGTATCGGAAACTATTGTGCGGGTCGAAAATAACGAACTCAACAAAAGTGTGGATATCTATTTTGGAGACGATCTTTTTACTTCATATATCTATCCCGATAATATTATGAAGCCATGTTTATGGCCCGTTGTTACGTCGAGTGGTATTGAAGTTACCCGAAAATTTCCAATGAAAAAAGCTCCGGGAGAACGATGTGATCATCCGCACCATGTTGGAATGTGGTTGAATTATGGCGATGTTAACGGAATTGATTATTGGGGACATTCTGAAGCTACCCCGCCCGAGCGTAAAGCTTTTAGCGGAGTTATTCGTCATCAGCAAGTGGTTGCCACAAAATCGGCAAAAGGAGAAGGTGTACTCACTGTTAAAACAAATTGGGATGGTGGAGGTAAAACTCAAATTAAAGAGGAGATCTCTTTTTATTTTATTGAAAGGGGAAATATCAGGATTATTGACTGGATTAGTACTTTGACTGCAGCGGAAGATATTGTTTTTAACGATACAAAAGAGGGGATGTTTGCAATTAGAGTGAGTCGCGAATTGGAATTGCCGTCGAAGGGAACAGTTACATTAACCGATGCATTCGGGAATCCTACGGAAATTAAAGCTGTTAATAACGATTTAGTTTCAGGCGATTATCTGAGCAGCGAAGGCAAAACAGGACTTGAAGTTTGGGGAACACGTGCAAAATGGATGAAACTTTATGGCAATTATAAAGATGAGAAAGTTGCCGTAATTATTATCGACAATAAGAAAAATACGGGTTATCCTACATATTGGCATGCAAGAGGTTATGGCCTTTTTGCTGCAAATCCTTTGGGGCAGAATGTTTTTTCGAAAGGAAAAGAGAAGATGAATTTAAGTTTGAAAAAAGGAGAGTCAGTCAGGTTTGCCTATCGTACGGTTATTTGCTCGGGCGAAATTTCGGATGCTGAGATAAACAAGTTGGCTGATGAATTTTCGAATAAATATTAGAGTGTTCAATACTAATTTTAGAAGATATCTTTATTATGAAACGTAGAAATTTTATACACAATTCTTCATTGCTTGCAACTGGAGCAGTAGTTATGCCAACTTTGATACCATCCACTGTTTTGGAAAAACAGCACCCAGTAATCAAATTAATATTGGAATGGTTGGTACAGGGAGACAAGCAGTTAATGCAAATCTGAAAAATGGTTTTTTAAAACTAGATAATTGTAGGGTAATTGCGGTAAACGATGTTGATTCATGGAGAATGTCGAATGCCGAGAAAATTATTAATAGCGCATATTCAACCAGTAGTAAAAAATATAAGGGAGTTAAGCAATACGACGATTACCGAGATTTAATTGCCAATAAAGATGTTGATGCTGTAATGATTTCCACCGTTGACCATTGGCATGCGCCAGCAACAATTGATGCAGCACTTGCAGGCAAACATGTGTCGATGGAAAAAGCTTTTACTGTTGCTCCCTCATGGGGGAAAGCTGTGGTTGAAGCCGTTAAAAAAACTGGTGTTGCTAACCGATTAGATAGCGAGTTTCGCTCATTACGCAAGTTTAACAGGGCGGTTGAGTTGGTGCATAACAAAGTTATTGGCGACCTTGTTTCTGTTGAAGTTGGTGTGCCCGGCGAGCTTAATGGAAGTGCGCTTGGATCACAAGAAACTATGCCTGTACCAAAAGAGTTGAATTATGATATGTGGCTTGGTCCGGCATTTCCTGCTCCTTATACTTTGCATCGCGTTCACGATCCGGGCACTATCAACTCTCGCCCGGGTTGGTTGCGTATTTCGGATTATTGTAACGGAATGATTACCAACTGGGGTGCACACCTCAATGACATTGCACTGTGGGGAATGAAAAAGGAGTATGAAAACCCTGTAACTGTTGAGGGAACCGGAACTTTTGATAAGGGAATCTGGAATACAATCAGTTCATTTGATTTGGATTATACATTTGCCGACGGAATGAAACTGAAATATATGATAGATGTTCCGTTTGTAAAATTTATTGGAAATGATGGCTGGGTAAGAATTGAATATCCCAATAAATTGACAGCAAGTAGCAATTCAATTTTAAATTATGCAACTGATAAAAACGAGATCTCCCTTGAAAACACGTTAACCGATAAAGCTGATTTTTTACAATCAATAGAAACTGGAAAACCAACTATGGAACCACTCGAAGTTGGTTACAATGTTTATCTCTTAACTATGATGGGACTTATATCCATTACGTTGGGGACGAAGCTTACATGGAATCAGAAAGCTGGTCAGTTTGTTGGCGACAACGCTGCAAATGCGATGTTGACAAGGTCGTTCAGAGAAAAATGGCTCAATAAAAATGTAATCGATTGGATGAATAAATTTCAGCAATACAGTTTAAAATAGATAGAAATGAAAAAAGTATATTTTATTATACTAATAACTTTAATAGTTGCTTGCACCGGACAAAAAGAGAAAAAACTTGATAATATTTTTTACTGTTTTAATAATGGTGTCCGCACATTGCCAAATGCACCTGTTGGTTTCTTTGCACAGTCAGAATTGATAAAGCGTTTGGGTTTCGATGGTTTGGCAGGTCACACAGAAGATAACTACTACGAGTTGCGTGCAGCAATGGATAAGGCAGGTTTGGAAATGCCCGAAATGTATATTGCGATGAATATTGTGGATGGAAAAATATCATATCACAAAGAATTAAAAAATATTATGATTAATTCTAAAGATCGCAATTTGCTTATTACGCTACATCTTCATGCTCCCGATTTTATTGATAACAGAACGGAAGGGGACAGACTATTTGTGGAAGGTATTCGTGAGCTGGCAGACTTTGCCGCTCCGTTAAATATAAAAATAGCAATTTACCCGCATGTGAATTTTTATTGCGAGAAGTTAGAATTTGCTGTGAATATTGCCAAAAGTATTGCTCGTAAAAATGTAGGTGTTGTTTATAATTTGTGTCATCTGCTAAAAGTTGAGGGAGAAGATGGCTGGGAAGAGAAAGCAACTGCAGCATTGCCATATTTGTTTATGGTTTCAATAAATGGTGCCGATTCGGGCGATACTAAAAACATGGGATGGGATCAACTTATCCAACCTCTTGGCGAAGGAACTTTTGATACATATAAATTGGTGAAATTTTTTAAAGACAAAGGTTATCAAGGTAAGTTTGGTCTGCAATGTTACAATATTAAAAAAGATTGCGAAGTTGCACTTACCCAGTCGATGAAAACCTGGGGGGAATATCAGAGAAGGTATGCTTTGGAGAAATAAAGGTAAAACGCCTTCATTTAGAGTGTTTTTAATGTTTTGAATATTGGTAGCAGACAAATGATTTTTCAAAGTGGGCTCATGTTTATTGTTTTTACTAACTCCAATTTATTCTCAAATTCAAATAAATAATCAATCAAAATGAAACTCTTACTAACTATTATTTTAATCTCATCTCTTTTCTACTCTTGCAGTAATTTAAAGGAACAAACTCAGCAAAAACCCAATATCCTTTTTATTGCTGTCGACGATTTACGATCAGAATTAAATTGTTATGGAAATAGCCATATTAAATCGCCAAATCTGGATAAGCTGGCAAGCGAGGGGTTTTTGTTTACCAACCACTATGTAAATATTCCAACCTGTGGTGCATCGCGACAGTGTTTGCTCACCGGGCAACTGCCGGTTTCTAAAGCATACTTGGGCAATGGAATTACTGCAAATACTTTATCAGTTCAACCCGAAAAAGAGATTCCCGAAACTTTTATCCATCAACTAAAAAGAAATGGATATTATACTGTGGGAATTGGAAAAATATCACACCACCCCGACGGTTATGTTTATGGTTATCTCGAACCTAAAAGTGACAAATTAGAGCTGCCTTATAGTTGGGACGAGATGCTGCTCGACGATAAAAAGTGGGGGAGTGGTCATAACGCATTTTTTGGTTATGCCGATGGAACCAATCGTAATACACTGAAAAAAATGGTAAAACCCTACGAGTGTGCCGATGTTGACGATACTGCGTATGTTGACGGTTTAACTGCAAATCTGGCAATTAAAAAGTTAGGTGAATTAAAAGAGAAAGGAGAACCATTTTTTCTCGGTGTTGGATTTTTTAAGCCGCACTTGCCATTCACCGCTCCTAAAAAATATTGGGATTTGTATAACGAAGATGAAATTCCGATTGCACCTTTTGCCGCTATTCCCGAAAATTCGAGTAAAGCAAGTTTACACGGTAGTGGCGAATTCAATCAATATAAACTTGGCGAAGAGAAGGCCTCGTTAAATGCAACTGTTTCAGATGAATATGCACGAAAAGTGCGGCACGCATATTTTGCATGTGTAAGTTTTGTTGATGCCCAGATTGGGAAAGTTTTGGCTGAACTGGAAAAGCAAGGTTTAGCTGAAAATACAATCGTTGTAGTTTGGGGCGACCACGGCTGGCATTTAGGCGACCAGATGGTTTGGGGAACACATACCATTTTCGAAAGGGCTTTAAAAAGTGCATTTATTATGAGAGTTCCGGGAATAAAAAATGGGAAAACAATCAATAAAATTGTTAGTACAACCGATATTTATCCAACTTTAATGGAGTTGTGCGAAACACCAGTAAATCATTCTTTAGACGGAGAGAGTTTAACAGTATTAATGAAAAATCAGGATGATAAAACGTGGCGAAATACAGCTTATAGTTATTACCGCAACGGGATTTCGGTGCGCACTGAAGATTATCGGATGATGAAATATTTCAAGAAACAAGAGCCTGAAATTGAGCTGTACAACCACAATACCGACCCCAACGAAACAAAAAATATTGCAGCGGAAAATCCTGAGGTCGTTAATAAACTGCTACCTGTTTTGGAGTTGGGAAATACCGGATTATATGAAAAAAAATAGTTAAAGTTGAGGGAATCTCGTCTCATCAACTTCGCGCATCATCTCATAAACATTTCTGAAAAGACGTTCAACGTTTGGTTTCGAGAAATATTCACCATCGATTCCATAAGCGGGTCGGTGTTCCATTGCCGAAAGTGTACGTGGTGCAGTATCTAAATAATTAAAGACTTTTTGCTCTTCCATAACTTTTTGCATCATATACGCGGTTGCTCCACCCGGAACATCTTCGTCAACAAAAATTACTTTATTGGTTTTTTTAACCGACTGCAAAATTACATGGTTAACATCAAACGGCATTAAAGTTTGCACGTCGATAACTTCTGCCGAAATATCTTTAAACTCATAAAGCAATTTCGCTGCTTTCAGTGCGTGATGTACATTCCACGCGTAGGTAACAATTGTAATATCTGTTCCTTCTCTCATTATTTCAGGAATGCCAAGCGGAACTTTATATTCTCCCGGATTTGCCGGAAGTTTCTCTTTTAGATTGTATCCTTTTAAAGGTTCGATTACCAGAGCGGGGTCGTTTGCTTCTAAAAGTGTGTTGTAAAAACCTGCCGCCTGTGTCATATTTCGCGGCACACACAAATACATTCCACGTAACGAACCCAGCAACATTTGCATTGGCGAACCGGCATGCCAGATACCTTGCAACTGATGCCCTCGCGTGCGCACAATAAGCGGAGCAGCCTGTTTGCCTTTTGTACGATATTGCATTGTTGCCAAATCATCACTCAATTGCGACTGTGCATAAATAACATAATCGAGATACTGAATTTCAGCAATCGGTCGGAAGCCGCGCAACGCAAGTCCAATTCCTTGTCCAATAATTGTCGCCTCGCGAATTCCTGTGTCCGAAACCCGTTCAACTCCATATTTGGCTTGCATCCCTTTCATTCCCTGATTTACCCCGCCAAGCTTTCCTGTATCTTCACCAAAAGTTACAAGGTTTGGGTATTTTTCGAATAGAATATCAAAGTTTTTATTGATTATTTCTGAGCCATTTACTTCAATCGAATTATTGTCGTAAACCGGTTTCGTCTCTTTAACATTCAATGCCGAATCGGCACCGGTTCTATATAATTTGCCATTATAAAATTCTGCGGTACGCTCTTCGTATCGTTTTATCCAATCTTTCAATTCGATTCGCTCTTGCTGGACTTCTTTATTCAGATGAATTTCCAGATTTAAACGTTTGGCAAAACTTAAATGAGAACGTCGGGTTGGAAATGTTTTTTTTGTTACCCTTTCAAATCTACGATTACTTTGCAGGCTGGTTTTTTTGTCTAATTTTCCAAGAATCTCTTTTAGTTCTGTACGCTCTTTTAAGTACCCCTCCGAGTAATTGTTCCAGGCTTTTTTCCGTGCAACTTTTGCTCGTTTTTTAGCCTTGTTTTCAATTTCTGTTAATGTATCTAAATCGGCTGTCCCACTATCAATCAGCCACTTTCTCATTTGGTTTACACTGTCGTATTCATTTTCCCAGACAAGACGTTCTTTTGTTTTATACCGCTCGTGCGAGCCCGATGTTGAATGCCCCTGCGGTTGTGTAACTTCGTAAATATGAAACAGTGCAGGAGTGTGCGTTTTGCGACAGTTTGCAATTCCTTTTGCAAATGTTTTTACGAGTTCCTGATAGTCCCATCCTTTACATTTGTAAATCGAAATTCCGTTTGTATTTTTTTCTTTCTGAAATCCTTTTAACGCTTCCGAAATACTCGATTTTGTAGTTTGCAATTCAATTGGTACGCTAATTCCAAAACCATCGTCGTACACTGCAACTGCCAACGGAACCTGCATTACACCGGCTGCGTTTATCGTCTCAAAAAATATTCCTTCCGTTGTGCTTGCATCGCCGATACTCCCGAATGCCACTTCGTTTCCGGTAATATTATTTTTTAGCTCTTTTTTTAATGAAGGTTTTTGTCTCACAATTTTCGATGCCTGTGCCAAACCCAGCAAACGTGGCATTTGTCCGGCTGTTGGAGAAATATCGGAAGCAGAATTATAATGATTTAATAAATCTTTTATTTCGCCATTATCATTTATATTTTGGGTGCTAAAATGGTTGTTGAAATTTCGTCCTGCTGTCGATGGATTTATACTTTCATTTGTATCACCATAAATCATCGAAAAAAATTCCTCGGGTTGAAGTAGCCCGAGTGCAAGCATAAAAGTCTGATCGCGGTAGTATCCCGAGCGCCAGTCACCTTTCCTGAAAGCTTTAGCATAAGCAATTTGAGCCACCTCTTTTCCATCGCCAAAAATTCCGAAATGTGCACGACCGTTGTGAACTTCGCGTCTGCCCAAAATACTTAACTGCCTGCTTAATAAGGCAATGTAATAATCTTCGAGTGCTTCTTTTTGTTTTATTTTATTTATAGTGGTCAAGTCTATTTCTTCTTTGTACATCGCTTAAAATACCTTTTCGTCTTATATTCGAATTAATAACATTTGAGATTTGGAATTGTTTACTCAAATAATTTCGCAGGCTTTGTCCATCCTAAGTAGTCAGACGGTTGTTATTTTTCTTTTATCCATTAACCCCTGCAGTTGCGGAGGCAAAGAATATTCATGTTTTACAAACTCTATAAAAACAACGGCAAAATATACACCTTTCAATAAATTTGAAATCCAATTATTAATGGTATTTTTAGGAATTAAATCAACTTAAAACTTCATCAAATGAAAACTTCTTCTTTATTAAAAAATATTCGCAATATTTTTATTTTTAGTTTAATAGCTTTCTCATCTTTTGCCACAGAATTTTATGTGTCTCCAAACGGTAGCGACGATAATTCAGGAACAAAAAACAGACCTTTTGCAACTTTAGAGAGGGCAAAAATTGCTGTTCAGAATTCTATTCAGAATAAAAATAATATTGATTTTACCATTTGGATTGCTGATGGTATTTATGAAATTGAAAGTCCTTTGATTTTTAACCCGGAGTTTTTTGGTGATAAAATTAATGTTCGTATAAAAGCGATAAAAAAAGCCAATCCTGTTATTTCTGGTGGAAAAGTTTTAACCGGCTGGACAAAAAATGAAAATGGATTTTGGGTTGCTGAATTACCGGAAAAAGGAGATTGGAATCCGCGGGAGCTATTTATTAACAACAAACGAGCAATGCGAGCTCGGCATCCAAACAGCGGCTATTTAGAGGTTAAAAAGGTGGGCGACGATCGTCGTACAAATTTTCAATTTAGCGAAGGAGATTTTCCAATCCCCAAAAATGTAAAAGGAGTGGAGTTGATTTTACTTCACGATTGGTCGATTTCGCGAATTGGAGTTAAGAGTATTGACTCACGAAATAATAGATTGACGGCAGTTGATTCCATCGGGGCAAAAAGTCCAGCATTTTTTAATCTTGATAACTGGGATAAAAATCCCCGCTATTTTCTCGAAAATACAATTGAATTTTTAGATGCTGATTTCGAATGGTTTTTAGACTCTGAAACAAGGAAAATATATTTAAAACTACCTGAATTACAAAGTCCTGAATCACTGCAAATTATAGTGCCTTTTGCTTCCGGTCTAATTCAAATTAAAGGAGAGGAGAACTCTCCGGTAAAAAATATTCATTTTGAAGGTATTACATTTAAACATAGTAACTGGGAGATTCCTGTTAAAGGATATTGTGGAGTGCAGGCCTGTTTTTATGATTCCCGTCTTTCTAAGCCAGAAAAAGGTTGGTCGGCAGTGCCGGCTGCAGTAAAAGTTAAATTTGCTGAAAACTGTTCTTTTAGTAATTGTAGTTTTGAAAATCTTGGTGGTTCAGGATTATGGTTGTCAACCGGTTGTAATTCGTGTTCGGTTATTAACTCCGTTTTTTATGATATTTCGGGAAATGGAATTATGATTGGCGAGGGACACGACCGTTTTATTGATGGAGAAGTGTGGTGGAAAAAAGTACCTGAGCAAACTGCAACAGGAAATATGGTTGATAATTGCAGGGTTGAAAACTGTGGAGTTCAGTTTTTTGGGGCAATCGGTATTTGGTGCGGAATTACCGCCGAAACAACTATTGAGAATAGCGAGATTATGAGTTTACCATATTCAGGGATATCAATCGGGTGGGAGTGGAGTCCGGCAAAAACTCCCTGTAGGAATAATGTAATCGATGGAAATCACATTCATCATATAATGCAAAAGTTAAGCGATGGCGGAGGAATTTACATGCTTGGTTTGCAACCGGATAGCAAATTAATAAATAATCAAATTCACGATGTTAAAATAAATGCCGGGCGTGCAGAGAGTAACGGAATGTTTCTCGACGAAGGAACAACCGACGTTGTTGTTGCGAACAACCTGATTTATAATATTGCAAAATCGCCGCTTCGGTTTCATCGGGCAACCACAAATTTGGTAAAGGAGAATTATCTGTTTTGTACCGGTGACAATCCTCCAATTCGTTATAACAGAACTAACGAGGATGATATTAAAAAGGTTGATAACAGAGTGTTTTCGGAGAGTGATGAGGATTATTTAAAGGAGCTGAAAAAGGCAATTAAAAAGTGGAAATAAGAATTTTAGTTTATAAGTAAAAAAAATAAAATATGATATTTCCGGAAAAACTAATACACGGCACTCTAATAAAACGCTACAAACGATTTTTGGCAGATGTTAGATTAGACGATGGAACAGAGGTTGTTGCACATTGCACAAACTCAGGCTCGATGAAAAGTTGCCTGGAAAATGGTGCTGAGGTTTATTTAACATTTGTAAACGACCCAAGACGTAAAACAAAATTCACCTGGGAAATGATTAAAATAAATGGCGACTGGGTTGGAATAAATACCGGTAATCCAAATAAACTTGCTTTCGAAGCAATTTCTGCCGGAACTATTCCTGAATTAGCAGGTTACACAAATGTAAAAAGAGAGGTAACATTTGGCGATTCGCGTTTCGATGTATTTGCCGAAAACGAAAATGAGCAATGTTTTGTGGAGGTTAAAAATGTTTCGTTGAAAGAGGGGAAATATGCGTTGTTTCCTGATTCTGTTACAACCCGTGGACAAAAGCATTTACGAACTTTAATGGAGGTGAAATCAAAAGGTATTCGTGCGGTAATGTTGTACATTATTCAACGCAGCGATGTGGAAATTTTTGCAACCGCCTCTGAAATTGACCCAAAGTACGCCGATTTATTAAAAAAAGCAGTTAATGCAGGAGTTGAAGTTATTCCAATGCAGGCAAAAGTAACTCCTGTAAAAATTGAACTTTTAAAAAAGTTGCCTTTTGAAATATAGGGAGATGGAGTTTCCAGCTCCATACACTTTCTTTTAACAGGTCAGGTAAATATTATTCTTTCTTCTCAATATCAATAATATCACCGTAATACGACATTGTGCTTCGGTTTGTACTATTTACGCTTAATGAAGTAGAGCCCGTTTCTGCAATCTGAAAAAAGAAAACCAGTCTGTCGGTTTTGTTGCTTACTTCAAATTTAATCTCGTAGCCTTTTTTTGTATTCTTAAACTCGTAATTCTCAATGGGTTGGGTAAAATCCATTGGCGATCGATTGCTCCCATACTCTGCTGAGTGAGAGCGTCCGAAGAAAGGTAAATAGCAAAAAATTGTATCATTCTCAATTCGGGCATCATAACTCGATGTTAATGTTTTACTCCTCATTCCCGTTGGAAGTGCCTGTGTAGCCGAAAAAACATAAGCTTTATTTTCCAGAACTGTTTTTGTCGTTTCAATCTTTAACGCTTCTCTCGCAGCTTTTTTCTCTTTTCTCGATAGCTTCTTTGTTTCCTGCGCATTGGCAGTTGTAAAAGCTAAAATCAGTATTCCAATAATTATAAAATTTTTCATCACATAATTAATTTTAATATTAACTCTAATAACCACAAACTTATTGATTTTGTTTAAATTCATCAAAATCTTAACAATTCTTCACTAATAAATCTTATTTTCGGAGTGTAAAATCTAAAGAGTATGAAATACATAGGAGCACATGTTAGCGCGGCAGGTGGAGTTGAAAATGCACCCGATAATGCACATAAATTAGGAGCAACTGCATTTGCAGTATTCACTAAAAACCAGCGACAGTGGACAGCAAAACCGCTGACAGATGAAAGTATTGCAGCTTTTAAAGCTAATTGCAAAAAGTATAATTATCAGCCAAATCAAATATTACCGCACGACAGTTACCTTATTAATTTGGGGCATCCCGAAAAAGAGCCGCTACAAAAATCGCGAAATGCATTTCTCGATGAATTACAACGATGCGATCAACTTGGATTAGACCGCTTGAACTTTCATCCCGGAAGTCATCTGAAAAAAACCACCGAAGAGAAGTGTCTTGCAACCATTGCAGAATCGATTAACTGGGCACTCGATAAATCTAAAGGTGTAATTGCAGTAATCGAAAATACTGCAGGGCAGGGTACAAATTTGGGATTCTCTTTTTATCACCTGAAAAGTATTATCGATAAGGTTAAAGATAAAAGCAGGGTAGGAGTTTGTATTGATACTTGCCACGCTTTTTCTGCCGGTTACGACTTTAAAACAAAAGCCGGTTTCGAGAAAGTTTTTAAGGAGTTTGATGATGTGGTTGGTTTTGAATACTTGAAAGGAATGCATTTGAATGATTCGAAAAAAGCATTGGGTTCGAGGGTTGACAGACATGAAAGTCTGGGAGCTGGAACAATTGGATTGGAGCTTTTTGAATGTATAATGAACGACAGCAGGTTTGATGAAATCCCCATGGTTTTAGAAACACCAAACAGTGATATTTGGGCAGAAGAAATTCAATTACTCAAAAATATGCAGAGATGAATGAGAGAGTTTATTTGAATGGAGAGTTTATTGCGAAAGAGGAAGCAAAAATATCGCCCAACGACCGCGGGTTTATATTTGCCGACGGGGTTTATGAAGTGGTAAAATATTATAACGGAAATCCTTTTAGGTACGATGACCACATTGAAAGACTGAAAAGAAGCATTGCGGCATTGAGTATTGATTTTAACGAAACAGAAAAATTGCACAAGATATTTTATGAGCTACTTTCCGTAAATAATCTTCTAAACATCCATGCTGGAGTTTATTTGCAAATTACACGTGGAGAGCATAAACGCATTCACAGTTTTCCGGGCGAAATAAAATCAACAATTTATGCTTTTGCATTTGAGTTGCCTTCGAATAACGACCATTTAAAAAATGGTATAAAAGTTATTACAAGCGAAGATATTCGCTGGCAGCGTTGCGATATTAAGTCGGTTTCGTTGTTGCCAAACACAATGTTGTTTAATAAAGCCACCGAAGCCGGCGCGGGTGAGTGTGTTTTAGTTCGCGACGGTTTTATTACCGAAGCAACACATTCGAGCGTGCTTGGTGTTAAAAATGGCGTAGTAATTACACGTCCGCTTTCAAATTTAATTTTATCAGGAATTACCCGAAAAGTGATTTTGGAAATTTGTGCAGATATAAATATTCCGGTCGAAGAGAGGTTGTTATCTGAAAAGGAGCTGTATAAAATGGATGAGGTTATTATTGCCGGAACAGGGAGTGAAATTACACCTGTCGTACAAATTAATGATAAATTAGTTGGCGATGGAAATCCCGGGGAGATTACAAAACTCATTCAGCAAAAGTTTTTCGAATTGGTAAAAAGATGAAATTGTTTGCAAGTCAATTGGCAGGTTTCGAGTGTGTTATCCGGTTTGCCGATTGACTGATTCGGGATCTGTATTTAATTAATGATGCTGAAATAAAGTATGACGTTCAGGTACAGAATTATTATCCTTGATGCTAACTAATCGAACTCCAGCTAAATTGAGTCTCTTTCGAGGTCATTAAATATTTAAGTAAAAGTTTATTTTCCTCTTTTTGTAAGAACGGGTCGTCGTCTAAAATATCGGTTGCAACATTTCTTGCCAGTTGTAAAATCTCTCCATCTTTTCCGAGGTTTGCAATTTTCAAATCGAACCCAATGCCACTTTGTTGTGTTCCTTCTATCTCGCCCGGGCCACGAATTTTCATGTCAACCTCAGCAATTTCGAAACCATCGTTTGTACGAACCATTGTTTCTAATCGCTTTTTACTTTCGGCGCTAATTTTATACGAAGACATTAAAATACAGTACGACTGACTTGCTCCTCGCCCAACTCTGCCGCGCAGTTGGTGAAGTTGCGAGAGCCCAAAACGTTCGGCACTTTCGATAACCATAATTGTTGCATTTGGTACGTCAACGCCAACTTCGATAACAGTTGTTGCAACCAAAATTTGAGTGTCGCCTTTTTTGAAAGTTTGCATGGCACTCTCTTTAATTGCCGGTTTCATTTTGCCGTGTACCATTCCAATTTTTGTGTCAGGAAATGCTTCGGTAATATGTCGGTAACCCTCCTCCAAATTTTTTAGGTCTATTTTTTCCGATTCAGAAATAAGAGGATAGACGATATAAATTTGTGCTCCTTTTGCTAACTGCTGTTGTAAAAAGTTATTGAGTTGATTTCGTCTGTTCTCGAAAAAGTGCATTGTTTCAATTGGCTTTCTGCCGGGCGGAAGCTCGTCAATTACCGACACATCCAAATCGCCATAAACTGTCATTGCCAGAGTTCGTGGAATTGGCGTGGCTGTCATAACCAGAACATGCGGAGGAATAAGGTCGTTTTTTTTCCATAGTTTGGCGCGTTGGGCAACTCCAAAACGGTGCTGCTCGTCGATAACAACCAATCCCAGATTTTTGAATTTTACTGTATCTTCTATTAAAGCGTGAGTTCCAATTAAAATTTGAATTTCGCCCGATTGCAATGCTTCGTGCAATACTTTTCGCTCTTTTGCTTTTGTTGAGCCGGTTAGCAGTGCAACGCGGATATTCATTCCCTCCAAAAATTTAGAAATAGATTGAAAATGTTGCTGGGCAAGAATTTCGGTTGGTGCCATTAAACAGCTCTGAAAACCGTTGTCCATTGCCAGAAACATAATCATCAGTGCCACCAGAGTTTTTCCGCTCCCCACGTCGCCCTGTAAAAGGCGATTCATTTGCGAATTACGATTTACGTCGCGCCGAATTTCCTTTATAACTTTTTTTTGTGCATTTGTAAGTTCGAAAGGTAAAAAGTGGTTGTAAAATTTATTAAAATTATATCCTACTTTTTCAAAATTAAAACCCTTGAATTTTTTTTCGCGTTTATGTTTTAAACCAAGTATTTTTAGTTGAATAAAAAACAGTTCTTCAAATTTCAATCGAAAAGTTGCATTTTTTAAATCAACCGTATTTTCAGGTTTATGAATAGTGATTAACGATTTTTCTAGTGATGTAAGTTTTAATGATGTTATAAGTTTTTTTGGAAGAGTCTCCTTTATTTTGCCAACAGCAAGCTGCATTAAAGTTAGTTGTAATTTGTTAATTACCTTTGAGTTAACGAAATTCTTTTTCATGTTTTCGGAGGTGTGATAATACCCCTGAAAAAGTCCCGATGGTTTTAATTGTGTTTCCTCTTCAGTTTCCATGTCGGGGTGAACAACATTTAATTTGCCTCCAAATTGTGTTGGTTTCCCAAAAACTATATAAGTTTTATTTAGTTTGAGATTCTCTTTTTGCCACTTCACCGCCCTAAACCAAATTAGTTCAATACTTCCCGTTCCATCGTAAAACTGCACAGTTAATCTCTCTTTTCTTCCGCTGCCAACAGTAGTCATCGAACGGATTTTTCCTTTAACCTGGATGAATGGCATTTGAGTGTGAATTTCGGAAATGGAGTAGAATTTTGTGCGATCGATATATTTATAGGGGAAGTAATAAATTAAATCGCGGTACGACTTAAGTTTTAGCTCTTTATATAAAAGTTCGGCCCGGCGTGGACCAACTCCCGGTAAATATTTTAACTCCTGTTCTAGAAATTCTGCCATAAAACAAATATAGTTATGATAATTTAATAACCCATATTTTGTGGTTGTAGTTCATGGATTTATTTTGGGTTACATTTTTGCCAAGCGAGGGTTTTGCTTCGAGCGAAACCCTCGCTAAAAAAAGTAAAACGCAATTTAATGAAGGATACCGTAATTTATCAAAATTCAGGGCTGGAAACCCTTCTGTGTATCATGCCTTCTCAACCGTTATATAAATCCAACGGTAAAGAATAGTAGCAAGAGTATTATTATGGGAAGAAATATCTTTTGCCCCCGTAATGGTGTGGCAGGCTGTCCCTTGCAAGGGACGGATTTAAAGAGATGCCAAACAAGCGGCTATTGTTCTTTTAAATTGAAGTTCAGCAAAAAAAGCCCGGCAAAATGCCGGACTTTTCAACCTAATTAAACTAAATCAAACTTACAAAACCTAATTATGATATCTTAATTTCTTTTGGAGCTTTTTCCAAAGTTTCCTCTTTTTTTGGAAGAGTAATATTTAAAACTCCATTTTCGAATTTTGCATCTATTTTTTCATCATTAACCGTTTTTGGAATATGGAATTGTTTTTCGAAGTTAAATGCTCCAAACTCGCGATGAGCATATTTGTACTCTTCCTGATTTTCATCGTTCGCTTCGTTTTCAACTTTAATAGTCAACAGATTTTTTTCGTATTTTAACTCTACATCTTTCTTTTTAAAACCGGGAAGTAAAACCTCAATTTTAAATTCTGTTTCAGTTTCAAATACATTGGTTGCAGGTTGTTTGCTACTGTTGTTTTCGTAATTTTCGTGATAATCATTCCTGAAAAAATTGTTGAATAACTCATCAACTAATACTCTGTTTGTGTTGTAACGTGCGTTGTTAAATCTTACTAAACTCATAATGTTTTCTCCTTATTTTAATTGTTTGTAATATAATTCTTAAATCTGCTCTCGTTTAGTCAAATCCTATTCCCAAATGTAATACCTGATAAATATCACTATTGCAAATGTCAAAATGACTTGCGAACCGATAAAAAGATGAATAAATGACAGAGTATATAGAAAAATAGATATGTTTTTTGTCTGATTCTTCTTTCACCATTAAAAGTTATCTTTGCAAAAAATAATAAAAATGAGGATTGATATTATCACAGTTTTACCCGAAATTTTAGAAAGTCCGTTTAATCACTCCATAATAAAACGAGCAAAAGAGAAAGGACTTGCTGAAATTATTATTCATAATCTTCGGGATTACTCGGAAGATAAACACCGAAAAGTTGATGACTATTCATTTGGAAAAGGAGCGGGGATGGTAATGGCAATTCAGCCAATTGAAAAGGCAATTGAAACTCTAAAGAGCGAGCGCGAATATGACGAGATTATTTTTACGACTCCCGACGGTAATCTTTTCAACCAAAAAGTGGCAAATTCACTTTCGTTAAAGAAGAATATTATTATACTTTGCGGACATTATAAAGGTATCGACCAGCGTATCCGCGACCATTATATTACAATGGAAATTTCGGTGGGTGATTACGTTTTAACCGGCGGCGAATTGGCAGCGGCAATAATCACCGATAGTGTGGTTCGCCTTTTACCGGGCGTGCTTTCCGACGAAACTTCGGCACTTACTGATTCGTTTCAGGATAATTTATTAAGCCCGCCTGTTTATACCCGGCCGGCAGAATATAAAGGTATGAAAGTACCGGATGTTTTATTGAGTGGAAATGATAAATTGGTTGACGACTGGAAACACGATCAGGCTATTGAACGCACAAAAAAGTTACGTCCCGATCTGTATCGAAAGTTTTCGGGAAGCTGACTTTATGAGGCAGCATTTTATTTAAAAAAATCATCAGGATTAAACGGAATATCATCGTCGGGATCTTTATCAAACGGACCAACTCCGGGAGGATTAAAAAGTCCCCAACGGTCGATTATGTAATTCCATTCATCGAAACCTGCTACCCAGTCGATAAATAGCAAGCGGTACTCTTCAAGTAAATCGCGCACTATATCAAAATACTCCACCTCCTCGAAACCAAACATTTCGAGAGAGTGGTTGGTAACCATTAGATCGCGTGCTGCTTTGCGAATTATGGCAGCACACTCCATTCTCAAATCATATAAATCTCCACCCTCGGCTCCTGCAATTTTAATGGTTAACTGAGCAGCATCACTAAACATTTGTCCCTTTATAAATTGCAGATGTTCATCATCTTCGGGAATTAAATCACCAATCTCTCTTACAACATCTAATATCTCTTTTCCCTTTTTATAAATGGGCAGGCTTTCTGTTTTGTCTATTTCGTTTTCTTCGTTCATCATTTTCCAATACAAAAGCTTTTAAAAATGTGTCCCAGAACTTCGTCGGATGATATTTCCCCTGTAATCTCACCCAGATAATGTAAACATTCGCGAATATCCTGTGCCAGAAAATCACCGGTAATTCCAGAATCGAGACCGTTTAGTACGCGCAGGATTGCTTCGTGCGCATTCTTCAATATTTCGAAGTGGCGGGCATTTGTAACAATTACATCTTGTTGGTTTGCCAAATCGAAATTAATTGCAGCGGTCATAAAATCTATTAACTCTTCAAGATTTTGCTTTTGTTTAGCAGCAATAAAAACCACTTTTTCGTTATCTGTTAAATCCAGAACTTCCAACTGCTGAATAGTTTCGTTTAATCCGGAATCTATTTTATTGGCGACAATTATCAGTGTTTGGTCTTGTACAATCCGCTCTCTTATTTTATCAATTCTGCCTTTAATAATCGGGTAGGGGTTTTCGGTGTCAACCACCAGCAAAACAACGGTTGCCTGCTCCAGTTTACTGTAACTGCGCTCAATTCCAAGGTTTTCAATGTAGTCTTCGGTATCGCGAATTCCGGCAGTATCGAAAAACCGAAAAGCATTTCCTTTAATATTTATAACGTCTTCAATAACATCGCGTGTTGTTCCATGAATCTCGGAAACTATCGCTTTATCTTCGTTTAGCAAAGCATTTAACAGTGTTGATTTTCCAACATTTGTTTCGCCAATAATTGCCACCGGAATACCATTTTTTATAGCATTCCCCAGTTGAAATGAATCTTTAAGATTACGTAATAAAATTTCAATTTTTTCGGTGAGATTTCGTAAAGCAGTGCGGTCGGCAAATTCAACTTCCTCTTCGGCAAAATCGAGTTCCAGCTCAACCATTGCCGTAAAGTGGAGTAGTTGTTTACGCAGGTCGTTTATCTCTTTGGAAAAGCCACCACGCATCTGATTAATTGCAAGTTTATGGGCTGCAGCATTCGACGACGCAATAACATCGGCAACTGCTTCGGCCTGCGATAAATCCATTTTACCATTTAAAAATGCACGTTGTGTAAACTCGCCGGGTAGTGCAAGCCGTGCGCCACTTTCAACTAAAATCTCCAGTATTTTTTGCTGAATAAAAACTGAACCGTGACAAGCAATTTCCACACTGTTTTCGCCGGTAAACGAATGCGGCACTTTAAAAATTGTAACAATTACCTCGTCAATTATCTCCTCATTAAAAATAATATGTCCGAAGTGGACTGTGTTTGCCGGTTGTTCAACAAGAACTTTCCCTCCTTTTGGGCTCTTGAATATTTTGTCGGCAATACGGATTGCATTTTCACCCGAAAGACGGATAATTGCAATTGCCCCAACACCTGGCGAAGTTGAAATTGCTGCTATTGTTGATTGGTCAACCATTTAATTGCGACTTTAATTTTTTAAAATATATTAACGGTAACTCTTTGTAGTTAATGTTATTATGTACTATCCAAACTGTAATCAACCGTTCCGACAGGAATCCTAAAATACGCTCCTGATAATCTTTGTAGTCTTTTAATTCTACCTTCTCTTCAAACTTAAATAAAATCGAAAATAACCATTCCATAAGTTCATCAAGCATATTCCATTTTAATATAAACATATTATTTGCAAACATTGTATTGCCTGTCATTACCTCTTTATACGACTTAGCATAATCAGAGAAATCTTCTTTTATAATAGTTCCCAGTAAAATTAAATCGTTAATATTATGATATCGTCGGTAGTGATCTTCAACACTATATTTAAATTTTTTTCGAACTGGTAAAATAGCATCATATTTATCCAAAATTCCAACAACCTCTTTCTCTGAAATAATTTTTGACTGCCAATATTTAAGGTTAAATGTATAAATCAAACCACGCCTTTTTCTTAAAAGTCCGGCAGTATAATAGAGCAACTGTTTCAATTTATACGATAATGGAAATTTTGAAGTTGTGAAATACCTGCGATAATGACAACTCCCGACAATATCGGATTTTGCATTTTTCCAAACCCAGTATAAACCAGTTAATTCACTGTAATATCTGTTTTTGTTCGAAATATTATCACCGGTGTCGTCGCCAATAAAACCTTCGCATTTTTCAGCTCCGTTTTTACCCGCCCATATATGAACATACTCGGAACCGGAAGCAATAATGCGGCCTGGTTTATAATGAAATATAGATATTTTTAAAATTTTATTTTTATTCATAAATAAATTTATTGGTATTAAAACGAATATTAAAATTATAAAAATATAATGTTTAAATGATATTATTTGTAAATGTTTGAATTTCTTTGTTTTGATAATGGAAATATTGGATACTATCGAATGAAAAATATTGATTTTATTTTTAAAAAGACACTCATAAAAATATGTGCAAAACGAAAAATTGGGTTCGAATTATTTGAACTTCTATTCGCGGGTAAAAATGGTTTAGAAGTTGGCGGACCAAGTAAAATATTTAACAACAATGGCTATCTGCCTTTATATAAAATAGTTAACTCACTAAGTGGTTGTAATTTTTCGAGCAATACAATTTGGAAGGGAAATATAAATAGCAATGAAAATTATAATTACTATAAGAATAAAAATTGGATTCAATACATTTCTGAAGCGACAGATTTAAGCCCGTTATCTGATTCTAAGTATGATTTTGTAGTATCGTCGAACTGTTTAGAACATATTTCAAATCCTCTAAAAGCAGTTAAAGAGTGGGTTCGGGTTATAAAGAAAAATGGAATCGTTTTGTTAGTACTTCCTAATAAAGAATTTTGCTTTGACCACAATCGGCCAACAACGGAATTTTCTCATTTAATGGAAGATTTTAAATCGGATATTAATGAAGACGATTTAACACATTTAGGTGAAATTTTAGAGCTGCATGATTTAAAAATGGACAAACGGGCGGGAAGTTTTGAACAATTTAAAAAGAGATCGTTGAAGAATATTGAGAACAGGGCGTTACACCATCATATTTTTAGTATTGATGTTTTAAAAGAGATATTTACTTTTTTTAAATTAGAAGTATTGTTCTCCTATGAAGGCACAGATTTTATTATTATTGGAAAGAAAAAAACGGATTGATTTATTTTGCCTTGGGAGCGATTAACAATTAAACAGACCTAATTATTTTTATAAAGTTCTATTCAAATATTTTATTAATGTTCCACTCCTGATTAATGAATTCCAATATCTCAACTTCTACTGAAGTACTCTTTCTGAAAAGTCGTTTTTTCTTAGTTTTCGAAACTACTTTTCTTTTTAACAGAGGATATCCTTTAATAGCAAGTTCGAAATAATGAGAGAATAGTAAATTATGTTTTTTAGTTTTAAGTTGTAGTTTTAAATTCTCGCTTTGAACAAATGAAAACGACTTCAGTCCATGTTTCAGAAGATATTGAGAGAAACCTATTTCCCATTGGTCAATTACTAATCGTCGTAATAATTTAGGCTCCGTCTCAGTCATTATCTTATTAATATTCATGCTCTTATAAAAAGGCATGAGTAATTGAATTGCCTCCCTATTTAATACTAAAAAATGGCTTTGAATGTGGTAATTTTCTTCGTGAGTAGAAAACCATGGTTTTTCGTTAGAGTCTATTATTCCCCAAAAATCGGAGTTGGAAGTCCGCCCTGCCGAAAATACTTTGTCGAGCTTATTTAGCAAAATATTACTATCGTTAACAATCGCCAATTCAGAATAATTATTGATATTTTGTTTTGAGATGTGACGATAAATCATCCCAAAGTCGTAGCCCCGGTTTTCGAAATATTCAAAATATAGATTTGAATTTGCCGAATAATTATTACCGATTATTTTCGAATTATTGGTAAGAATTATAACTTTATCGAAATATGGCAAAAGTTCGCCAATAAAAATTTGCACATAGTATGGCAGTGTTTCGGAAACACTATAATGAACAAATAGGCAAACTCTTATTCTTTTATTATCCATTTATTTTAAATTATGGAAAAACAGATTATTGAAACAGCAAAACTAATAAAAAAATCAAGCTTCACTATTGCTTTTACCGGAGCAGGAATTTCGGTAGAAAGTGGTATTCCGCCTTTTAGGGGCGAACATGGATTATGGAATAAATATAATCCTGAAGTGTTGGATATGAACTATTTTCTCGAAAATCCTGAAAAGTCGTGGCAGTTTATTCGCGAGATTTTTTATGATTTTTTTGTTGATACAAAACCAAATCCAGCACATTTTGTTTTAGCTGAAATGGAGGCAACCGGACTTCTAAAATCAATAATTACTCAAAATATCGACAATCTTCATCAGGAAGCAGGAAGTAAAACTGTACACGAATTTCATGGAAACTCGAAAACATTAATTTGTTTAAAATGTGGTAAACAGTACAGCGCCAGCAAATTTGATTTAAAAAATATTCCGCCCCGCTGCCCCGATGATGGAGAACCACTAAAACCAGATTTTATATTTTTTGGAGAAGGCATTCCTGAAGATGCTTATAAAAATTCGTTTGCTGAAGCAGAAAAAGCAGATGTTTGTATAATAATCGGTTCAACCGGCGAAATTATGCCGGCATCGTATGTTCCGCAAACTGCCAAACAAACCGGTTCCGTAATTATCGAAATTAATCCGGAAGAAACAAATTATACCCGACAAATAACCGATATTCACTTAAAGGGAAAAGCAGGCGAGATACTCGTTGAATTAGGAAAATATTTATTCGAATAATCCAAGTATATGGTTGAACTTTAGATGTCAATTGTATAAATAATCATAAAAATTCATTCTTTTTCTAAAAACTATTTTTAATTAAATCGTCAGAAAAAGTATATTTGCGCAACAAAATTAAGAACAGTAAAACCAATTCGTCAAAAAATCAGACATTTGGAAGAATTGTTAAACTTCGGTCTTCGGACTTCCGACTTCCGACAAAATTTTAAATTATGAAACTATTAGAGGGAAAAACTGCAATTATTACCGGAGCATCGCGTGGTATTGGAAAAGCAATTGCAATAAAATTTGCACAAGAAGGTTGTGATATCGCGTTTACCGACCTTTTTGAAGATGAGAATATGAAAGCAACTGAAGCTGAACTATCAGCACTCGGTGTAAAAGCCAAAGGTTACGCATCAGACGCAAGTAACTTTGCAGATACCGATAGGGTAGTGGGCGAAATTGTAAAAGAATTTGGCAGAATTGATGCATTGGTAAATAACGCAGGAATTACAAAAGATACTCTGTTAATGCGAATGAGTGAAGAGCAGTGGGACGCAGTAATTAATGTAAATCTGAAATCGGTTTTCAACTTTACAAAAGCTGCACAACGAACTATGTTAAAACAACGCTCGGGTTCTATTATTAATATGAGTTCGGTTGTTGGTGTTAGCGGAAATGCGGGTCAGGCAAACTACTCGGCATCGAAAGCCGGAATTATTGGTTTTACCAAATCCATTGCACGCGAACTGGGTGCTCGCAATATTCGTTCTAACGCAATCGCACCCGGTTTTATTATAACCGAAATGACAGCAAAAATACCCGAAGATGCGCGTAAAACGTGGGAAGCAGCAATTCCGCTAAAACGTGGTGGTACGCCTGAAGAGGTTGCCGGTGTTGCAACATTTCTTGCTTCCGATTTATCGACTTATGTTAGCGGACAGGTAATTACTGTTTGCGGTGCAATGAATACTTAGAATTTATTATTGATTAATTATTATTAATTAATCGACTGAAGATAATTTGGCTGTCTATTAATTTTAGGCAGCTTTTTTTTATATGTGTTTATGTAAAGCAAAGAGTGCCATATTTCTAAATTATTCATGTAATTTGAGTTGTATTCCAAAATTATTCCTTAAATTGTATTTCATCGAGGAGGAAATCTATTTAAAATGTTCAATAAATCTATTGCTTACCGATTAAGCATTTTTATTTCTGTAGCTGTTATAAGTGTGTTTATAGCAATAATAATAATTTCGTACTTATTCAATAGTGAAAATCTTAAAGAAAACATTGAGAACAAAGCTATTGGATTGAGTTCGCAAGTTATTATGAAAGTGGATAAACAGCTTGTTTCTTCACGCGAAATTGCTTCAAATATTTCGGAGCAAATTTTATTTTTCGAGCAACACAGTAGTCCCGATAAACTTATTGTTAGTTTAATGAATAAGTATCCGTTTGTAGATGGAATTCATATTAATATCGATTCGGGTGTCTCCTCAGAATTTGGTCACAATTATTGTAGTTATAGAAAAAATGATTCAATTATTTTTGAAAATCATAGCGAAAAATTTTATCACTGTTTAACTGAAAAAAAGATTATTGAAAAGGTTGCATTGAGTAAAAAACCGGTATGGACTGACGTTTTTTATTGTTCGAGAAACCATAATATGATTGTTTCAGCGTACTCGCCGATAATACTGAAAAATGAGAATAACAGAAAGATAGGTTATGTAATATGTGAAGTCTCGATAGATAATTTAAATGATATTTTAAATAATTTTAATATTGGTAAAAATAGCTTTGCCTTTCTTTTGGCAAAAGATGGTCGGTTTTTGACTCATCCTATTAAAGAGTATGTACTTAACAAAAATTTCTTTTCAGTTCCGGACAATGCTTACGACAAGAAAAGAACTAATATCAAAGAGATTTTAGACAAAGGCTTATCGGGTTCGTTTATTGCTTATCCCGAGTTTTTAGATAATAAAAAACATTGGGTTCATTATACGCGGTTAAAAGATATTGACTGGACAGTTATTTTTGCAATGCCCTACAATGAGTTATTCGAACCGCTTTATATTTCGATACTAAAAATGTTGCTTATTTCGGTAATTGGAATTATTCTTATTTTCTTTATTGTAAAATATATCACTAACCGCCTGGTTGAACCACTTAGCGAAGTAACTGCAGAGTTAAAAGAGTTTAGTAGTTTTAACGGAGGAAACAAGGTTAACTCTTTAGATGAAATTAAACTTGTATCGGAAAGTTTAAATTTTATCAAATTATGGTACAAGAAACATCAGGTTCGTGAATTACGTGAAGAGAGGAGGAGTAATTTGCACAAGCAAGATTTGTTGCAAGCATCCGAGATTCAGCAAAGTTTGATTAATACCAATTTTTTAGCATTTTCAGAATTAAATGAGATTGATTTGTTTGCAATTTACAAACCTGCCCGGGTTGTGAGTGGCGACCTGTTCGATTACTTTTTTGTTGACAACGAGCATTTGGTTTTTACTATTGGCGATGTTTCGGGGAAAGGTGTTCCGGCAGCTTTTTTTATGATAGTGGCTCAAACAATAATAAAAAATTGTGATTCATTTAAAAATGCAAAAACAGTTGTACAAATAGTAAACAATAAATTGCATACAACAAATCAGCATCAGTTTTTTCTAACTCTGTTTTTAGGAATCTTAAATATTAAAACAGGAAATTTAAACTTTTGTAATGCGGCGCATACTCCAACCTATATTAAAAAATTAAATGGTGAAATTATCGAATTAGCTCAATCTCACGGGTTGCCACTGGGATTGTATCCGAATAAAGATTATTCTGATTCTAACATAAAATTGGATAAAGGCGATTCAATTGTACTTTACACCGATGGTGTTACTGAACTACAGGATGAAAATAATAAACATTTTGGAAATGAAAGATTTGTTGAAAATTTGCAACATCTAATTGATTCAGAACCTGAGAATTTGGTTAAACGTATTGAAAAAAGTCTTGATATTTTCAGAGGAAAAGCAACTCAGGTTGATGATATAACTTTAATGTGCATAAAATACAGGGGCATAAAAAAAGCCTGATTAACAGGCTTCTCTCAAATAACTACTTAGTAAGTTCCTTTTTTTTTAAAATCCGCATCAAAAGTTTCTCATTCTTTTTATCAAACCCAACCGAAATTGTATCTCCTTCGGTAATAGATGCTTTAATAATAATTTCAGCCATTTCGTCTTCGAGGTATTTCTGTATTGCTCGTTTTAATGGTCTCGCGCCAAATTGCGGATCGTAACCTTTTTCTGCAATAAAGTCTTTTGCTGCCGACGAAATTTTCAACTTGTAACTTAACGATTCAACACGTTCGTATAAATCTTTAATTTCTATATCAATAATTTTATGAATATGTTTTTTCTCCAGTTTATTAAAAACGATAACATCATCAATTCTATTCAGAAACTCTGGTGCAAATGCCTTTTTTAAAGCTTTCTGAACAACATATTTTGCATGCTCATTATCTTCTTCAGCAGTTTTATTGTTTGCAAATCCAACGCCTCTGCCAAAATCTTTTAGCTGTCGCGAGCCAATATTAGAAGTCATGATAACAATAGTATTCCGGAAATCGACTCGTCTGCCTAAACTGTCTGTTAACTGTCCTTCATCTAAAAGTTGTAACAGCAGATGAAAAACATCGGGATGAGCCTTTTCAATTTCATCTAAAAGAATAACTGAATATGGTTTACGGCGCACTTTCTCGGTTAACTGTCCACCTTCCTCGTAACCAACATATCCGGGAGGTGCTCCAACCATTCGCGATACAGAGAACTTTTCCATATATTCGCTCATGTCTATTCTTATTAATGAATCAAGACTATCGAATAGGTGAGTGGCAAGTACTTTTGCAAGTTGCGTTTTTCCAACTCCCGTTGGACCAAGAAAAATAAATGAGCCAATTGGGCGGTTCGGATCTTTTAATCCGGCACGATTACGCTGAATTGCTTTTACAATTTTACCAATTGCTTCATCCTGCCCAATTACACTACCTTTTAAGTCGTTGCCCATATTTAGCAAACGCTTGCTTTCTGCTTGTGCAATTCGCTGAACAGGAATACCCGACATCATTGCAACTACCTCGGCAACTTTGTGTTCGTCAACCTCTTCGCGATGATTTATCAACTCCTTTTCCCAGGTATCTTTTTCCTGATCGAGAAGCTGCAAAAGATTTTTCTCTTTATCGCGATAGTCAGCAGCCAATTCAAAATTCTGACTTTTAACCGCTGTTATTTTATCGTCTTTAATTTTTTCAATTTTCTCTTCCAGCTTAATAATATCTTCTGGTACATTAATATTTAAAATATGAACCCTCGAACCAACTTCGTCTAAAGCATCAATTGCTTTGTCTGGTAGATAGCGGTCGGTAATATATCGTGCAGTTAATTTCACACAACCTTCAATTGCTTTGGGTGTGTACGTAACATTGTGGTGGTCTTCGTACCTTATTTTTATATTATTTAATATCTCGATAGTTTCATCAATTGAAGTTGGTTCTACCATCACTTTCTGAAAACGCCTTTCCAAAGCACCGTCTTTTTCAATATGCTGCCTGTATTCATCTAAAGTAGTTGCACCAATACACTGAATGTCTCCACGAGCCAAAGCAGGTTTCAGCATATTTGCTGCATCCAGCGAACCCGCTGCGCCACCTGCTCCAACAATAGTATGAATCTCATCTATAAACAAGATAACATTATTCACTTTCGCAAGCTCGTTTAAAATTGCTTTCATTCTCTCCTCAAACTGCCCTCTATATTTAGTACCTGCAACAATAGAAGCAATGTCTAAACTCACAACTCGTTTATCAAAAAGAATACGCGACACGGTTTTATTGATAATTCTAATTGCCAATCCCTCAGCAATTGCTGATTTACCAACACCCGGCTCGCCAATTAAAATAGGATTGTTTTTCTTCCTTCTACTTAATATTTGTGCAAGTCTCTCTATCTCTCTTTCCCTGCCAACAATCGGGTCTAAAGTATTTTCTTCGGCTAATTTAGTAATGTCAATCCCAAAATTATCTAAAACGGGAGTATCCGATTTCGAAGGAACGCTCTTTTTATGAGTTGGCTGGCCGGGTTGTCTTTTAGAAAATGAATCTTCCATTTCATCGTCTTCACTTTCCGGAAAATCAGATTTATTCTCCACATTCTTATACGACTGTAATCGGGTTTTAACCATATAATAGTTAATACCAAATTCAACCAAAATACGTGTGATAATATTTTCGCTATCCTTTAAAATAGCCAATAAAAGATGCCCACTGTTTACTATATTACTTTTAAAAGCGCGAGCTTCCAGATAAATTAATTTAAGAGTTTTTTCTGCTGATTTGAGCATAACTAAATCAGACTTTCCATCAACATCTTTATCGGTTTTGATTTTCTTTTCAATTAATTGCTTAATCTCTTTTAAATCAACACCCAAATTCTCAAGAATATCTGTGGCAATTCCTTCGCCGTCGCGTAATATTCCTAAAAACAGATGTTCCTGCCCAATAAAATCGTTACCCAAACGAATTGCTTCTTCCCGGCTGTATCCTATAATATCCTTTATCCTTGGTGAAAACTGTGAGTTCATATTATTTTAAAATTTCTACTGTATAAACAAAAATTATTCCTAAAAGTTGAGGCATAAAATTACTTAAAAAACCATTGTAAAATCTGTGCTTTTGTCAGAAGTTATCAAAATAAAGATTTTCAGGCTGAATTATTGACAGTTAAAATGTTAATAACTACTTATTACTTTGGTGTTAAATCGCCACTAAAAAGTAGCTTTTTGACAGATGATTTTATTATTTTTGTCCATCTTTTTAAATAATAATATTTAAGTTCTAAATAAGATATAAATGATTGAAGGAGAAAAGATTATAAGAATAAATATCGAGGAGCAGATGAAGTCTGCTTACATCGATTATTCAATGTCGGTAATTGTTTCGCGTGCGTTACCAGATGTACGCGATGGTTTAAAGCCTGTTCATCGCCGTGTTTTGTTCGGAATGAATGAACTGGGGATGTTCTCGAATAAAGCGTATAAAAAATCAGCCAGAATTGTAGGAGAGGTTCTTGGGAAGTATCACCCACATGGCGATTCGTCAGTTTATTATGCGATGGTTCGTATGGCACAAGAGTGGTCGTTACGCTATCCAATGATTGACGGTCAGGGTAACTTTGGTTCAGTTGATGGCGATAGTCCTGCAGCAATGCGTTATACAGAGGCGAGACTGGCAAAAATTGCAGAATTAGCTTTAGCCGATTTAGATAAAAATACAGTTGATTTTCAACCAAATTTCGATGAGTCGTTAAATGAGCCAACTGTTCTGCCAACCAGAATTCCTCAGTTGCTGGTAAACGGAGCGTCGGGTATTGCAGTTGGTATGGCTACAAATATGCCACCACACAATTTATCCGATACAATTGATGCAACAATTGCATATATCGATAATAGCGATATTGATATTCAGGATTTAATAAAAATAATTATTGCTCCCGATTTTCCTACCGGTGGAATTATTTATGGCTATCAGGGAGTTCAAGATTCGTACGAAACTGGTAGAGGACGAATTGTTGTACGAGGAAAAGCCCACATTGAAAACGAAGGTGGCAGAGAGAAGATTGTTGTAACCGAAATTCCATACATGGTTAATCGGGCAGATATGATTCAGAAAACTGCCGACCTTGTAAACGATAAGAAAATTGAAGGCATTTCGAATGTAAACGATGAGTCGGACAGAGACGGAATGCGTGTAGTTTACGACATAAAACGCGATGCCATGAGCAATGTAGTTTTAAATAAACTATACAAATACACGGCACTTCAAACATCTTTTAGTGTAAATAATATCGCACTTGTGAATGGCAGACCAAAAATGCTGAATTTGAGAGATTTAATTAAATATTTTGTTGAACACAGGCACGCAGTTGTTACCCGCCGTACTCAATACGAATTAGATCAGGCTGAAAAACGTGCTCATATTCTGGAAGGACTTATTATTGCCAGCGATAATATTGATGAAGTTATTTCACTTATCCGTTCTTCATCGAATCCTGAAGAAGCCAGGGGTAAATTAATTGAAAGGTTTGATTTAAGCGATATACAGGCTCGTGCTATTGTTGAAATGAGATTGAGACAATTAACAGGTCTCGAGCAAGAGAAGTTACATGCTGAATATGAAGCGTTAATGAAACAGATAGCACACCTTAAAGAAATACTTGCTGATATTTCGTTGCGAATGGCAATTGTTAAAGAGGAGTTGCTTGAAGTTAAAGCAAAATTTGGCGACGAAAGAAGGTCTGAAGTTGTTCCGAACGCAGAGGAATTTAATCCTGAAGATTTTTATGCCGATGAAGAGATGGTAATTACTATTTCTCATTTGGGATATATTAAAAGAACACCGCTTACCGAATTCAGAACTCAGGGAAGGGGAGGGGTTGGTGCAAAAGGAAGTACTACCCGCGACGAAGATTTCCTTGAGCAGATTATTATTGCTTCGATGCATAATACATTACTTCTGTTTACCGAAAAAGGTAAATGTTACTGGATGAAAGTTTATCAGATTCCTGAAGGTACAAGAACTTCGAAAGGAAGAGCCATTCAGAATATTTTAAATATTGCACCCGATGATAAAGTTCTGACCTTTATTAATGTTAAGACTTTGGCTGACACTGAATTCATCAATAATAATTTTATTATACTGGCAACTAAAAAAGGTATAATTAAGAAAACAACGCTCGAAGCATATTCTCGTCCGCGCCAAAACGGAGTAAATGCAATAACTATTAAAGATGGCGACCAATTACTTGAAGCGAGATTAACAAATGGTACAAGCGAAGTTATGCTTGCAGTTAAATCGGGAAAGGCAATTCGTTTTAACGAAAGTATTGTTCGTGCAATTGGTAGAACTGCATCGGGAGTTCGCGGTATAAGGCTGGGTAGCGACAAAGATGAAGTGATTGGCATGGTTTGTGTTCAGGATGCAAACGAGGATATTCTTGTAATTTCTGAAAATGGTTATGGAAAACGTTCTAAAATCGACGATTACAGAATTACGAACCGTGGTGGCAAAGGTGTTAAAACTATTAATGTTACTGAAAAAACGGGCAAGTTAATTGCAATGAAAAGTGTGTCGGACGACAATGACTTAATGATTATTACTCAAAACGGATTAACTATTCGTTTAGCCATAAGTTCTATTTCGGTATTAGGCAGAGCAACACAAGGAGTAAGGGTAATAAAGTTAAAAGGCGATAACACAATTGCTTCGGTTGCACGTATAAATATCGACGAAGCTGAAGATGAAACAGTTGATGGAGAAAATTTGGATAACAAAGAAAATAACTTAGAACAAGAATAAATAGTTTAATATTTTCGTACTTATTTGAATAAAAGTATAAAACATATATTTTTGTATCGCATTAATAAATTTATAAAAAATAAAATAATGAAACGAACGATTTTTCTACTAGCTTTTATTTTTACTATTTCTGGAGCTTTTGCTCAGAAGGGAAAAGTAACAAGCGCACAAAACTTGAATGACACTGGAAAGCTGGATAAGGCTCTGGAAACAATTGAATTGGCAATTGATCCATCAAACTCTAAGGCTGCAAAATCAATTCCTTGGCCAAAAACATGGGAGGTACGAGGAGATATTTATCAGTCAATTTATCAATCGAAGGATGAAAAATTCAAAAAATTAAGTGACGATCCGTTAACGGTTACTTTAGAATCTTACAAAAAAGCATTGGAACTCGATGTTAAAAAGAAGTTTGGTAATAGTATTAAAATCAAGCTAACATTGTTAACTAACGATTTAACAAATCAGGCTGTTGAGGCGTACCAGGCTGAGGATTACAATAAAGCTCTTAAATCTTTTGAACAAATATTAGAAATTCAGGATATCGATATTGTAAAGTCTGATAATCCGGGTGCTGTTGATACAGTTATTATATTTAATGCAGGGTTGGCTGCTAATAGTGCAGAGAACTACGACAAAGCTATTAAATATTATGGTGAAGCGGCGAAACATGGTTATAACGGTGCTCGTACATATAGTTTAATTGCCAATGCCTACCAATTAAAAGGCGATACTTTAGGTTCGCTGGAAGTTTTAAAAGAGGCATTTCAGAAGTACCCTGAAGATAATGGTATTGTTACAAGTATGGTTTCTATTTATATGGAACTTAAAAAGACTGACGAGGCCATGAAGTATCTAGATCTAGCAATTGAGCAAGATCCGAATAATGTAACTTATTATTTTGCTCAAGGAAGTTTACACGAACAGTTGGGAGAAGAACAAGAAGCAATAAAGTCGTATGAACAAGCTATCGAAGTTGACTCCGAATTTTTAACGCTTATTATAATTTGGGAGCTTTATACTATAATAAAGGTGTTCAGCAATCAGACATAGCTTTTGCCGTACCTGCAAATGAAAATGAAAAATATACTGCTGAATTAAAGAAAGCGGATATTTGGTTTGAAAAATCACTTCCTTTTATGGAAAAATGTAATGAACTTAAGCCTGAGGAACCTGCTACTCTGGAGTCGTTAAAAACGTTATATTATCGTTTAAAACAAATGGATAAGTACAATGCAGTTCTTGAAAAATTAGGACAGTAATAATTAGAATATCGAAAAGGAGGGTACTACTCTCCTTTTCTTATAGATATCCTATTTATCATAATATCAATTATAGGACAAATGTGTTGAAATTTGTATATCCAGCTTTTTGCTGTATTTATCACAGTTTCAAATTTCGGTGCTTTAGTCCGATATTGTAATGAAATCATGATAAAGTAGATTTTATTTACACACAATGCCGAGATCGTTTCGGTATCTTCAGTTCACTTTGTAATATTTCTATATTTGAGATCATAACTGTCCGAAAGAATAAAGTAGGAAAAAAGCCAAAAAATTCCAACTTTTGAAGTGCAAACTTTTAAATTAAAATTATGGGCTTTCTTCCACAGCATAAAAATACTAAAAAATCAGAAAAACCATTACTGGCACAG
>JAJRSD010000108.1 GCA_024278975.1 Bacteroidota bacterium
GGCATCAAAACTTTCCGATTTAAATTCGCGGTCGCCAGTTTTAACAGCATCTTCGTACGCTTTTTGTGCTGCCGAAAGTTGGGCGAGCAAGTTTCCTATTTCATCAATTCTTTGTTGCGGATAAGTTTCGTCGGGTTTTATTGTTAACGCGGTGCGATATTCATTGCGTGAGTTGTCGTAATCTTTTGTGTCGAAAAGATTGTCGGCTTTTGCAATTGCATCGCTGTAATTTTTATCCCTTTCGGCTTGAAGTGCTGCTAATCTTGCAGCTTCGGCAGCGGCAACCTCTGCCAGTCTAACTTTTTCAGCTTCGGCTTCGGCAGCCAAACGAACTTTCTCTGCTGCTTGTTGTTCAGCTAAAATACGTGCTTGCTCCTCAATCAAACCATCAATCTTAACAATCATCTCCGGCGGATAAGTTTCATCCGGTTTTATATTACCTGCAACAGCAAACGCAGTTTTAGCTTGGGAGAAATCTTTTTGTTGGAATAATCCATCGGCTTTTGCAATTGCCTGCTGATATTTTTTATCGGTTTGGGCTATCTGTTGCATAATTGAATTAATTTCGGAAATCTTATCCTTTGGATATTTCTCCTTCGATTTTACTCCCAACGCAGCGGTATATTTACCTTTTGCATTCTCGTAACTCTTTTCAGCAAAAAGATTATCGGCTTCGGTAATAAGTGTATTGTATTTTCCATCGACACTTTGAGTAGCTAAAATACCATCAATTTCGCGAATCCGGTTCAACGAATGTTTATCGCTATTTTGGATTTGCAAAGCTTGCGTATAAAGCGATTTTGATGCTTCGTAATTTTCTGAAATGAACTGATTATCGGCTTTATAAACCAAATCGGCAAAACTCTGCTCCAGATCTAAAATCTTATTAATTTCATCGATTCTGGTTTTGGGATGTGGTTCGTCTGGAAATAGTGCAAATGCCTCTTTATAATCATTTAACGCTTCGGGATATAACTTTTTCTTATACGATTTATCGGCTGTTTTTATAAACTTATCGTATTGAATTCTATTGACAATCTCGTGCATTATCTCACGAATCTCGCTAATTCGTTGTGTTGCAACCGGGTCGTCGGGTTTATATTGTAAAGCATTTTCGTACGATGCCAGCGACTTTTCATAAAATTGTTTTTCAAACAGACTCTCGGCCTGAAACATTGCTTCGTCATAGTTTGCCTGCTTTTTAAGGTTGTTTGCCTGTTCGCCCAAAATCCCATTTATCTCCTCAATTTTACTTTTCGGATAACTTTCGTTGGGCTTTATTTTTAGTGCACTTTCGTATTTTCCAATCGCCTCATTATATAAAATCTCACGAAACGAATTATCTCCCTGAACTATCAACTCCTGATATTGAGTTTCGGCCTGCTGCTTATTAAGTATATCGTTTATTTTTTTAACCTGTTGCAACGCATAACTATCGGTTGGTTTAATCGACAATGCTCTGTTATACGAGTTCTTTGCATCGGAATAGTTTTTTTGACTGAACAATAAATCGGCCTCTTTTATCAAAGTTACAAATCGTTCGGCAAGAGCTTTATCCAGTTCCGATGCCGCCATTATCAGCCCCAGTAAATCGTTAATTTCCAAAATCCTGTCTTTGGGAAACTGCTCGTTGGGAAATATTTTGCTTGCCGCTTTAAACCCGTCAAGAGCAGCCAAAAATTTCTCATTTCCATATTCTTCACCGGCTTGTTCCAGCAATTCGTTATACTCTTTTCGTAGCTCCGCAATTTCTGCTCTTGTTAATTTCGACAAATAATCAGCCTCTTTTCCAATCATTTTAGACTGCAAAATTGCCTGGTCAATCAACTTTTTTATTTGAGCATCGTTATAATACAGTTCAGAAATAAAATTATCGACATTGGGGTTATAATATATTTTAAGTACAGTTTTCTGCGAAAACGACTTGTCAATTCCCGGAATCTCAGCAAACAAATTAATATCAATCGGGAAAGGTGGAAATTTAGGGTCTGACTCTAAAATAGCGCGTGGGACTGCTGTTTCAACCACAATTTTTTGTGAAAAATTATCCTCTCTTTCAAAAATTAATTCAAATTTATGGTTGTAATTTAACTCTACTTTATATCGACCATCGGCACTTACTCCATAATTATCTAACCGGCGACCATCCTGATACATCTGAATAATTGCACCTTCAGCACTTCCCTCCTGCACACTAATTTTACCTTCAACAGCCAAGCCATTACTACGCTGTGCCTTCGATAGGAAAGTACCAAAACTCAAGAAAAATACAATTAAAATAAATTTTAGATATAATATCTTCATACAATACACATTCAATCTTATTCAATTAAAGGGAACGAAGATATAAACAATAAATTATTACATATCAAACGAAAAACATTTTGACCGTTTTTCAATAAAATATTTCAGATTTAAACCAAATTAAATATAAAATTGTTAGTTTGGCTTTTGTTTTAATTTTGAAAGAATAATACTGATTTATGAGTCCTCTCCGAAAAGTAAAAAACAGATATTTAGTCATATTCATCTGATGAATCTGTAACCAACTGATTGCTATATTTGAATTTCATGTGCTTTTTGCTAAATCATTCATCTGATGACTTTTTAGATATGCGGAAATTTAATTTCAGACTTCCGGTAGGGAAAAGTTGGGGAAAGTACTAAATAGTTAATATTTTATTAAGTACGAGAAACGGATAAATTGGATATTGAAAGACTAACAATGGAAATTTGGAAATATATTGGCGAAAATAACAATATCATTCTGTGGATAATTATTTGTATAGTTCTCCTTGTTGGTTTCATTTCATTGTTTAGAAAAATTCGAGATGTAAGATTGCTTAAAACTGTCACATCCTTAAGCAGGGGAACAAAAACAGAAAGAGATTTAGTTTTAAAACTACTGAAACATGGAATACCTGCACAAACTATATTTCATGACTTATTTATTGAAACAAACAATGGAGAGTTTTCACAGATTGACGTAGTAGTTGCTACAACGGAAGGGATAATTGTATTTGAAGTAAAAGATTACAGTGGATGGATTTTTGGTAATGGTAATTATTCTCATTGGACCAAAGTTCTAGCGTATGGCAAAAGAAAGTATAGATTCTACAACCCCATTAAACAGAACATAAATCATATTAAAAATTTAAGAAAACAACTTAAACAATTTGAAAATATTCCGTTTTATTCAATAATCGCTTTTTATGGTGATTGTGAATTGAAAGAAATTAATTACGTTCCCAAAGGAACATTACTCGTAAAACCTTCTCGGATATTTGAGGTTCTTAAATTTATCAGGAAAAACAACAAAGCAGCTCCATATACGGATAAGAAAGAAATCGTAAGAATATTAAATCAAGCTGTGAAAAACGGAGAAAATATAAGTAACCAAGAAATGCACATTGAAAATATTAATGATATGTTAGGTAAGGATAGAATATATGATTAAATAAATAATATTTGATGATTTGACAAAATTAATATAAATTGCGTCAGTTAAATGACGGTATTATGAATTATTTAGTCAGGGACATAACAGAAAACATAATAAAAAAACTGCAACCTAATAAAGTTGTAATTGTATTTGGTGCAAGACGGGTTGGGAAAACTATTCTTGTAAAAGAGATTCTAAGTAAAGTTGATGAGCCAGTTCTTACTCTAAACGGAGAAGATATAAATGTACACGATAAGCTTGCAATTAGGAGTATCGAGAATTACAAACAGATTTTAGGCTCGTATAAATTACTCTATATCGATGAGGCTCAGAAAATTCCGGAAATTGGATTAAAGCTGAAACTTATGATCGATGAAATTGAAGGATTAAGAATAATCATTTCAGGTTCATCTTCTTTTGATATTCATAAAGATACTGGCGAGCCTTTAACCGGGAGAAAATATTCTTTTAATTTATTCGCACTATCAGAAAACGAATATTGTCAGGTTGAAAACAATATTGCTAAAATTGATAAGATTCGGGAAAGGCTGATTTTTGGTAATTACCCTGAATTACTCCACATACCGGATAGAGAGGATAAAATTGACTACCTAAATGAAATGGTGAGTTCTTATTTATTAAAAGATATTTTGGTTTATGAGAATATAAAAAATTCGCAAAAAATATTCAACTTGTTGCGCTTAATTGCATTTCAAATTGGTGGAGAAGTTTCGCTTCAAGAGTTAGGAAAACAACTGGGAATAAGTAAGAATACTGTTGAGAAATATCTCGACTTATTGAGCAAGGTTTTTATACTTCATAAAGTAGAAGGATTCAGTAGAAATTTGCGCAAAGAGATTACGAAAAATTCAAGATGGTATTTTCTTGATAACGGAATACGAAATTCTGTAATTGCCAATTTCAATCCCATTGAATCGAGAAATGATATTGGAGCTTTATGGGAGAACTATATGATAAGCGAGCGACTTAAATATCAGGAGTACAGGAGACTATCTTCGAATAACTACTTTTGGAGAACTTACGACCAACAAGAAATAGATTGGGTAGAAGAACGAGATGGCTCACTATTCGCTTATGAATTTAAATGGAAAGAATTAAAAGTAAAAATACCTACTCAATGGAAAAATGCGTATCCTGATTCTGCATTTAAAGTAATAAACAAAGATAACTTTGAAAACTGGTTAACTAAATAATATATGAAACATAAATCATCACTACTTTTAGCACTCTCTCCTATTCTGATTTTAATTGGCATGTTAACGCTGAATGTTCTTCTTTTTGAAGATACACTGGCAGGCTCAAATCAAATTGCACTCTTAGTTGCAGCTTCAATTGCGGGCGTTATAACCTATCGTCTTGGATATAGCTGGGATGACATCAGAGAGAGAGTTGTTTCGACAATTAGCTCTGCAATGCCATCCATTTTAATTCTGCTGTTAATTGGGTCGCTGGCAGGCACATGGATGATTAGCGGAGTTGTACCTGCAATGATATATTACGGAATCGACCTGATTAGTCCTAAACTATTTTTGTTTACCGCCGTGGTTGTGAGTGCAATTATTAGTGTTGCTACCGGGAGTTCGTGGTCGACCATTGCAACAATTGGAGTTGCACTTTTGGGAATTGGACATGCAATTGGCATTAACGACGCGGTTGTTGCCGGCGCAATTATTAGCGGCGCATATTTTGGCGATAAAATGAGTCCGCTAAGCGACACAACAAACCTTGCTCCGGCAATGGCAGGCACCGACCTGTTTACACATATAAAATACATGACAATTACAACTGTTCCGTCGATGACAATTACGTTAATTATCTTTTTGGTTATCGGTTTTAACTACAATTTTTCGGGAACTGCAATAAATGTCGAGAATGTAAAAACTGCAATCGACGGAACATTTAATACCAACCCGCTACTTTTTCTGGTTCCTGTAATTCTTTGAACCATAATAATTTTGAAAGTCCCTCCCCTGCCAGCTCTCTTTGCCGGCACTTTATTGGGTGGATTATTTGCAATTATTTTTCAACCTGAAATAATTACGCAATTATCCGGGATAACTGAAAATTATGCAAAAGCATCATATTTTTCGGTAATGAAATCGATGTTTGGCGATGTAAGTTTAACAACACCCAATGCCGCTGTAAATGAACTACTCAGCACTTCGGGAATGCGCGGAATGTTAGATACTGTTTGGCTGATTCTTTCGGCAATGGTTTTTGGTGGAATGATGGAAGCTGGCGGACTGTTGAAACGAATTACCCAGCCAATTATTAAATATGCAAATAGTACCGGCAGCCTCGTGGCATCGACAGTTGCAACGTGTGTATTTTTTAATACCACAGCATCAGACCAGTACATTGCTATAGTTGTTCCGGGTAGAATGTTTCGAAAAACCTACGAAGAAAAAGGTTATAAACCAGAGCTTTTAAGTCGTACTTTGGAAGACAGCGGAACAATGACATCGGTACTAATTCCATGGAATACCTGCGGTGCAACACAATCGCGGATACTTGGTGTTGATACTTGGTCGTACGCACCATACGCATTTTTCAATATTATTAGTCCGTTGATGACAATTCTGTTTGCTTATCTGAATATTAAAATCAGAAGATTTACTAAAAAGGAAAACCTGAAAGAGTAGATTTTAAAGTATATAATTCAACAAAAAAAAACAGATTATGGGAAGAATAATTTTAACAATTGCTTTAGCTTTTTTTATTGGCATCGGATCGCAAACAGCACACAACAGTTTAAATAATAGAACAGCACAAAACCTGATAAAAAAGCATGAACCTTTAAAAGTAATTTTCGATACCGATATGGATTCTGACGTTGATGATGTTGGTGCTCTCGCAATACTTCATGCAATGATGGATAACGGTGATGTTGAAATTCTGGCAGTAATGATTTCGTCCACCGCTCCTAAAGCTGCAGCGTGTGCCGATGCAATTAACACATATTATGGAAGACCTGATTTACCAATTGGTGCAAAAAAGGGTGACGGTGTTAATAGAAATAACGGATATGTGGACAGAGTGGCATCAAAGTTTCCTCAAGATATTGGTTCAGGAGAAAATGCGCACGATGCTGTTAAACTTTATAGAAAAATACTTGCCGAAAATGATGATAATAACGTAGTAATTATTTCTGTTGGATATTTGACAAATCTGGAAGATCTTTTAAAATCTCAAAAAGATGACATCAGCGAACTTTGTGGTAGCGATTTAGTTAAGAAAAAAGTAAAAGATTTTGTTTGCATTGGGGGCAAGTGGCCGGAGGATATGACGGAAGGTGGAGGTGGAAATTTTGAAACAGATGGACAAGCTATAAAATATGTAAACAAACATTGGCCTGGAATGATATCTTATTGTGTCGAAGACCGGTATATGTGGGATATAAAAACAGGAAGATTTTACTTAAATGAAGACGTGAATATTAATCCGGTTGCTTATGCGTATCAGGAATTTTTTAAAAGATGTGATTGGTGTGAGAATAAGCCGGATCATCACAGTGCCGATCTTATTGGTGTTTATGTAGGAGTTTATGGTATTGATAACCAATACACAAAATATGAGACTAATGGTTATTATAAAATATACGATAATGGTTTTTGTCAATGGAAATACGACTCGAATAAGCCTTTACGCAGAGCTACTTATGGTTTAAAAGAACCTTACCGGGAGTCTGTTAAAAGTTTAACAAACGAAATTGGGGTATTAATATTACAAAAACCCAGGGCATTCTAAGAGATTTAAAATTGTATGAATACAGAACTACGTTTTTCGAAACCAGAAGAGTTAGCAAATGCAATTTCGCATGGAGTTGGTTTGTTTTTAACAATTGTAGCAACAGTTATATTAGTTGTATTTGCGGTTTCTAATGGTGATATCCGGATAATTATCAGCAGCGCAATTTTTGGCACAACACTCATTCTACTTTACTTCTCTTCTACAATGAACCACTCGCTTGCGGCTGGTAAAACCAAAGACTTTTTTCATAATTTCGACCAGATTGGAATTTATCTTTTAATTGCCGGAACTTATACTCCGCTGGCACTTTCGGTTGTCGGAGGCAGTTTTGGTTGGGTGATGTTTGGAATAGAATGGGGACTTGCAATTTCGGGACTTATCGTAAAGGTTTTTATTCCCAATAAATTCGAAAAAGGTGTAAATGCTTTCATAATAATATCGTATGTTATTATGGGTTGGCTACTACTGTTTTTTATAGTTCCACTTTATAATAATCTATCAACTGCAAGTTTGATTTTACTACTGGCAGGTGGGTTTTTCTACACTTTTGGAATCGTTTTTTTTAAGATGAAAAATTTGAAATTCTCTCACCTAATTTGGCATTTAATGGTAATTGGCGGTAGTGTTTGCCATTGGCTTACCATTTTTTTATTTGTTTTGAATGGAAAATAAAAAGGTGATAACCCGGCTAATTAGCACCGCCCTTCTGGCAGGGATTGCAGTGGTAGCTTGCTGTTGTAAACGGGTGTGACGGCTGGTTTGCAGGGGCTGCCGGAGAAAGCCCCCTGCAAACTTTGCCGGAACAGTTGTTTACAGCAGCAACTACAAACGGAAAGCCCGGCTGCCAGCCAAAAAACTGAATGTAGTGTAGTAGCTTTTTTTATAATTTTTAATAACTTCATCATCTTAATAATTTTTATATGGATATCGATAAAATTTCTCTCGCCAAAATTTATAAAAGGAAAAAAACTGACCGTGATATTTTTCAGGAATTAATGCCTGTAAAAGTTAAAGAGGTGCTTTTGGTAGCAACACTTTACGACTCGTATTCTATTGTTCGTAAAGGGCAGTTCAGCGATAAAATATTTGGTGAATATCTTCAGCTTAATTTGTATGCTGCGCCACGTTTTACAAGTGTGCACACAATGGAAGATGTTGCGCAAACATTGAAGCACAGAGATTTTGATATGATTATTGTGATGGCGGGCATGGACAAAGATACGCCGGTTGAAATTGCGCGCGAAATACGAAATATGCGCCCTAAAATACCGCTTTTGTTACTGGTAAATAATAATGGCGATTTAAAGTATTTTCAAACGGAGGGTAAAAAGCTCAGTTTTATCGACCGCATTTTTGTGTGGAATGGAAACTCAATTGTTTTTCTGGCGATGATAAAATATATAGAGGATAAAAAGAATGTGGCGCGCGACACTCAAAACGGAAATGTTCGGATTATTCTTTTGGTTGAAGACAGTATTCGGTATTACTCGCGGTATTTGCCAATGCTGTATTCGACGGTAATGACACAGACACAGATGTTGGTAAAAGAGGATGCCAAAGATGAGCTAGATAAAATTTTGCGGATGCGGGCGCGCCCGAAAGTTCTTTTGGTTAGCACCTACGAAGATGCGGTGAGAATTTTAAACAGCTACAAAAAATATATTCTTTGTGTGATATCTGATGTTAATTTTGAAAAGGGGGGAGTTGACGACGAGAATGCTGGGATTGAGCTTTTAAAATATGTTCAGAAAACGATGAAATACCCAATTCCGTTGTTGATGCAATCGACCGATATTGCTAATGCAGCGCGGGCAAAAAGTGTTAATGCCGATTTTATTAATAAGAATTCGGAGAGCTTATCGATGGATATTTTGAACTTTTTATACCGTCGGTTAGGTTTCGGAAATTTTGTTTTTAAGGGGCAGGACGGAAAACCTTTGGGCGAGGCTGAAAATATTCAAAAGTTTGAGAAAATGTATAAAGAGATGCCGGCAGATGTTTTGCTTTATCATGGTCCCAGAAATTCATTTTCCACTTGGTTAATGGCGCGTGGCGAGATTAATATGGCTGAAATGTTGCTCCCGGTAAAGAACGAAGATTTTAATACGTCGGAAGAGTTACGAGATTATTGTTTGGCTGTTTTTAAAAAAGTAAGATTTGAACGGCGGAAAGGTACAATTGTAAATTTCGACCCGGCATTTGTTAATACTAACCGTTTTATTTTGCGTTTGGCAAAAGGTTCGCTGGGCGGAAAAGGACGTGGAATTGCTTTTATATGTAACTTTATAGAGAATATAAATTTCAAAAAACTTATTCCCGGTTTAAATATTCGGATACCGGCAACTGCAATTCTTGGGGCGTACGAATTCGATAAATTTATTGAGATAAATAATTTGTACGACGATATTTATTCATTGAACGATTACAAATCAATCCGCCAGCATTTTATGGAGTCGGAGTTTGAAGAGAAATTAAAAAACAGGTTGATGGAATATTTGGGCGAAATGAAGCAGCCGCTTGCAGTTCGCTCTTCGGGTTTGTTCGAAGACTCTTTGTTGCAACCATTTTCAGGTGTTTATGCAACTTATATAATTCCCAACAATCATGCTGATATTGACATTCGTTATCAGCAACTCGAAACAGCAATAAAGTTGGTTTATGCCAGTATTTTTACCGATTCGGCACAAGCATATTTCGATGCTGTTAAATATAAAATTGAAGAGGAGAAAATGGCAGTTGTAATTCAGGAGGTAATTGGGCACGATTATAATGGGAAATATTACCCCAGTGTTTCGGGAGTTGCCCAGTCGTATAATTACTACCCAATTTCGTATATGGAGCCTGAAGATGGATTTTCGGTTGCTGCAGTTGGTTTGGGAATGTATGTGGTGGGTGGCGAAAATTCATTCAGGTTTTGCCCTAATTATCCACAAATAAATCCAACATCGATAAAAGACCAGGTTCGCGATTCGCAGAAACAGTTTTATGCACTCGATATTTCTAAAACCGAATTCGATTTGGTTACCGATGGTGAGGATGCTGCAATTAAAAAGTACAGGATAAAAGATGCCGAACAGGATGGTACGCTAGAACATTCAGTATCTACATACAGTATCGAGAATGACGATTTAATTCCCGGTATTCAGCATAAAGGACCGCGTGTTGTTGACTTTGCAAACATATTAAAATATAACTATTTACCTCTTGCAGAAACGCTACAAATTCTACTGAAACTATTTAAAGAGGCAATGGGCTCGCCGGTTGAAATTGAATATGCAATTGATTTGGACAAAACCGAAAATGGGTTGCCTACTTTTTATCTTTTACAGATAAAACCTTTAATACGTATCGAAGAGCAAGTTGAAGTTGACATTGAGAATGTTGATGAGGACAAAATTTTTATGTATGCCGAGCATGGAATGGGGAATGGTAAAATTACTGATATTCGTGATGTGGTTTATGTTGACCCGGATAAATTCGACAAAATGAAAACCAAACAGATGGCACGCGAAATTAGGGAGATGAACAAAGAGTTTGAGGCTAAAGGAAAAGAGTATATTTTGATTGGTCCGGGCAGGTGGGGCTCGCGCGACCAATATACCGGAATCCCGGTTTTATGGGCACACATTTCGAAAGCGCATATTATTATTGAGATGGGACTGCACGATTTTCCTCTGGATGGTTCGTTGGGCTCACACTTTTTTCATAATGTAACTTCTATGAATGTTGGGTATTTTTCGATACCGCACAATTCACGAACTTCAAAATTAAAAATGGATACCCTGAAAAAGCAAAAAGTAATTAAAGAGACTGAGTTTATTAAACATGTTGAATTTGATAGACCACTTTCGATTTTAATGAACGGGAAAGAGCGAAAAGCATTGATTCATTGTTGAAAAAAATTGGTCGACCAACTCTCTTTCTTTTTTTCTGCCAACTGCCAACTGCGACTCTCTTTCTTCAATACCTGCGACTTTTAAAAAAATACAATTCAAATTCAAAATCCGCATATTTGTAACTATGTGTGTTAATTTATTTTCAATCTGTTGCTAAATAGGTTATACAACATATCGCAATTCATTATAAAATATATCTTTGCTTTCCGATATTTTTCAACCAAGGTTAAAAAATTATTTGAGAGTAAAATCAAAATACATTAACATTTATAATCTAAATCGTAACAATAGTTACATAAAATTATTATCGTATGAGTAACATTTTTTTATTAGTACCATTTGCCTCAATTTTGGCATTGGTATTCGCCTGGTTTTTCTTCAAATCGCTGATGAAAAATTCTGAAGGAACAGACCGAATGAAAGAGATTGCCCAGTATGTTCGCGAAGGTGCAATGGCATATCTTAAACGTCAGTACAAAGTGGTTGGATTAGTTTTTGCTGTACTATTTGTCCTGCTTACAATAATGGCATATTTTGGAGTTCAGAACCCGTTTGTTCCAATTGCATTTTTAACCGGTGGTTTCTTTTCAGGTCTTTGTGGATTTTTGGGAATGAAAACAGCAACATTTGCTTCGGCACGTACTGCACACGGAGCATCTCAGTCGTTAAACAAAGGTTTACAGATTGCTTTCAGAAGTGGTGCTGTAATGGGATTAATTGTAGTCGGATTTGCATTGTTAGACATTGCTGCCTGGTACTGGTTTTTAAGCGAAGTTATTTTTACACCTGAACATATGGCAAATGGTGCACATTTTTTAGGACTTGAATTTGTTCACGGAAGTGCTGATTATGTAGCAAATGGTATTATTACTGAAGCCGGACAAAAAGTAAAATTAATTGAAATTACAGTTACAATGTTAACATTCGGAATGGGTGCTTCAACACAAGCTCTTTTTGCACGTGTTGGTGGAGGTATTTTTACAAAAGCAGCCGATGTGGGTGCTGACCTTGTTGGTAAAATTGAAGCTGGTATTCCAGAAGATGACCCACGTAACCCTGCAACTATTGCTGATAATGTTGGTGATAATGTAGGTGACGTTGCTGGTATGGGAGCCGACCTTTACGAAAGTTATGCAGGTTCTATTTTAGCAACTGCCGCACTGGGAGCTGCACTTCCTGCAATCGCTTTATCTGATTCTGGTATCGACCCTGTGAAAGCTGTTACAGCTCCAATGATTGTTGCTGCAATTGGTATTATTCTTTCTATTGTTGGTATCTTTATGGTTCGTACAAAAGAATCTGCAACTCAGAAAAACTTGTTAACTGCGCTTTTAATTGGTACTGGTGGTAGTTCGGTATTAATACTACTTGCAATGGTTGGATTGGCTATGTTAGGCTGGGTAACCTGGGGTGTTTTCTGGGCTGTTGTTATTGGTTTGTCGGCCGGTGTTATTATTGGGCAGGCTACCGAATATTATACATCCGACGAATATAAACCAACAAAAGGTATTGCAAAACAAACTTTACAAGGGCATGCTACTGTAATTATCGAAGGTATCGCAGTTGGTATGTATTCTACCCTGATTCCGGTTGTTACAATTGTATTGGCAATCATGGGAGCTTTCTGGGCATCGGGTGGTGCAACGCATTTTGCAATGGGAGTTTACGGAATTGGTTTTGCCGCAGTTGGAATGCTTTCTACATTAGGGATTACATTGGCTACCGATGCTTTTGGTCCAATTGCTGATAACGCTGGAGGAAATGCCGAAATGGCTAAACTTCCGAAAGAGGTTCGCGAACGTACTGATGCTTTAGATATGCTTGGAAATACAACTGCTGCAACAGGTAAAGGATTTGCAATTGGTTCGGCAGCTCTTACTGCAATGGCACTAATTTCGGCTTACATGGAAGAGGTAAGATTGTGGTTTGGCAAAATTGCAAAAGCAGGTGAGGGTTTTGTTGAAAAAGGAGATTATATTTTTTATAATGATATTATGCCTGCCGTTCACGATGGAATGAAAGCAGTTCAGATTTCTACAGCTTCGGTAAAAGATTTCTCTGCAGCTTACGATATTACGCTTTTTAATCCCCTGTTTTTAGGAGGTCTTTTCCTTGGCTCGATGATGGCATTTGTATTTAGTGCAATGACAATGAAAGCTGTTGGACGTGCTGCTGCTGCAATGGTTGAAGAGGTTCGTCGCCAGTTCCGCGAAATAAAAGGTATTCTGGAAGGCACTGCTACTCCTGAGTATGCAAAATGTGTTGAAATATCGACAAAAGGTGCACAAAAAGAGATGTTAGTTCCTTCGTTATTCGCGATTATTGTACCAATTATTGTGGGTGCTTTAATGGGAGTTGCCGGTGTTATTGGTCTTTTAGCAGGTGGTTTAACTGCCGGATTTACTCTTGCAGTTTATATGAATAACTCGGGCGGTGCCTGGGACAATGCTAAAAAATTCATTGAGAAAGGAAACTATGGCGGCAAAGGAAGCGATGCTCATGCGGCTGCCGTAACAGGCGATACTGTTGGAGATCCTTTTAAAGATACTTCAGGTCCATCGTTAAATATCCTTATCAAACTTATGACAATGGTTTCGGTTGTTATGGCTGGTCTAACCGTAACTTTAAGTTTATTGTGGTAATATTCTGAAAATTATTTCAAATTGAAATTATAAAAAAACCATTCGTCTTTCGGCGAGTGGTTTTTTTTGTTTTGTTTAATGGTAGTGTTAAGTCAATCGTGCAACTTCAGGACGTCATGCTGTCCAAAGAACACCCATGGAGAACTCGTTTCAGCATCTCCATTTCAAACAGCAGATTCCGAAATGAATTCGGAATGACGAACCCGAAACTCGAGACTTGACTTAACAGTAGTTATCATACCCCTCACCTCTTTCTTTTGGCAGGATGACTTTCTTTTCATTTTTTAATTGAATATTGAACAAAACATTTCTAATTTGGTTATTTTTATAAACGACAATAAAAATCGATTAAAAATTTAAATATTATGGCAGATTTATCAACAACTTACATGGGTGTAAAACTAAAAAACCCACTTATTCTTGGAGCAAGCAACCTGGTTACAAAACCCGATGTTATTAAACAAATTGAAGATGCAGGTATCGGAGCAATCGTTTACCGCTCGCTTTTCGAAGAGCAGATTCAATTAGAAAACCTTCAAATGGATGAGGATTTATCTGAATATGAAAACAGAAATGCTGAAATGACAAATCTGTTTCCGGGGTTGGAACACGCTGGTCCAAAAGAACATCTGTACAATGTCGAGAAATTTGTAAAAAGTGTTAATGTTCCGGTGTTTGCAAGTTTAAATGCTATTTACGAACCAACCTGGACAGAGTACGCAATAGAGTTGGAGAAAACCGGAATTGCAGGATTAGAATTAAATTTATATGCAGTGCCCGGTTATTTTGAGATAACAGGTGAATCGATTGAAGATAAGCAAGTACAAATTGTAAAAGCAGTTAAACAAGCAGTCAATATTCCGGTAAGTGTAAAAATTAGTCTGTTCTATACAAATCCACTCAATTTCATAAAAAAGATTGACGAAGCCGGTGCCGATGCATATGTTTTATTTAATCGCTTTTTTCAGCCCGAAATAGATATTGATAATGAAGAGTACAGTTATCCATGGGAGTTAAGTAATCCGAAAGACCACATGATGGGATTGCGTTTTGCAGGTTTATTATACGGAAATCTTGATGGCAGTGTTTGTGCCAGTCGTGGTATATACGACGGAAACGATGTAATTAAAATGATTCTTGCAGGTGCCGATGTGGTACAAATTGTTAGTACAATTTATAGAAACCAACCAAATATTGTTGCCGATATTTTAGTCGATTTAAATAACTGGATGGATGACAAAGGTTACAAGTCTCTCGATGATTTCAGAGGCAAACTTTCACGTAAAAATCTTAAAGATCCATTTGCATATCAACGTGCGCAGTATGTCGATATTTTAATGAAAGCAGATGTAATATTTAAGAAGTATCCGATGGTTTAAAAAATTACCAATCAAACATAAAACAGATAAAAAGCAGGGGTCGGTTGATTCCTGTTTTTTTATGGTTCTTCATTGTATAGTTAAACATTAAAAGACCTTCCATCATTATGTATTATCTGCACAACTATACCTTTGTCGTAAAAAACAGGATGCGAGATAGACCGTTAGAAACTATTTCAAAAGTGATTCAATTATTATTATACCTATTTGTTTTTTGAATATGAAAATTTGTTTTTTGTTAATTGCACTGCTACTTCTGTCTTTCAATATAATCAGCGCACAAAATCAGGAGGATTCTGAAATATGCAAATTCAATGCAAATGTAGAGTTGGGATTTGGAACTTTTTCATTGGTATCTGCCAATTTTGAAGCTCATTTTGCTAACTCTAATGCGGGGAAAGTTAATTGGTACGGAAAAGTTGGATTTGGTTTTGCAGAGGAGTTCATGGGTGAGTCCGGACTCGGGGGACTTGGTGCTGTAACAATGCTTACTGGAAAAGGAAACATCATTTTGAGGCGAGTGGTGGAGCCTTTATTGGTTCTGGAAGCCACGTAGATCTGTTGATTTTACCTCTTTTAGACTTGGGTTATCGATATCAAAAGCCGGGAGGTGGATTTATATTTAGAGGTAAAGTAGGTGTTTTTAATCTGGGGGTCGGGATTGGAATTGGCTATGCATTCTAATTTCGACCGCTTATTGGAGTAGCTACATTTTGCAATTTCATTTGAAATAGCCTATTTTCAATAATCATCAATAAATTTAAAAATAAAATAACTGAATCCAACCCTGTATTATTTCTCCTGTTTCGGGATCAAGTTGCGAACCAAACATACTGTGAGGAATAGAATAGACAACAAGCATTATAATTGAAGCTATGATTGTGTAAATAGGTTTATCCTTTTTTCTGTTAACTAAAAAAGCAATCATCCAAAAAATAAATGCAACCAGTGTTTTATTATCGGTCAAATCCCATGCAAAAGGTACACCTGCCCATGCCTCTCCAAACGCAAACCATTGCACCCATGGTCCTAAAATCAATCCGCCAACTAATAATGCTATAACTGTAATGTTAGTAAAAAACTTGTATCTGCGATATTTAAAAACAGCCATAATGCCGGCAAGGTTTCCAAGTAACATGGCAAAAAACATAAAGAAAATGTGTGGTATTAATACATATCCCGGAACAGCTCCTTTATATCTGATTACTATAGAATTCCCATCATTTAATGGGTATTCTTTACCATTTTTTAGTAACGTAATTTTATATTCGTATTTTCCGGCAGGAGGAAGATGAGGTAGAATCCCGGTTAGATTATCTGCATCGCGATTCATCTCCAATTTTGTCCAGCTATCTTTTGACGGGAATTTTTTATATTCTAAAACTCCGTAAATATTTTTGTCGGTAACTTTTAATTCAATCGCGCAGTCATCCTCACCTCCATGACTTCTCACCAATTTAAAGTTATACTCCTCGTTTTCAATATTTACTTTAACTTTTTTATCGTAAGTAGGGCCCGTTTTACGTTGGTAAATTACTGCGCCTAACGTAATTAGAATTGCTAAAGTCCAATATAAGATAGTTTTCATTTATTTATTTTTTGAGTTATACAATTATACAATTATACAAAGTTTTTTATTAAAAACAGTTCAAAAAAATAAAACTATTTTAAAGGTTTTTAATTTCACTCGAAAATAAATATGATAACTAAAAAACTATAAGTTATCAACTAATTATATAAAATGAGTAAATGTGTTCTCAATTTTTCCTATACTTACTACCCAATACAAATTACTATTTCAATAAAACAAATGGCACTAAATTATATCTGGATATTCTTCTTCCTTTCGGCGTTTGTAATCGGGCTGGTTCGACTTATATTTTTTGGCGATGTAGAGGTCTTCCCACAAATGATAAATGCCACTTTCGACATGGCAAAAACAGGTTTCGAAATTTCGCTCGGATTAACAGGTGTTTTAACCCTCTGGATGGGAATTATGAAAATAGGAGAAAAGGGTGGAATAGTAAAGATTTTCTCAAAACTTATAGGTCCGTTTTTTAATAAACTATTTCCCGAACTTGGAAAAAATCATCCGGCACACGGTTCAATTTTAATGAATATTGCAGCAAACATGTTAAACCTCGATAACGCAGCAACGCCGATGGGACTTAAGGCCATGAAAGAGATGCAGGAGACAAATCCCGATAAAAGCACGGCATCAAATGCGCAAATTATGTTTCTGGTTTTAAATACTTCCGGATTAACTTTACTGCCAATCAGCATTATGGTTTATCGCGCACAACTTGGCGCAGTAAATCCTTCCGACATATTTATTCCAATTTTGCTGGCTACATATTTCTCAACAATTGCCGGTTTGATTTCGGTGGCTATTTACCAAAAGATAAATCTACTCGACAAAACCATTCTTGCCTATCTCGGCGGATTAACAGTATTCATAGTCGCCATTATTTTGTACTTCTCAACCCTCGAAAAAGAGGCAATCACACAGGTATCTAAAGTAGCGAGCAACTTTATCCTTTTTACCGTAATAGTTGCGTTTATACTCATGGCGGTTTGGCGGAAAGTGAATGTTTACGAGGCGTTTATCGAGGGTGCGAAAGATGGCTTTAAAACAGCCGTAAAAATAATTCCTTACCTCGTGGCAATTTTGGTTGCCATTGGCGTTTTTCGCGCTTCCGGTGGCATGGACTGGTTTGTTTCCGGTATCTCGTGGGGTTTCGAAAAAATGGGTGTAAATACCGATTTTACTGCTGCGCTGCCCACCGCGCTTATGAAACCTCTCAGCGGAAGCGGAGCCCGCGGAATGATGGTTGATGTTATGACAACCCACGGAGCAGATTCGTTTGTAGGCCGCGTGGCAAGCACCGTACAGGGCGCCACCGACACAACTTTTTATATCCTTGCCGTTTACTTTGGCGCGGTCGGAATAAAAAATACGCGCTACGCAGTTGTTTGCGGTTTAATCGCCGATTTTGTCGGAATCATCGCCGCAATTCTGATGGCATATCTTTTCTTTTATTAAAGTTTTTTGTAATAGTTGACAAACTTTCTTTTCAAACAACTTCTTTTATGAAAATTGCAAAAAAAGAAAAGTATAGGAAAAGTTCTGATAATATTTTTAGAATGTTAAAAACAATAACTCCTAATTTATATCTTTGCTTAATTGAAATTATAATAATTTAAAATCTATAACATGGCAATAATAAAACCGTTTAAAGGGCTGCGTCCGCCGCAGCAAATTGTTGAAGATTTGGCTTGTCTGCCTTACGATGTAATGAATTCGGAAGAAGCGGCAAAAATGGCAGAAGGGAAACCCGAGTCGCTGCTTCGGATTACGAAAGCCGAAATTGAATGTGAAGGCGTGGAAGATATTCACTCCGAAATTGTTTATAACAAAGCTGTTGAAAATTTCAGGACATTTCAGCGAAATGGCTGGCTGGTTCAAGACGAGCAACCCAAATATTATATCTATGCACAAACAATGAATGGGCAAACGCAGTACGGAATTGTGGGTGCTGCTGCTTGTGCCGACTACGAAAACGGCATTATAAAAAAACACGAGTTAACGCGCCCCGAAAAAGAGGAAGACCGAATGGTTTTAACTCGTTATCTGAATGCCAATATCGAGCCGGTATTTTTTGCCTACAAAGCAGTTTCCGAAATTGATGAAATTGTGGCGACAATTGTAAAAGAGAATATAGCCGATTACAATTTTACTGCCGAAGATGGTTTTGGTCACCATTTTTGGGTAATTAACGATGCTGAGATTAATAACAGAATCGAGCAACTTTTTACCGATAAAGTACCGTTTACTTATGTAGCCGACGGACACCACCGAACTGCTGCTGCTGCAAGAATTGGTGCTGAAAAAACCGGTCAGAATCCGAATCACACCGGCAACGAAGAGTATAACTTTTTTATGGCAGTTCATTTCCCTGATAACCAGTTGCAGATTATCGATTATAACAGGACTGTAACCGATTTGAACGGTTTGTCGGATATTGATTTTTTGGCTGAACTGTCGAATAATTTCGATGTTGAAAATATGGGGACAGATATTTGCAAGCCTTCTAAATTGCACGAATTCAGTTTGTATCTTTCGGGAAACTGGTATAAACTGACAGCTAAAAACGGAACTTACGACGACTCGAACCCCATCGGAGTTTTGGATGTAACCATTTTATCGAAACATATTTTAGAGCCAGTATTAGATATTAAAAATCTGCGCACATCAAAACGAATCGATTTTATTGGCGGAATCCGTGGTTTGGGCGAGCTGAAAAAACGAGTTGATTCGGGCACGATGAAAGCTGCATTTGCTTTGTTTCCCGTGTCGATGCAGCAGTTAATAAACATTGCCGACAGTGGAAATATTATGCCACCAAAAACCACATGGTTCGAGCCTAAACTCCGCTCGGGGCTTGTTATTCATAAATTAGATTAATCTGGATTTGCAGATTACTTTTTATTTGAAAATAATTGTTCTTACAATCTCCTCTCCCTCTTTTTCGTTGATTTTGCGTTTTATCTCATCACGCATCATAAACAGTTCGTTTTTAACCACCGACGAACTAATTTCAACAAACAGGATTTTTTTACGGATATAAATATTACGTGTGTAGTGTGCAATGGTTTTTCCCAGCAAATTTTCCCACGATTGAACCACGTCAACTTCTTTTAATTTTCGTTCAATCCGGGTCTCTTTAATGTACTCCCTCATTACCTCGCCCAACGACTGTGTATTACTTCTTCTCATTTTGCTAATTCTACTTTTCCTGCTTCAACATTAAAAATACGAAAATTGATATTCATTTTCTTTATAATCGAGTCTAAATGCTCGCGATTAGTGTCGGTTAAAAATATCTGCCCAAACTGTTCGCCCGCTACCACCTTGATAATTTGCTCAACCCGGTGCTGGTCTAACTTATCAAACACATCGTCTAATAAAAGTATTGGTTTTAGTCCCGAAATCTCTTTTACAAAGTCGAATTGTGCTAATTTTAATGCAACGAGATATGTTTTTTTCTGTCCCTGCGAGCCCATCTTTTTTATTGCAAAATTGCCAATATAATATACCAAATCATCTTTATGAATTCCCTGAGTTGTATATTGTACAGCCCTGTCTTTTTGGAGCGACTCTTTTAACAACTCCTCAAAACTTTTTTCATATAAAGCAGATTGATGTATTAAACTTACCTTTTCGTTATCCTGCGAAATAAAAGAGTAATAATATTGAAAAACAGGAACTAATTTCTCAACAAATTTCATGCGTTGTTCATGTATTCGGGTTCCATAATCAATTAACTGCATATCCCAAACAGCAAGTAATTCAGCATCGAAATTACGCTCGGCGGCAAAATGTTTTAATAAGTTATTTCGTTGAAGCAGTGCACGATTATACTTCAGCAAATCAGCAAGATAATTCTGATTGTACTGCGAAATTACGCCATCCATAAATTTCCGTCGTTCGTCGCTGCCTCCTAAAATAAGGTTAACATCCGACGGAGTAATCATTACCAGCGGTAACAACCCAATATGTTCGGCAAGTTTTTTATATATTTTTGAGTTTCGTTTAAACTGCTTTTTCTGCCCTTTTTTTAATCCAACCGAAATCGTTTCATCAGAATCTAACCTTTTATATTTCCCATTCAGCATAAAAAAAGCCTCATCGTGGTTAATATTTAGCTGGTCGATGGAATTAAAAAAACTTTTACAAAACGATAAATAATAAACTGCATCGAGCATATTTGTTTTGCCTGCTCCGTTTCTACCAATAAAACAGTTTAATTTTGGCGAAAAACCAACACTTACTTCGCCGATATTCTTATAATTTATAATCGAAATATTCTCGATATGCATAATTATTCTCGTTGTATTTTGAAAAACAAAACTAATTAAAAACTGCAGACAATGTAAATTCAAATGCCATCTGTTAACAAAAACCTTTAATAACATACTAATGTTGATTATTATTAAAAAATATAGCAACTTATTTATTAGTGTTCTGAAAAAAAAACTATTTTTGCGGCACAATTTTGAATACAATATAAAATGGCAAAAAAGAAATCTCAACAGGAAGATAATTTACAGGAGCTGGAAAGTGTATTAACACAAACGGAACAGTTTATAGAGGACAACCAAAATTTAATTACCTACATAGTTGGTGGTGTAATTATAGCGGTAGTTGCATACCTGGGTTTTAGTAAGTTTTATTTACAGCCAAAAGAGGACGAGGCACTCTCTCAAATGTTTATGGCTGAGAATTATTTTGAAAAAGATTCATTCAATCTGGCAATTAACGGCGACGGAAACTATTTAGGTTTTTTAGATATAATTGACGATTACGGGATTACAAAATCTGCAAATAGGGCAAAATATTATACAGGGATTGCATATTTACATTTAGGACAATATGAAGAGGCGTTGGATTATTTAAAAGATTTCGATACCGATGATTTGTTACTTGCTCCCATTGCAGAAGGTGCGCAAGGCGACGCTTTATTGGAATTGGGTGAAACTGATGATGCTTTAAAGCATTACCAAAAAGCTTATTCGATTACAGACAACGAATTAACAACTCCGATTTATATGATGAAAGCAGCCGGTTTGCTGGAGTCGATGGACGAATTGGAAGATGCACTTTCGTTGTACGAACAGATTAAGGAGAAATATCCAACTTCGACAGAAGGCACAAATATCGATAAATTTATAGCTCGTATAAAAATAAAACTGAGCTAATAATTATAATATTTTTTATTTTGAAACCCCTCTTTTAGAGGGGTTTTTTGTTTAATACCCATTTTTCAGTATTCCCCCAATCTTCCGGATATATTAATAAAAGCAACAAGTCTTTCTGCGTATTTTACTTTCATTTCTTTTTCTTCTTTTCGCTAAAAATTGGTGAAGTGTATTCGTTATACAAATCGAATAAAAATTCAATACGTGCATTTTCTGTTGTAAACGCCTGCGGGCGATAACATAAATCTACTGCTTTATCTAATTCCTGATGTGCTTTTACCAATTTTGGTGGCATTGTTATTGGGTCGTATAAATCTGCTAAACTGCTATCCGTAAATTCTGCTCTTACATCTAAAAAAAGTGGTTTTATAAGTTTTAAAATATTTTTTTCTGATGTATAATGTGCACCAAGATTTCTGCGTTGTACAGGGTTCATTACCGATTGAAATAGCGAACCAAATATTGCTGGCGATATTTTACCCCAATCTAAAGCCGATGCTTCTATTAAAATTGCACGCATTTTAGAATTAAACGCTGCAATTGGGAGCATTTCTTTAAACAATCCACCGTTTACATAAGGAAATTGATTTAAATGTTCGTCAAGGTTTTTAAGTCGTTTTTCGGGCATTGTATTTAAAACTTGAAAGAACTGAGCTATCAAAGCTCCTAAATCACTACCATCTTCGTTGGTCTTTTGCTCAATAAATTCTTTAAAAATATCTTTTTCAAATATTCCTGTATCATCGGCGAATAAAACAAATAACAGACGAACAAGATAAACTTCTAACGGATGTCCTTCGTAACCAAATTCTTTTAATTGGTCGTGAAGTTTCCCCATTAATTCAGCAGCTTTTATATTTACAGGGTCTTCCTCTTTGAATGTTCTTTTTTGGTAACCTGCAATAAAACCGAATAGTTTAACATTTTTATAAAATTCAGAAATATGAAATTCGTGTTCGGTTCTTTCATCAAGGTCGAAAAGTTTAATTCTTTCGAAGTCAGAAACAAGAATGTATTTTGGAAGTTCGTGTTCTTTTAGTCCGGGAAATAATCAGTTGCTTACTCAAATGCTTTGTCAAGATTTTTTCCTTTCGATTTATGTTCTATAAGCAAAGTCCCTTTCCAAAACAAGTCGATAAACCCCTGATTTCCACCTAACTTTTTTACAGGTTTTTCAAATGTCGCTACTCGTCGGCGTGATATTCCGAAAACTTCAAAAAAGTCATTCCAGAAACTATCTTTTTCAGCTCGTTCTCTTGTTTCGTCTGCCCACTCATTCGAGAATTTTAATGCTCTGTCATTTATTTCGTTCCAGCTTAATGCCATTCAATTTTTCCTTTATTTTGTTTTATGCAGTATCGTTCTTTGCCTTGCCCCTAACGGTTTGGCTATGCGTAGTTTGGCATTTCGAAACGATAAACTTTCAATTTACCACTAATTTTATTTAATGCTAAAAACTTAAATATTAGGATATTGCCCAAATTACGTATAGCCTTTGTTGCCCACTGGCATTTTCTATTTTCAGTCATTTTATCTTTCAAATTTGCTACAAGTTTCATTTTCTCCGTGCGTTGGCAAGACATACTCTTCCCGATTTTTTACCGGGATGTGTATGGCTTACGGGTTGGCATTTAATCCCGTTTTCAATATCTCTTTTACAACTCCAAACATCATTGCAGAAAAGTCTTCTTTAAATTCTTTATTGTCCGAATACAGTTTGTACAAATCAAAGTTTGTAGTTATGTGTTTCAACAATTCATCGCCTACAACTTTATCACTTGTAATTCTTGCGTTCTGTTCGTCTGAAAATTTAATTGAGTTTATTAGTTCTTCATTCTTTGCGACATCTTGGGCTATGTTTTCTGCCATTTGTCTAACCTTATCTGCATCTTCAAATTCTGTCCCGTATTTATCATTAAATGTTTGCAGAATGTTTGAAAGCCTGTCTATTTCTGGGTCGTTTACTCCACCTCGCATATCTGTTGGAATGGGTTGCAAATCCTCGCCTTGTTCCATTAAAATATCTGTTGTTGATTCTAACTGCAAACGGTAACTGTCCATATTAATATTTTCCAAAATATCAATAGGCATTTCTATTTCGCCACTACCTAATTTGTTCTGCAAATGGTTTAAGAAGATGTAAAGTCGCTCTAAATAAGCATTTTCAAAAGGTACAATTTGAGATAAGAAAATGTATAGACGAACATAGGTTTTTACTTTTGCTCTAAAATCTGCTTGTTGTTCTTCGTCTAAATCATTTTTGAAAACTTCACTTGCTTCGTCTAAAATGGCGTGTAATTGGTCAACTGGCACATTTTCCAATATTTTATCCGAAAATTCTTCTACTTGCTCACAAGAATAAACTTGATAATTGTCTAAAGCATCTTGTAAATCAAATAATTTATTCGGATCGGTTGCTTCGCCTAAAATGGTGCTTTCAAAATAAGGTTTAAAAGCTTTTTCAATATCTTCTGAAGTGTTGGCAAAATCCAAAACAAAAGTATCTTGTTTTAGTGGATGACTTCTGTTTAATCGAGATAAAGTCTGAACAGCATTTACACCACCCAATTTTTTATCTACATACATTGTATGTAACAACGGTTGGTCAAAACCTGTTTGATATTTATTTGCTACTAATAAAAATTTGTACTCGTCTTTTTCAAATTCTTCGGGAATATTACCGCTTGGAAAATGATTTAAACTACTTTCTGTTTCTCCATCTATCTCGCCCGAAAAGGCAACAATTGCTTTGTAAGGACTATTTATTGAACTCAAATATTTATTGAAAGCGTGTTTGTATTGAACGGCTTTTTTACGACTGCTCGTTACCATCATCGCTTTTGCCTTTCCGCCAATTTTTCTTTTCTGCACTACATTTTCCATAAAATGGTCAATCATTAATTTAGATTTCTTTTTTATGGCGTGGTCATGTCCTTCTACAAAGGCTTTTAATTTCTTTTGTGCTTTTTTCTTTTCGTAATCAGGGTCGTTTTCTATCTTTTTAAGCAAAGCATAAAAACTTTGGTAGGTGGTATAATTAAGCAATACATCTTTAATAAACCCTTCTTCAATGGCTTGTTTCATTGAATACAGGTGAAATGCTCTGTATTTGGTTTTTCCGTCTTGTTCAAATGGAACTCCAAACAACTCTAATGTTTTATTCTTAGGTGTGGCAGTAAAAGCAAAATAACTAGCATTAGGTAAAAGTTTACGAGATTTTACAATTGCACGTATTAAATCTTCGCCCGTTACTTCGTCATTTTCGTTTTCATTGTAATTTTCTAAATCGCTTTGTAATTCTTCTTCATCAGATACTTTCGATAAAGTTTCGTTCAATTTACGAGCCATTTGACCGCTCAAACTGCTGTGCGCCTCATCTATTATTATTCCAAAATTTGCACCCGGCAAATCGCCAATTTCTTCAACAATGTGCGGGAACTTCTGAATGGTGGTAATAATAATTTTCTTGCCTTCTTCTAATGCAGATTTCAGTTGCTTACTGCCTTCGGTAATGGCTTGAACAACACCTTTTACTTGTTGGTACTGTTTTATATTTTCTCGTATTTGCTTATCTAAAACTCTACGGTCTGTAATTACAATTACTGTATCAAAAATAGTTTTCGTTCCTGATTTATCGTGCAAACCAACCAATTGATGAGCCAACCAAGAAATGGAATTACTTTTACCCGAACCTGCCGAATGCTGAATTAAATATTTTTGACCTGCTCCGTTTTCTTGTGCATCGGCTAATATTTTACGAACAGATGAAAGTTGATGATAGCGTGGAAAAATGAGTTTTTTCTCTTTCTTAGTTCGCTTTTTCCCTTTACTGTCTCTGTACTCTTTTTCTTCTGTTATGAGTTGAGAATAGTTTTGCAGAATATTCGTTAAACTATCTTTTGTTAAAATTTCTTTCCATAAATAATCTGTTTTAATACCATTATTTGGCGGATTTCCTGCACCATTGTTATTGCCTTTGTTGAATGGTAAGAAAAACGATTTCTCTCCTTTGAGATGTGTACACATCCAAACTTCTTCGGTATCTACGGCAAAGTTTACTAATAATCTACCTAAACGGAAAAGTTCTTCGTTGGGGTCTCGGTCTTTTTTGTATTGTTTTATGGCGTGACTTACATTCTGTTTGGTGAGTTCGTTTTTAAGTTCAAAACTTATTATTGGCAAACCATTGATAAAACTTACAACATCTAAAGAGTTTTTATTTTTAGTAGAGTAATAAACCTGACGCATTACCGAAAATATATTGGCTGCATAAAGTTCGTTGTTTTTGATGTTGTAATGAGAAACGGGCTTATCGTAAAACAAACGCAATTTGGTATCGGTAAAACCATCGGTAAAACCTTTTCGCAAAACTTCAATAATACCTTTTTGCTTTATTTGGTCGTTTATGCGTTTTATTATTTTCTGCTTGTATAAGTCTTTATGATAGCGTTTTAGTTTTTCTACGGCTTTAGCTTGCGTATTTTCTAAAAACTGAAACAGCAAATCTGCATCTACACAATTTACATTGTCGTAATCCTGTGAAGTACGCAATACATAGGCATTTGCAGAAACTAAATAATCTGTTATATGTTGCTCTAAACCGCTCTCTTTTGTATTGGTAGTTTTTTTCATTGCTAATTCTCTTTATTATAATTTATGGCTTCTTCTGCCACCATTGTCTGAACCTTTGATTTATTTGATTTTTGGATTACCTTGATTTTTCTGCATAAACTTTTTATTGATTAAGCGTTTGAATTGAAGACTTTTTGCTCCAAAATTTATTAATAATCCTATCTCTAAATCATAAGCCTCTAAATAATTTATCGCTTGAGCTAAATGCACATCTTCTAATTTAGTAAGAGCTTTCAATTCTACAGAAACAGCATCTTCAATTAAAAAATCTACTCTACGAGTTCCAATATGCTGCTGTTTGTAATATATTGGCATTTCGTGTTCCCTGCTAAAAGATAAGTTTTCGTCTGCCATTTCTATGGCTAATGCTCTTTGATAAATAACTTCTTGAAATCCATTTCCCAATGCACTATGAACTTTCATTGCACAACCGATAATTTTACCGGTAATATCACTGTATTTATATTTATTATTAATCATAGTACATCATTTAATCATTTTCAATCAAAGGTTCAGACCATTTTCTCACATCAATCTTACCCGTTACCGCTTCGGCTATTAAGGCAGTTTTGTACTCTTCTACTAAGGCTATCTCTTTTTCTATGGTAGATATTATTTTTTCTATTTTGGTGGTTTCGGTTTCTATGTAGTTTACGATTTGTTGTTGTTTTGTTATATTAGGAATGACTACTTTTATATTCATAATTTCATCTACTAATAAATATGCTTGATTCACAATATATAGTGAAATGCTATCAAAAGAAGCCCTCATATACTTTGACATTAAGAAGTACCTTGCAAAATCTTCATTTATTGCATTTTTTATAGGTCTAATACACATTGTGTTTTGATTCAAATATGATTTATTTAAATAGTCATCAATGATACCAATTTGACCAACTGCTGAATTTAACATTTCAGGTTTACTCCCAACCGTACTAATTATAATATCTCCACGATATAGTCTAACTGATTCAAATTCGTCTCTTTGATTATCAAAAGCAATATAAGTTGTCAACTTTTTTATCACACCATTTTTAATATTACTAACCTTAATAATGGGAATTCCATTATCAGAGAAATCTTCCGATTTAAAGGCAAACCCTTTGAAGTAAACCATTAAGTATTTCAACTTCCGAACCTCCCAATGTTCAGGAATATCACCCAACCACTCAATACCGCTTGGTTTCATTTGGGCATTTGGGTTTAAGCCCTTAGTAACGGCTTGGTTTAATATGGCTGCTTTTTGCTCGTCTAATAGTTCTATTAATTGCTTTTTCTTGCTTATAAATCGGTCTATCTTTTCGAGTTTGTAGTCCAGAAAATTGGCTATGGCGGTTTGTTCTTTAATAGTTGGAATAGTGGTGTAGATAGTTTTCAAATCATTTCTGTTGAATCTATAAACTTTTACCCCTTTTCCATATTTTTGAAGTTCTTTTGAGAATACTTTTGAAGAGTAGTATAAATACTTTTCATTGACTGTATTCTTATTTGGTTTTAATAACATTTGTTCGCCACCTAATAAACCTAAATCATTTCTACGATAAAAAGCGGAATGACCTAAATCTTCAATAGTTTCTGATGTTGAAATAAAAATAATATCCCCATAATTTACAATTTGAGAATCTTTATAAAATTCATCATTAACATAAAATTTATATTCTTCATCAACTTCATCAATTTTGTATGTCTTCCCATATTGTAAAGCAACATATGTACCATTACTTAGTAGTTCATCTTTTTTAAAACTTGAATTACCTCTTACAAATCTACATACACCAGTAAGTTTGATAATCGCCCACTCATCAGGAATTTCCCCCAGCCAAGGAATGCCGGAATTTTTATATTTTGGATATTTTTTCATTAGTCTTGTTCAAACAGATTTAAAATTTCTTGCCATTTTTGTTTTAATAAATTTTTGTCGGGCATTTTTGTTTCATAATCGGCAACTAAGGTTGGCGAAAGATTACGGTTTAGTGCATATTCAACTACGGTATCGTCTTTGCCTTTGCAAAGTAAAATTCCTATGCTTGGGTTTTCATTTGGTTTGCGTATATCGCGGTCAAGTGCTTCCAAATAAAAGTTAAGTTGCCCCAAATGTGCAGGTTTAAAAGCTTCAATTTTAAGTTCAATGGCTACCATACAATTAAGACTTCGGTTGTAAAACAGCAAATCAATTGCAAAATCTTGATTTCCTACTTGCAGGGGATATTCTTCGCCCATAAAAGCAAAATCTCTTCCAAATTCAAGCAAAAATTTTGTTATATTTTGTGCTATTGCTTTTCTTAGTTCTTTTTCGTGATGTTGCTCGGGCAAGTGCAACAACTCTAATACGTAAGTATCTTTAAATGTATTTGTTATATTTTGTGGCAAAACTCTCGACAGTGTTGAGAGTTTTTTATTGCTAAGCATTACCCGTTCAAATGTGCTTGCATTTATTTGCCTTTGAAGTTCTCTAAAAGAATATCGCTCTTTAATTGACATCCTTATATAAAATTCTTTTTCTTCCTCCGACTTTGCTTTTGAAAATATCTCAACATTATGCGACCAAGATAATTCTCGCACCAGAGGGGAGAGTTTTTCAAAATCTTTATATGTTTCGTAAAATTGCTTCATTCGCCAAATATTTTGAGATGAAAACCCTTTGATATTCGGCTCTGATTTTTGTATAAATGCCGACAGTTCTTTTACCACCGACTTACCCCACGCATTGCTTTCTACTTGTTTACTAACATATTCGCCAATATTCCAATAAAGCGATACCAATTCGTGGTTTACAGCTTTGTATGCTTGTTCTTTGGCTTGTGCAATAAGCTGCGAAATATATGTAAATTGTTTTTTAAGTTCCATTACTCTACAATCTCTTTTAGCAGGTTTTCAGTTTCGTTTTGCAATGTCAGAATATCATTAGCAATCTCACTCAAGGGTCTTAATGCTTCGTATTTATAAAAATATTTGTTGAAAGGAATTTCATAACCGATTTTCATTTTCTTTTTATCGTACCAAGCATCAGGTGCAAAAGGCAATACTTCACGAGCAAAATATTCGTCAATATCTTCTTTCATTGGCACATTTTCGGTATCCTTTAAATTTTTATCCGATTTTGGGTTGCCTTTTTTGTCGGTAATTATTTTGCCGTTTTCGTCTCTTTCGGGTTGGTGTGTAGTTATTTGGTAAAATCCAAAATCTTCGTTATCAAATATTTTAGAGTATTCGTTTCCTGCCTTGCCGTCAGGCAGGTCTTCAAAATAGAAATATAAATCCTGTACTTTTAAAATATGCTCTGTATTTAATTGTAATCTTTTACTTCCCAGTGCTTTACGCATTTTAGTATAAAAAGCATCAGAAGAAGCATTTATCAACTGCACTTTTCCTTTTCGTTTTTCTTCTTTGTTGTTGCTTAATATCCAAACATAAGTAGCAATGCCTGTATTGTAAAACATATCGTTGGGCAGTTGTATGATGCACTCCAATAAATCGTTTTCTAAAATATATTGTCTTATTCCACTTTCGCCACTTCCTGCATCGCCAGTAAAAAGAGCAGAACCATTTTGCACAGAAGCAATACGGCTACCTCCATCTTTGGGGTCTTTCATTTTAGAGAGCATATGCAACATAAACATCAACTGCCCATCGTTGCTACGAGAAGTTAAACAGGCTTTCTCTTTATCGCCTTTAAAATTTTTAATCTCCAAGTTAAAACGGCTGTCGTTTATTTCAATCTTTTTGGCAGTACCTACATTCAACTCTTTTTGGTCTTCTTTCCAACTTGTGCCATAAGGTGGGTTGGTAAGCATAAAGTTAAATTTTAGGTCGGGGTCAAAGCCGTATTTACTCAGTGTTGAGCCAAACTGTATTTTGTCGGGGTCTTCGCCTTTTAGCAGCATATCCGATTTACAAACCGCATACATTTCACCGGTATTTTCTTGTCCGTATAAATGAAATGTTGCTTTCGATTTTATTTCGCCATCAGGGTCGGTTGCAAATTTTTTAGATTGGGTAAGCATTGCTCCCGAACCTGCACAAGGGTCGTAAACCAAATATGTTCCCTGTTGTATTTTCTCTTTTACAGGAAGATAAACTAAATGAGTCATTAGTTCAATAATTTCTCTTGGCGTAAAGTGTCGCCCTGCTGCTGCATTTGTTTTCTCGTTAAATCTGCGGAGTAAATCTTCAAACATATAACCCATTGCCATTGGCGATATTTTCTCTGGGCTAAGTTCTACTTTAGGGCTACAAAATTTTTCAATCAACGAAAAAGTAATGCCTGTTTCTTCAAACACATCTAACTGGTTACGGAACTTAAATTTTTGAATAATGTCCTGTACATTCTCCGAAAATCCATTGAGATAATCTAAAAAGTTACTATCAATGTTTTTAGGATCGTCCAACAACTTTTTCATTGTGTATGGCGAAGTGTTGTAAAACTCAAGACCCGAACCGTGTTGCTCACTTGTAAGCATTCCCGAAAGATTATCGAGTTTGCTTTTAAACTGTTCGTGGGTTTTTAAAACCTTGTCTTTACTTTTTTCTAAAGCCAAGTCCAATCTTCTCAAAACAGTCATTGGTAAAATCACATCTTGATATTGATTTTCAAGGTATTTGTTAATCAGCACATCATCGGCTACTGTCCAGATGAAGTTGATAATCGGTTGTAAACTTTGTGTATCTATACTCATTTAATTTCTCTATTCCCTATTCAGTTTATTATTCTGTGAGAGCGTTGGCAAAAAATTGCTCTTTTGGTTTTTTTGTGTTTGCCTGTGTGTCGCCAAAAACCAAATGTGCTATTTGTGCGTTGGCTTTCTATTTCTTTATTTTCTTGTAGCAAATTTATCATTCTTTCTCGTTTCTCCTGCTTGTGGCTAACGGTTTGTGTATGTGGAGTGCGGGATTAAAAGAGATGAACTTTCAAGCTCGCACGGAGCCAATTCGTTTATTCAGTATTTCAAATTTACCGTCAATCGTCAAAGACGAATTGGCGGTGTTGCAACGAAGAGCCGCAGTACAAAAAACCGCTGAAACCCGCATTACATATGACACTTTGTTAGCGGCTGGATTTGTTTCTATTTCTATAAAACTTATCGGTGTACGAGTAATGAATATTTTGTCCCGATATATTTTCATTTAACTCATAAATTTTTGGTTTATTTTTTTCGTCGATATATAAAGATTCATACTCCTTTTTAAGCCATAAATATTTTTCGAAAACACGTGGAGTTTCAAAACTAGAATCGAGTCCCTTAATAATTGTGTTTTTAATTTTAGTAAGGCTTTGAATTAATTTCTTTTCACTCATTTCTTCCCAAGTTTCAAGAACTTCGAAATATATCATTTGGTGAAAACCGACACTACCATCAGAAAAGCGTTTTAAATATTGATGATATGGATAACTATGTTTTTCTGATTCTAGCGGATAATTCAACTTTTTAATTAGATTATCCGATAACAATACTCTTGGATAACAAGCAGAATTTGATTCCAATTGGTACGCATCTATCAATCCTTGTCCAAATATAATTCCATCAGGTGTATGAATAACATTGCCAATTGTAAGACCTCCCCTAAATAGAATTCCTTTCATCATTAAAGTAGCACCAACATATGATAGGTTAGAGATTAAAGTAGAAAAACTTTCATTTATATTATTTTCATCACATTCAACAGATACAGCAATTGAATCAGAAAAAGAAGTACAATTAGTCCTTTCTGAAATATTAAATCCTAGCATATTTCTTTTTTGTGCATCTTCTTCAATTTCTACAAACTGTAAATCCCAATTTGATGATGTTTCACGCCCTTTCAAAAACTTTAGTGAATCATAAATTAGATTTATACTTCCAGAACTTCTTTCAGATTTGCGAACAATTTCTTTAAAACCTAAAATATCAATAAACGCAACAAGCCTTTCTTGATATTCTTTTTTTTGAATTATTCTTCTCGTTCTAACCATAAGATAATTAATTTATTATGTGCAACTTATCTTGCACCTAACGATTGGTATATGGTTTTGTGGCGGTTTTGAAACACAAATCTTTCAACTTACACCGATGTTTATATGTTGTTAAATCGCTCATAATTAGCACTTAACCCGCCATAAACTATATACATTGTTGGGCAACGTTGTTTATTCATTTTTTTTCAATTCGGAGAAGTCAATTTCAGTCTGTACAAATATTTGTTAATTTGAAATTAGTTCTCAATCAACATTGATTTTTAGTCAATTCAGTTTTTTTCAACTCGTTTTCTGCTTGACAAACTGCTATTCTTTTTGGCCAGTCTTTTTATTTTCTACATTATCTGTTTCTTTTACTATTACTCCTTCTTTATTAATCGCTTTGTCAATCGCCGCTCTCAATTGAAGTAATTCTGTTAAGTTGAATGAATTCGTTGTTTTCCATTCTTTTCCTTTTTTATAGACTTTTTCAATTTTAAAATCTTTTGCTATAAATTTCCCAAATTCTCCTTGTTTTTCATTTTCCCAAACAGTCACTTTTGATTTCCCAACTATGTAAGTTGCTTTTGGTTTATCTTGAGAATAACTTGTTAATACGAAGCAAAGAATCGCTACGCTGATTCCGATAAATCTCATAAATGTTCTCATAATTTTTAATTTTTAGTTTAAGATTTTATTTTTCTTTTTTTTCGTTAAAAAATTAATAAATCCGTGTTTGTTGAGTCGAATGAAAAGTCTGGATGTGTCATTTTGTTCTTCTTATTTTTCAATATTCGTCCATGTTTTATTTCTCGACTAATTCTAAATTTAAAATCAATGTTTATGGTTGTTTAAATCCTTTTTCCAATGTTGCCCAACGGTAATATATATGTAATACCCCAAAACCTATTTAGCCGAAAACTTATAAATAGTAGTAGAATGAAGTGTTTCGCCGGGGTTTAATAGTGTTGATGGGAAATTGGGTTGATTTGGACTGTCAGGATAATGTTGAGTCTCTAAACAAAAACCTGTTCGTTTTGTATATGCTTTTCCCGACTTCCCAATTTCAGTTCCTTTTAAATGATTTCCGGTGTAAAATTGTATGCCCGGCTCGGTTGTAAAAACTTCCATATAACGCCCGCTCTCGGGTTCGTAGGCACTTGCACAAAAAGCCAGTTCATCGGCATTTTTATTAATTACATAGTTAAAATCGTACCCAACTCCGTAAACCAACATTTGGTTATCAGAATCAATACGTTCGCCAATAGTATGCGGAGTTGTAAAATCTAAATCTGTTCCCCTGATATCTACAATCTCTCCGGTTGGAATCATCTCAGAATTTACCGGAGTAGATTTATCAGCGTTTATCACCAAAACATGGTCGAGAATATCACCATTTCCTTCGCCATGCAAATTAAAATAACTATGGTTAGTAATGTTTATGTGACAGGGTTTGTCGGTTGTAATTTCGTAATCAATTTTCAGCTCATTATCATCGGTTAAAGTGTAAGTTACTTTTGCCGTTTTATTACCCGGAAAACCAAATTCGCCATCAGCACTTTTCAATGTAAACACAGTTACATTCCCACTTTTTTCGTAATCCCAAACTTTTCGGTACCAACTGTCGGGACCTGAATGCAAACAAGCTTTACTATTATTTACAGGAAAATTATAAGTTTCGTTACCAATGGTAAAACTGGCATTGGCAATACGGTTTGCAAACGGACCAACCACTGCACCGTGGCTTGCTCCATTTTTCTGATAATCGGCAATAGATTTAAATCCCAACATAACATCAGCAAATTCACCCTTTTTATCGGCTACATAAATCGAAACAATTTTAGCACCATAATTTGTTAGTGTTACAATCATACCATTTTTATTTTCCATGGTAAACATACGGGTTGTTTTTCCGTCGATTACGCTTTCGAAATCAGCTTTTGAATAAGGCATATTAATCTCTTTTTTATTTGTTGATGTGCAGGCAGCAAGAACTGCGATTAGTAAAATAAGGCTTAGATTTTTCATTTCTTTAAGATTAGATTTAAGATAAATAGTATCAAGACACAAGTCTGAAAAAAACATTCTGTTGTATCAAATTTTTATATTTTCAAAGGTAGTAAATCAATATTCAAAAATATAATGAATACACTTCTTATAACTATTTCGAAACTAATTTCTATTTGTCGTTGATATTCTACAAATTGCGCCTGTATTTATATAACTACGTAAATTATGGAGTCGATAAAAGAGATATATAAAATTGGTCATGGTCCGTCGAGTAGCCATACAATGGGACCGAAAAAGGCGGCAGAACGTTTTCTCGCAAAAAACAAAAAAGCAAATCGTTTTGAGGTTATTTTATATGGAAGTCTGGCTGCCACCGGGAAAGGTCATTTAACCGACCGCGCCATTGAACAGACACTCGAAAAATACGAATTGGAGATAATCTGGAAACCTGATATTTTTTTACCAAAACATCCGAACGCACTGAATCTTAAAGCTTTCGACAAGCAAAACAATTTACTCGACGACTGGACCGCATACAGCGTTGGCGGCGGTTCTGTTATCGATGATTCTTCAAAATCGGAAACTAAAAATATTTATCCTCACCAACATCTTACTGAAATTTTAGAGTGGTGCAACCAAAATGGAACACAACTTTGGGAGTATGTTGAAGAGTTTGAGGGAAAGGAAATATGGAACTTTTTAGAGGAGATATTGGAAGTAATGTTTGCAAGCATAAAAAGAGGATTAGATGGCGATGGCGTTTTACCCGGCGGATTAAAACTTCCCCGCAAAGCACAATCTTTCTTTCTGAAAGGGAAAAGTTATGCCACACCATTTAAACGGCGGTCGCAGCTTTTTGCTTATGCACTGGCAGTTTCGGAAGAAAATGCATCGGGCGGGAAAATAGTAACTGCGCCAACCTGCGGAGCAAGCGGAGTTCTGCCGGCGATACTGTTATATGCAAAAAAGATATTCAAATCTGATAAAAAGTCAATTATAAGAGCACTTGCAACTGCCGGATTAATAGGAAATATTGTAAAAACAAATGCCTCTATTTCGGGTGCCGAAGTTGGTTGTCAGGGCGAAGTAGGAACTGCGTGTGCTATGGCATCAGGCGCGGCAACACAAATTATGGGCGGCACAATTTACCAGATTGAATATTCTGCCGAAATGGGGATAGAACACCACCTCGGATTAACTTGCGACCCCGTTGCAGGACTGGTACAAATTCCTTGTATAGAGCGAAATGCCTTTGCCGCAGAACGCGCAGTGGCACACAATAATTATGCACTTCTAACTGACGGCAGACACCGTATTAGTTTCGACGAAGTGATTGCAACAATGTATAAAACCGGAATAGATTTACAGAGTCAGTACCGGGAAACGTCGCTTGGTGGTCTGGCAAAATTCGATGCTTTACCAAAATGTTAGAGATAGAGAAATCACAGATTTTTATTATTTTTAAACAGCAATCTATGAATATTAAAATAACACTCTTTTTAGCGCTGATATTTATCTGTTTTTTGGGGAATACGCAGGAAAATATAAATTCAGTTTCGTTGGAATTCGATTTAAAAAAAGCAGAATACCTTTACCATTTTGCCTATGAATGTATTGACCAGGAGTACCCCAATAAATTAAATCAGGTTTTGGGTAACGATAGTTACCTCGCTCCTCCCCGAGAATTACATCCCGCTTTTTATGGCTGTTTCGACTGGCATTCGTCTGTTCACGGACATTGGACTTTGGTTACAATTTTAAATGAGTTCCCTAATTTTAAGTACAAAAATGAAATTATTGAAAAACTTAAAAAGAATATCACTAAAGAAAACATCAGGAAGGAAATTGAATATTTTGATGATAAACATAACAAAAACTACGAGCGAACTTATGGATGGGCGTGGCTGTTAAAATTAGACGAAGCATTACGTGAGTTGAATTCTACCGAATCTCACAATCTACACAAAAATCTGGAACCTTTGGTTTATATAATTTCAGAAAAGTTTAGTGATTTTTTAGATAAACTTATCTATCCAATCAGAATTGGAGAGCACAATAATATTGCTTTTGCGCTGTCGTTTGCCTACGATTATGCAGTAAAATACGACTCTGCTTTAGCAATTAAAATAGAGGATAAAGCAAAAGAGTATTTTTCGGATGATTGTAATTGCCCGCTAACATGGGAGCCCGGCGGATTTGATTTTCTTTCGCCTTGTTTGCAGGAAGCCACGTTAATGCAAAAGATTTTAACTAAAAAAGAATTCGAAAAATGGTTAAAAAAATTTCTGCCAAAGTTTGAAAAGAATCCGGCCAAATTTATCAAAGTTGCTGTTGTTACAGACCGCAGCGACGGCAAACTTGCACATTTAGACGGGCTGAATTTTAGTCGTTCCTGGTGTTTGTTTGAAATGGGAAAAACATTGGAAAATCAAAAAATGATAGATTTGGCAAATGAGCATTTTAATTATAGTTACAGCAAAATGGATTCGGGAGAATATGCCGGTTCACACTGGCTGGCTTCGTTTGCTATTTATGCACTAAAGGCCTCTGAAATTAAATGAATTAAAAAATTATTTTGTTCTCCTTTGGCGGATTTATGGGGTCAAAAAACAGAAATAAATGAAAGAAAAATTATTACCAAAACAAATCATTTCATCAATTATCCTCGTACTGTTCATTTTTTCTGCAACAGCACAAAATCACCAGGCTCGTTTCGAAAGTATCGATATTCTGCACTACTCCTTCGAAATTCATCTAAACGATTCTACAAACAGAATTGAAGGGAAAGCAACTATTTCGTTGAATTTTATAAAACCTGTTAAGCAAATTACATTAGATTTAATTGAGCCGAACGACTCAACACAAACGGGAATGACAGTATCTTCGGTTACTGAAAACGGTAGTTCCCTAACATTTAAGCAACAAAATAATCAACTTAAAATTCAATTATCAGAAAAGTCGATAACCGATAAAAGTGCAACTATTCAAATTGAATACACCGGAATTCCTGCCGATGGTTTAATCATCTCGAAAAACAAATTTGGCGACCGCACTTTTTTTGGCGATAACTGGCCAAACCGCGCCCGTTACTGGCTGCCAACTGTTGACCATCCTTCTGACAAAGCAACACTTGAATTTCTGGTTTATGCTCCCGAACATTATCAGGTGGTTTCAAACGGTGTTTTGTTCGAAACCACAAATTTGCCAAACGAAATAAAATTTACCCATTGGAAAGAGAGTGTTCCGCTTTCAACAAAACTTATGGTTATTGGTGTTGCCCGTTTTGCAGTTCGAAATAATGGCAGTTATAAAAACATTCCGGTTAGTAGTTGGGTTTATCCTCAAAATCGCGAGAATGGGTTTAAAGATTATGCAATCGGGAGAAAAGCTTTGCAATATTTCTCCGAAAAAATTGGGTTTTATTCGTACGAAAAACTGGCACATGTTCAGTCTAAAACACGTTATGGCGGAATGGAAAATGCGAGTTGCATATTTTATTCGGAGCGAACAGTAAATGGTAAAAACGGACAGGAGAGTTTGTTTGCTCACGAAACTGCACACCAGTGGTTTGGCAATTCGGTAACGGAACAAAACTGGCACCACATTTGGCTTAGCGAAGGATTTGCAACTTATTTAACACACGTTTACAACCAACATTTTCATGGCGAAAAGTATTTCAGAAACAGGCTAAAAAGAGACAGGGAACGTGTAATTGCATATTCAAAAAGAAGATTGGCTCCGATTATCGACACAACAATTACAAATTATAACCGGTTGCTAAGTACAAACTCGTACCAAAAAGCGAGCTGGTTTTTGCACATGCTACGTATTAAAACCGGCGATTCAATTTTCTTTGCCGGACTACAAAAGTATTATCACAACTACCAAAATTCAACCGCTTTAACCACAGATTTTAAAAATGTTATGGAAAGTGTTTCGGGACTCGAACTCGACTCATTTTTCCACCAGTGGCTGTGGCAGCCCGGGCATCCAAATCTTAAAGTTGAATGGGAAAATATATCGAATAAAAAACTCATAATTATAGTTGAACAAACTCAACCCGATTATATGTTTTCGTTCCCTTTGGAGTTTGAAATTCGATATATAAACGGAGATGTTGATTATAAAACAATTCAAATTAATGACAGTAAAAAAGAGGTCTCTTTCTCCATAAAAAATGAAGTTAAGAATATTATTATTGACCCTAGTGTGAGATTGCTTTTAGAAAAAACTAATTTAAGCAATGTGAATTAAGAGAACTTCTAAAAATTAATTTCTTGATACGAAGTAATTAGTAGAAATCCCCTTGAGAATTGATGTTTTCTTTTAAGGCTGAAAGCCTAATTTAATTCAGCCCAATGCAACGCATTGGGTAAAAAAACAGATATAAAATAGCGTCCTGTCAGGACAATTTAATTAATCTGCCTTTTCAAGGCGAATATTTATTTTTTATTATTTAGTCCCAATGTGTTGCATTGGGCTAAAATAAACCGCACTTTCAGTGCGTTACTGGAAACAAAATCATATTTCTGTCCTTGATTTACATAATTGAAAATTTCAACTCAAATCATCCAAACTCCTGTATTTCAATCTTTTCATCCAGTTAATTTCAATACTGAAAAACCCATACTCTTCAACAACTTTTCCGCAAAGCAGATAGCAACCCGGACCGGTAAACGGATTTGGAAATCGTGAATTCGGAAAATGAACTGTGTCTAACCACTCACCATCCAAATCGAGCCAGGTACCAAAATACATTATTTCGCCTTTAACGGTTCGCGTGGGTTTCCGGTGAACCAAATAACCGACAATCTCGATATTTTTACCAACAAGTGCTGGCAATTGGGCAGCTTTCAGATTCGATGTAATCTCCTTCTCGAGCAGACTAATCGGCGACCCTATTGGAAATCCCAGCAACTCAATTTCGTCAAATCTATTTTCCAGTTTATGTTTCCACAGTTCGGGGAGTCTGAATTCGCGCGGAGCAGTTTCGAAAAGTGTATTTTCGGGAGCCGATTTTTTAGTGTGCCCCAGTAAATAATGTGCATCCCAAAGCAACTCTTTTTTACTTTTTCCGGTAAAACGCAAACCTCCCGCACGAATCAATATTATCAACTGTTCCAACGAAATCTTCACTCTCGAAACAAAGTCGGTTAAACTCTTAAACTTTCCGTTTTTTTCGCGCTCATTCAACATATTTTCTGCCACTTCGCGAACTATTTCGTGCAGTATATAAAAGCCAATATAAATGGTTCTGTTTCTGATAGAATTTAGCCACTCGCTTCTGTTTACACACGGAGTTTCAATTTTTGCTCCCTGCATTTTTGCCTCATGAAAATATAGTTCGGGAGAGTAAAAACCACCACCATTATTTAGCGTGGCAACCATATATTCGCGCGGGAAGTAGGCTTTTAGATAGAGTGCCTGAAAACTTTCGACTGCATAACTTGCCGAGTGCCCTTTTGAAAATGCGTAATTGGCAAAACTTTCAATCTGAAGCCAGATATTCGATATTGTATTTTCAGCATCTCCTTTTGCTTTACAATTCACAAAAAACTTCTCTTTTATTTTATTGAAATCGTTGCGCTCCCTGAATTTCCACGACATTCCGCGCCGTAAAACATCGGCCTCGCTTAAAGTAAGCCCGGCAAAATAGTGAGCCACTTTCAACACATCTTCCTGATAAACCATCACGCCAAATGTCTCCTCTAAAATCTCGTACAGTTCAGGCAACTCCTTTCGCGCTTTTTCGCGCCGCTTCTCATCCTGAAAACGCAGAATATATTCGCGCATCATTCCGCTTTTCGCCACACCCGGCCGAATTATCGAACTTGCCGCAACCAGCCGTTTATAATCTTCGGCTTTCAATTTTGTAAGCAACATCCGCATTGCCGGCGACTCAACATAAAAACAGGCAATCGTTTTCCCCGCTTTTAGCAACTGTTTTACACGCGGGTCGTTTTTAAACAGGGTTATATTATTGATGTCGATAATTATATTGCGGTTCTTTTTAACTATCGCCAGCGTATCTTTTATTTTCCCCAGTCCGCGCTGACTTAAAATATCGAATTTGTACAAACCAATATCTTCAGCAACGTGCATATCGAAATGAGTTGTGGGAAATCCTTTGGGCAAAATATGTGTTGTGGTATAGCAATTTACGGGCTTCTCCGAAATCAAAATCCCGCTGGCATGAATACTCAAATGGCTGGGCATTCCAGAAATTAGCTTGCTGTACCTAACAACCCATTCGCCATAATTATCGTTTTTTTGCGGAACAGGATTTCTTTGCAACAGGGTAATTTCATCGGCAGGCAAACCAAATACTTTTCCAATTTCGCGGAAAGCCGATTTTTTATTGAAAGTAATATAAGTACCCAGCAGCGCAGTTTTATCCCAACCATATTTATTAAAAATATAGCTGGTAATATCATCGCGGTCGGTCCACGAAAAATCAATATCGAAATCGGGCGGGTTTGTTCTGAAAGGATTTATAAACCGCTCAAAATAGAGGTCGAGTTCAATGGGGTCAACATTTGTAATTCGCAACAGATAGGCAACCATACTATTTGCACCACTCCCCCGCCCTACATACGGAAACCCTTTGCTGCGCGCATATTTTACAATATCCCAGTTGATTAAAAAATATGAAGTGTATCCCAAATCAGTAATCATTTTCAGCTCTTTTTCCATCCGCTCAACAACCTCTTTCGCAGGTTTCCCAAAACGATATTTCAACCCTTTATTACACTCTTCGCGCAACAATTTGTAATCATTTTCTTTTGAATTGGTAAATAGCTGTTTATTTTTATTTGTTTTGAAATCGAATTCGACCGAACACCCGGCAAGTATATTTTCTGTATTCCGAATAATTTCGGGATAACTCTCAAAAGCCTTTGTTAAATCAGCTTTTGAAATAATCATTTCGTCGGGCGAAGTCTGTTCTAAAAGTGGCAACTGGCTCAACAACGTGTTATTATCGATGGCACGCAGCAACCTGTGAATATTGTAATCACGTTTATTCCGAAAAGAAATTGGTTGCAAAATCACCAGTTTATTAAGATGAAAACGCCACTCAGAAAAAGGTAATTTTACCAATTCCGAAGATTTTATTCCCACAAATTCATTCTCTTTTAATTTGCTGAATTTTGTTCTCTTAAAAGGATAAATAATAAATGTATCATCAATCTCGGGAGCTTTATCGTTAAACTTTTTTTTCTCGTAAAGTTGCCTTGTAAGAAACTGATTTAATTGATAAAAACCGTTGTTGTTTTTTGCCAGAGCAACAAATTTCTGGTCGATACCATCTCTAAAATCAATCCCCAAAACAGGTTTAATATCGAATCTATTAGCCAAACGAATAAAGTCGAGGCTTGCCGATGTGTTATTAATATCGGTAAGTGCAAAACTTGTAAAACCCTTTTCTGATAACTCCTTTAACAACTCCTCCGGCGGAATTGCCCCGTATTTCAGACTAAAATATGTATGACAATTGAGTAGCATAACAAAAGCCTCTCCTAACCTCTCCTAAGGAGAGGAAAAAAAAGGTTGTTTTTAATTTTAAGTGAACGGTTTTTTATATCATTTCGAGAGTTTACCCAAAATATTTTAGGTAAAATGAGTTGATGACAGAGAGATGCTGAATCAAGTTCAGCATGACGGGACTTATTAACCTCAATATTAATTTAGAACGTCACCCTGAACTTGATTCAGGGTCTAACCAAAATAAGTCATTGGCACGACCCAAAGCCTGTCCCAATTTCTCACTACGTTCGAAATGACAGCAACATTTTGGTCAAAAATTAATTTTTTGGCTACTACTCAGCAGTACAAGTAAAATTTAAATCGTTTATTACCACCTTGTTTTGTCATAATTTTTGTTCAAGAAAAACAAAAATATCGCCAAAACCACTGACTCTCACAACATTTACCCCCAAGCTAAAGCATGGGGTTATTGATAATCAAAACTTTAAATCTGCTGAGTAATAACATTTTTTGGTGGCGAATTACCGCTGAAGGTATTAAAGTTACCGCCGATATGTTTTACACCCATTGTAACAGCCCGCTTAACAGCTTTTTTCCCATATCTGTCTCTTATTATATCCATCGACTGATAAAGTTTTATTAGTTTTTCAGAATCTTCGAAAAGCCGGATTTGGTAGCTGCCGCCAATTAAATGGCTAAAACGAACACCAATTAACCTTATTAAAACCCGGCGTTGATAAAGTGCTTCAAAAAGTTCGAGAGTGATTTTTATTAAAGTATGGTCGAGCGAAGTGTAAGAAATACGGCGCTGTTTGCTATAAGTTTGAAAATCAGAGTACCTTATTTTTATCGAAACGCAAGCCGTTAATTTATTCTCTTTCCTAAGTTGGTACGCCAGATTTTCTGCCATTCCAATTAAAATACTTTTCATTTTATATACGTCGGTCGAGTCGCGCTCAAAAGTTTGTTCTGAGGAAATAGATTTTCGTTCGCGCCAGGCAACAACAGGCGAATTATCGATTCCCTGCGCTTTTTTCCACAACGAAATTCCGTTTTTGCCCAAAACACTTTCCATAAGCTGAACCGGCATTTCTTGCACAGTCCTCACTTTTTCAACTCCCATACTTCGTAACAAATGGTAAGTTTTTGTTCCTACCATCGGAATTTTTTTTACCGAAAGCGGAGCTAAAAAAGACTTCTCGAAACCATCTGGAATATTAATTCCATTGTTTGGTTTTGCTTCGCCGGTTCCAACTTTCGACACGGTTTTATTTACCGAAAGTCCGAAAGAAATGGGGAGCATGGTTTCCCTTATAATTTTTTCGCGCAGCTCTTTTGCCCATTTATATGTGCCAAAAAATTTATCCATTCCTGTTACATCAACATAAAATTCGTCGATTGACGATTTCTCGAAAAGCGGAGATTGCTCCCTCACAATTTCGGTAACCATTTCGGAGAATCTGGTGTAAACACTGCTATCTCCACGAATAATAGTTGCTTCGGGACATAAAATACGTGCCATTTTCATGGGCATTCCCGAATGGACTCCAAACTGCCGGGTTTCGTAACTGCACGCCGCAACCACTCCCCTGTTACTGGTGCCGCCAATCAGTACCGGAATATTATTTAACTTCCTGTCCATTAATCGTTCGCACGAAACAAAAAAGGTATCTAAATCTAAATGTACAATGTGCTTATTCATAAATGACTATTATTTCGTCAGTTTTTTGTTGATAATATAGTCAATAATATTTGTATTTGTATAAGAAAAATTGGGTATTAGAAAATAGAAGTCAAAAAAGTACAATTAAAATATTTGCAAAACATTAGATTATTGATTGCTGTTTACTTCAATTTTAATAATTTTGTCAACTTCAAAAAAATAAAAAAAATGCATAAGAACTTACTTTTAGGAGTTGAGGCCATCGGACAGGGAGCAATAGACGGTGGAATTTCCGGAGTTTACGCGTACCCCGGAACTCCATCAACCGAAATAACAGAATATATTCAGGCAAACGAAATTACCAAAGAGAAAGGTATTCGTAGTAAATGGTCGGCGAACGAAAAAACCGCCTACGAAGCAGCTTTGGGGATGTCGTACGCCGGGAAGCGTACCATGGTTTGCATGAAACACGTTGGTTTAAACGTGGCCGCCGACGCGTTTATGAATTCGGCAATTACAGGAATAAATGGAGGAATGGTTGTAACAGTTGCCGACGACCCATCGATGCATTCGTCGCAAAATGAGCAGGACTCAAGGTTTTATGCAAAATTTGCAATGATACCGGTTTTGGAGCCAACCAATCAGCAGGAGGCCTACGAAATGACACGCGAAGGATTTCAGCTTTCAGAAGATTTAGGAGTACCGGTTATGGTTCGTATAACAACGCGTCTGGCACATTCTCGTGCAGGTATTAAACGCAAAGAGGTAATTGCGGAGAATGATTTAATTCTACCATCAAATCCAAGTCAGTTTGTTTTACTGCCCGCAATTGCCCGTAAACAGTACAAGGGATTACTCGATAAACAGTATCTTTTCGAACAGGCTTCTGAAGACTCAAAATACAACTCGTTTACAAAAGGAACTGACAAAAGTTTAGGAATAATTGCATGTGGAATTACCCACAACTATTTGGCTGAAAACTATAAAGATGATGAATGTCCTTATTCAATATTAAAACTTTCTCAATATCCGATTCCGGGAAAATTACTTGCTAAGTTTGAAGATTGTTGCGAAGAAGTTTTAGTACTCGAAGATGGGTATCCTATTGTTGAAGAGGCGGTAAAAGGCATTTTCAAAAAAGATATGAAAGTTAGTGGCAGGCTAACCGGAGCACTTCCTCGCGATGGTGAATTAAATGCCGATTTAGTTGCGCTGTCGCTTGGTAAAGAGGTTGAAAAGACGGTGAGTATTCCTGAAATTGTTACAAATCGGCCTCCGGCTTTGTGTCAGGGATGCGGTCATATGGATATGTACGATGCTTTAAACGAGGCGGTAAATGTATATTCGAAAGGACGTGTTTTTTCCGATATTGGCTGCTACACTTTAGGCGCGCTGCCACCCTACAAAAGTATCTATTCGTGTGTTGATATGGGAGCATCGATTACAATGGCAAAAGGAGCTTCCGATGCAGGTTTAATTCCTGCAATTGCTGTTATTGGCGATTCAACATTTACACATTCCGGAATTACAGGATTGTTAGATGCTATTAACGATAAAGCGAATGTGGTAATTGTTATCTCCGATAACGAAGCTGTTTCTATGACCGGAGGACAAGAGTCTTCGGCTGTTGGGAAAATTGAATCTATTTGTGAAGGTGTTGGCGTTGACCCTGCGCATATTAGGGTTGAAACCCCGATGCGAAAAAACCACGATAAAATGGTTCAGATATTTAATGAAGAAATTGCTTACGATGGAGTTTCGGTAATAATTTTCCGCCGCGACTGTATTCAGGTTTTGGCAAAAAGAAAAAAAATCAAACCAGTTTCACTTAAATAAAATTAATATGAAAGTAGATATTATATTAGCAGGTGTTGGCGGACAAGGAATTTTGTCGATTGCCTCGATTATAGGAGATGCAGTTTTAAGTGAAAACCTTTTTCTCAAACAAGCCGAAACTCATGGAATGAGCCAGCGGGGAGGAGCTGTAGTTTCGCATTTGCGTATTTCGGATAGTGAAATTGCATCTGATTTAATTCCAACAGGGTCGGCAGATTTAATTATTTCGGTTGAGCCGATGGAATCTCTCAGGTATTTACCTTTTCTTTCGTCAAACGGATATTTGGTTACCAATACAACACCTTTCGAAAATATTGTAAACTACCCTGATATAAACGATATTATTGCTGAAGTTAAAAAGCAGCCACATTTTGTTGCTATCGATGCTGATAAAATTGCAGCAGATCTTGGAAATAAAAGGGTATCGAATGTTGTTATTTTGGGCGCGGCAACGCCTTTTATTAAAATTACGCCCGAAAAAATTGAAGCAGGAATAAAACGCATATTTGGTAGAAAGGGAGATAAAATTGTTGAATTAAACCTTAAAGCATTTAAAGCAGGATTGGAATTTGCGTTGAAAAATAGTTAGCTTTCTACTCGAAACTCATCACAATCATTTAAAAGCGGAAAGCTTTTTCTGAAATTGTGTAGTTCTGAATAGGAAATCTCAAATGTTTGTACTTCCTCTTTTTCACCCAAAAAAGTGTCAAATCCTTTTGGTGAAATCATTGCCGAATCGCCTGAATATTTTAAACCGGCTCCGTCAGTTCCAACCCGGTTTACACCAAAACAGTACGATTGGTTTTCTATCGCTCGGGCAATCAACAGGTTTTTCCAAACATGATGGCGTGCCGATGGCCAGTTAGCAACAAAAATAAGTACATCGTAGTTTTCGCTATTTCTACTCCAAACCGGAAATCGGAGGTCGTAACAAATAAGCGGGCAAAAGCGCCAGCCTTTATATTCTACAATCAATTTTTCTTTTCCGCCAGAATAATGGAGATGCTCCTGCCCCATCGTAAACAGATGACGTTTATTGTAATACTCAATTTTACCATCGGGGAAAACCCAAAATGCACGGTTATAAATCTGATTATTCTCCTCAATTATCAAACTGCCAACTACCGCAGCATCTTTTTTAGCGGCCATTTTTTTCATCCACTCAACCGAGCTGCCATTTACAGGTTCTTTTAAATTTTCAGGACTCATTGAAAAACCAGTTGTAAACATCTCAGGTAAAATAATTACGTCAGTATCGTCAAGGTTTTCAATCCATTCGGAATATTTATTGATATTGGCTTTTGGATTTTCCCAAATTATATTGGGTTGAAATACTGTTACTTTTAAATTTTCAGTTGAATTTGACGACATAAAATATATTTATATACTCAAATATAGATATAATTTAGATAATTATTCGGAAGAACCGGAGAATGAAACAAGTTGATTTTTAAATGCATAAATAACCAGATTAACGGTATTAAAAGTTTGTGTTTTTTGAAATAGGTTGCTTTTATGTTTTTCAATAGTTTTCGGACTTAGAAAAAGCAATTCTGCAATTTGCTCATTATTCAAACCTTCACAAACCAGATCAAGTATCTCTATTTCTCGCGAAGTTAATTGAGGTAATTTCAGATCTCTAACTCTTCGGTTTTTATTTTTATTCAAATTACGTGTAATAACTTTAATAATTTCTTCCGAAAAATAATTCCCCCCTTCGTGTACCCTAATTATTGCTTTTTCAAAATCGTCAATATCCGAACGTTTTAACATATATCCTTCCACTCCTGCTTCAAACATTTGCTCTATATAGTCGTCTTCCAAAAATGTTGTTAAAGCAATTATTTTCAACTCCGGGTATTTTTCGAGGGCAATTTTAGTAGCTTCAATACCGTTCATTCTTGGCATATTTATATCCATCAAAACAATATCAGGAATTTTAGTCTCAAGCATTTCTAAAAATTCTTCTCCATTTGAGGCTTGACCAACTACATTAACAAAATTGAAATTATTTAACAGAAGAAGTAAACCATTACGAAATATTTTATGATCGTCAACAATTATTACTGATGTTTTTTTCGCGCTCATTTTTAAATTCTTAACCAATATTAAACTGAATAGTTATTTTAACTCCATTTCCATACCCGCTAATTATCGAATACGTACCTTCCAGTGTTTCCACCCTATTAATTATATTAATTAATCCGGTTTTTTCACCTTCGTCAGAGTAATCAAACGAAGGATCGAAACCAATTCCATTATCAGAATAATGAAGAAATACCTTTTTCTTTTTATTATTGAATTCAATTTTTGCTTCGCTTGCTCCCGAATGTTTAAGCGTATTGTTTATTAATTCACTACTGATTCTGTAAAGATTTAGTTCAGTATTTTTTGATATTTTGATATTAAAATTTTTCGATTCAACATAAAAAAATATATTCCCGATATCGTTCATTTTATTACATACAATTTCCAGTGATTTTATTAAACCATATTTATTTAAAATAGTTGGGTTTAAATTATTTATTGCATTTTCAACACTTTCCAAACCCATATCGAAAAGATGTTTTAATTGTATTAATTTTTCTTTTACCTTTTCATTCTCATGAACTTCCTTTTCCAAAAGATTAATATACAACCCAATACTCGAAAGTATCGACCCGAGTCCATCGTGCAGATCGGCAGCAATTCGCTTACGTTCTCTGTACTCTATATCAATCGTTTTTTCAACATATTGCGTTTCAACAGAATGGTATGTATTTATTAATCGGATTATAAGTACCAGGCTAAAAATTAGAAATCCGAAAATTGAAATTAATAATATAAATATTTTACCCTTAAAATTTGAATTACTATTAGCAATATAATTATGAAGACCTTTTTCATATTCAATAAATGCTTTCTGAAAACCTCCATACTCCAGAATAATTGCCGAATCTATTGTCTCTTTATCTTCATTATCTTCATGGAATGCAATTGAGATTAATACCTGGAGCCTCTCGATATGAGCTTCTATTTCGGAAAGAACAACAACAAAATTCCGAACTATTTTTTTATTGCTTTTATTAATATTTTTTCCATTGATCGAATTCAGTGATAATACCAAATTTTTTGCTTTTTCCAAACCTTCCAATATTTCAATATTTGCCGAAGTATCGTTAATTAGAAAATAATCGTCTAATTTAATTCTGCTGTGAGAAACTTCAATTTCTATATTTTTCGAAAGTTCGACAAGCGCAAAATGTCTGCGATCTAATATAAAACTTTTAAAAACCGTAAAAATTATTCCGCTAAACGAAAGAATACAAAAGGCAAGTACTACTATTACAACTTTACCTTTGAGGAATTTTATGGTCTTAAAATTCATATTCAGAAACAGTTAATATTGAATCTGTAATTTAAGCTAAATTTTTAAAGTGGCTTAATGTTAAATGTATTTTTTAATAATAAAGGATTACGCTCAGTAATAAAACATAGTTTTTATTGTATCCGGCCAATTTGTCGGACACAATAAAAACTTACTGAAATCATTTGAAGTAAATCAAAAACCTCAGAATACCAAATGATTATAAATTTTAACCTGAAATAAATTTAATACATATTTTTCAAGCCATTTTTTATAAACCCATGCTAATTAAGAAAGTAGCGGCAAAAGCTATAATTGCATATAGCTCGGGAAAAACAGCAAGTACCATTGTTTTCCCAAAAATATCGTGTCCCGAACCAATTCCGGCAATTCCATTCGCAGTTACACCACCTTGATATATTGCAGAAAATAAGCCTACCACACCAAGCACCAAGCCGGCAGCAAAAATTGCTACACCTTGAAGAATAGTCATTTCCTCGGTAATAATCCCCAGATTGTTAATGGTAAAAAAACCTGCAAATCCGTACAGTCCCTGAGTTCCCGGTAGTGCGCTTAAAAGTAAATAACTTCCAAATGCTTCGGGATTTTTCTTTAGTGCCCCTACTGTTGCATTACCTCCTTTTGATACGCCAATTGCACTTCCAATACCCGAAAGAAAGAGCATAACCGCCAAACCTACATAAGCAAAAATTATCGCAGTTGTCATAATAAAACCTCCTTTTTTTAATTTTTAATAGTTAATAATTTATTTATTCTTTTATTTTTGTTTCGAAAACGGTTTATATTCCTGCCCTCCACCCGCAAATCCTGCATTTTTATAAAACTCTACAAATGTTAAACGCATTGGGTGTACAAATGAGCCAAGTGATGAAATAAGAATATTTAAAGTATGACCAATTAATAGAAATATGACAAAGAAAATGGGACCAATAATTTTGGAAGCACCAAGTATTTGCATGGCAATATCGTTAATAACAAAACCAAGTATTGCGCTGGAAAGTCCCAATGCAAAAAGCCGTATGTAAGATAAAAGGTCACCAAATATTCCGCTAACTGTCGAGTAAATATCCCAAACACCTTTACCTATTCTTGAAAGAATACTTACCGCAGGATCGCTAAAAAATATTATAAGAAAAAGTCCTGCCGAAAGAACTAAATATAAAATAATTTTGTTTTGAGGAATAACCTCAGATTTAGTAAGAATGGTATAAAGAACGGTGCCGAGGATAATAATAAGCCAGCCGAATGTTGCCAGAGAATAACTAAATCCGTACTGTTTTATCTGGTTTGCAGCTTTTATAAACAGGCCGAAAACTATCTGCAGGGCTCCCAGCAAAAGTGCCAGATTAAACATTTTACCCGGATCTAAAAAGAGAGATTTATAATCGGCAATCAAAGGAATTTCAGCTTCAATTAAATTAATGCCAAAAAAGGTTCCCGATATAGCTCCAAAAACAACAGTTGCAAGCCCTAAAAACTGGACCAGCGAGAGTATTGGTTTAATATTCTCTTTTGCTTTTAATTTATACAGTCCACCACCAATAATAAATATTAATCCATAGCCTGCATCTCCCAGACAGAATCCGAAAAACATCATAAAAAATGGTGCAAAAAATATTGTTAAATCCAACTCTGAATATGATGGTAACGAGAACATATTACCAATGGGTTCGAACAATTTACTAAAACGATTATTCTTTAATAAAACGGGGACTTTATCTTTCGGTGTTGCTTTACCCGAAATAAAAAGCACACTGTTTTCTTGTAAAAATTCGTCAATTTTATTTTTTGTTGTTGCCGGAATCCAGCCTTCCAAAACCATTATATTTTTATCAGCTTCTTCGGTAGTTCTAAGAATTGTTTCTTCAAAATCCAACAAATCTATTATTTCGGCTTTGCATTTTGCTAAAAATTGAATTGAGTTTCCGGCATACACGTCCAAATCTTCATTAATCTGTATAATTTCTCTTTCAATTCCTTCTATTTTTTTTCTCGTCTCGTTTGCAGAAAGTTCGGGTAACTCCACTTCGTCAGTTCCAACGGGCAGTGCTACATCACTAGTTTGAAACAAGACTGCACGAACCAAATCTCCTCTTTCCGAAATTATATCAACAGAATATCCAGCATCATTCAATTCAAGATATCTATTTTTTGTAGTGGTAAAAAGCCTGAGATAGATATTTTCATCTTTTAATTTCTGTATTAAACCGGGAGAAAAGTCTCCCCAAATTGAGGATTTATGAAACTTCTTTTTCATCTTGTCCAGCTTCTGATCAAGTGTTTCCAGTCGATTTCGTTTTACAGAAATATCATCTAATATTGTTGCTCCCTCGGTATAAGTTATCTCATTACTTTGTTCAACTTCTCGTTTTTCCAGAAACTTAATTGTTTTTTCAAATTTACTTATTTGAATGTATTTTTGCTTGATTTCATCGGTTGATGTTTTGCTCTTTTCAATTACATGTAACAAACCAAGTTGCTGTAATTTTTCAAGGAAATCTCTATATTCCTTATGAAAAATCAAAAAAGTATATTTGTGCATCGGAACTATCATACCATCTCCTCCATTTTCTTTTGTTGGCGTTTTTTAACAATTTTCTGTGCCGATTTCGACAGGTTTTCTTCATCTTCCAGAAACCGTTTTATCTTTAAAATTGCATCCTGATAACCGGGAATCTGTACCTTTTCGTATAAGTTTACTTTTTGTGTAGTTTTACGTCTGGCATAATCAAGCAGTATCATTTTTCTGGTAAAGAACTCTTTTTCGGTAACTATTTCTGCCAGCTCCTTTATTGTCGAAATTCCTTTGGAAAACCATTTTGGTTTGTCGAAAAGACTAAATTCTTTTTCGTTAAAAATTACCCTTGCGAGAATTGGTATTTTCACTCCGGCAATTTTGTGTGTTTTTATTTCAACATTGCTGATAGCGATTAAACCAGGAATAAATTCATTCCACAACCCCGAATTAATAGCACGAGATTCCAACTTTGCTACTAGCTTTTGCTCTAATTCAAGTGTTTTGCCTTTTGCTTTTTTAACTTCCAGACGCAAAGCTGCTTCCTTATTTTTTATTGTCGGAAGAGCTTTTATTCGCATATTAAGCTGCTTGTTAAGACTTTGTAATGCTGTTTTATTATATTGAAATTTTATTGCCACTTTTTTCTATTATTATTTAGCCTTAGTAATTACACGGGAAATATTAGTACTGGAATTTCAGCTCCACCCGAAATCAGCTTTTGGAGTAAACTCTGATGAAACATCTTATAAAATGCTGATCGTTTCATTTTCGAGAACGAGATAATATCAATACTGTTTTTAACTACAAAATCGTTAAATCCTTTATTAATATTTTCACTCTCGAGAAGCTCACACTGAATATTGTGTTCGCCATAGTCCTTTGCCATAAGTTCATTTAATTCAACTTCTTTCTCTTTGTAGTGTGGATTTTTGTGTAAACTGACATGAACACAATGAATCTCTTTTTCGAAAGGTTGTAATATATAGAGTAACTTATTTAGCGATGAATTGTCTGCTTCATAGAAATTGGTTGCATACATTACATTTATCTTGTTTTTAACTTTAAGAGTTGTTAAACCCGGAACCGCTAAAACCGGACAATTTGATTGTTCAATAACTTTAACGATTGTTTTTTCCAGAAACCCACCACTCCTTTTTATATTTTCCAGCACTCCCATTAAAATAATGTCTGGTTTGTACCGTTCGCTGGCATCGGAAATAACATTTTGAGGAGTTCCTTTTAACATGCGGTAATGTATCTTTACAGACTCAAATAATGTTTTAGGAATTTGTTTTTTTAATTCGTCACTAAATTCTACCAGCTTTAATTGTGCATTTTCATGCGCCTCCTGCAACTCCATCTTTAAATGTTTTTGCCACGAGACTCTATGTTTTTCATGTTCATTAATAATCGGATTAGGGTAAACGTACAAAAGTTTTACTTCGGCATTTATTTTTTGTGCCAGTAACATGGCGTATTTACAAATTTCGACACAGTTATCTATTAGTTTTACAGGAATCATAATCTTCTTCAAATCTTTTATAATTATGTCCTCCCTAATTTTATCAAGATCATAATCTTTCTGAATTTGCAATAAAATCTTCACCGCTTTTTCAGATTGATCAATTTTTACCTTTAAAAGTACTTCATCAGGATTGTATGCGTTTCCAAGAGTTAATCCCTCGTTGGTAAAAAAACATTCAACGCCCTCTGCCTCAAATTTATTTTTCACAAAACTACCGAGTTGTGGCTTTACAATTCTCAACATGGTAACCAATTGATTCTCCATGGCTTACATTTTAAATTGTTAATTATTTTTCTGTTTCCCGTATTTTTCGACTAACTCTGATTTAATACCTATTTCAGTAACCGAAAAATATTTATTGAATAAATCCCAACCGGTATCAATCATTAATTCAATTTCAATATTAATATCGATTGCAAGTAGTTTTTCGGAATACTCTTTAGCAAAACTCATTGTTCTTTTATCGTAATCAGTCAGGTCGAAACCATTTTCAATTTTTGTTTTTGCGTTGGCAGCATCGGCATAAAGACGGATTGCCGTATTCATAACCTGCGGATGATCTTCCCGCGTTTTCTTTCCAATAACCAATTGCTTTAATCGCGATAAACTGCGAAATGGGTCAATAATAACTTTACCAATATCAGTATCCTTTCTAAGGAATAATTGTCCTTCAGTTATGTATCCGGTATTGTCGGGAATGGCATGTGTAATATCTCCTCCCGACAAGGTTGTAACAGCAATAATTGTGATTGATCCGCCATCAGGAAATTGCACAGCCTTTTCGTATAATTTGGCAAGATCGCTGTAAAGCGAACCTGGCATACTATCTTTTGAGGGAATCTGATCCATACGGTTCGAAACGATACTCAGTGCATCGGCATAAAGAGTCATATCGGTTAAAAGAACGAGTACATTTTGATTTTTCCCGGCAAAATACTCAGCAGCAGTTAATGCCATATCGGGTACTAATAAACGCTCAACCGGCGGATCTTCTGTGGTATTTACAAAAGAAATAATCCGATCGAGTGCCCCTGCATTTTCAAAAGTGTTTTTAAAAAACAGGTAATCATCGTTGGTAATTCCCATTCCGCCTAAAATAATTTTATCGGCTTTTGCGCGTAAAGCAACCATCGCCATCACCTCGTTATATGGTTGGTCAGGGTCGGCAAAAAACGGTATTTTTTGTCCGGTTACCAGCGTATTATTAAGGTCTATTCCGGCAATTCCGGTTGCAATTAACTCCGATGGCTGTTTGCGGCGAACCGGATTTACCGACGGACCACCAATTTCAATTAACTGCCCGTCTATTTCCGAACCGCCATCAATGGGGTCGCCATAAGCATTAAAAAACCTGCCGCTTAACTCTTCGCCAACCCGAAGTTGTGGTGCATGCCCTTTGAAAATAACTTCGGCATTTGTTGGAATTCCTTCTGTTCCTGAAAATATTTGAAGGGTAACCAAATCGCCATTAATTTTCACCACTTGTGCCAGCCGGTTATTTACCGTTGCCATCTCTTCGTTTCCAACGCCGGTAGCACGCAACGTACAAGTTGCTTTTGTAATTTGGTCTATTTTAGTATGTATTTTTTGAAATGCTGTAGTTTCCATTATTTGTTTTATTTTGTAAATATTGACACTTACATTTATACAACCACTTTCTCTTCTATAACTGTTTGTAACTCTTTTTCAAATTGTTTGAATTTGTCTGAATGAAATTCAGAGTAATTCATCTGTTTGAAAACATTTATTAATTTTTTGTAGTAGGGATTTACCTCTTCAAAAGAGTCGAATTTGAATTGTGTGTTACAAATTTCCAAGACTTTATTCATCATATAATCTTGTCTTTTTATGGAAGTAGAAGCATCTACTTTGTCGAACGCATCTTGCTGAAGAATAACGAAATCTATAACTTCCGACTTCCATAAAACCTGATGATAATCTATTGGTACTCCATCATCTCCGAGAATATTTATTTGCTCATAAGCTTCTCGCCCACGAGTTAGAATATTTTTTGCCAGTAGAATATTGTTAACCCAATTTGGCGAAATATTATCTTTCATGTACTCAATAAATTCGGGATATTCGATATATTTTGAATAACTGTCAACAGCTTCAATTGCCGGATAACGTTTGCTGTCGGCACGGTTTTGAGATAGCGCATAAAAGCAACGGGCTGCTTTTTTAGTTGATTCAGTAACCGGCTCCTTCAAATTCCCCCCTGCTGGCGAAACTGTACCGATAAAAGTAACCGAGCCCGTTTCGCTATTATTTAAAATTACATAACCTGCGCGCGCATAGAAATTAGAAATTATTGCCGGCAAATCCATGGGGAACGCATCGGGTCCGGGCAACTCTTCCATGCGGTTCGACATTTCGCGCAACGCTTGTGCCCAGCGCGAAGTAGAATCGGCTAAAAGCAGAATTTTCAATCCCATAGAACGGTAATATTCTGCAATTGTCATTGCAGTGTAAACCGATGCTGCGCGTGCTGCCACCGGCATATTCGATGTATTTGCAATAATTGTTGTGCGCTCCATCAATTTCCTTCCGGTGCGCGGGTCAACAATTTCAGGGAACTCAGCAAAAATCTCAACTACTTCGTTTGCACGTTCGCCACAAGCTGCTACTATAATCATATCGGCTTCTGCCTGTTTCGAAAGTGCATGTTGTAAAACGGTTTTGCCTGTTCCAAATGGACCGGGAATAAAACCAGTCCCTCCTTCAACAATCGGATTTAAACTGTCGATAACCCTGATTCCCGTTTCCATAAAACGAAATGGCCGAGGCTTTTCTTTAAACGATTTTATGGGAATTTTAACCGGCCATTTCTGAACCATACTTACATTAAATTCTTTGTTTTCGTTGTTAGTAACAACACAAATTGTATCGTTTATTTTGTATTCACCCTTCGCGCTAATTTCCTTTACTGTAAAAGCACCTTCGAAACTAAACGGAACCATAATTTTATGTGGAATCCAATTCTCGATAACTTCGCCCAACCACGAACCGGAAATAACTTTATCGCCCGGTTTTGCCAGAGGTGTAAATCCCCAAAGTTTGTCGTCTTCAAGTGCAGGAGTGTAATCGCCTTTTTTCAGAAAAACTCCTTCCATTTTGTCCAAATCGTGCTGTAACCCATCGAAGTTTTTCGAAAGAATACCAGGGCCTAAAGTAGCTTCCAGCATGTGCCCGGTAAACTCCACTTCGGTACCAATTTTTAAACCACGCGTACTTTCAAACACCTGTACATAAGCGTTGTTATCACCAATTCTAATTATTTCTGCCATCAGTTTAACATCGCTCATATTAATGAAACAAATCTCATTTTGCATAACTGGTCCGTCAACTGCAACTGTTACCAGATTCGAAATTATTCCAACAACTTTTCCCTTTGTACTCATTTTTTTGTCTGTTTTTTCTACTTATTTCAAATAAATCACGCTTAATTAATAGATTTTATCTCCCTCTCTGTCAGTTAAAAAAAAATTAGGAGAAACCTTTTACAGTGCTAAATTCCTCGGGGAATTTGTAGCTACCTTTTAATTCATCAACCAGTTTTTTCAACATCGCTTTTCCTGTTTCTATATCTAATTTCATCCACCGCTCAATAATTGTAAGTTTTAGTATATAACTCAGTATTTTTTCGATGGTGAAATAGTGGAAAAAAGTCTGCTCATCGAGGTAATCCCACTTTATTTTATCTATTGTTTTCTCTTGTTCTTCAGGGCTGGCATCCGATTCTGCAATTCTAAAAATTTGGTCGGCAAAAGGAAGCTCTTCTTCAAAAAACTCATATTTCAGGCGGTTACTCATTAGTAACGAACACACCGTATTCTCTTCGCCAACATTAATAAGATGCTTTTCTAAAGGATAGTTAAACTGTACGCAGTTAAAGGCTGTCAAAACATTTTTAATGTTCAGCTCGAATGTAAACCACTCTTTTAAAAAATTATTTTTGGTTGATGTTGCATATTCAAAATAGAGGCTGTGTAACTTATTTTCAATTTCAACATTCAATTCCTGCGCCTCCATGTTTTTTACCCATTTCAAAAAACGCATCATATATTCTGGTAAATCACCAGGTTGTGAAATCTGTTTCTCCAGAAAATCCTGATTGTAATTACCCGTTAAATTAAATGGTTCGTTTAGCTGAAAAAGAAGGTTAAGTATATTTCTATTGTCAATTTGCAGCAAAAGGAGTTTCACAAGTTCATAGTCAGCACTATTTAACTGAAATTTTAGTTCACCAATAAAGTCAAGAGTGCTAAAACCTACTTTGCTTTCGTTAAAAAACAAATCGGGGAAACCGGCTACCAAACAGTAATACTCTCTTTTTAACATCTTACTTTTTTAGTTTATGAATACCATAATTATTCAATGCAATACAGTAATGTTTTCTACTATTTAATTTCTTAATTGGAATTTGAATCAGGACTTTCAAACAACAACTTTTTTGTTTTATCTTTTAAATATCCTTTAAAATAATTTTCGAAACCGGCACTTGAGAAACTAATAATATAGCTACCATCTTTTGGTCCAATTTTAAATCCGTCATTTACATTTTCATCAAATTGAATTTCAATTCCCTGATTTAAAATATTAGTTGCACTGTTTTCAAAAAACTCATAAAACTCCTTTTCATCTTTTTTAGGAAGAAGAACATTTAACTTAAACTCTTCAGGTTTCTGCGGATTCCAGTTTTTGATTAAAGTGAAAATTATATTTTTTATAAACTCATTGTCGCTAAAAGCCTTTTTAACTGGAGGTTCAATTTGTGCAACTGTTACAACATTTGTGATTTGCTGTTTTAACATGCTTAAAAATTGGCGGGCAGCAAGTTGAACCTCAGAGTTGGTATTTTTTTTAAACTCGGCTGCTTCTATTTTTGCCTGCTCTACAATTTCTAACTCCTGTTTTCTGGCCAACTCAATTATTCTGTCGGATTCTTGTTTTGCTTCAACAATTATTTTGTCTGCTTCAACCTTTGCTTTTACTACTCCTTCGTTGTAAATTTTTTCTGTTAGTTCATGTATTTTATTTGTCATTTTACTACAATTAATGGTTCATATAAAATTTTTTAATAAAGCTGTGCAAGTGGTTTTTTCGAATAGTTAACAGTAAACACCGGCATTTTACAGCCGTGTACAATTTTCGAAACAAATTTGCCGATACTGGTTTCTGCAAAAATCGATTCCTGATGTGTGCGAATAATTACCAATTCCGGTTTTTCATAATTTATATACTTCAAAATTGCCTCATGTTTTCTCTGACTCTGCACTTTAAGTATTTTCACATCGCATTCAACTCCTCTGCCCCAAAGCAGGTGTTTAATTTTTACAGCATTTTTATAGGCAAGACTTTTGGTTTCGCTAATATTTACATTCAGTGCAGAAACAATCTGTATTTTTGCATTAAACTTTTTTGCAAACAGTGTAGCCCACAAAAGTCGTTTTTTTGTGTTTTGGGATATATCAATCGGAATTATTATTTTTTTTATCTCACGTATCGGAAAGTCTTTGTTTATGGTTAAAACCGGGCATCCCGATTTACTTACAAATTTGTCGAATTTGCGCCAGTGCCATGCACCAACAAAACTATTCTTGCTTTTATCGACAATAATAAAATCGTAGCCTCCTCTTTTCGACTCATGAATTAAATTAGAAACGATATCTCCTGTTTTAATTTGTAAAATGATATTTTTTGGAATTTCTTTTTTAAGGATATTTCTCACAAAATCAGACAGCTCTTGCTGAACTTTAACTCTTATGGCTTCAATTTGTTCTGTTTTAAAAATCTTCGAGAAAAGGGATGGAGTTTTTATCACATTCAAAATAAATATTCTCATTTCAAATATTTGCTGAAAATACAGAGCTTCCTTTAAAACCAATTCTCCGCCTCTGTTTTGAGGGATAAATGCTAAAATGCTATTTTTGTTCCCATTCATGTTTCAGTTATTTATAATTGCATCCTGCTTATTTCCTATATTCACACGCATAAACATTGCTATTTTATTGACCCTAAAAGTAGTTTTAATGAATGTGTAATGATACAGGCAACAGCCTATTTCGAAGTAGGGGAAATCCTACAATTTAATTGAAGAAAGAATATTGACAAGGAGTATGAATTGAGTGTATTTTACTATATCTTCTCTCCCAATTTAAAACACTCTGTAAGAATTTGTTGATTTTTTTGAAAATCGCCTTCTACAAGGTTTTGCGACAATCCTAATTTTGGGTACAAAGCAACGAGTTCATCCTCCGTTTTAATTACCTGTTTTGTAACTCCCAAACGTGTTGCTGTAATAACATGCAACCGATTTTTGGAACCCAAAATCTCAACCATATATTTAAACAATTCAATAACCGGCTGTGCATCTTCGTTGCTCGAAGATCCCAGACTCAGCAATAAAACAAAATCTTTGTCCCACTCAACATGCGGTGTGTGCTTTAATCCCGACTCGGTAATTTGAACATGAACAAAAGAGCGAAAGCGGTCTATAATTTTTTTTAACTGACCCGAAACATGATGAAAATAGATGGGCGTAGCAAATACCAAAACATCAGATTCTAAAATTTTCAGACTCAAATCGTTCCACTCGTCACCACGAATAGAACAACGTTTAATAAGGTTACACCTCAAACAGCCATTGCAATAATCGAGATTAATTTTGTGTGCATCAATTTTATCAAAATCGGCTCCCGATTTTTCAGCCCCTTCTAAAAATGAATTTAGCAGAAATTGTGTGTTCCCATTTTTTCTGGCACTTCCGTTAAAAGCTACTATTTTCTTCATATGTTAATCTTCTGTGAATGAGGTGTTTTTAAAGTAATCGCTGATAACTGAAATCATTCCATCTTTAAAATGAAAAAGAGTTATTCCACTATTGGAGTACTCCTCGCCCTCAGTATTTTTGCCACTGTTTGTCCAAACGGCAACAGCTTTCTCCCCTTCAACAATAATTTCAGAGATATCGAATTCCAAAACCGGAAATTTACGGAGCAGCATTTTCATAAAGAACAGTGCTTTGCGTGCTCCTAAAATATCTCCTGTTCCCGGGAAATTAAATACAATATCATCTGCAACAAATGGTTCAACTTTTGAGAAATCGCGGGTATTAAAACAGTCGAATACCAGTTGTGCAAGTTTTCGTTTTTGCTCTTTTTCGATTATCATTTTTTTTATTTTTTATAAAAATATAAAAATGGGTTGAAACAGAAGAGCCGTTCCCCTTATTAAAAGAACGGTTCTTCTGTTACCAAAATATTTTAGGGATTATGAAAAAATAACCTAACCGTTTTGACTTGTTCTTTTGCACGCTAACTTCGTTAAAAAGCCTCGCCGTATCTATGCTATGCCTGCGTTTTTTGCCTTGTTATCGCACAAAATAACTTCGTCAATTCCAGTCATATTATTTCTTCATA
>JAJRSD010000109.1 GCA_024278975.1 Bacteroidota bacterium
AGCAAATACTCAGTTGGTAGTGACGAAACAGGAGTTAAAGTAAATGGTGATAAACACTGGGCGTGGACTTGGCAAAACGAAGAAGCCACATTTATTACCATCACCGATAATAGAGGACAAAAATCCATAACCAATACTTTTTAAGATGGGTTTAAAAACTCTGTTTTAGTTCACGATTGTTGGGGAATACGCCTAAACATCTGGACAATAATTTTATAACATCCCAAAAAGGAATCCCACTTTTTTTAACTGCACTAAATAATTTTGAGGTTTTCGAGAATTTTAAAATTTTAAAGTGCTCTGATAAAAATCCCGGTTGAATCCAACTATCTTTAAATAGTGTTTTTATTTCTTGAATTTTAGCAATATCTTTGTTCTGTAGTATATTTGTATTTATTTGTTTACACTTACAAAATACAGTAAAACCAAACGTTATGCAAGGTTTTTATGCTACTTTTTTAATTTTTATACACCCTGTAATGTTAGTATTTACTGGGTGCGAAACTTGAGTTACTTATTGGTTTCCCGAAAAAACTAATTTTCCACCCTTTCTAATATTTTCATGGGTAATCATTGGTTCGATATCTTTTCCGTTCCACTCGACTTTTGTGAAAGGATTCCGGTTAATACTCGATTTAGCTTCAATGGTAAACCTTTTCCCGTGATAGTATTTTTTATCGAGTTTTAGCGTTACTTTATCGAAAATAGGGGCTGATAGCTGGTAACTGTTGCTACCTGGGCATGTAGGGTAAAACCCAATGGAGCTAAATACATACCACGCAGACATTTGTCCGGCATTGTCGTTTCTCGACAATCCTTCAGGACTCATACCGTATTGGGTTACCACTATATCTTTTACAACTTTTTGTGTCTCCCCCCAGTTTTCAACGGCATTGAAAAGATAAGGGATTTGCTGACTTGGCTCATTCCCCGGCCACAGCCCGTTATGTTTTACCAACTCAATTAATTTTTGCTGAAATTGATTTTTGCCACCCATTATTTCTATCAGTCCTTCAGCATCGTGCGGGGCGAAAAAAGAGTACTGCTCTGGAGTTCCTTCGGTAAGATAAGGCATTAAAGTACTGGCATTAAATTCATTGGTGAAAGTATCGTCGGCAAACTTTCCACAAACAAAGTTTTTCTCAAGATCAAATAAATTGGAGTAATTATACGACCTAAGTAAAAGGTTTTTGTAATCATCCATCTTCCCAAGCTTCTTTGCCATTTGGGCAACACACCAATCGTTGTAGGCATATTCAAGTGTTTGCGAAACTTGTCCTCCATTTTTGTCTGTGCCTGCCAATGCTTCTTCCAGTGGAATGTAACCTAATTCGATATACGAATCAAGGTTACGCCTGCCTTTTCCGTTATTATAGTCAATAAGTTCAGGCAATTCAAAAGCATTCTTCTGTAAATAATAGTAGGCTTTGTTGTAATCGAAGTCGAATCCTTGCATGCACGCATCCGCAATAATTGTTGCGCTGAAATCTCCAACAGCCACAGATGAATAGTTGTTCATTAATGAAGCCGACGGGAGCCAGCCGCCCTGTTCTGCTTTTGCAATAAGCGACTTTATCATGCCGGTGTACTCATCCGGTACCACTAAACTTAGAAGTGGCATCTGGGTGCGGTACGAACTTTCTGTGGCAAAATCGCCATAGTATTCAAACCCATTGGCAATGTGGATTACAGTATCATCGGCAAAACCGCAATATTCACCATTAACATCGCTAAACAGCCGTGGTTGCAACAATGAGCGATAAAAAGAAGAGTAAAACTTTGTCTGCTCATCAAGGTTGTCACTTTCTATTTCAATCCTGCCGAGTATTTCATTCCACGTTTTTTCTAAATCCGTTTTTATGTTGTTAAAATCCCAAGCAGATATTTCTGAATCCAGATTCTTACGCGCATTTTCTATGCTGGTAAACGAAGTGCCAATTTTCATCTTCACTGGCAAATTGTTGTTCAAATCGAAGGTAACAAATGCCCCAATTTTATCCATGTTTTTTCTTTGGTTTACACCAAACTCATAATCCATTCCCGTGTATGTACCTGAATTTACAATTTTTGTGTCGAATTTTGCAACAAAATATCCTGCAAAACCATCTGTAGTGCCCTCTTTAGCATTGGGAAGGGAAACCGGATTGTAGCCATAAATTTCTTCACTTTTCCTATCCACTTTAATAAACCCTTTCCCATTATCACTATTGATATCAATAATAATAGCAGGCAGGTTCGGCGTGAGCCACGAGAATTTAAAAATAGCCGACCGTTTTGTTGCTGTTAACTCTGTAATAATGTTTGCCTCTGGCATCAGAATTGAGAAATAGGCGGGAGACGCAAATTCTGAATTATACATGTACATTGTTTCGCGCTGCCCGGGCAAAAACCGGTAACTACCTTTTAAACTTGTAGGAAATACAGTAAATGAGCCATAATCTTTTGAACGCGAACCATTTAGCCAGTGAGTTCCCCTAAACCCTTGAAACCTTATTCGACCTGAAAAAAATGGAGGAATGCCTTTCTGCTCCGTAGATTGCGACTGAAGTGTCCATTGGGTCATTCCAAAAGGAGCAGAAACCGACGGGATTGTAAGCCCACTGCTAACATATTCATCCCCTCTGCTATTTTCAAAATTTGAAACCGGGAAAGCCGTCCCAATAAGAGGATCGACATATTGAAGGTAGTTTTTTGTTCGTGTTTTGTTGCACGAGTTCAAAAAGACAACAAACAACAGGAGTAAAAAACTGAGTCGGACTGTTTTCATAATTTAAACTATAACAAGAATTATGTACCACTTATTTTCCCGCAAAACTATGGAAAAAAAATGAATCAATTAATCTGTTTTTATATCGAAAATAGTTGTTTATAAAAAACAACAAACACTCATTGTTATTGTATAATATTTATTTCATTGTGCAATTTCCAATTATAAAATTTGCACCTCCCATATTTGCGTACAGGTTTTGAATATTATTTCGATATTTTTGTTAAAATACGTTAATTTATTAGAAAATAAATGGTATATTGCCTACCAAAAAATATATCGCTACAAGCATATATTTGATAATCATTAAATTATAAACTTAAATATATCGCCTATGTGAAAATTTGTTGAAATTTATACGAGTAAATGAGTTTTTTTTAAGGTTTATTTACCTAATTATTAATTACAAAACTTAAGATCTATGGAAAAAAATTATTTTAAAGGTTTTATAACCTTTTTGTTTTTTACGATTTCAATCGTAATCTCTCTGGGTTCTCAGGCACAAACTCAAGTGTCCGGAAAGGTAACTGATCAGGACGGAATGGGTGTGCCCGGAGTAACTATTGCAATTAAAGGAACCACGCAGGGCACAATTACCAATATTGATGGTGCGTATCAAATAGCTGTTAATGAAGGCTCTTCTTTGATATTCTCCTATATTGGGATGCTTACCCAAACAATTGAAGTGGGAAGCCAAACAACAATTGATGTTCAGCTTAGCCCCGATGTAATTGGCGTTGACGAAGTTGTTGTGGTTGGTTACGGTACCCGGATGAAAGAAGAACTTACCGGTGCTGTGTCAACAGTTTCGAACGAAAAGCTACAAGTATCAACCGAGTCGAGCGTTGTAAGCCGCCTTCAGGGCCATGTTTCCGGAGTAACAGTTACCTCATCGAACATACCGGGAGGAAGTGCAACAATACGAATTCGTGGGGTGGGAACCGTTAATGATCCTAATCCACTATACATTATCGACGGAGTACCAACCAGTCCGGGAAACAATCTCAGTCCCGGAGATATCGAATCGATTTCGATATTGAAAGATGCCTCTTCGGCTGCAATTTATGGAACAAGGGGTGCAAATGGTGTTATAATTATAACCACCAAACGCGGGCGTGCAAACCAACAGCCCACAATTAAGTTCTCGGCAAGGGGTGGTGTTTCAAATTCCATTAATCAATACGACTTATTAAATACTAAAGAATATGCCGATGCTGTTTGGCTGTCATATGCGAACAGAGGTGCAGCACCTGTGCATGCACAGTATGGCTCGGGTTCAACTCCGGTTATCCCCGACTATATTTTGCCCGGCGGTGCAATGGAAGGCGATGCCTCGGTTAATCCCGACCTGTACAATTACCCTAGCTATGTCATATTCAAAGCAAACAAAGAGGGCACAAACTGGTACGACGAGATCTACCAAGCCGGTGTTGTGCAGGAATATGATCTCTCTGTAAGTGGCGGTGGTAAAAATGCAACCTATGCTTTCTCGGGAAACTATCTCAATGAAGACGGAACACTAAAAAATACCAATTTTAAAAGATATACTTTTAGAATGAACTCTGATGCCAAATTTAATGACTGGTTTAAAATTGGCGAATCGCTACAGGCAATTTACACCAAACAGACTGGTAATCTGGGCGACAACGGTGAGGGAACGGTTATTTCACAAGCCTATCGTGCTCAGCCAATTATTCCTGTTTACGACATTAACGGCCAGTTTGCAGGTTCTAAAGCCCCAGAAATGGGAAATGCCAGCAACCCGGTGGCAATGCTCGACAGGGCTAAAAACAATACCGGAGAATGGGTGCGTATTCTTGGAAATATTTTTGGCGAATTTAACCTTTATGAAGGACTAACTGCTAAAACATTACTTGGCTATAACTACGGACAATGGAATTCTAAATCGTATGTTTTACCAACCTATGAACATTCAGAACCCAATAGGGTAAACGGGTTAAACGTTGGGTCAAGTTACTCGATGCAGTGGAACTGGTCGAACACAATTAACTATAATAAAACCTTTGCCGATATACATAAACTTAATGTAATTGTTGGAACTGAGTCAATCGAAAACAGGTATCAGTACCTCAATGCAAGCCGTCGTCAGTATTTTGCGGAAACACCTGAATATATGCAACTTAATTCAGGCGAGAGCAACAAAGAGAATAGCGGGTCAGGTTCAGAGTGGTCGTTATTTTCGATTTTTGGACGCGTTAATTACGATTTAAGTGGTAAGTATTTTCTGGAGGCTACAGTCCGTCGCGATGGTTCTTCTCGTTTTAGTTCCGTAAACAGGTACGGAACTTTCCCGGCAGCTTCCGCTGCATGGGCAATATCGGAAGAGAGTTTCATGTCGAATACAGACAACTGGTTAGACTTGCTTAAGGTTAGATTAGGATGGGGTGTTGCAGGAAACGATAGAATTGGTAACTACAACTCTTATTCGACTTATGGTACAGATACTTACAAAGCATCGTATGCACTCGATGGATCAAATACCAGTGCTGTTTCAGGTTTCCGCCCAGCAACTTTGGGCAACGAAGATGTAACATGGGAAACAACTGAAACAATTAACCTTGGTATCGATGCTAACATGTTAGACAACCATCTTGCTGTTTCGTTAGATATTTGGAAAAGAAATACAAGCAATATGCTTTTTAGGGAGCCAATCCCACAGGTAATGGGAGTTGCAACTGCCCCGTATGTAAATATTGGCGAGATGCAAAACAAAGGTTTCGACATTGAAGTTGGGTACAATAATGCTTCTGCCGACAATAAATTTACATACAGTGCTAACCTTACATTTTCTCATTATAAAAACGAAATTATAAAACTTTCAGGAGACCCTGACAGGACAATAGATGCGGGAAGCAACCGCCAAATGACCTATACGCGGTATGCCAATGGAACTGCATTCCCTGAATTTTTCGGTTACGTTGTCGAAGGTATTTTTCAAACGCAAGCCGAGGTTGATGCGCATCCACAATATGGGTCCACAACCTATAACCAACCAGGACACTTTAAATTTCAGGATCAGCTTACCGTTGACACTGATGGGGACGGAGTACCCGATGCAACAGATGGAGTTATTAACGCCGATGACAGAACATTTATTGGTAGTCCACACCCCGATTTTACCAGTGGCCTAAACTTAGATTTTGGTTATGGGAACTTTGATCTAAACATGTTCTTTTACGGCAGCTACGGAAATGAAATGGTTAACTACGTTACCCGTTGGATAGACTACGGTATGTTCAATGGCGGACTAAGTAAAGATGCACTTTACAACTCGTGGGGAAGCCCATATTTAGATAACAATGCTAATGCAAAGTTGCCCATGTTGGACCAAAGTGATATTTCGCAACAACCTTCAACCGCATTTGTTGAAGATGCGTCGTACCTAAGACTTAAAACCATGAGACTGGGTTATACACTTCCAAAAAACATTCTGGATAAAGCTCAAATTAAAAGTGTACGCATTTACGCACAAGTTACCAATGTATTTACCATTACCGGTTACAGTGGGCTCGATCCGGAATACAATACTTCTGGCAGCGGCATGGGACTCGATAGAGGTGCATGGCCAACACCGAGACAAATTATGTTTGGAATAAACCTCGGATTATAATCGTAATTTTATTAATTTAAGTAAAATGAATAATATGAAAAAACTATCAATATTAATGGTTACAATACTTTTATTGTCCATGTCATATTCATGTTCAGAAGATTTTCTGACAAAAGCACCACTCGGTTCCACATCGGAAAACGTTTTTTACGATGCAAAAGGAATTGATGCCTTATTGACCGGAACCTATGCAATGGTTGGCGGAAGCTCGTTATGGGACGTTTCATGGGGTGCCTCAATTCAAAACTGGACTTACGGTTCAACTGCATCCGACGATGCTTACAAAGGCTCTGAGGTAACCGATCAGGTTCCTGTTAACGACATTGAGCGCTGGGAGGTACAAAGTACCAATGGTTACCCTGCAAATAAATGGAAACTATGTATTGGCATGGGTGTTGACCGTACCAATAAAACACTTAAAGTTATTAATGCAACCGAAGAGGAAGGTAAGATTACAGCATCCGAAGCAAATAGCTTCAGGGCTGAAGCCCGTTTTCTCAGGGCTCTTTTCAACTTCGAAGCCCGTTTGGTTTTTGGCGATTATATACCAATAATTACCGAAGAGACCGAAGATGCCGCATTGGTATCAAACGTAAATCCTGAAGATGCTGTGTTGAACCATATAATTGCAGACCTTGATTTTGCAATTGAAAACCTTCCTGCAACACAAAGTCAGGTTGGCCGCCCAACAAAATTTGCTGCTATGGCGTTGGCAGCAAGGGCTTTTTTGCAGGACCTTAAGTACGACAAAGCAAAACCGTTGCTTGATGAAATTATCAACAACACCGAACACAGTTACTCATTAATGCCCAATTTTATCGATAATTTCAACATCGAGACAAATAACAATGCAGAGTCTATTTGGGAAATTCAGGCAAATGTGAACGATATCAGCCAATCGTTAAATGCAGAAATGGGAATAGGTTTAAATTGGCCACACGGTGGAGATATTGGCATGTGCTGTGGTTTTCACCAACCATCGCAAAACCTTGTGAATGCATATAAAGTTGACGAAAACGGATTGCCGTTGTTCAATTCATTCAACGATTCAGACCTTGCCAATGATGCAGGAATTTCATCAGACGAAACTTTTGTTGTTGATTCGCATCCGGTAGATCCACGCCTTGACTATACAGTTAGTCGAAGAGGAATTCCTTATAAAGACTGGGGAATTAACCGAGGTAGTAACTGGGTGCGCAAACAATCTGACGGAGGTCCTTATTTGCCCGTATCAAAACCTTTCTTTAAAAAATCGGAGCGTTACACGTTGTCAACCACAACAGGCTGGATGAGTGGAATAAATGCCAATAATTATCGTTACTTACGTTATAGCCACATTTTGCTTTGGAGAGCCGAAGTTGCAGCTTACGAAGGCGACCTAGGTTTAGCACGCACGCTGGTTAACCAAATTCGCGAAAGAGCTGGCCATAAAGTGGTCATGGGAAAAGTTTTGATTAACGAACTTCCAACTTCAGTATATCCATGGGGAGAAGGTTCTTCCGACGGTGATTACATGACTGGTGGTGCTGTTGATTGGTCGCAACCAGCAGCCAACTATAAAATTGGGCTTTACCCAGCATTCGCCAATAAAGAAGAAGCCATGACGGCAGTTCAGTGGGAGCAACGATTGGAGTTTGCCACCGAAGGTTTTAGGTTCTTTGATTTACGCAGATGGGATAATCTGCCAAATAAAATTGGTGGAAAAAGTATGGCAGATATATTAAATTCTTTTGCCGTCGGCGATTTAAGAACGAGAGCTTCGTTTATGCAAGGAGCTAACTTCAACGATGCCGACAAATACCAGCCTATTCCACAATCTCAACTCGATCTTCAACCAGATGTTTTGGAACAACGTCCTGGTTATTAATACATAGTTAGGTTAGTGAACAAAGAGGGGGGCTGTTTAGCCCCCCTCTTTTTCTTTCTACACATTTTACACTGAAACTGTCAATAAAACAATTAAGTTTTGTAATGCAGTTTCAATTCACTATTTTTACGCATCGACTAAAATCTAAACCTGAAATTATGAAAAACTTAATTCCTATTATTAGCCTTTTCTTCCTGTTTTCATGCCAGACTAACACAAATAAAAATACCGAAAAATTTGAAGTAAAACGCGGAACCAATGTTGCTCACTGGCTTTCGCAAAGTGGTAAAAGAGGTGTCGAACGCGAAAATTTTATTACAAAGCAAGATATTCAGAATATTGCTGAAATGGGTTTCGACCATGTTCGCCTGCCCATCGACGAAGAACAAATGTGGGACGAAAACGGTAACCGCCACGACGATGCTTTTAAAATAATGACGAATTGTATCGACTGGAGTATTGAAAACAGTATGCGGGTAATTGTTGATTTGCATATTTTACGCTCGCACCATTTTAATGCTGATGTAAAACCACTTTGGACAGACCCCGCCGAACAGGAAAAATTTTACGATTTGTGGCGCAACCTTTCTAAAACACTAATTAAATACCCGAACAGTTCGGTTGCTTACGAATTGATGAACGAAGCCGTTGCCGACGATCCTGAACTTTGGAATAATCTGGTTGCAAATGCAGTAAAAGCAATTCGCGAAATTGAGCCCGAACGAACTATTGTTATTGGCTCTAATAAATGGCAGCAGGTTCAAACATTCGATGTTCTGAAAATTCCCGAAAACGATAAAAATATTCTACTCAGTTTTCATTTTTACGAACCATTTCTTTTAACTCATTACAATGCTGGCTGGACAAATTTAAAAGGATACACCGGGCCCGTTCATTATCCGGGAGCAATTTTAACACAGGAAGAATTTGATAAACTGCCGAAAGAGATGCAGGATATTTCTAAAAGATGGGTGAACAAAGAATTCAATAAAAAATGGATCCTGGAGCAGTGGCAAAAACCAATCGAGAAAGCAAAAGAGTTGGGTCTTCCTTTATATTGCGGCGAGTTTGGTATAAATGCAGGACCACCTGCCGAGGATGTTTTAAACTGGTACACCGATATGATTAAACTTTTTGAAGAAACTGGAATTGGCTATGCAAACTGGAATTATAAAAGCGATAATTTTGGTTTGGTAAATTCGGATGGGAAACGGAATGAGGAATTAATTGGAATTGTTTCGGCGAAATAGTGCAATTCAATATTATTAAAGCAATTATTATAAATTAGCATCATATTAAATTAACTAAACTTTATAATTATGATTTCAAATATCAAAAAATTTGGGAGTGTTTTTGTCTCTCTGTCTTTACTTCTGATTTTCACTCAGGTTCAAGGTCAAAATCTCAATCAATATTCAATTCCGGAATCTTCTACATTAGGAGAGCCAACAATAAAAACTGAGTTTCAGTTTAACGGATACACAAATTACTGGCACGATACGTACACCAATCAGTATCGGTATGGGAATCTATTTAAAATGGCTGTATCAGATGTTGAAAAGACAATTCAACAAAGTAAAGTTGATATTGCCGAAGATTTAGGAATACCCGGTTTTATTATGCAGGATGGATTTATGACAGGGTTGCTTTCAGAAAAATATGCACTTTTAAAACAACCTTCTACCAATGAACTGGAGCGTAAACTCAAAAAAGGAAATGTACTGGTTTTTGTTGATCCGGGTTCGGATGTTGGTAAAAAACTAATTGAAAAACTGCCGCCAAATAAATGGCCTGAAATTTTAAAAAGCCATCAATACGATGCTGTTGATTTAAAATGGGCTAACGCTTTTTATCTCGAAAATGGAAATACGAAACTGTTTGTTGTAAGTTCTGCTGACCAGAATACACTCGACAAGGTAAAAGACCAAATTGATAATGCAAAAGAGATTGTTGAAAAATATGATTTTCATAAAGGATGGTTTGGTGCTTACACTTTGCTTAACAGTGTTACTTGTACTCCCGGGCATCCCATTGAAGTTATGGGTAAAGGAATGAACGAAGGTTGCGACTGGTTTGTTTTTGAAGGTTATATGGATTTCATGTCGAAAGATGAAATTGCCGGTTGGATTGACGAAGTGAAATTACCGGTTGTTACCGATGTGGGAGCTACAAATCTTTTTGGATGTAAAAACTGGGACGGTTTTCAAATTCAGCAGATGTACGACAAAGAGTCGTGGATAAAAGCAGCCAAAGAGCGAGAAGGATATGTATTCAGGAATGTGTTGGATTTAGAAGCCGATCCGTACACTTACGATGGCTATTTTGCTCAGGAAGGTAATAAATTTCAGATTGATAATGAGGATGTGCCATTTGTATTAAAAACCGGAAAACTGGAAGACAATGCTCTGTCGAGTATGGTTTTATTCTTAAAAAAAGGAGAACAACTGACGCAGGAAAGTATGTGGGAATCCATTCTCGACCGTCGTGAAGTGGGTGTAATTGCCAAAGGGAAAATGATGGGACCGGCTAATTTCAGAAATGCGCTACAAATGCTTCTGTTAGACCGCCTGTTTTTGGAAGAGTATTTTGGCGACAGAATTAATATGGAAACTTCTACTGATGGTTATGATTTGCAGGTAACTGTAACGAATTCTTATTCTCATTCGGTTTCGGGTAATTTAAAATTAGTTTTGCCACCACAAATCAAAATAAAAGAAGATATTTCGGTTGCTGCTACTTTGCCTGCAGGCGCATCAATCACAGTACATTATCCGTTAATTCCAACTGCTGCTGCAATGGACAATGCAAATTCGATAGCTGTTCATTTTAATTGGGATAAAAAAGAGAAGAGTACACTTGCCTTGCTCGATTTACCACCTGCAATTTCGGTACATCGGCTTTTGTATGGGCACACGCCAAAAGTAGCCTATCCGGTTACTATCCATAATTTTACCAACGAAAAATCATTTCCTGTAAAAGTAGAAGTTCTCGATGGCGAAAATGTTGTTTTTGAAGCTACGCAGCAGTGCGAAACACCACAGTCAACTTTTAAAGATATGGTATTCGACCTTGAACTTCAACCCGGAAATTACAATGTAAAAGTTTCGGCAATGGGAGTTGATTACACGTCGCAGTTAGGAGTTGGAAAAGCAGAAGGAAGACCGTATGCTTATGAAATTGATATTAATAACGACGGTGTAAAGGAGTTCAGAATGGAAAACGATAGTGTGCAAATTACACTTCTACGAACAGGTGCCCGTGTTATTGAATATATTGTAAAAAGCCGCGAAGACAATGTTCTGTTTAAATTATGGCCGAAAAAAGCCATTGACGACAAAGGTGCTTTTAGGGAAAGAGGTTACTATCCGTACGGTGGTTTCGAAGATTTTCTGGGGCAGGCAAGTATGGAAACCCACCAGATTTATAATGCCGAACTGGTTAAAGCCGATGGCGATTATGTTCGTGTAAGAATGTGGACCGACTATTACGGAAACCGTATTGAAAAGACATTTACATTGTATGGCGACACACCATTGCTGGAGGTGCGTTTTGCTCTTACTTTTAAAAATCGCGAAGCAAATATGCTGGGGCCGCAGCCTATTCTCGAACTGGGTGAAAAGCACTGGACAGAGGATGTATTTTATGTGCCAGAGACGAGTGGAATCCATGAATTCAGGATGAATCCGGATAAATATTACGGACAGGCATTCGAAATTAAAGAGGGGTGGAATTCGGGTTACGACACCAAAGAAGATATTGCTTTCGTGGGTGCATTTCCGGTTGACCAGCCGCTGTTTTTACACATGTGGCAAAATCATCCGAGCAATCCTTCAGCACACCATTATTATGCTGAATTTCAGCCATGGCTGCCTATTTTTCAGAAAAGTACAATGTACTTTACCTATTATTTGTATGGTGTCGGTGGCCCGTGGGAAAATGGTGTAGAATGGTTGCGCGAAAGAAATTTAATTACTACAAGATAATTTATTGAAACAGATGGTTATAAATAAAATTGGCTATTTCATAATTCTGCTTATCTCTCTGAGTTCGTTGGTTTCTGCGCAGTCGCTCGACGGGTTTAAATATAACGAACAAGGTTATTCTTCAATTGACCCCGTGGTTGCCAATTTTCAGTTTAACGGTTATACCAACCATTGGCAGAACAATTACACGAAATTGTATCGAACAGGAAACCTGTTAAAAATTTCGGTTGATGATGTTGAAAAGAGTATTTTACAAAGTAAAATAGATATTGCACAAGATTTGGGTATTTCGGGGTTGATTATTCAGGAGGGTTTCTTTTGGAATTTAAACAGAGAGTCGTACGAAGTTCTTGAACAACCTAAAAAAGATGAGCTTTTATTGTCGCTTAAAAAAGGAAATGTTTTAGTTTATGTAACACCCGGTTCGGAACTGGGGACGGAACTGACAGCGACGATTGAAAAAACCATAACAAAATATAAAGCTTTAAAAAGTTACCAGTGGGGAGCGGAAAAATTAAAAAGAGTTGATGCTTTTTTCCTTCACAATGACTATGGAAACAAAATTTTTGTTGTAAGCAGTTCAGATAATAATTTGCAAAATAAGTTTAACCAACTGCTCCAAAATACGCAAACCATTCTTGCAAAATACGATTTTTATAAAGGGTGGTTTGGTGCAGAAACGTTGGCAAACAGTGTTTCAATAACTCCTGGAAAACCTATCGAAATAATAGGTAAAAGTTTAAACGAAGGATGTAGCTGGATTGTGTTTGGCGGCTATTACGATATCTTTTTAAAAGATAAACTCGAACGGTGGTCGAATAACGTAAAACTGCCTTTTGTTACCGATGTAGGTTTTTCGCCAATTTATGGATGTAAAGATTACGACGGTTTTCAGGACAGGTTACTAACAGAAAAAAAATTGTGGGTTGATTTCGCTCATAAAAAAGAAGGTTATATTTTTAGAAGTGTGCTCGACCCGGCTGCCAATGAATACCTGTACGATGGTTATTTTGCTGTTGAAGGGAACAAAAAACAGATAGACAGTGAAAAGATACCGTTTGTTGTAAAGGCAGGAAAAATGAAAGATAACCTTCTAAATAGCATGGTTTTATTTCTTAAAAAGGGAGAAGAACTGACACGGGAAAGTATGTGGAAAGCCATTTTAGAACGCCGCGAAGTGGGAGTTTTCGAAAAAGGATTAATGGTAGGACCGGCAAATTTCCGAAATGCTTTGCAAATGTTACTGTTAGACAGAGTTTCGTTGGAGGAGTATTTTGGCGACCATATAAATATTGAGGCAACTACAACAGGATACGATTTGCAAGTAACAATTCGCAACGCCTATTCGCATTCGGTTTCAGGAAAATTAAATCTGGTTTTACCTGCCGAAGTGAGTATAGAAAAGCAAACATCGATTATCGTAGATTTACCTTCCGGAACAAATAAAACAGTTCATTTTACTTTACTTCCTTCGGCACAGGCAATGAACGATGCTAACCCAATCTCAATTCAGTTTAATTGGAATGGCAAAACTAAAAATGCGTTGGCAATGCTCGATTTGCCGCCCGTTATTTCTGCAAATCAATTATTGTACGGGCACACACCAAAAGTAAATTATCCGGTTACCATTCATAATTATTCCGATAAATTTTCATTTCCTGTAAAAGTTCAGGTAATTGAAAATGAGAATGTTGTTTATGAAGAAACGCAAATATGTGAAACTCCGCAGGCAACGTTTAAAAGTATGCTTTTTGAATTGAAAGTGCCTGCAGGAAACTACAATGTAAAAGTTTCGGCACTTGATGTTGAGTTTTCGTCGCAACTTGGAGTTGGCAAGGCCGAAGGATTTTCGCGTGCCAAAACCGTTGATTTAAACAACGACGGGGTAAACGAATACCGGCTCGAAAACGACAGTGTGCAGGTAACACTGCTGGCAACCGGCGCACGGGTAATCGAGTACATTGTAAAAAGCCGCAACGATAATTTGCTGTTTAAACTCTGGCCCGAAAAAGTTATCGACCACAAACGGCCGTTTCGCGAAAGGGCATTTTATCCGTACGGCGGTTTCGAAGATTTTCTGGGGCAGGGAAGCATGGAAAACCATAAGATTTATAATGCCGAGATTGTAAAATCGGAGGGCGATTTTGTTCGTGTTCGAATGTGGGCAGATTACTACGGCAACCGTATAGAAAAAACGTTTACGCTTTATGGAAATTCTCCTTTGCTGGAAGTGAGGTTTGCTCTCACTTTTAAAAATCAGGAAGCAAATTTGCTGGGGCCGCAGCCAATGCTTGCACTTGGTAAAAGGCAATGGACAGAGGATGTTTTTACAATTCCCGAACTCGATGGAATTCACGAATACCGGATGCGTCCTGAGCATCGTTACGGAATGGTTTTCTTTTTAAAAGAGGGATGGAATGCTGGTTACGATACAAAGGAAGACATCACTTTTGTGGGTGCATTTCCGGTTGACCAACCCATATTCTTACACATGTTTTTAAATGAACCGGGGAATCACGACACACACTATTGTTATGGCGAATTCCAGCCCTGGGTACCCATATTTACTAAAAGTACAATGTACTTCTCTTACTATTTTTGGGGAGCGGGAGGAGTGATTGACAATGGAATTAGCGAGTTACGAAAACGAAATCTAATAACAATAACTAAAAAAAATATAGCTGACTAATAATAACTAAATATAAATATCATGAAAAAGTATTCACTAATTATTTTAAGCATCGTTTTTCTGTTGATTCCATCGTTTGTTGCTAACGCAAAAGAGAATAAAACAGGAGAGCTGAAAGTGAACAGAATCGAACTTGGATATCCGTGCCCTGCTATTCCTTTCTACCATTTTATTGCTGAATTGGAACTGCCGGAGGCATCGATTATTGAGGTTGAAACCGCGGTTGATGATAAAGTTCTGCGTTTTAACGACCTTCACAAAGAGAACGAAATTACCGATATGAATCGTCCCGCACTTAGTCATCGTCCACCGTCGGGTTACGGTTTGTCGCAAGACGGAACTCTTTATAAGAATCCGCATGTTGTGGGTTGGTTTAAATGGGAGCCGGGCAAAGATTATAAAGTAACTATTAGAGTTAGGTTGAAAAAAGATATTCATGCTTCGGAAAACGATAAGAATTTAACAGCAACAATAACTTTAACAGCACCAAACGAAGCCGCTGTTTTCAGTAGAGAATGGAAAAGTTACAAATCGGTTGTGCTGTCGGAAACTGCCGGAATGGAAAGGAAATCGGAGCCGGTTGAAATACTGTTATCATTTTACCCCGATGAGTCGGAACATATAAAACGCGATATTCGTGTTATTGCTGTTGATCCTAAAACTCATGAAATTACCGAAATTCCAAGTCAGGTTTACGATGTTAAAAAGTTCTTAGAGGAAGATCCTCTTGACCCGGACGAGAATGGAAACCCTACCCGCGAGATTCCTTTTTGGATGCCAACAGTAACTGCAAGGGTTGCTTTCCTTGCTGATGTTCCGGCTAAATCGAGTAAAGTATTTTTGGTTTATTACAACAACGAAAATGCACTTGCCAAAATGTATAAAACAGATCTTCGTATGCAGGGCGAAGCACCGGGATTACGAATAGACAACGATAAACTTTCAATTGTGTTACATCCAAATTCCGGTCATTTAGATCAGATTACATTAAAAAGCAAGCCGCAAAACCCACTCTTTCACCGCATGGAGACAAACGGGGCAATCCACTGGAATCCCGGGGTTTATGCACCGCCACGTCCGTGGACACACACTGCCGACTGGAAACCACCAACAAATGTAAAATTTATGGCGGGTCCTGTAATTTCAACTGCCGAAATGTGGGGGAATTTACGTGAGCTGCCCGAAGTTGATGCATCTGTTCGTTACGAGTTTTATCCGGGAGTTCCATATTTTATAAGTTCAACTTCTATGCGGATTAATAAACGGGTTGACTGTATCGCACTGCGTAATGGCGAGATTGTATTTAAACGCGAACTGATGACTCATGCTGCCTGGTACGATGCAATTAGCGATAGTGTAATTATTTACAATGTTGCAGAAATGCCCGACCTTGCCGACCTGTTTTTGGAAGCAGATGTTCCATGGATTTCGTTTTATAACGAGGAGACCGGAATTGGTTTCTGTGGAATTCAACTCAGTTACTCCAACGCCGGGTTAGAAACACGTCCGCGACTGTTAAATCCTTATATGTACATAACTGCCGGGCCGTGGATCTACTGGGCGCGAGCTTTATCGTTAAGCTTTTTAGCATCGAATATGCAACAGGTAATTCCTGCAATGGAAGGAAACTTCTTTTCGGAAAAATGGGCATATCTTACATACGAAATCGATAAAGGCGGCAATCCGCTTAAACCCGTATTCGAGTGGCAAAAAAAGTTAAACAATCCACTGAGAATACGTTTGGTCGAAGAAGTTGACGAGCGGGTTTCGAGAACAGTTAACGAAATATTTATTGATGAAGGGAAAAGTGGTTGGGAAAATCGTGAATCCAGCAACCATTAACTTCATTAATTAGGCTGATTGTTTTTTGTCGCAATAGCAGTTTAAACTATGTACTTTCATTCCATTGTGGTTTATTGTAATATTTTATCTACTTTAGATTTAAAATAATTCAAACCAAATAACTTCGATAACTAAATTATAATAATTATGAAAAGGATTTTGTTTCTGTTTGCTTTCAGTTTAATGTTTATTCCGGTTTTTTCTCAAGATAAAGAAGAGGTTGCAAAAGAGGGTTGGAATTTTGGAGCACTGCCCACAATTACATTCGATACCGACCTTGGATTTCAGTATGGAGCACTTGTAAATTTATACAACTACGGCGATGGGAGCAATTACCCAAACTACAACCACTCGTTGTACTTCGAAGTCTCACGTTTTACAAAAGGGAGCGGTATCAACCGGTTTTACTACGATTCAGACGAATTAATAAAAGGACTGCAAACTTCGGTTGATATTAGTTATCTTTCCGACCAGGCGTACGATTTTTATGGATTTAACGGTTACGATGCTGTTGTTAATCCCGACTGGGTTGACGACACAAGTCCCGACTATGTATCGCGAATGTTTTACAAATACGACCGAAAAATGTTCCGATTCAAGGTAGATTTATTGGGTAAACTTTCGGGTGAGAAACTGAAATGGGCTGCAGGTATCAACTTCCTGAATTTTAAAGTTGCACCTGTTAATTTAGATAAATTAAACGATGGCAAGGAGGGAGACGATTTACTTCCTGATGTGGATGGATTGTACGATAAATATATAGCAAACAACATTATTTCTGAAGAGGAAGCCGATGGAGGTTTCGTACCGGTTTTAAAAGCAGGATTGGTTTACGACACACGCGACAACCGCCCTAACCCGATGAAAGGAATCTGGACAGAAGCCGTTTTAATTGGTGCTCCCGGGTTTATAGGTGCTGAAACTTCATTCACAAAATTAAGCTTAACACACCGTCAGTATTTTACAATTATTCCCAATAATTTGTCGCTCGCTTACCGATTGGCATACCAAACAACCCTGAGTGGCCATGTACCATATTACTATCAAAGTCAGGTAATTACTTCGGTTATGAAAGGTGCCAGCTCTGAAGGGCTTGGCGGTGCAAAATCGCTTCGGGGAGTTCGGCGCAACCGGATTGTTGGAGATGGCTTTTTCTACGGAAACATTGAAGCTCGATGGAAATTTGTCCGCTTTCAATTCATCAACAATAACTTCTACCTCGGATTAAATGCGTTTATGGATTTTGGTCAGGTTACCAAAAAAATTGATGCGAGCTTTAATAATCCTTCAATTTCAAGTGACGATCCAGTTGATTATTTTGATATCGGTTCTGAACAAATGCACATTTCGTATGGTGCGGGATTGCGGATTGTAATGAACCAAAATTTCATTATTGCAATCGATTATGGTGTTGCTGCCGACGAACGCGATGGCGATTCAGGACTTTATATTGGGTTGAATTATCTGTTTTAGTTGACTGTTTTCCTGTTTCCATTCGGCACGATATATTTTACAATTATTGATTTTTACATCGGTATGCAATCTGCTAAAGATTGTAAAATCTTCGTAATCAAACAAAACTTTTGCCACCTCGTTCATTTTAGAAATATCGAGTGGTAATTCTGCATTAGTAAAATTCAGTATTGTATTTATATCCATTTTATGGATTAAGATGTGCTATTTGTTTTTCTGTCCCTACTATCCTTTCGTTTCTGATGACGCGATGCTCGATACAACATTCTCAATTGTAAGTCAATAATATCCTGACGTACATAACTCATTATCCTACTAAAATCTTTCTGATTGATTGTCCTATCATCGCGTGATGGAAATATAGATTTAAATGGGAATTTATGATTGAGTTTAATACTCAGTTCATAAAAATCGCAAAGATTGTTACCTGGCACAATTAACTGATATGGAACTATCTCATCTCCCTCATTAGGAACAAGCCAAGGTAATAAATACGATTCTGAATAAATATATCGTTCAATAAGAATTTTTTTACTGGGTAACCTTTTTTCTTGTGTCCACCAAATATCTTCAACTTTTTCCATAGCTATGTACGTTTCGTCCATACTTGTTACCGACTCCAAACTATCTAGCATATTTGTAATAAGTATGGTCATAGCATCATTGTACTCCAAATTGCTTTTTAATGCTCTAATACCCAAATTAACACCTAAAAGATTTGAATACAAATCCTCAGGCGAGAAACTTGAATAACGCTCCGGTATCAACGGAATATAAGACACGCCAAACCATGTTGCAATTTCGTGCCACAACGATAAATCATAAGCAATTTTTCCTGCCAACTCATAAATTTTGAGGCTATCAAATTCATTTGGTATCTCAAAAGTTAATATTTTCGGACCTCCCTCGGCTTTAAGATCTTTTAAAATTTCAACCTCATTTCCCTTATTTGATTGAATCAAACAATATAAATACGCAGTCCAGTCTGCACAGTCACGAACATGTCCGATATCAATAAAACCACCTCTTTGCGTATAAATAATTCCATTACCTTCACTCCTTTCACCAAGATAATTATGTTGCCCCAAATCGTTCTCCGAAATAATATCTGTTCTTTTAATTAAAGGAAATATTACAAATTTTAAATCAACTCCAAATGAACAACAAGCCCTAATAATTCTGGGCGGAGGCGTAGCAATATCTTTTTCAGTAAGAATCGGAGCCTTTGCAAAAATTGATGTCCATATCGATAACAAAAAAAGGTTGTAATTATTCTCAAAACAATCGTGTAGTTTGATGCAAAGAATAATCTTTTCATAGTTTATTATAGTTTTAACTATTGTTTGTGTGCAATTTATATTTTTCTCTCTTTACAACCAAAAATGCTATTTGTATTCTCAAAATATTTAGACAAATCTACGCATGTAAAATACCTTGAATCCGCAAGCAAACAATTAAAGTTCAAAAATATGGCATTTCATTGATTTTTGTTCTTTTTTTGAAGGATAGTTTTAGGGAAAAGACAAAAATACACGTTATTATCGACCGTCTAATATTTTCAAAAACTTACACACAAATTATTGTTAACTTTGCTGCTGAGTAGTAACGTTAATTTAAATATTTATAAAAACTATATTATGAAACGTATTAAGCGCTTTTTTTTAATTGTATTTATTCTGGCAATTGTAGTTTATTTGCTCGGACCAAAACCCGAGAAACCCGAAATGAGTAAAGATTTGCCATCTATTTCGGCAAGCATCGGAAATATTGAAAAATATGTTGAAAATAACGATGCCGGATTACAGATAAAACCCGATAATCAATCGCGGATTATTTGGGCAAACGATTCTGTTAAGGAACGTACAAATTATAGCTTACTTTATTTACATGGATTTTCTGCATCGTGGTACGAAGGTTACCCTGCACACGAAAAGTTTGCCGAAAAGTTTGGGATGAATTTATACTTACCACGTTTGGCGTCGCACGGTATTGAAACTGAAGATGCTTTAATTGATATGACTCCCGACCGTTTGTGGGAATCTGCAAAAAAAGCATTAATGATTGCCCGTACACTCGGTAAAAAAGTGATAATTATGAGCACTTCTACTGGCGGAACTTTGGCATTGCAATTGGCCGCTACTTTCCCTGAGTATGTTAATGGGTTAATTTTATATTCACCAAATATTAGAATTAATGAAGCTGGTGCTTTTATGCTGTCAAAGCCATGGGGATTACAAATAGGACGAAAAATGATGGGCGGTAAATACAGGGTTACAAACGAAGATTTTGCATCGAAAGATTGTCAGTACTGGAATTGTAAATACCGTATGGAAGCACCAGTTTACCTGCAACAGTTAGTTGATGTTACCATGAAAAAAGAGACGTTTAAAAATGTTACAGCACCAGTGTTTTTGGGCTACTATTATAAAGATGAAGATAATCAGGATGAAACCGTAAAAGTAAGTGCCGAGCTAAAAATGTTTAAACAGTTGGGTACTTTGCCTGAGCAGAAAACAAAAGTTGCATTTGCCGAAGCAGGAGACCATGTTATTGCTTGCGAATTAACATCGGGCGCAGTGGACGAAGTTATTGCGGAGACGATAAAATTTGGAATTGAAATTTTGAATTTAAAACCTGTAAACTAATTCAAATAAATATTTATTAACGAGAGACTTCCTGATTTTACATTTGCTTGCTGTATATTAAATCTTCGATGCAGCAGCTTCGTCTAAAAACCAAATCAGCTCCCCATTTTTTGGCGAAATATAATATGCCGGCAGCAGTTTTGCTACTTCGTCGTCGTTCATAATTTCTGAAATTCTAGAAGATTTATTTGCACCCGTAACAAGAAAAAATATACGACTTGCATTGTTTAAAACACGTCCGGTAATAGTAATCCGATTCTGCTTTGTAATAGGATGTTGAGTTACAGAGCATATTTTTTCATTTTCAAAAAGTTCAATCTCATCAGGAAAAATAGAAGCCGTGTGTCCATCGTCGCCAATACCTAAAATCAGTAAGTCGAAAACAGGGTTCTCTCCACGTTGGTTAAGTTGATTGTTTATTTCATTTGAATATCTGACTGCCTCTCTCTCCGGATTTTCTTCGCCTCTTATTCTATGAATATTTTCTTTAGGAATAGATATTTTAGACAACAAATTATCATAAGTCATTTTGTAATTACTTTCCTCGTTGTCAGGTGCAACGCATCTTTCGTCGCCCCACCAAAAATGAATTCTGTCCCACGGAATAGAATCAGAATACTTTTTTACAAGCTTTTTGAAAAGTCCTTTTGGTGTATCCCCCCCCGAAAGAGCAATGTGAAATTGCGGTTGCGCGGAGTTTTGTGTGAGATACAAAATCTCTTTCGCAACAGCTTTGTACACTTTTTTTGGAGTCACAAATATTTTAACTTCTGTAATTGATGTCATTTCTTATTTACTTTGTTCATATTAAAAAACAATAACAGTATTCATTTGCATTTAAGGAGACTTCTAAAAAAACATTTCTTGATGCAAATATTAGAAGTCACCTTATAAAGAGAAAACTTTACGAACGTCATGCTGAATTTATTTCAGCATCTCAGTATTACTAACAGATTCCGAAATAAATTCGGAATGACGTAAAGTGCGTATTCTCATCATAACATAGTTATTATAAAAATGTTGTTCATTTAAACACATCTTCCTTCCCCCATCTTCCATCTTCCATCTTCCGTCTTCTGTCTTCCATCTTCTGTCTTCCATCTGCCATCTTCCATCTTCCATATTTATTTTTACAGTTCGCAATACAATCCATCGTCAGTTAAGTTTTTGCACGGAAATCGCCATTCAGAATCGGAGACCAGATTATTTGCTTCTTCAGGGCCCCAGGTTCCGGCGGGATATCCATAAATCGGAATCTCCGGATTAGTTTGCCACGCATTAATAATAGGTTGAACAAATTTCCAGGCTTCCTCCACAGCATCGCCGCGTGCATACAAAGTTGCATCTCCTTGCATGCAGTCCAATAGTAATCTTTCGTAGGCAGCCGGAACAGTTGTATTCGCCAAATCGGAGTAGTGAAAATCCATGTTTACGGTTTGTACATCGAACCCGGCACCCGGCGTTTTCATACCAAACTTTAAGAGAATTCCTTCGTCGGGTTGAATGCGGATAATTAGCTGATTGTTATTTGGAGATGATAATTCTGCGGAATCGAACAGGTGATGTGGTACACTTTTAAAATGAATAACAATTTCAGTAACCCGTGTTGGTAATTTTTTGCCTGTTCTGATGTAAAACGGAACTCCTGCCCAACGCCAGTTATCAATAAAAAACTTCAGCGCCACAAAAGTTTCTGTTCGCGAAAGTTTATTAACACCCGGTTCTTCACGATATCCTGCAACGGTTTTATTTCTAATTTTCGACTCGGTGTATTGCCCACGAATTACATACTTCGCAACCTTGTTTTCGGGAATTTGACGCAGCGATTGAAAAACTTTAATTATTTCGTTTCTTATAGCAGTTGCATTAATTATCGTTGGCGGTTCCATGGCTACAAAACCAACCAGTTGCATCAAATGGTTTTGTAACATATCGCGCATTGCTCCCGAGTGGTCGTAATATCCACCTCGCCCCTCAACTCCCAAACTTTCTGCCGAAGTTATTTCAACCCTATCAATATAATTACGATTCCAAAGTGGCTCGAAAATACCATTCGAGAAACGGGTAACCAACATATTTTGCACGGTCTCTTTTCCCAAATAATGGTCGATACGATAAATCTGTTCTTCGTCGAAATAATTCAACAAGTTTACATTTAATTTTTTCGCCGAATCTAAATTAGTCCCAAATGGTTTTTCAACAATAAGTCGCCTGAAAAATTTGCTCGATTTACTCAGCCCGTTTTCAAACAATAAACGTGGAATAATTTCATAAAGGGAGGGGGGAGTGGAGAGATAAAAAACAAAGTTATTATCGATTTGTAAATCGGCCGACATTTGTTGCAGCCTGTTTTTTAGTGGAATTAAATCGTTTGCGTTATTTGTTAAAACCGGCTGGTAGAAAAGCATTTTTTTAAAAGAATCCAGATTTTCATCTTTTGGTAAAAACTCTTCAACTTTAGCTCTGAACTCATCATCTGTTAATTGCGAACGCGATGCTCCCAAAACAGCAAATTTTTCGGGCAGTAAATTTTGTTTGAATAAATCGTAAAGTGCCGGAATTAATTTTCGTTTTGTCAAATCGCCCGATGCTCCGAATATTATTAGAATTTGGTTTTCTGTCTGTTTCATACAGCTTGCTATTTTAAAGTTTTACTTTCTCCCCTTGGGGAAATTAAGAGGGGGCTTCTTATTCAACACAATATACAATAACATTGTTTTCAATAAAAAAGTACCAAAGTTCGAAATGTGTTATTTTGTTGAGTGTTCCGAAGAATTTGCCCTCTCTTTTTATATTGAATGGATGAATATAAATTTGTTTGTCGAATATAACTCCATCTTTATCGGTACATTTAAAAATGGCTTCTTTTGCGCTCCAGTAAAGTATTGTGGCTGTTTGCGTATTATCAACTTTCTGAATGCACTCCAACTCTTCTTTACAAAGAAACCGATTGGCAATTTTTTTAATATTGCGTTGGATATTTTCAACGTCAATTCCAATTTTATTTTCAGAAACAAGTACCACAACAAAATCTGAAGAGTGCGAAATGGTTATATTTCTTTGAATATTGGTAAGTTCTGGTTTACCCGATTCGAGATAGTTTATTTCAGGTTTTATATTTATTAGCTCCTTTAATAAAAGTCGGGTGGCAATGTATTCTATTTTTCGACGGTCAACTTTAATTTTAATAAACTCCTCTTTTTCTTTTGCTGAAAACTGAAAAATCGACATTAAATATGGTACAGTTTCCGTTAATTTCCAGATTCCTAAAACTCCTGCTTCTGTTATTTTTTTGTCTATTATTGGCATTAATTCCAGGTTGTGGTTTCGATAAGGCGAATAACATCGGGTTCAAAAAAATCTATAACAGGTTGTAACGAGTCTATGTTTGGCACTTCGCGAATATAAAATGCACCACGTAAAAAATTGTTGGTGCTGTCGGTTAAAAAAAATTGCAGTGGCGAAGCTGCGTTTCCCTTGATTCGATAAATTGTACCAAAGACATTTTTTTCAGGATTCATAAAAATTTGCTCCTCAATTGCATCGGCTTTTATGGAATGTTTGTACGCCAGACTTCTGGTGTCTTCCATTAATTTCGATAGAAATACTCTTTTAGATTGTTTGTTTTCTGATATGTCGTAATACGAAATATGTATTTCTGCATGGTTTTTAGGCACTGTTATATTTATCCAAAAAGGTTGATTGGGGTTGCGTTTGTCGGGTTGTATTACTGCATAGTTTGGTATCTCGAAGTTGTATGGAAAATCATTTTCCGACAAATTATGATACTCTTTATCCGGAAAATCTATTCGGAAAAAGGCATGCGGTTTAGGCGTGTATTTTTCTTTACATCCTACAACGAAAAATAAAAAAGTTAATAATATAGTTATTTGTCTCATCGAACTCTTTTTGAATTTAAACGAAAAGAAACTCTAATTAATTGTTTAGTACAAACTTTTGCGACTACATTATAACATTCAACATTTCAAAAATTTGCCGGGTTTCTATTTTTCCAATTCCACCTTTATTTGTTTTATCCGCCGGTTGTCAACTGCTTCAATAGTAAAAATAAAATTGTTATAATTTATCTTTTCATGAAGTGGAGGAATTTCTCCTTTAATCTCTAAAATAAGTCCTGCCAAAGTATCGGCATCTCCTTTTATTTCATCAAAAATATTATCGTTGCAATCTACTGTTCTGTAGAAATCACCCAAAAGAACTTTCCCATCGAACATAAATATATTATCCGATATTTTCGAAAAGAAGTTCTCTTCGTCGTCGAACTCATCAGTAATATCGCCAACAATCTCCTCCAGAATATCTTCTAAAGTTACAATTCCCGAGGTGCCTCCATATTCGTCGACAACAATTGCTAAATGAACTTTACTTTTTTGAAACTCTTCTAAAAGCGAACTGATTTTTTTTGTTTCGGGAACATAAAAAGAAGCTCTTATAAGTGTTTGCCATTTAAAAGAATTCCCTTTGTGAGCATGCGGTAAAATATCTTTAATATAAAGTATTCCGCTTATATTATCGAATGAATTTGTAAACACCGGAATACGCGAATAACCAGTGTCGTTTATAACCTGTAAGACTTTTGAAAAGTTGGTATTAATTTCTAATGCCACCACGTCAACGCGCGGCTTCATAATTTCATCAACACTTTTATTCCCAAATTTTACGATACCTTCCAGAATCTCTTTTTCTTCAGAAAGTTCCTTGTCAGATGTTAATTCTAACGCCTGCGAAATTTCGTGCATCGATATTTTTTTTCGGTGTTTTTGCAGGCGACGATTTACAAAAGAGGTGGAATAAATTAAAAGAGAATTAACCGGACGAAATAATTTTTCGAGTATTTGTAACGGCAATGCCATAAATTTGGCAAACCCTAAAGCAAAATGTGTTGCATAAACTTTGGGAATAATTTCACCAAAAAGAAGAAGAAAAAATGTAATCAATACAACCTGAAGTCCGAATTCTATTACTTGCGAATTTTCGATAGTAATAAGGTTATTAGTAATATAAGCACTTAAAATAATAATTCCGATGTTGACAAAATTATTCGAAGTTAGAATGGTTGCCAGCAGTTTCTCTGGATTGTCGAGATTTTTTAGTACCCTCTTATTTGTTCTGCCCCTTTTTTGCAGCTTTTGCTTATCGGTTGCACTAAGCGAAAAATATGCAACTTCGGATCCACTGATTAAAGCCGAACTCAACAGTAGAAGTATTACAATTACAATACTAATGGCAATACCTAAAGTAAATGGGTGAAATTGAATATTGAAACTGCCAAGTGTGGCAGTTTCTAATAACGGTTCTGTTTCCAAATTACGTTGTTAATTTAAATAATGGTTCTGTTAAAATGGCAAATCGTCTTCAACTGCAGTGTCCTCAACTTCGGGTTTATTAACAACGGGTTCAGAAACTGTGGATTCTGGTTTATTCGCCTCTTCGGGAGGTTTTTGCGACCCCTTAGAATCTAACATCACCATATTATTAGCAACAATTTCGGTGAAATATTTAGTTTGTCCATCTTTTTCGTATTGTCTCGAAGTAATTTTTCCTTCGATATAAAGTTTCGAACCTTTCTTTACATATTTCTCCACAACATCTGCTAAGCCACGCCACATTACAATGTTGTGCCACTCGGTATTTGTAACTCTTTCTCCGTTTTTAGCATTGTACGATTCTGAGGTTGCTAAAGTAAAATTTGCAACTGCCACACCCGAATCGAGGTGTCTTATTTCCGGATCTTTACCCACATTTCCAATAAGAATTACTTTGTTTACTGACATAATTTCTTTTTTTTTAAAGGTTTACACTATAATTTCAAAATATATTAATTGTTAATTGAATGTAACCGGATTCATAAATAATTTAATTTTAATAAAATACCCAACAAAGCGGGTACAGCAAATTTATAAATATCTTTTTATTTATTTTATTTATTTCAAATAATAAATATCTGTTTTGCCATAATAGATAGTAAGAATTAGGGTTTCAATTATTTGAAAGTTTCTAATTTAAAATGAATTAGAAGCTTTTGTTGCCACAAAGTTCTCTGCTTTTTTTGATTAGTGTAAGTAAATTAAGTCCAATAATTGCACTTTTTTATGCAAAGTGATTAAGAATCTTCGCAAAAACGCAAATTATTTAATTGAAATGCTTTTCAGTTTTTAAAATATTTTTACTTTTGCACACTCGATTAACGAGATAATATATTGAAAATTAAATATTTTAAGAAATGACAAAGGCAGATATTGTAAATGAAATCTCGAAAAATACAGGGATTGAGAAAGTAACTGTACAAAAAACAGTTGAAGCTTTCATGGAAACAGTGAAAGACTCATTAGTTGAAGGTAAAAACGTATATCTTCGAGGTTTTGGTAGTTTTATAGTGAAGAAAAGAGCAGAAAAAACAGCTCGGAATATTTCGAAAAACACAACTATTATTATCCCAGCACACAATATTCCTTCGTTTAAACCAGCGAAAACATTTGTATCACAAGTTAAAAACAAAGTAAAATAAAAAGGTATGCCAAGCGGAAAGAAAAGGAAAAGACATAAGATGGCTACTCATAAACGCAAAAAAAGATTGCGTAAGAATAGACATAAGAAGAAAAAATAAGAATTTACTAAGTAATTCTTATTGAGAGTTTTGATTAAACCTAAAGCATTACTATGCTTTAGGTTTAATAGTATATAAACAATAGTATTAATTTAAAATTACAGTAAAGGTTGTGAGTAGCGATTTAATTATTGATGTAACTCCATCCGAAATTGTTATTGCCTTACAGGAGAATAAAAAACTTGTTGAATTATCAAGAGAGAGAAGCGGGGCTAAATTTACCGTAGGAGACATATATCTTGGCAAAGTAAAAAAAATAATGCCGAGTTTAAATGCCGCTTTTATCGATGTTGGTTACACCAAAGATGCTTTTTTACATTATCTCGATATGGGGCCGCAATTTGCTACGTTAAACAAATTTATCAGGATTGTTTCTTCTAAAAAAAACAATCTTTCTTCCATTTCTCGGATTCATTCAGAACCCGATATTAATAAGGAAGGAAAAGTTAACGAGATTTTAAAAGTAGGTCAGAAAATTTTGGTTCAGGTTTCAAAAGAACCAATTTCAACAAAAGGACCACGTTTAACTTCAGAAATTTCGATAGCAGGGCGGAATCTGGTTTTAATGCCTTTTAGCGATAAAGTTTCAGTTTCGCAAAAGATTAGAACAAGTGAAGAGAAAAGCAGGCTAAAAAAATTAGTTCAAAGTATTAAACCACGTAAATATGGTATAATAGTTCGAACGGTAGCCGAAGGAAAAAAAGTAGCTGAACTCGACAAGGAGCTAAACAGGTTGGTTGACAAATGGGAAACCATATTTAACAAACTTCGCCGTATTCATGCACCATCGCTGGTAATTAGCGAAATGGACAGAACAACAGCACTGTTGCGCGACATTTATCATCCTAAGTTTAATAGTATTATTGTTAACGATCAATCGGTTTGTAACGAACTTTCCGATTACATAGGCAGCATTCAGGCTGATAAAAGAAAAATTGTAAAGTATTACAACGGGCGACAACCTATTTTCGAACATTTTGGAATCGAAAAACAGATAAAAGGGTCGTTTGGTAAAACTGTTTCTTTTAAAGAAGGTGCGTATTTAATCGTAGAACATACCGAAGCGTTTAATGTAATTGACGTTAACAGTGGTAACAGGGCGAAAGCAGGTTTGGATCAGGAGACAAACGCGTTGGATGTAAATATTGCAGCGTGCGACGAGGCAGCAAGACAATTGCGGTTGCGAGACATGGGTGGAATCATTGTAATAGATTTTATAGACATGCACATGGCTGCTAACCGGCAGAAAGTGTTCGAACACATGAAAACGGTTATGGCAGTAGACAGAACAAAGCACAATATTCTGCCACTAAGTAAGTTTTGCCTGATGCAAATTACCAGGCAACGGGTGCGTCCCGAAGAAAATATTGAGACAGCAGAAAGTTGTCCAACTTGCAAAGGAAGCGGGAAAATTGTGCCTGCAATCTTATTTGCTGACGAATTAGACAGTAAAGTAAAATACATTTTTAAAGATTTGAGTAAGAAAAAATTATTATTGAAAGTTCATCCTTATGTAGCAGCGTTTTTAACTAAAGGCTTTAAAAGTTTACAGAACAGATGGCTTTTGAACTATTTTAAATGGGTTAAAATTGAAACAAATAATTCTTATTCATTTTTAGAATATCATTTTTATGATGAAAATATTGAAGAGATTATTCTTTAAAAAAAAACGCCGTTCTGTAAAAGAGCGGCGTTTTTTATAAAATATGTTAAAATCTCATTTTGTGTCATACAAAATACATATTTATTTGTCTTTTAAATGAATATTTGCGCAATACAAAAACATTGTAATATTTACGTTGTTTATGTATTATTGCCACATTGTTAAAACAGTAATATAATTACGTAATATGAAAAAGATATTTTTAATATTCGCACTATTTGCAACTACACTGATTGCACATGCTCAGATGGTTAACCCAACTACATGGACATTTGATTCGAAGCAAAATGGAAATGAAGTTGAATTAATTTTTACAGCCAGCATAGAAGATGGATGGCATTTGTACGACACTTACCTTCCGGAAGGAGGACCAATAGCAACTTCGTTTATTTTTGCCGATTCTACGCTGTTCGAATTTGTTGGCGAGATTCAAAAGAATCCGCAACCGGTAATCCATTTCGACGAGACCTTTAAAATGGATGTAGGCTATTTCAGCAACAATGTAGTTATTACACAGAAAATAAAATTGGCAAATTCAGCTTCGGTTAAAATAGATGGTTATGTTGAGTTTATGAGTTGTAACGACGAAACTTGTACTCCTCCCGAAGAAGCTGAGTTTTCGTTTAGTTTTAATCAAAATGCAACTACTTCTGCTAATATTGATAAAAATGATAGTGGAATTCCTGCTACCGCTTCGGGAAGTGGACAATCATTGTGGCTGTTTATTTTAATATCGGCACTTGCAGGTTTTGCAGCAATTTTAACTCCGTGTGTTTTCCCGATGATACCGATGACAGTTTCGTTTTTTATGCGAGATAGCGACGATAAAGGGAAATCAATAAGAACCGGGATATTTTTTGGGTTCTCGATAGTATTGATTTTCACCTTACTTGGTGCACTATTTTCGTTTGGTGTTTTTGGCCCGAACGTGGGAAGTATTCTAAGTACACACTGGATTCCTAATTTACTATTCTTCATATTATTTTTGGTTTTTGCAGTTTCATTTTTTGGAGCATTCGAAATATTACTACCCAGCAGTTTTGTAAATAAAACCGATGCAAAAGCAGATAAAGGCGGAATGATTGGAGCATTCTTTATGGCACTAACAACTGTTATTGTCTCATTTTCATGTACCGGTCCGTTTATTGGCGCGTTAATAATTAAAGCTGTTCAAGACGGTGGAATGCGTCCTATGCTTGGAATGTTTATCTTCGGATTGGCATTTGCAACACCTTTTACGTTACTCGCTATTTTTCCCTCGGCACTTAATAAACTTCCAAAGTCGGGTGCTTGGTTAAATTCAATAAAAGTTGTTTTTGCATTTGTATTACTTGCATTTGGTCTGAAGTTTTTAAGTAATATCGATCAGGTTTACGGATTCGGAATATTAAATCGCGAAATTTATCTTGCAATTTGGATTGTTGTATTTGGATTGTTGGGTATGTATTTCCTTGGCAAAATAAAATTCTCGCACGATAGCGATTTACCTTTTATTGGTGTTGGAAGACTCTTCCTATCCATTATAACTTTTACTTTTGTTATGTATCTGTTTACCGGGTTGTTCGGTGCTCCATTGGCTTCTGTTTCGGCATTAATTCCACCTGCAAGCAGTCACTCTTTTGTATCTTCACAATCAGGTGGTAATGTTTTAAGAAATCCAGCAGCAGAATTATGTGGTCCGGCAAAATATGCCGATAAACTTCATTTGCCTCTGGGGTTGCCTGGCTATTTCGATTTGGAACAAGGACTTGCCTGTGCAAAAGAGCAAAACAAACCTGTGTTTTTGGTTTTTAAAGGTCATGCCTGTTCTAACTGTAAAAAAATGGAAAATACAGTTTGGACAGATCCTGAAGTTCAGAAAATGTTAGCAGAGAAATACATTGTAGTTGCTTTATATACTGACGATAGAACTAGACTTACAGAGAATGAGTGGGTTACTTCTGCTATTGATGGGAAAGTGAAGAAAACAATGGGGAAAATTAATCTTGACTTACAGATTTCGAAATACGAAACAAATAGTATCCCGTTTCATGTAATTATACAACCCGATGGATCTGAATCCAAAATGGGGGTAACTTTTAAATCTGATGAGTTTAGGGCATTTCTTGAAAAAGGACTGGAATAGTTGATTCGAAATATAGATATAAAATAAAAGCTCCGGGTTAAAGTAATTACCCCGGAGCTTTTATTTTATTTTAAACTTGGTGTAATTAAACTACCAAATTGTTATTTGCTTAATTCAACATTCACAGCGGTTGGGCCTCTTTGTCCCATCTCCACCTCGTAAGTAACCAAATTGCCTTCTCTAATTTCACCAATAACATTATTTATATGTACAAAAACGTCTTGTTTTGTATCTATATTTTTAATAAATCCGAAACCTTTTGATTCATTGAAAAACGAGACCAATCCTTTTTTAATCGGGTCTTCTTCAACCGCACTTCCTCTCGGAACACTTACCTCAATGTCTTCAAGTTTAACTTTGCTTTTTTTGATTGCCGGATCTGGTGGTGCCGAAGTCAGCATTCCATTTTCGTCAACGTAGGCAATCATATCATCTAAACTAGATTTTTTTTCGCCATCTTTTCTGGCAGCCCGTTTTGCAGCCTTCTCTTTTCTCTTTTTCTCTTTTTTATTCCGTACCTCTTTTTTGTTGAATGTCTCTTGTGATCTACCCATAAAATATTATTGCATTAAATTATTTTCGCAAAGATAAGGTTATATTCTTAATAATTATAAAAATGTAAATTATTGGAGTAACTTTTTATAAATTTCAAAATTAGAGTTGTCGAAAACACAAAAAATAACTTTTTCAATTTGAGCGTTTCCCAGAAGGAAATCTTTTACTTTACTGATGGCAATTTCGGCAGCTTCTTGTTTAGGATATCCGTAAATGCCGGTACTTATATTTGGGAAAGCAACAGTTTTTAAACTATTCTCATTTGCTAACTCTAAACTTCTACGGTAGCAGTTACCCAGCTTTTTCGCTTCGTTATATTTACCATTATTGTAAACTGGTCCCACAGTATGAATCACAAATTTTGCAGGTAAATTATAACCTTTTGTAATTTTTGCATCACCAGTTTCGCAGCCGTTTAGAGTGCGGCATTCATTGAGCAATTTTTTTCCGGCAGCACGGTGGATTGCCCCGTCAACACCGCCGCCGCCAAGTAATGTTTTGTTAGCCGCATTTACAATGGCATCAACTTTTAGTTTGGTAATGTCTCCAAGGTGTAATTCTATCTTTTTCATCGGAAATATTTTTAGTATGTAATAAAACTGTTACCTCCGTAATTTTTCCCTAATTTTAAACGCTTTTAAGTCCTTAAAAATAATAACATTTTATCATGAATAAATTTGTCTTAGTCTTTTTATTGAATTTTTTTTCAGTATTTACACTTTTTGCACAACCAATTTCGTTGCATCCCGAAAATCCGCATTATCTTTATTACAAAGGTAATCCAACTGTTTTAATAACGTCGGCAGAACATTATGGAGCGGTGTTGAATGCCGATTTTGATTTTAGGAAGTACCTACAAACAATGCATTCCGAGGGAATGAATTATACTCGTATTTTTACAGGATCTTACATTGAAATTCCAGGCAGTTATGGTATTGAGAATAATACACTTGCACCAAAGCTGGGAAGTTTTTTAGCTCCATGGGAACGAGTTGCAGAATCCGGACTATACAAAGGGGAAAAGAAATTTGATCTTGCAAAGTGGAATCCTGCTTATTTTGAACGGTTGAATGACTTTATATCTTTGGCAAACGAGTTAGATATTATTGTGGAGGTTACTTTTTTTAGTTCAACATATCAAGATGCTTCGTGGAAACGACATCCTTTTAATCCGGAAA
>JAJRSD010000008.1 GCA_024278975.1 Bacteroidota bacterium
CAAAGTGGAATCCTGCTTATTTTGAACGGTTGAATGACTTTATATCTTTGGCAAACGAGTTAGATATTATTGTGGAGGTTACTTTTTTTAGTTCAACATATCAAGATGCTTCGTGGAAACGACATCCTTTTAATCCGGAAAATAATATAAACGGGTTACCCCAAAACTTAGATCGTAAAAAATCGAATACACTTGAAAATGGAATATTGACTAATTTTCAAAAAGAACTTGTCGGTAAACTTGTGACAGAATTAAATAGTTACGATAATGTTTTTTACGAAATTCAGAACGAACCCTGGTCTGATGATCCACAAAAAGTGATGCGAACGCTGCGTACATTAAATCCCAATCCCGGTAAAGAGAACTGGTTTAAATGGGCTGAAAAAGCATCGGATGCTTCGCTGGAATGGCAAAAACAGATGGCACAAGTTATTGTTGAAACTGAAAAACAACTTCCCCAAAAACATATTATAGCACAGAATTATACCAATTTTAAGTGTTCGTTAGAAAAGATTGACCCAAATATTTCGATTTTGAATTTCCACTATGTTTGGCCCGAAGCTGTTTGGATGAATTATGGATGGAATCGGGTGGTTAGTTTCGATGAATCGGGTTTTGCCGGAAGCGAATCGGATAATTATTTAAGACAGGCATGGCAATTTATTATTGCCGGTGGAGCAATTTTTAACAGTCTCGATTACTCATTTTTTGTGGGAAAGGAAAATGGTACTGGTGAAAATAATGCTCCCGGAACTGGAAACACAGAGTTCAGAAAACAGTTGAAATTTCTACGGAGTTTTATTGAGTCGTTTGATTTTGTGAAAATGCGCCCCGATTTTAATACTGTTACACATGCACCAGGTGTCGATTGGCAGTGTATTTCGGAACCCGGCAAACAATATGCAATTGTTTTTACAGGCGTTGCAACCAATTGGATAAAATTAAATTTGCCAAAAGGAAAATATAACTACGAGTTTGTTTCGCCATACACCGGAAAAACTCTGAAAAAAGGATTCTTCAATCAGAAAAAACATACTATTAAAAAAATGGGAATTCCTGATTTTAAAGAGATGGTTGTGTTGAAAATTGTCAGGTAGGTTAGTCATTATTACCCCAACTTTAATTCCTCTAATTATTAAATCAATATAATACTGTATTATTGTGACATTCAATTTCGACTATAACTATTTGTGTTACTGACTATTGCCATGTTCGTTTTTGGTTAATTTAATATATTATCACTATTATCGATAAAAGATTAAAACCTATTTGCATTTTATTTGTTGCAAACTGTAAATATAAAATGAAGATTTTCTTGAAAAATAAGATGCTGCAAATTGTGTTCGCTCTGGTTGGAGCGTTGGGAGGATTCCTGTATTGGAACTTTGTGGGATGCGAAAGTGGAACGTGTGCAATTAAATCGGTTTGGTATTGGAGTACACTTTGGGGATCAGTTGTTGGATATCTGGTCGGAGATTTTATTTCCGATTTCGTTAATAAAAGAAAGAAGAGGAATAAGGAAAATGAGTAGTGCTAAGTTTAACAATATTATTAATTCGAAAACTCCTGTTTTGGTAGATTTTTATGCCGATTGGTGTACACCTTGCAAACAAGTTACACCAATTTTAAAAGTGGTAAAAGAGTCGTTAAAAGAGAATGTGCGAATTATTAAAGTGAATGTTGACAAGAACCCCGAGATTGCAACGAAATATCAGATACGGAATATTCCTACTCTTATTGTTTTTAAAGAGGGTGCAGTAAAATGGAAAGTTGCCGGTGTTCGTCCCGAGAGTGAAATAAAGAGTATTATCAAACAATATATCGACTAAAAAAACCACTCCTTGTTTATTGCAGAGAGTGGTTTTAATAAATCGTTCTTACATTAAATTGTAGTTCTACTTTTCCACTTTCTTTTGCGCGTCTTTCATTGGGTTGGAACCTGAGATTATTCCACGGCGACCGGAGTATTTCGATTTGTAAAGTTTAAAACGTGAAGGCTGAATTTTTGCCGGCCACGAGTTATTATTTAAGTCAGTATCAGCAGTTTCGAAAAACGGGTCGAGTGTAATATTCGAAACCTTTTTATTAAACATAAATACTTTCGACACATTAAAATTATCTTTTCTCCATATTTCAGCAGGAATATATTGAACTTCTTTAGAACCATCTTCAAATTCAAACTGAAGAATAATTGGCATAACCAACCCTCCAATATTTTCAAAATCAATTTGATAGAAATTATAATCCTCTGTTAAATATTTCTGTTCATCGTCAGAAAGATCAGCAATAATTTTATTGTATGCTTCGCGATCGGCTTCAGTAACTTCGTATGGATCGTAGGTAGAGTAAAAATCTTCTGTTGCCGGATCTTTTTCATTAACTGTTTTTTCTATTGCAGTCTTATTCCTAATCTCCGAAATGGCGACTTTCCCTTCGCGCTCCTCTTTTGCGATAGGCTTTTCAATATCTGGATTCTGGGTATTTGGCTGATACCAACTAACTTTTTTCATGGAAATATCTACATGGTCGGTGGTAAAAAACCAACCGCGCCAAAACCAATCCAAATCAACAGCCGAGGCATCTTCCATCGTTCTGAAAAAATCGGCAGGTGTTGGGTGTTTAAACATCCAGCGTTGTGCATACTCTTTAAATGCGAAATCGAATAATTCGCGCCCCATAACAGTTTCGCGTAAAATATTAAGTGCAGTTGTTGGTTTGCTGTATGCGTTACTTCCGAGGTTCCAAACCGACTCCGAGTTGGTCATAATAGGTGAGATATAACTTACATCGCCTTTCATATAATTTACAATTTTATATGCAGCTCCGGCGCGTGAAGGATAATCGCGTTCCCATTCCTGCTCGGTTAAATACTGGCAAAATGTATTTAAACCTTCGTCCATCCATGTCCACTGGCGTTCGTCGGAGTTTACAATCATCGGGAAAAAGTTGTGTCCAACTTCGTGAGTAATAACTCCAATTAGTCCGTATTTTGCCCATTTACTGTAAGTTCCATCTTTTTCTGGTCTGCCGCCATTAAAGCAAATCATTGGATATTCCATTCCAATTCGGTCGGTATGAACCGAAATAGCAACCGGATATGGATAGTCGAACGTAAATTTTGAATAGGTTTTTATTGTGTGTGCCACAACTTTTGTTGAATACTGTTCCCAAAGTGGATTCCCCTCTTTTGGATAGTACGACATTGCCATTACTGTACGGTCGCCAAATTTAACGCCCATTGCATCCCAAATAAATTTACGCGAACTGGCAAAGGCAAAATCACGAACAAACTCAGCTTTGAAAATCCATGTTTTAGTCTTTGTCGATTTGTTCTTTTCGGCCTTCTCCGCTTCGTCTTGCGATACTATAATTACCGGACTGTCTGCACTTTTTGCTTTGTTAAAAAGCTTAATTTGTTTTGATGTTAAAACATCGTCGCTATTTTGTAAAATTCCAGTTGCACCTACAATATGATCAGCCGGAACAGTCAGACTCACTTCGAAATCGCCAAAAGGAAGTGTGAATTCTCCGGTTCCCAAAAACTGTTTATTTTGCCAGCCCTCAACTTCATTATAAACTGCCATGCGCGGATAAAACTGAGCAATTGTATATAAATAGTTATCCTCGTCTTCAAAATATTCGTATCCCGAGCGACCTCCGTCTTTCATTCTATCGTTAATATTGTACCACCACTTTACCGAAAATGTTACCGAACTTCCAGGTTCAAGTTGATTGGGCAAATCAATACGCATCATGGTTTTATTAACTGTAAAATGCAGGTCGTTCCCGTTTTCATCTTTCACCTCTTCCAGATTAAATCCACCATCAAATTCATGGTTCATCCTTTTAAGTTGCGAAAATGTAACTCGTTCACTTAATTTAGATGTTTGTGTTTTATACGTGTCAGATTCTTTAGCCCGCATATTCTGATCCATTTGAAGCCATAGATATTTCAATACATCGGGACTTTGATTTTCGTAGGTTATGGTCTCTTCGCCATGTATTTGTTGCTTCGTATCGTCTAATACAATCGCAATTTTATAATTGGCTTTTTGTTGCCAGTATTCGTGCCCGGGCGCACCCGATGCAGTTCTGTACACGTTTGGTGTTGCCAACTCCTGTTTCAGTTGTTTAAATTTATTGTTATTTGTGTTCTCCTGTGCATTTACAGAGTAAACAGTAAAAAGCAATATTACAATCAGGGTAATAAAATTTCTCATAATGAGTAAATGTTTAATTCGTTCAAATTTTTTCAATCCGTAAAAATAACAATATGATTCAGAAAAAGTTTAGGTTACCAGATTTTATTATCAATAATTAGTATTACAGCAATACCGGCGGCAGCTCCCGAAATGAATATTTTCCAGCTTTTGTGATTTACCTTAAAAAAGGTGGTGGCGAGGTAGAGAATTAAAAAATGAGTGGCAATTATTAAAATCTGTCCAACTTCGAGACCGATATTAAATGCCAGAAGTGGCGAGACGATTGATGACTCTTTTCCCAATAACTCTTTTAGGTAGTTCGAAAATCCTAACCCGTGTATCAATCCAAAAAACAGCGTTAGCAAATAAATAAAATATCCTTTCTGTTTATTATTGTTGAAAAGGTTCGAAATTGCTGTGATTAAAATTGTTACAGGAATAAGAAATTCAATAATATTAGCACGAATGAAAACAATTTTTAGAGTTGAAAGAGCCAGTGTAACAGAATGTCCGATTGTAAAAGCCGTTACCAAAACCAGAACTTTTTTAAACTGCGAAAAACTGTATCCGGCACAGAGAGCTAAAACAAAAACAATGTGGTCGTACCCGTTAATATCGATAATATGTCGAAATCCCAATCGGAGGTACAGTTCGAATAAACTCATTTAATTTTTTAATTTAGCATTTGTAAAAAATATTAAGCGGTGAAAATAATTAAAAAATTGATTTTTGTCTTTAGTTTATTTTTGTTTTGGCAGGTAGCAGCAAATTCGCATCCTTTTTATGTAAGTATTTGTCAGATCGATTTTAATAAAGAGAATAAAACACTGGAGATCTCGGTAAAAACTTTTGTTAACGATCTCTTATTGGCTTTAAAAGAAGCTGGTAAACCGGAGTTATTTTTGGGCGAAGATCGTGAAAATCCTAAAAGCAACGAATATATTTTTGATTATCTGAACTCGAATCTAAAAATAAAAGTTAATGGAAAACCTGTTACCTTTTTATTTGTCGGGAAAGAGTTGGAAGACGATGTTGTTTGGACTTATATGGAAATTGAAGGAATTTCGGAGTTAAATAAAATTGAAGTTGAGTGTTCTGTTTTAACAGAAGTATTCAGCTCGCAAAGCAATATTATTCAAATTAATAACGGAAGCGAAATTCGGAATTTACTCTTGAGTAAGCGGAAAAAGGTTGATTCGATAATTTTTTAAATTACGACCTTGTTCTTGATGAATTATAATGTTTGAGTCCTCTCCTAAAAGTAAACAAATGGACTTTTCAGAGTGGACTCAATGTTATGAATAGAAAATCAAATCTGTTGAGAGTGAATAAGTTTATGTAAAAATGATTTCGTTTTGGCTTTAAAATTATCTTTGCAATTGTAACTAAAATCTAGTATCATGAACCCAATTTCTATGATTGGAGCATTTCTTATCACATTTTCGTTATTAAGTTTTGGGTATGGGATTAACTTGCTGCAACGGTTTAAAAGAGCGAAAAAAGGGGTTTTATGGTTTCTAAGCATTGGATTATTATTAGACGTTTCTGCAATTTTCTGTATGATATTAGGTTCGAGAAACTCTCTTTTTACATTACATGGATTGTTGGGATATTTAGCCGCTTTGTTAATGTTTATAGATTTAGTTTTAGTTTGGATGTTTTACCGGAAAAGAGGGGTTGGAATTCAGATAGATAAATCTTTATATTGGTATTCCGGTCTCGCATATGGTTTTTGGGTGGTAGTGTATATTGTGGGACTTTTATTGGTAATTTTGAAATAGTTAAAAATGGCAAAAGATTGGAAAGATAGATTGGGAACTGTGTATTCTACAAATCCCGATTTTCAGTATGAGAATGACAGCAACGAGGAGCAGGAAACGATTCCTCCGCAACAGCAAAATCTTAAAGTTAGTCTCGACCGCAAAAAGCGAAAAGGTAAAAGTGTAACACTTGTTACCGGATTTGTTGGTACAAACGACGACTTAAAAATGTTAGGAAAATTGTTAAAGTCGAAGTGTGGAGTTGGCGGAACTGTTAAGAATGGCGAAATTCTGATTCAAGGTGATTTCTGTAATAAGATTATCGAAATATTGAAGAAAGAGAATTATAAAGTAAAACGCTCGGGAGGGTGAGAGAGTTTTTAGTTTCAGGGTTCCGGATTGTTGTGTGCTGAATATTAAATTGTAGTTCTTTTAAAAGGATATAAATTAAATAATGAATCTTCAAAAAATATTAGTCGTTTTAATTGCTTCAGTTTTAGTATTGAATGTAAATGCTCAGCAAAAAGATGATGCTTACCTTTTTTCATATTTTGTTGGAAATGGCGAAGATGGCTTGCATTTAGTTTACAGTTACGATGGTTTGAAATGGGAATCATTAAATAAAAACAGATCGTTTTTAAAACCTACGGCGGGTAGCGACAAACTGATGCGCGACCCTTGTATTACAATAGGACCCAACGATAAATTCCACATGGTTTGGACAGTTAGCTGGAACGAAAAAGGAATTGGTTATGCTTCGTCAGAAGATTTAATTAATTGGTCGGAACAAAAATATATTCCGGTTATGGAACACGAACCAAAAGCAAGAAACTGTTGGGCTCCGGAAGTTTTTTACGATGAGACTTCTGATAAATATCTTATCTTTTGGTCGACTACAATTCCGGGGCAATTTCCTGAAACAGAGAAATATGGTGACAATAATTATAATCACAGAATGTATTTTGTCACAACAAAAGATTTTAAAACTTTCAGTAAAACCAAACTTCTGTATAATCAAGGATTTAATGTAATCGATGGAACTTTAATAAAGGAAAATGGAAAGTATGTTATGTTTTTGAAGGATGAAACACGTCATCCGGCAGAAAAAAATATTAGGATTGCCTCAAGTTCTGAGCTGACAAAAAATTATGGTGAGCCGTCGGATCCAATCACGGGAAGATACTGGGCAGAAGGACCAACTCCTGTTAAAATTGGAGACTTTTGGATTGTTTATTTCGACAAATATCAAAAAGGGAAAATGGGGGCTGTTCGCTCAAAAGATTTGGAGAACTGGGAAGATATTTCGGAACAAGTAAAATTTCCGAAAGGTACCCGGCATGGGACTGTTTTTACAGTAAATAAGAAAATTGTAGAGAAATTAAAAACTATTAAATAATTTATAATGTTAGAAATAGGTAAAATAAATACGCTTGATGTAAATCGTGAAACTGAAAATGGTGTCTATTTAGATGGGCTCGAACATGGCGAGATTCTAATGCCACAAAAGTTTGTAACAGACGAAGTAAAAGAGAGTGGGCATGCAGACGTTTTTGTTTACACCGATTCGGAAGACCGACTGGTTGCAACCACCGAAACTCCAATTGCAATGGTTGGCGAGTTCGCAGTTTTAAAGGTTGTTGCAGTAAGCAAATTTGGTGCATTTCTCGATTGGGGGTTGCCAAAAGATTTACTTGTACCATTTCGCGAGCAAAAAGCTGATATGGTTGAGGGTCGAAATTATTTGGTTTATATTTATCTCGATTTGCAAACCAACCGGATTGTGGCATCGGCAAAACTCGATAAATTTTTAGATAACACGCCGCCTGAATATGAAATCGGGCAAGAAGTGGATTTGGTTATTACCGATGAAACCGACCTCGGTTATAAAGCCATTGTAAATTACGAGCATTGGGGAATGTTGTACAAAAACCAAGTTTATAAAATACTTTCCAGCGGGCAGAAATTGAAAGGTTATGTTAGCAAAGTTCGTGTTGATGAGAAAATTGACCTTCTACTTGAGAAACCGGGCTACGGAAAAGTTGACTCTATTTCAGAGAAAATTCTAAGTGAGCTAAAAAGTAACAATGGTTTTATGGCAGTTTCCGATAAAACTTCACCCGAAATGATTAAGGCGATGTTTGGAATTAGCAAAAAGAATTTCAAAAAAGCAATTGGCGGATTGTACAGGAAAAAAATTATTGTTTTTGAATCTGATGGAATTAAACTGGTTGAGTAGTCTGTATTTACAATTATATTGAATTCTAATTTTTAGTATTGTATCTGCCCTGAACATCTCCCTGAACGTCACCCTGAACTCGTTTCAGGGTCTTATATTTTTGAAAATAAAGATTCCGAAATAAATTCGGAATGACGTAAAAAGATACTGATAAGTTTAATGTTTTTAAATAACATTATTTAAGCGGTCGATATCTTTTTTACGCTTAGCAAGTACTTTTTGGTATTTCTCAATCATTTTTATACTCTCTTTACTTTTGTACGATGTTGCCAGTTTATGCGCCGAATCTAACCACTTCCAGGCAGCCAAAACATCGTCTTTCATTTCGTATGCGAGAGCTAAATTGTAACGTGCCTCAATTGCCAACTTACCATTTTTATCGGGTGCATATTTCATCCATATTTTTATCGCACTATCCCAATCGCCTTTTATTAGAAAGTTTGAAGCGTCGGTAAAATCTGATGGCGACGGTACAGAATACATCCTGCTTACAGTTTGCCACGATGCAAAAAATCGTTTCGAATAATTTTCGCCAACCATTTGAGAAGCAACTTTCAACGCCATTTTCCGAGGTGGCAGTTTTGCACTTTTCTGATATTTCCCATTTTTATCGTAACTATTCCAAAACACCGTATCGATCATTGTTTTGCGTTCAATCACTTTTTCTGTAAATGGATCGTAAACCGCCCAAACTGCTGCTGTTATTACCTCTCTCGATTTTGGCACACCCTGATCTGCCGAGTATTGACTAAAGAAACAGGAGAATGTTTCCAACGAAATAAGTAAATCTGTTTCGGTATCGGAGGTTAATTTATTTACTAAATCGAAATTCAAAGCCGGAAGTTTTTTTCCTGTGTGTGGTTTAAATATGCCCGGAAATATATGAATGCGATCGAATGTATTTTTACTTTTCAAATTAGAAGCCAACTCCTTTAGAGTATAACTCACCAAAATACTATCCATATTTCCAGGGTCGTTTTTCGATCTTTTAAGTCGGTTATCATCTTTATAATAGTGCTGAAGTGTATCGCCCTGATATTTGAAATTACGATAAACCAATGCAACATTTTCCACGTTTGGTGGTACAGCAATTTCGCCTGGTTTATAAATGTCAATCGCGTATTCTTTGTAAACTGTACACGAAGAAATTGTTACAAACAGAATAATAGCAAATAAGATAATTCGTTTCATCGTGATTGTCTTTTAAGTGTATATTTTCTTCGTTTTAAAATTTCCAGATAATCGTAAGTAATCTGGCGGTACATTGTTTCGTACGATTTTAGTGCCCACGCAATTGCTTCGTCTATTTCGCCTTGTAATTCGTATGCAACTGCAATATTAAATTCGGCACGGCTTTTTACTGTTTTAGAACTTGTATTTTCCAAGGTCTCTTTCCAAAGTGCCATCGCAGTTTCCCATTCATTATTTTCGGCAAAAGGAGCAGCATTTTTTATGTTTTCGTCACCACTAACAAAAAGTTTTCTGTAAGAACGATGCCAGGTTGTACTAATTTTATCCGAAAAATCGAGTGCAATTGCAATTCCCACTTCGCTCAACGCCGTTTTTACAGGTGTAAATTGTTCGAACAGTTCGCTTGTTGTACCGGCTACATCTTCCCATATAACAGTGTCTCTAATAAATTCTCGAATTATTACTTTTTCCTGAACCGGGTCGTACACTCTAAAAAGTGCTTCGTAACTAATTTTCATTTCGGCAAACGATGCCCACGCAAAACCATCTCGACCAGCGTCGTAAAAACTCTCTTTTCTGTAATCGGTTGATACTAGAGTTCTAAAATAGTCTAGCGATAAAACTGCATCTGTATTATAAATATCGCATATTTCTTTTACTTCATTCCACGGCATCTCTTCATTCAGAAATAAATTCCTATTGAATTCTAAGAACCTGTTTTCAGGAATAACAAAGTCATATCGTCCCGACTCGAACAGCAGTTCTCCAAGTGCTTTTAGAGTTGTGTCAGACGCTTGTATATCGTTAATAATTGTATCGTAATTAAAGTTTTGTAAGTAAAATAATTTCTGTAGCGAGTCTGTATCGAGGTTGCTAAAACTACTGTCAACAGTTCTGTTTACCAGTGTTAAGCTTTGAATAGATTGTGGAAGTTCGTTTTTAGATTGTTGTGGGATTTCTATTGTTAATGTTTTTGTTGTAATGCACGAAACTGAAATTGCAATTACAAATATTATAGTAGTGTAGTTTCTTATTTTGTTGAAAAATTGTGTCATGTTTTATTTATTCGTCCAGTTTTAATTTGTTGTTGTCAAGAAAATTCTTCTCCGAAATAACACTTCTTTTTAGCTCTTTTTCAGTCTCTTTTCTTGCATTGCCGGCAACATTACCACCTCTTTTTGCTACACTCTTATTTTTTACGAATGTGTCAGGTTTTTCTTCTTTCGAAATTTCAGTAGTTACCCGCTCTCCCAGCATTGTAAATATTAACTCTAAATCGTCCATATTGTCGCGCAAATTAATATTCGATTTCGCCGGAATATTTTTCAACTCTTTATATTCGCCGTGTGTTATCCCAAATGTAGCTCTCGATATTTCTGCCGTTAAAATAGCATAATCTTTTTGCTCTTTTATTCCCCGTTCTTTCCATTCGTCGGTTAGATTATGACGAATGGCAATCCCTCGTAATCTTTTATCAATCCAGTCTTTTGGATATCCTTTTTGCTCATAAATTTCTTTCATTCGCTGCTGGGCAAGTTCAGGATTTTCAATTTCATCGAGACGCTCTTTGCCAACCTTTGCTAACCATCTTTTAAAAGGTTCTGCTTTTGGAGAAGGAATTGATTGGATTATTCTGAAAACACCTTCAGAATTTGCACAATCTGTATTATATTTTTTTCCATCAGCCGAGTCCAGTTTCAGTTGTCGACAAATTGTCGACAACTCCATTTTTTCTTCATTGCCAACCCTCTTTTTTACATGATACCAATAATCGCGAGGATTCTTACTGTCGGTTAATGCACCACAAATGTCAACAACAGAATAATACCATTCTTTATCGAACCATATTCTTCGTATGTTTTTCGATTGAAATACTACTAATTTATTTTGTTGATTATCCATGCTTTATCTCACATCTAAAATCTAATAATCTAAAAGTCTTCTTAATAAATACCCCAGAACTTTCTCAAAAACCATTCCATACTTAACAGTAGTAACATAACAAAGAATAACCATCGCAGGTTTAAAATCTCATGAACCATCTCCTGAAAGTAACTGGTTGCTTTTATTTGATTACTGCTTTTTAACTCCGACACTAACTTATTTACTTCACCGGGAAGATAAAACTGGCCTCCACTTTGTTTTGCTAATTGATACAACATGTTGTGATTGGCGCGGGTTACAACATCCTCGAAGTTTACAGCAACAACCGTAAAACTGCCGTTTTCGTTAAATGTCTCTTTCCCAATTGTAACATTTGCCGAAAATGTATAATCGCCCGTTGGTAAATGTCCGGCATTCAAATAGTATTTCTCTCCTCTCACATCAAAAGTGAAATCAAATATATCGTCGTTTGTATTTTTAATTTCAATATTTATCTCTTCCGAAGTAACTCTTTCGAAAGCGTCGTTATATAATTCGGCACTAAATATAACATCCTCAATTTCAGCATAAACCGGTTCGAATTCTAAAATAAAATTATCCTCATTTTCGCGTAACGCAAGATATTGAACCAGTTGATTTATAAGCTCGTTAAATTGTACCTGACTTTGATTAACGTAATAATCGTACAAACGCCATCGCCAGATTCCTTCACCAAAAATAAATCCGGTTTTTCGCCCATTTTTATATCCCGTTGCAATAAGTGGTTTTGCAGTTTCAATATTTAATATTTTCTGGTAAAACAGAGGGGTGAATTCCGGCTCCAATTCATAATCGGCATAAGCAACTTGCAGCGGTGGAAATTTTGGAAGCAACTCTTTAAAATCTTCACTCAGTTTAAAAGTTGCATAGGTTGGGTTTATTGTGGCCTGCGCCTCTTCTCCCGATCCGGCAAGTGGCGAAATTGTTGCACCCTGTGCAAGTGTATTTAGCTGAGGTAAAAAAGTTTTATTCCCCACAATAAAAAGAATGGGCAACCTGTTTGTTTCCGAATCTTTAATTATTTTGGCAACCGATTTCCCTGACGTTGGCAACTGGTTCAGAATAAGTAAATTATAGTCCGAAATATTTGTAGGATAAGGTTCTTCAGTAAAAACCGAAACTTCGTAGGTTTTTTGTAAATCGAGGGTGTTTTTAATCGCTCCAATATCGGGGTGTACTCCATCAGAAATTATCAATATTTTTTGTCTGTTCTCCAGAACATTTATAACAAAACCGGAACTGTTATTTTTTGTATTTCGTTCGTTTTCAACAGGTTCGATAATTGCCGAGAAATGTTTTAGCCCGGGTTTCCCTGCCTCCAGAATAAATTCGGTAGAATAAAAATAGTTCTCATTTGGAGGTGTAACAATTACACTGGCAAGTTCGTTGCCATTTTGTAAAACCGAAAGTTTTAGTGGCTTCCCTTTTAACTTCGAGAAATTAACATCAATTTCAACCGGAAAACGATTTCCGGAAAACGAAGTGCGATTTACCTGGATCTTTTGAACTCTCGAATCTACAATTTTAGTGGTATCTCCAAAACCAATTGTATAAACAGGGAAGTTTATTTCGTTTAACAGGTTAACCGGATTTTTTCCCTGATTATAAATTCCATCGCCGGCAACTATCACAGCACCAATGTTTTCGTTAAAATGACTATTGGCAATAGACGAAATCACTTCACTATAATCCGATTTCTTTTCGCTGAAGTTCAGACTTTTAAATACACTTGTATTTTCTCCAAAAGAGTATTCAACAATTGAATAACTACTTTCTAAATTGCCCGATAAAGCATCTCTGACTTGTTTAATCTCATTGGCAGTTTTTATTGAATCGAGAGTAGAAACCATGGAGCTTGAATTGTCCCATGCCGTAATAATAATTGGGTTTTTAGTTATTTTTTTCAGATTGCGAATAAAGGGAGAAAGTAACAAAAATGCAATTGTGAAAACCGATAAAAACCGTAGTGCTGCTAAAATCCTGACCTGAGTTTTTGTGAGTTCCTTGTTGTCTCTATTTTTAAAATAAAGAAGCAATGCAAAACCTGCCGCAGCAATTGTAACAGCAAGTATAATTATAACCCAGTATTTTGTTCCGAATGAAATCAATCTGTTATATTTTTATGAGCCGGTAAATATACAAACTCCTTTTTTTTATATAACGATTAATACGTATTATTGCACTTTATTTTTAAGACATTTATAATAGCTGATTTTAAACCCATTATGTTATTATTATTGTAAATTATTTAAAATATTAAGAAATGAGGTTACTAGTTTTTATTGTAATGGTGTTGTTTGTGGTTTCGTGTGGGAAAAAGTATAATCCCGAAATCACGGTTAAAGATTTAAGAGAAAGTGTTGAGTATTTGGCATCTGATTCGTTAAAAGGTCGTAAACCTGGTAAAGAAGGCGGTTTGCTGGCGGCAAAATTTATTCGTGATAAGTTCGAAAATGCCGGATTGGAATTGATGTTCGACAATGGGTTTCAGAAATTTAATCTAATTACATCGGCCGAAATTGGTGAAGGTAATTCGATGACTGTTAATGGAAAATCATTCGTGGTGGAAAACGATTTTTTACCTTATGCTTTTTCGTCGAATACAAAAGCTGAAGGAGATGTGGTTTTTGCAGGATACGGTTTGCAGATTAATGTGGAGAAAGCTAAGTGGGACGATTATAAAGATATAGATGTTGCCGGAAAATGGGTTCTTGCTTTGCAGGGCGACCCTGATATGGAAAATGCTGAAAGCCCGTTTGTACAGTTTTCTACCGAGCGTGCAAAAGCATTAAATGCCAGCGATAATAAAGCTGCCGGTTTAATTTTAGTTGCCGGACCAACGTTTAGTAAAACAGATAATCTTCCTAAACTGTTTTTCGATAAAGATACGCGGCGCTATTCATTCCCGATAATTCAGGTTACACGCGAAGTTGCAAACGAGATGCTTACCGGAACTGGTGAGACAATTACTTCGCTCGAAGCTAAAATGTTAGATAAAAAAGCTCCTGTAAGTTTAGCTGCAAATTCGAAAGTTGCTGTAAAAGTTCAGGTGGATTTAAAAGAGATTGAAACTCAAAACGTGGTTGCAATGGTTCCCGGAAACGATGCTGTATTAAAAGATCAGTACGTGGTTGTTGGTGCACATTACGATCATCTTGGTATGGGCGGTCCCGGTTCGGGCTCACGCGCAGTTGATACAATTGCAGTACATAATGGTGCCGATGATAATGCTTCTGGCACAGCATCTGTTATTGAAATGGCTGAAAAAATGGCATCGGAAAAAAGTAATAAAAGAAGTGTGATTTTTGTAGCTTTTGGAGCTGAGGAGATGGGATTGCTTGGCTCGAAAGCATTTACAGCAAATCCTCCGGTAGCAATAGAAAAAATTGTTACAATGTTTAATCTCGATATGGTTGGACGTTTAGATTCTGCTTCGAATGCATTGAGTGTTGGCGGAACAAAAACGGCAAAAGAGACCGAAGATATTTTGAATAAACTAAATCCCGGATTTTCACTTTCGTTATCAGGCGAAGGAGTTGGCCCATCAGATCACGCATCGTTTTATCTACAAGATATTCCTGTTATTTACCTGAATACTGGTGCACATTCCGATTATCACACACCGATGGACGATGTGGAGTTTATCAATTTTGAAGGAGTTAAAAAAGTTAACGATTATTGTTACGCATTGCTTACCGAAATTGCAACCCGCGACAGTGTACTTACATTTCAGGAAGCCGGCCCAAAATTTAAGCGCAGCAAAGGTGGCCGTTATAAAGTAACTTTAGGAATTATGCCCGATTTTGCTGGAATGGAAAAACGTGGATTACGTATTGATGCCGTTACTAAGGGAAAACCAGCATACAATGGAGGAATGAAAAAAGGTGATATTATTACTGCTATCGAAGGTAAAAAAGTGGGCGGAATTCATGATTATATGAGCCGTTTACAAACACTCGAAGCAGGTAAAATTATTACTGTTGATATAATTCGTAACGATGAACATACCGTGTTACTAATTCAGTTATAATATGACGAAGGGACAAATTGCTCTTTTATTTTTCCTGATTTTTTCGGGTTCCCAAATTTTTGCTCAAAGTTATAATTTTGAAAAAAGCTCGTTTGTTTATAAACAAGTTGATGGCGACTCGTTGGAGATGACAATGTATTTTCCAGCAATTCCCGGAAGTTCAAAATTGCCTGCAATCGTATTTTTTTTGGTGGTGGCTGGGTAAGTGGAAATCCCAGTCATTTTCAAATGCAAGCTGAGTATTTGGCAACACGTGGAATTATTGCAATTTGTCCTGATTATCGTACAAAAAAGCGTTTTGGTACAACACCTTTCGAAAGTGTAAAAGATGCAAAATCTGCCATGCGATATCTGAAAATCAATGGTAGTAAAATGAGAATTGATACAAGCAAAATAGTTGCCGCCGGTGGTTCTGCCGGTGGCCATTTGGCTGCTTGCACTGCAATAATTAAAAATGTAAACGAGGAGACAGATAACTTGTCGGTTTCTCCGGTTCCGTTTGCATTAATACTTTTTAATCCGGTGGTCGACACTGGCAAGAGGGGTTATGGACAGACAAAAATGCAGGGGCGCGATTTCGATATTTCGCCCGTTCATCATATTACCCCGGGTATTCCGCCAACTTTAATTATGCATGGCAAAAACGATACAACTGTGCCTTATGAAAATGCAGTTCGGTTTAAACAGGTGATGAAACAGGCGGGGAATGAATGTGTTTTAAAAGGCTATAAAAAGCAAACTCATGGTTTTTTTAACTACAATAAAAGTTCGAAGTGTTTTAAAAAGACTTTACAAAAAACTGAAAAATTTCTTGATAAATATGAGTTGTTAAGAGGAGAAAGTTGGGTGAAGAGATATTGCAAAGAGTTGTAATAATTTCAAAATATACTTTTATGAAAATGAAAAAAACTGACATTTTAATGATTACTCTTATAAGTATTTCTGCTTTTGTAATTTTTGTTGGGGCTATTTTCAAATTGGAACATTGGATGTATGGAGATGTTATTCTGAAATGGGGAGTAATTACCAATTTATTGTTTGGAAGTATTGAGATTTGGCGATTAAGAAAGATTATTGCAAAGCTAAAAGGAGAGGACAATCACAGGAATCATGTATAAAATTTGAGGAGAGCGATAATTCCCTCCTCGTATTAAGTTTCACTTTAAACACATCTTTTATAATAAAGTGCTGTTTCCCCTACAATAACAAAAACGTTATTATCGTAAAATCACAACCTTTTGTTGCATCCGTTTTTCCCCATCATTTAAAACCAAAACGTAGGTTCCGTTTAAATATTTTTCTGCATTAAAAGTGTGTTCCACAGTTCCGGCAGATTCATTTTTATCAAGCAGCAAGTCAATTTTATTTCCTGCCAAATCGTACAGCTCTATTTTAATATGTTTCGAATTTTCAAGGTTGTACGAAACATTGATTTTGTCGCTCGTCGGGTTTGGAAACACCAAAATATTCTGTTTGTCTAATTCAATGGTTTCGGTATTTTGCAGTTCCGATTTGTAAACCACTACACTTGCACCTGATGCTGCAAATAATTTATGGTCGTAAATGATTGCCGTTCCTTGAATATTTGTATCTTCCATCACAACTTCTCCTGTTTTTTCATCTAAAACAATTAACTTTTCATAAAGGGAAACAGTATAAATAAATCCATTTGCAGCAATTGGAGGTGCAAAGTATGCTCTCTCTGTTGACGAATATTCCCAAAGCAGGTTGCCCGTAAACTTGTTTAATGCCACTATTTTACTCAATTCCGTAGTAGTTATCAGAGTTACGCACAAAACACTATCAGTCAGGCAACCGCTTCCTTCTACGTAATAAGCAACTTTGAAAGTATCCTGAGTTATGTATTCCCATTTCTCCGTACCATCTTTTGTACTAAAAGCCCTAATTTTATTTGAATTGTGACCTAAATGATAAATTGTGTTGTTGTCAACCGGCATGTGTCGCGAAGGTGCATTGGAAATATCTTTTGTCCAAAAAATGTCACCGTTCAAACTATTTAAAGCATTTAGCGAAGTTGCAGAAGTAATAAACACAGTATCATTTTTAATTGTTGGACTAACGAGTTGGGGAGTCTGGAAAGCCCAAATAGTTTCCCCGTTATCTATATTCAGGCAAAGCAAACTGTCGCCCGATGTAATAAACACGTGTTGTTTATTATCCGTTATAGAGTTTTGTGCATACAGACTTTTAAAAGGTTTCATCCACTTTTGGGCACCTGTCGAAATATCAAGGGCATAAAGTCCTTTCCCTTTTTGCCCACTTACAAATACTGTGTTTCCCGAAATAGAAGGTGACATTCCCGTTGCCGCTACAGTTTCCGGTACCTCAAATTCCCAAATAAATTTATTTGTATTAAGATTGTACGCTTTTAATAAATTTGGAGAGCCAGAGGCTGATATTAGTAAAATATCGTCTTTTGTTACCAGCATTGATGGTTTAACAGATATCTCGAAATCCAATTTAAAAGGTGGCTGCAGTTGTGTTTCGTCTGCAACATACGAAGTGCGGTTGCTGTTAGCATTTGCCATTGTCCAGTTAGTTTGGGCAAACAGAACGGAAGTGTAAAAAAACAGAAAAATAGAAATGATAATTTTGACTTTACTTTTTTTCATAGTTTTAATTTTTAGTGTTTATAATTGAAGACCAATGAAATCCTGTTGTAAAAATGCAGTTCCGATTTTTTTGACAAACTGAAAAAAATATCTCTTCTCTTTAAAGTTAAGACATTTAATTCAGATTGTAAAGTGTACTGGAAAGAGTTTTTGTAAGAATAAATAAAGAGCGAACCCGATTAAATCCAGCCCCGTATTTTATAATAAGTCAGTGCCACCATTTCGCGGGCAATCAAAATTTCATATTTTAGATGATTCCAAAGTTGGTAGCGCATATTAATATTTTCGCCAACATCGGGAACAAAAGTTTTATTTCCACCCAATTTATCATCATCAAACGATAAATCTGCTTCAACAGCATTTTCAAATGCGGGAAGTGCATTTACCTTTTCGAAACCTGCTTTTTGGAAACAGAGTACTGCGCGCCGCATGTGTTCGGGCGAGGTAATTAGTAAAACAGGTGTTTGCATTTTTACAATTCGCATGCTATTTAAAGCCTGTGCACGAGTGTTTGTCCCCGCGTTTTCAAACCGTATTTTATCAGAATTAATACCTCTGATTACCAACTCCTCTTTCATAAGTTGCGGAGTACTCAAACTATCTTCCAAATCGCCGGGCATGGCAATTATTACCGTAGCAGCAGGAAACGATTTGACAGCTTTCTCAACATACCAACTTCGCATTAGTGCCGACTGGCTTGGCATTCCGCCGCCGCCCAGTAAAATAATAAATTGTGGCTCCTCGTTTATCTCCGACTTACTTGTACCCAACCAATGATAACCCCAAAATGGTGCCGATGTTAAAGCGAGCAAAACACAAATCGAAAAGAAAACTCCAATCAATACAAATATATTTCGTAGTAGTCTGAAAAAATAGATACTTTTGATTTTTATTTTATTCATGGAGATAAAAGTACGTTTATTTTTAAAATATATACAATTTGAACACAACAGAAAAAAACGAAATAATAGAGCTATTCGAGAATCATTTTAACGAGAAAGTTGAAACTTTTGAAATGCTGCCTCCATCGGGTTCGTATCGTCAATATTGCCGTATGCAAAATAATAACCGTTCGGTAATTGGAGCGGTAAATACCGATGTAAAAGAGAACACAGCGTTTCTGTCGTTTTCAAACCACTTCAAAACAAACGGGTTACCGGTTCCCGATGTTTTTGCGGTAAGTTCCGACCTTAAAAAGTATCTGCAAGAAGATTTGGGAGATACCACGCTTTTTCGCTTCTTAAGCACAACCCGCGAAAAAGAGGGGTTTTCTGAAAATATTGTTTCTGAATATAAAAAGGTTTTAAAGGTACTCCCTAAAATTCAGGTGATTGCCGGAAAAGATATCGACTATTCGGTTTGCTACCCGCGTGCAGCATTCGATAAACAATCGATGATGTGGGATTTAAACTATTTTAAATATTACTTCCTTAAACTGGCTAAAATTCATTTCGACGAACAGGCTCTCGAAGATGATTTTCAACTCTTTAGTAACTTCCTTTTAAGTGCAAATTCGGGGTTCTTTTTATACCGCGATTTTCAGTCGAGAAATGTGATGTTAAAAGATGGCGATGTTTATTTTATCGATTATCAGGGAGGACGGCAGGGTGCTTTGCAGTACGATTTGGCATCGCTGCTTTACGATGGAAAAGCTGATATCCCGCAGAGTGTACGCACTCAGTTATTCAACTTTTATTTAAATGAATTAAAAAAATATATGACAGTTGACGAGGAGAAGTTTACTGTATTTTTTAAAGGATTTGTTTTAATTCGAATTATGCAGGCGATGGGAGCGTACGGATTTCGTGGGTTTTACGAGAAAAAAGAGCACTTCCTAAAAAGTATTCCATACGCATTAAAAAATCTGGAATTCATTTTAAAAGATATAAAACTTCCGGTTAAAATGCCCGAGCTTTTAAGTGTATTTCAACAACTTATTAACTCCGATGTTTTAAAAGAAATTGGTCAGGTTAAATCTAATCTCACGGTAACTGTTACCAGCTTTTCGTATAAAAAAGGTATTCCCGACGACCCATCGGGAAATGGTGGAGGCCATGTTTTTGATTGTCGCGCCATTAATAACCCTGGACGATATGCCGAGTACAAAGAGCTGACAGGAAAAGATTTGGCAGTACAGGAATTTCTTGAACAAAAATCGGAGATAGGATTGTTTTTAAACTCGGTAAAAGCGCTTGTTAACCAATCTGTAAAAAACTATCTCGAAAGAGATTTTTCGCACCTTTCAGTAAGTTTTGGTTGTACCGGCGGACAACATCGCTCGGTCTATTCAGCCGAGAAAATAGCTAAACATTTAGAAAATAATTTTCCTGTCAATGTTGTTCTTGTTCATCGCGAACAGCAGTTTTAAAAATAGGGAAAGCAGCTTGTCAAAAGAGGTTATTAATGCTAATAAAATATTCTTTGCCGTTGAATTTATCCAACGGATTAAAAGCATCAACCTACACTTGATTCTAACACTTTTTGGATCATAAGAGATTCTGGTTTTTTGTTTCGATACCGGGTAAAAAAACTATATGTTGGATAAATCTGTTTGTGATTTGTTTTGGATTTTTGAGATTTATCTTTTATAATTTGTTATTTGTTTATTCAGTTTTTATATTTTCGCAATCTAAAATTAATAAAGAATTTTATGGGACGAGCATTTGAATATCGTAAGGCTGCAAAGATGAAGCGCTGGGGGATGATGTCGAGGATATTTCCGAAACTTGGTAAGAAGATAACTATTGCCGCAAAAGATGGAGGTCCCGATCCGGATATGAATCCTGCATTGCGTACAGCAATTTTAAATGCAAAGGCGCAAAATATGCCTAAGGCGAATATCGATGCGGCAATAAAACGTGCAGCAGGAAAAGATGCAGCAAGCTATACCGAAGTTAACTACGAGGGAAAAGGTCCGCACGGAGTTTTAATTTTTGTGGAGTGTGCCACCGACAATACAACACGTACAATTGCAAATGTTAAAAGTTATTTCAATAAACTTAATTGCAGTTTGGTTCCTCATGGTGCGTTGGAATTTATGTTCTCGCGAAAAGCTGTTTTCGAATTCGAAGAGCTGCCCGAAGGAATGGAAATTGATGATTTGGAGATGGAGTTAATTGATGCCGGACTCGAGGAGATTGAAGAGAACGAAGGAACTTACTATGCGTACGCCGAATATACCAGCTTTGGCGAAATGGCAACTGCTTTCGAAAAGATGAATGTTGATATTAAAAAAGCCGAATTAAAACGTTATGCCACAACTCCGGTAGAGTTTTCGGAAGAGCAATTAGAGGATATCGAAAAACTGCTGGATAAGCTGGAAGAGGACGATGATGTGCAGGGAGTTTATACAAATATTTTGTAGTTTTTTCATTCCTTGTTATAGTTTAGGATTTACCACGAAGGAATCAGTTTCTGAAAAATATTAATACCATTTTATTTTGGTAACACTCATTCATAAAGCGATACCAAATAGCATCTTCTTTTACTGCGCTTTTCTTAAATAGAAAACAAACCCATTCTTCTCCCCTATTTTTTTCAAATCGTTATATTTTTCCATTAATGGGGCACGATGGATTTTAGTAACAAAATAAACATCTTTATCAATATCGCCGGTTAAAAGCCACTCATCATCATAAAAATTATCGTTTTTAGGAATCTGGGTTTTCCCATAAAAATAGGTTGCATACGATTTAAAGTGTACATTTTTAATATAAACATCTTCGCTAGCCTTCGATTCGAAAAACTCGATTAACGCAAGTTGCGAATATCCTTCAATTTTAGGAACAATAAAAAGCATTACCGAAAGTGTAAAAAGTATTGTGGTTGTCCATAGAAAGATGGCACGCTCCAAAACTTGCTCCTTTTTCAGATAGATAAATATTAAAATTATCGCTATTAAAAACAGTGCTCCGGGTAAAAACTCAAAACCCGACCAATTAACTTTAGCTCCCAAATTGGCAACTGCAAATTCATCGTGAATCCAGTTTTTTGCAATTATCTCGTCTTTATATTTATCGACAAACTGAAGTGCTACTGCCGGAAGTGCAATTATTACAGCAATAAAAATTGTTAGCGTAGTTTGCCATTTACTCCAAACATACTTTTTCGAAAGTGCATTAATAACAAAGTTAGCTGCTAAAAAAGATATTGGGAAATATGCAAGCGACGAGTAATGGAGGATTTTTGTTTTTACAATTGTGAAAAGAATTAATACCACCCAAAACAAAATTATCATCCACATTTTCATCAATTTATAAAATGGGTCTTGCAAGTTTTCTCGCTTAAATGATTTTAAAGCCAATATTGAAGTTGGAAAAACCCCAAATAAAAGTACAACAAAATGGTATCCGAAAAATCCACCGTGCCCGGCATCTTTAGTTTGAAACAGACGAACCTGATAAACGATAAATTCAACAACGGTATCGTAATTACCGTTTAAAATTTGGATGATAAACCAAAAGCCGCCAACTAATCCTAGTACAACAAAAAAGGTAAGTACTTCGAAAAACTTCACCTTAATTTTAAAGCGAATTACAAGCAGAAAAATTCCACCGGTTAAAGCAACAAGTAGAAAACCAACCGGTCCTTTTGTCATCACTGCAAGACCGGCAAATAGTGCGGAAAGAATAATGCTTTTAATTTTATTATGATTTTCGGGAAAAGAGTAGAGCATTAAATAGTAGATGCTCAGGAAAATAAATAGGTTAAACCAGGGGTCGATTATTCCAGATTTAAAATATAGAAATGGAAGAATTGAACCTGCGTACGCCAAAACCCAAATAACTCCAAATCTATTATCACGCAGTTTTCGCCCTATATTAAAGAGAACTAGCAGAGTAATAATTCCGCAAATAGCATTAGGAAAACGGGCGGCAAATTCGTTGATACCAAAAACTTTCATCGACAAAACCTGCATCCAGATAAATATTGGCGGCTTTTCCCAAAATGGCAGAAAGTTGATTTTAACGGTTAAGTAATCGCCCGTAACAATCATTTCGCGCGCCGATTCAGCAAAATTTATTTCATCCCAATCGAATAGATGAACACTACCAAGAAACGGAATAAAAATAATAGCTGCCAGCATAGCAATAATCAGCTCTATTTTTAAAGGATTTATTTTATTCATTTTCTGCGAATTAAGGATTTATCTAACCATACTTTCTCAGGTTTGCTCATTAAAAAAAACATGAATAGAATTATGGTAACACCAATTATGGAACCCACTGTAATATCGATTAAAAAATGTTGCGAAAGATAAACACGCGAATAACCGACAACCGCAGCCATAAAAAACCAAAATAGTTTTAACCATTTACCGGGCGAAATTAGTGCTAGCATAAAAAACAGATTAAAAGCCGTGCCGGTGTGCCCCGACGGAAAACTTTGCAGTGCATTTAATTTTACACCTTCAACAAAATGAAGTTGGTAAGTTTCGTATATCTCGAAATATTTCGATGGACGAAATACTTCGCCAAGCAAAACTTTTTTAATTAGATTTATAATTCCGGCGGTAAGCAAACTCCCTGATAAAAAAACAATGGCGTAACGATATTTTATAAAGAGAAGGATTATTGTCAGGATAGCAATAATTACTCCGTCGCCAAGGTTGGTGACGTATTTAAAGAAATAATCGAAGAAAATAGAATTTGCTTTGTTCGATAAAATATGCAGCTCGGGTTTAGAAAAAGTCAGTAGTAAAACTACACAAATAATAAGTGTGAAAATATAAGGTATAAAGAAAAATCTGTTCTCTTTGAGAAGCTGTCTCATTTGAATAATATTCGTTTATTGAAAACGCAAAAATCAGAAAAAAAACTGAAACTACAATTATTCAAAAAAATTATCCCTCGTTTAAATCAATCAATGCTGATTTTATTCGTTCAATATAATTATCAATCTGTTGCTTTTCCTCAAAACCAACAATCATCATGTTAACACTTTTCAAACCAAGAACAAACCTAAGAGAGTTGTCTATCTTTTTACTATCGTCGCGCAGTTTGCCATTTCCCACCAGTTTCATCCCAATTACTCCTTTCCCTGCATTGTGTAATTTGTGAATTACTTCAACCACTTCGGCGGGTTCCGGTTTGTCCATTACAATGCCGTACGGATTTATACGAACGTGAATTACATCTACCCACGGACAATTTACAGCATCTTTCATGGCATCTAACGAATGTACAGAAACGCCGTGTGCACGAATAATTCCACGGGCTTTTAAGTTTTCAAGAATATCCATTTGAGGTTTCATGGTTTCTGTCCAGTTCTCTTCAACCATGCAGTGTATCTGAACCAAATCGATATAATCGGTATTTAACTCTTTTCTGAAACGGTCGATAACTACATCGGCATCCGGGCGTTCGGGCTCGGGAATTCCACCTTCGCGAAACCATATTTTTGAAGTTAAAGTTAGTTTCTCGCGCTCCATATTCTGCAATGCCTCCTTCATAAAACCATGCGTTCCATAAGTATCGGCACAATCGAAATTCCTGATTCCTCTGTCGTAAGCGTGGCGAAGTAAAGCGATACTTTTTTGTCTGGCTTGTTTTGTAAGAAAACAGGTTCTGTTGCCGGCATGTACACCGGTACCAAAACCGAGCATTGTAGTTTCAATTCCCGAATTACCCAACTTAATTGTTTGGAGCGGGTTAATCGAAACCGGTTTTGTATTACAAGAATATAAAGGAGCTGAGAGTAAAATATGAGCAGTTCCAAGTCCGAGAGCATTTACAAATTTCCGACGATTCATATTTAGTTTTACCATGCTGTGTAACTTAAAGTTCACCTAAAAATAGTAGAAAAAACCAATTAAAAAAATATTGGGCTTTTGAATACTTTTGGAGTTTACCGCAAATGTACTTGGTTATCTACTGTAATATTATTTTATGGGTTTCAAAAAACCATCGTTTTCAATTTGAATAAGATAGATACCGCGTGGCAAGCCTTCAACATTAATTGTCAAACTATTAAATCTATCTTGTAAATACACAGGTAATTTTTGTCCGTAAATATTTAACAATGATACTTTAAAACCGTTTATACCTTTATTTTTAACAGTAATTATGTTGGTAGCAGGATTAGGATAAACTTTAAAAATAACTTCCGATATTTCATCTATCGACACAATATTCCCACAAAGTCCGGTTGTTGTAAAACCAAGTGCAGTAAATTTATTATGAATTGTTGTCAGCAAAGAGTATTCGTCAAATCTGTCCTGCCCGAGTTCCCAAATCATAATTCCACTTACTTCATTTGAGGCTAATTCAACTTTATTCTCTATTGTTGGTCTTCCGTTATAATATGCATTTTCAACATTATCAACATCAGCATACGCAACATTCTTGTTTACCATTTCGGCGTATGTAAACGAATAAACGTTACTTGAGCTTACAAAATTATATCCGTAAAATGGCACTCCTATTACCAGTTTATCCGAGTTTACATTTTGATTTTTCCAGAATTGAATACCCTTTTTTGCAAAATTATACGAGCTGTGTTGACCGGGCTTATTTGGCGACCACGGACCGGTTGCATCATAAGCCATAATATTTATAAAATCGAAAACCTGAAGAGCCGCATTGGTTATTTGCGAATAACGATAAGTTGCCGGAAGTGCGGCTGTAAATAATTTATTATGTGCTTTAAGCGAGTCATTCAGCGCAATCACAAAATTACTGTAACCACTTGTTACGGCATTCCATTCGAGGTCGAAGTCAACTCCGTCAAGATTTTTTGATTCAACAAAATTTATAATTTTTGAAATAAATGCCGGACTGTTAGCGGGAATATCGATTAAGTTTTTCCAATTCTGCATTACCTCGGCCGACAAAGCACCGCCTCCCAGCGATATGCAAATTACAACGTTGGGGTTTTGTTGCCTGGCAGTATTCACAATATTAGTAAAACTTTTGATTTTAAGATTTCCATCTGAATCGGGATTGGCAAAACTCAAATTTAAATGGGTTACTTTACAATAGTCGATTGAGTTGTTTAAATCGAACCTGTAATAAGGTAAATAACCAACAACTTTTGATGATTGCGCTGACACTAAAATTTGAGTGAACAGGAGAAATACTAAAATCAGTATCTTATTCATTTTTAACAATATTCGTAATTATTTAGCAGTCTAATAGAGACTCTACAAAGGCCTCAAAATTCAGTTTTTTGCAAAATGCTGTAATTAAGTGTGATACAAAATAAATTATGTTCTTTTTCTATGTAAAAAAAAGTATAGAATAAAGACGCAATCAGTTAATATATAAGTGATTGTGCTTGTTATATTTAGTTTTTTTCGTACTTTATAAATACAGGATACAAAAAAGGCTGAGAATTTACAATAAATAAAACAAAAATTGTAAATTTGCTTTAATGGAAACTTAAACTTAAAACTATAAAACCAATCTACTCATTTCTTTTATTAACTATTTTTATTGTATCAAGTTCATGTGATATACTTTTTCCTGATGAAGATAACATAAAAAAGGTGTATAAAACAACCGGAACTGATGTTTGTACTTATACAACTAATTTTCAATACATTTACATAACAAGCAGTTATACCGAAACTATCTCAGATTGGAACAGATGCAAACCTGAGGGAAACAATAGTATTACTATTGAAGTTTGCAAATAATATCGGATACTAGAACTAAAAAACATTCTGTAAAACCCAACAGGCAAATAAAACATATTTGTGTTTATTGAATTTTACATATCTATTTAATTTATGTAATGTGCAGATTGCAACTTGTTTTTTAACTCTTTTGTATCTTAATTTTCAGTTAACATTATATGATATTAATTAAAGAAATATTTCCTTAATAGCGATTTTAATACTTTTGAAGTAATATTTAAATCAAAAAAAAGGATTAATGAATTCGTCGAAAAGCAATATTAAGAAACAGGTTTCGGAGCCAACATTACGGAGGTTGCCGGTTTATCTATATTTTCTTGAAAAAGTAAGAGAAGATGGGATTATTAATATTTCGGCACCAACAATAGGTAAAAACCTAAAATGCGATTCAACTCAAGTTGTAAAAGATTTGGCAGTTACGGGAATAAAAGGAAAGCCACGGGTTGGATATAATACCTACGAGCTGATTCATGCTCTTGAAGATTATCTGGGATTTAACCGTACGAATGAGGCGTTTTTAGTGGGTACAGGTAATTTGGGTTCTGCATTAATGGCATATCAGGAAAATCAATCGCTGGGAATAAAAATTATTGCAGCTTTCGATACCAACGAAAAAAAGATTGGAACTCATGTTGGAAACATCCATGTTTTAGAATATAAAAAGCTATTCCATCTTGCCGAGAGGTTAAATGTAAAAATTGGTATAATTACTACTCCAAACGAGGTGGCGCAAGATGTTGCAGAAGATTTAATGAATTGTGGTGTAAAAGCAATTTGGAATTTTACAGCAACAATATTGGATTTGCCGGGAAAAATAATAGTTCAAAATACGTCGTTAAGTACGAGCGTTGCGGTTATGCTTCGTCGCTTAAACGATTCCGAAAAAATAACAAATTAAAATTTTTATCATGAAAAAAGTATTATTTATTGTAAGCTGTTTAACGAAGGTAATAAAGAAAAATATCTTTAAATCGCAAAATACTGAGATTTGTCATGAGTGTGAAAGACTACTGAATTTAAAGGATAATTCTACTGACGAAGAGTTAATTAATACGGAAGAATACCTGAAGAATTATAGTGTGACTACCCGTTGGCAAACGTTATAAAGCCAGATTAACAACCGTTATTCCGGCGCCGCCAAAATCGACGTGCTCGTCTTTATAATTGCGAACCATCGGTTCGGATCGTAAATACTCGCGAATTGATTGTTTAAGTATTCCGTGTCCTTTGCCATGCAGAATACGGAGTTGTGCGACTTCAAACATAATTGCTTCGTCGATAAACGCCTGGATTTTAGAGATTGCCTCTTCAACCCGTTGCCCGCGAATATCAATTTCCGATTTAAACGCAAACCGTTTTTCAGTAAAATTAGCAGATAAAAGTGACGATTTTGAGTACCTGTTTTTGTCTATCTTTTTTGCTTCACTATTACTAAGTCGCTCAATATTTTTTCGAGGTACGGTAGTAATCAGTTGTCCGAATGCAACCACAGCATTTTTGTTATTTAATTCTATTAAATCGCCAACTGTACTCTGTCCTTTAATCCGAACTTTATCACCATGCTTTAATTCAATTTCTTCCTTCTTTTCTTCGTTATAAACTGGTTTTTTATACTCTTCCGGACGGTGCTGATTACGCTTTTTCTCGCGCTGACGAAGTTTGTCTATTTTACTTGAAAGATTCTCGTCGTTACCTGAAACCTTTCTGTCGATATCTTTTTTTAGCTGAATAATATTTTCGCGGGCCTGCTTTGTTTTTTCCTTTTCTGCCTGCACCTTTTTTATCTCATCAATTGTATTTTCTATTCGTTTATTAACCCCTTTTAATAATAAATCGGCATCCTCTTTGGCTTTTTTCAGAATTGCTTTCCGTTGTTTTTGTGTCTCTTTTAATTCAGCTTCGTAATCTTCTGCTGTGTTATCCAGAATTTTTTCAACCTTTCTGATTTTTTTTCTCTTGGTTTCCCAATAATGTTTATCACGGTTTATCTGTCGTAAACTACGGTCGAAATCGATGTGGTCCTTCCCCACTTTCTCGGTAGCTTTTTCGAGAATATCTTCGGGCAACCCAATTTTTCGGGCAATTTCAAAAGCAAACGAACTTCCCGGCTTGCCAATTTCCAACTGAAAAAGCGGGTTCATATTTTGTGAATCGTAAAGCATCGCTCCATTTACAACTCCTTTGGCCGATGAAGCATAATGTTTCAGATTTGTGTAGTGGGTTGTAATCACTCCAAAAGTTCGAAGTTGGTTCAGTTTATCTAAAATAGATTCGGCAATTGCACCGCCTAGCATCGGTTCGGTTCCGGTTCCAAATTCATCTATAAGCACAAGCGACTTTTCGTTACTGTATTTAACGAAATATTTCATATTCATTAAATGTGAACTGTATGTACTCAGATCGTTTTCCATCGACTGCTCATCGCCAATATCTATAAAAAGCTGATTAAAAACACCTGCTTTGCTGGCTTCGCTCAGTGGGATTAAAAGTCCACACTGCAACATATACTGAAGTATTGCAACCGTTTTCAGACATACCGATTTACCACCTGCATTTGGTCCGGAAATAAGCAATATATGTTTCTCTGAATTCAACCAAATATTTAACGGAACAATTTTTCGGCTCTCCTTTTTTAAGGTTCGCATTAATAGCGGATGAACAGCTTTTTGCCAGTCGATTACCGGCTCGTTTACCATCTCAGGTTTTATTGCATCAAAATCGACTGCCATCAAAGCTTTTGCACGAATAAAATCTATCTCACCCAAAAAATCATACGAGTAAAAAAGGTCTTCCAGATATGGACGAATATCATTCGAAAAATCGGTGAGAATACGAATTATCTCGCGATGCTCGGCATATTCCAGTTCACGAATTTCGTTATTCATTTCAACTATTTCGTTGGGCTCAACATACGAAGTTTTTCCGGTTGCCGACTCATCATAAACAATACCTTTTAATTTACGTTTGTTGCCTGCCAAAACCGGAATTACAGCTCGCCCGTCGCGAATAGTAACCGTTGCCTCGTCTTCAACCAAACCATCTTTTTGCGCCTGCTTTAAAATGGCATGCAACCGTTTCGACATATTCGACTGTCGCGATAAAATATTTCTACGGATTTGAGCCAGTTCCGAAGTTGCATTATCGCGTATTTTTCCAAATTTATTGATAATGGTTTCAATGCGATCGTAGATATACGGGAACACCTGAATGTTTGTGGTTTTCTTTTTCAGCAACGGAAAAATTTCCTCTTCCTGTTTATTGAAAAAAGTAACAATTGCCCGTACCGATTCAAGCGATCGTTTCAAGTCGAACAGTTCGGCAGCTTCCAGAAATCTACCTTCCAGTTCTATTTTATGAAGTGAACTGCGTAAATCGTAAAAATGGTTTGCCGGGAAATTATCAAATTCGCGAATAATCCTGCAAAACTCTGTGACCTCGCCAAGTTGTCCGGAGATGCTTTCAAATTTGGTTTGAAAGTGCATTTCGACAACCCACTCGCTTCCCATTGCACTTAAACATTTGTTGTGCAGCATTTCGCGAATGCGATCGAAACCAATCTTAGTTTCAAAATTATTGGGATAGATATTTTGCATATTCTGTTTTAGAATTTGGCGCAAAAGTATAAAAGAAAGTTCAAAGATTTACCGTAATTGTCCACTTGTGAGAAGTTTCGTATTTCGAGTGGTTTTAGAACCCGAAACCCGAAACTACAAACCAACTCTACCCTTTGGGAACTTTCTCTCCCGGAAACCGTTTTGCATACTCTTTCCAGAAAAGTTTTACTTCGCTTTTCATCTCTTTCGAAAGGGCGAGAATTCCGAACAGATTGGGAATTGTCATCAGTGCGATTGTAATTCCCGATAGTGTCCAGATAATTGTTGTGTCGGCAAAAGATGCGAAGAAAAATGCGACAACATAAATAAGCCGGAAATATACCACACCTTTTATTCCAAACAGATAAGTAACGGCACGGTCGCCATAATACGACCAGCTAATTGCAGTAGAAAATGCAAACATCAGCAGACCGATTGAGACGATATATTTTCCGTATTCGCCAAACCAACTTCGGGTAAACGCAACTGTTGTAAGTGGTGCACTGTGCATTAACGATTTTCCGGAAAGTGTGAGCCCATCCTGAGCTACAAGTTTTCCGTTATTGAATTCAATTGCTCCGTTATAGGGTTGTTTGTTCACCCAAACTTTTACATCTTCGGCAACCGAGCGGTTATGAATTACAGTTGGTTGGTTTTGAATAATTCCATCAATAACAGATAATTTGCCTGTAAAATGTTTTAAATCTTTTTCGCCCGCCAGATAGTTGTACAATGTCCCTTTGTCAGCTTCATTTTGGTCTGAATAAGAATCTTCCAAAACTACGAGGTCAGTTTCCTGAAACTGATTCTCTATTTTTTCTGTCCAAACACCAGAAGAAAGCAGCACTAATCCGGTAACAGAGCAGATGATAATTGTGTCGATAAAAGGTTCAAGCAAAGCAACCAAACCTTCTGAAACCGGTTCGTGCGCGCGGGCTGCTGCGTGTGCAATTGGTGCCGAACCTTGTCCTGCCTCGTTCGAAAATAGTCCACGGTTTACACCACGGTTAAAAGCAAAAGCAATACTACCACCAAGAAAACCACCAGCCGCCGCCGACCCTGTAAATACGTTGCCAACAATTGCCATAATCGATGGAATTACATTTTCGTAGTTGTAGGCAATTACGGCAGTTGCACCTATTAAATATACTGCTGCCATTAACGGAACCAGCGTCGATGTTACTTTTGCGATACGTTTAATACCTCCAATAATTACTAATCCTAGAATTACGGCAAGTACTGCCCCGGTTAGCATGTGGTTAATTCCAAAGGTTTCGAAAAGCGAATTTGAGATACTGTTTATTTGTGGCAAACTACCCGTTCCGAATGATGAAAGAATTGTGGCAACAGCAAAAATAGCAGCCAGCCATTTCATGTTCAAGCGGTTTTTCATGTAGTACATCGGACCACCTGAAATTGAACCGTCGGAAGCTTTTTCGCGATATTTGTGCGAAAGTGTAACTTCAACAAATTTGGTTGTCATTCCCACTGCGGCAGTTACTAGCATCCAGAAAAGTGCTGCCGGTCCGCCAAGGTGAATTGCAAGTGCAACACCAGCAATGTTACCTGTGCCAACAGTTCCCGAAAGTGCAGTTGTAAGTGCTTGAAAATGCGATGTATCGCCAACATCTCCCTCTTTATCGAACTTCCCACGTACAATTCGTAATGAATGTTTTAGGTAGCGAAACTGCGGAAACTTCAGATAAATTGTGAAAAATATTCCGGTTCCGAGAAGTAGAAAAACGAACCATTGCGAGCCGCCAATATATCCGTCGATTAAGGAGAGAATGTCGTTTACTTTGTTCATTTAAGACAGTATTTTAATTTAATTTGCTAAAAGTAGCAATCTCTTTTAAATTGTTGTTATTGTTGAAATAAAAAAAATGAATTTGGAAAGGAGGGAATCGGACTTTCTTAAGTCTGATAAAAATGTCTGACTTGGGAAAGTCAAAGTCCCGGGAGTTGGAGTTTCTAACTCCGATAATCTCCGACTTGGGAAAGTCAGAGTCCCGGGAGTTGGAGTTTCCAAGTCCAACAATCTCCGACTTGGGAAAGTCAGAGTCCCCGGGAGTATCAATTTTTATCAAGCGAAGCCATCCATAAAACAATTTCTATAACTTGGCGACAACAATACTTATAACAATTTGCTGCTTTTTATTTATTATCTTAGCGGTTGAAACTAAATTATAATACTATGTTACCGAAATTTTTATTAGCCGACAATTCGTTGGAGACACCCGATACAATTTTTGTTGTTCATACAAAAACTCCTCGTTTTATTGTGGAAGCCGATTTGGAAGATTTCTGGAGCAATCAAATCATTCACTGGATTGACGGTGAACCCGGCGACGAAGAGATGATTTCGGATTTGATAGAAGCGGCTGAAGATTTCCTTGAAAAAGAGTTCGATAATGAAGATCTGCTCGAAGAGGAAGACAATGAGGAAGTATAAATATGGCAAGTAATAAATTTTACCGTTCGCACGACCGTATGTTAGCAGGTGTATTATCTGGTTTTGCTGAACATATAAATTCAGATAAAAAGTTGGTGCGCCTTATTTATGTTTTAATATCAATTTTCTCAGCCGGATTTCCCGGGTTGCTGGTTTACATTATCTTTTGGATTGTTATACCTGAGAAACCGTTAAGAAATTTTAGATTATAGCCTTTTCTGAGTAAGCTTAAGTTATTGGTGTAAATGCAATAGTTATTCTTTTATAAAAATTATAGACCTAAAATCAATAGACAAATGAGTGATTCAAGTAATTCAAGTCAATTAAAACAAGAGCAGAACAGGATTTTTTCCATCGATGTTTTTCGAGGATTCACAATGTTTATGTTAGTTAGTGGGGTGTCGAGAATATTCGGAGAGATGGATGCCGTGAATATTGGTCCTGTTTCCGGGTTTTTTCAGCAGCAGTTTTCTCATGTTCCCTGGGAAGGACTTCGTGCCTGGGATCTGATTCAGCCATTTTTTATGTTTATAGTTGGTGTTTCCATGCCTTTTTCGTTTTCGCGAAGATGGGAGCGAGGCGACAGTTGGAAACAAACATTTAAACATGTACTTACCCGCAGTTTTTTCTTGTTGGTAATTGGGTGGGCAATTAGTTCCAGCGCAACTACTTCTAATTTCAATAATGTGATGGCGCAGTTGTCGGTAACTTATCTTATTGCTTTTCTGATAATGCGCTATCAAATAAAGTGGCAGTTAGTTGTCTCTTTTGCTCTAATTATTGTTTCTGATTTGTTGTACCGATATTGGCAGGTCGATGGATTTAACCAGCCATTTGTTGCGGGGCATAACTTTGGATCGTGGACCGATATGATGCTTACCGGAAGTTCCGACCACGGAAACTGGGTTCCTTTTAATGCAATTCCAACATCGGCACACACTATCTGGGGAGTGCTTGCAGGAACTATTCTTATGAAAAACTGGGCTCCCCGAAAAAAGATATTAGCGCTTTTAATTCCCGGAATTATTGGGATAATAGTTGGTTATGCAATGCACCCTTTTATACCAATTATCAAACATATTTGTACAAGCTCGTTTATTATTGTGAGCGGTGGCTGGAGTTTAATCGGAATGGCGGTTTCGTTTTGGTTAATAGATATTTTGAATTTCAGAAAAATACCGATGTTTTTTGCGGTATTCGGAATGAATCCTCTGTTTATTTATTTGATGGCCGGATATTTTAAACGTTTTTTTGGTAGCTTGATAAATCCTTTTCTTTTCAGAATTTTTGGCTGGACAAATGAAAGTACTATTGCAATAATATCGACAATAATTGTTGCAGGTATGTTGTGGTACGTTTGCTATTTTCTATATAAAAAGAAAATATTTATTCGGTTGTAGAATCATTCGAATCTCATATAACTATTTTGTTGTCTGTGCAGATACTATTTCCCTATAGCAGAATATTTGCTGATAATCTATAAAAGTTTAACTTTAAACGAAAATCTCAATCATTGAACAGGTTAGCCATTACATATTTTATTTTGCTGTTTTCGTTTTTATTTACTCTTACTGAAGTAGATAATGAATTATCTTTTGAGGTCAACACTTCAATTAGCCAAACCAATGATTTTAATATTACCATCGATGGTCAAATTGTTAACAAATTGGGCGAACCCAGTGTATCAATTGAGAACTTGCTGGTACAATACATTAGAAATGGTAGAATAAGAGGTGAGGTTTTCACAGGCTTAAACGGATATTTTACAATCAATGGAGTAATTACAGGAATTGATGAACTGAATATCTCTAAAAATAAGATTGTAAATACAGGTGGTACTGTTTTCAGAAACACAACATCAATTGAAATCTACACAAATGCTCCGGGAGAAGTTATTGCATCAGATATTCACGGAAAAATCCTTGCAAACAAAAAACTTCAAAGTCCCGGAATATATAGATTTAAATATGATGGTAATAATACTAATGGTATTCATCTAATATCTGTTCAAACAAAATCGTGGCACGAATCTATTAAAATTATTGCCATTGGTAATGCAGGAACAACTGGGTTTGAATTAGAATCTTTCAAACCCTTAATAATTGGTTATAATTTAAAAAGTGCAGAACAGGATACATTAAAAATTAGTGGTGAAAATATTAGTACTAAGTATATTGGTTTCTGGCATGAATGACGTAATGTTAACGTGGGGCAGAAATTTGTAAATCAGGGTTCTGAAATATCTGATATTCCAATATTAAACACCGGAGTTGGAGAGGAAGTATCTATAAATCTTGCTGATTACATTTACAATGATGACCAATGTATTTATACATCTCAAGACACAAATTTTATTGTTGACGAATCTGTTATTAGGTTCATGTCATCAGCAGTTGGACAGTTTGCCGCCACAATAGATATTAATGATGGCGAAGATGAAAATCTCACAAAAGAAATAGAAATTCAAGTAAATGTTGTAGAACAAGAAGATGCCGTTCCACCAGAATTTAATTCAATTACTTTAAATGGTACAGAAGATGAAAGTTTAGTATTTAATGTAAATGGAGATTTTAATGAATTAGACGGTGAAAATCTAAGTTATAACATACCTGGTTTACCTGTTGGATGGAGTCAAACTTGGAATGGAGAACAAGTAACAATAATAGCACCACAAGATTACGAAGGCACTATTTCAAATTTAAGAGTAGAAGCAAGTGACCCACAAAATAATAAAATTGCAGGTAATTATTTCAATATAACTAAAACAGTAGTACAACGATGCACCAGTTCAAAGTTCTACAATCGGAAATCAAAGTATAAATGAAAATACTTATTTTGAGTTCAACTGGGAAAACAAAGTATCAGATGTAGATAATACTGATAATGAATTAACACCAAGTATTGAAACATTAACAAATGCGACTTATACAGTAAGCGGTGCAAATTTAAGAATAACACCTAATACAGATTTTGTTGGAACTATAAATGATATTATTGTTAAAATTTCGGATCCTGACAATGCATATGTGAATATTGAAGCATTTGATTTAATTGTTAATAATGTAAATCAAAATCCAATTGCTAATGATGATGTTACTAGTACTGCTTACGAAACAGTAAAAAATAATATTAATGTTGCAGCTAATGATTCGGATGTGGATGATAATTTAGATGTTACAAGTACGGTTATTACTCAGAATCCAATTAATGGGATTGCAAGCGTTGATGCAAGTGGTTATATTGATTACACTCCAAATAATGGTTTTAGTGGGATTGAAACTGTTAAATATACTATTAAAGATTTAGATGGTCTTGTTAGTAACGTAGCAAATTTAACAATTACAGTTGGTGCAGCTCCAAATCAAAAACCAGTTGCAAATGATGATAATTCAAGTACTAACGAAGATGTTGCTAAAACTTTAGATGTATTAGCAAACGATGTAGATACTAATTTAGATGTTACAAGTGTATCAGTTATAGAAGCACCAGCACATGGAAGTACAAGCGTTAATGCAATTAATGGACAAATAACTTACACTCCTGCATTAAATAATAATGATAATGTAACATTTAAATACAGCGTTTCCGACACCGAAGGATTAAAAGATACAGCAACAGTAAACATGGTTGTAAACCCAGTAAACGACGCAGTACAAAGTACTGGAAGTATTGCAGATAAAGTTGTTGATAAAGGAAACAATGTAGTAATTGATTTAAAACCATTATTTTCAGATGTAGAAACAGCTGATGAAAATCTTACATATTTATTATCAGGTTTAGACTTAGGAACTTATTCAGTCGCAAATGGAATTGCAACAATTGCAGCAACAATTGCAGGAACAGATATAAATATTAGAGCAAGCGCAAGCGATGGAGAAACAAGTGCTAATAGTAACTATTTTACTATGACTGTAAATGATATTATAGAAACAAGTAATGTAACATTCAAATTTAGAGGTGCAAGCACAGATGCAGATTTAACTAGTGGAACCAGTACTTTAAGATATAAGAAATCAGGCGATGCAAGTTACACAACCTTAACAAGTACAAATGGAAGTTTCACAGTGGAAATGGATAAAAACATCGCTTATGAAATTGACGGAAGCCATAGTGGAGACTTAGAAACTGCATTTGGAGCTCCAAGTGTATATCTAGCACTTAAAAGAACTGGTGATTTAGAAGCTTTTGAACAAAGAGCAGTAGATGATGAAAGTTCACCAGTAACATTCACAGGAACAAATGAAACAGTTTATTTATACAAATTAATGAGTGACTTTCCATTAGGACCAATGCAAGAATACGCTTCGAAAGATGAAAATGGTAATACTGGAACTAGAAAGTTTGCAACAAGTGATAAAGATGCACCAATCTGGTGGGATAAAAATTACGATAATTATACAACAGAACAAAGAACATGGATAAGTGAAGTATGTAATGACTTAAAATCATTACCTCATGTATATTTAACTCTACCATTCCAAGAAGGAACAGTAATACCTAGTTCATCATATAACGGAATATCAATGGATGCAAGTTTTCCATCACCAGGAACCAATAGTACAACTTATAATAGTAATCACGAAATAACCTCAAGTTCAGCAGAATATCCAGATTCACCTGCTAAAAGCACTTTTTTTATTGAGATATTACAAGCAATTGGTGATTTAAATGATGTAGGAGGTAATAATCCTGCTATTTTAGGTAATGATTATAAATTAAATACAACTGGTCAGAAAATATTCTCTGTTATGTATTTATTTCAGCCTAAGACTAAGTTTTAGGGAGTCGGACTTTCCCAAGTGGGAGTTGGACTTTCCCAAGTCCAACATGATCTTTGAGTTGGGAAACTCAAAGTCCCGGGAGTCGGACTTTCCAAGTCCGACAATCTCCGACTTGGGAAACTCGAAGTCCCGAGAGTTGGACTTTCCCAAGTCCAACAAAAACCAAAGAAAAAATACAGGCTAACATTAAATTCCATATCTTTAAACCAAACAAAAAAACCTTCGATGAAACCAAGAAAAGAACATTATCGCGGAAAACTGCCACACTTCCAACAACCCGGGCAATGGTATTTTATAACCTGCATTCTCGAAGGAGCAATGCCAAAAGGAGCAATGCAGAAATATTCTATTAATTTAGAAATTGCAAAAAATAAACTGCACAGTCTGGGAGTTGGACTTTCCCCGGGAGTTGGAGTTTCTAACTCCAACAATCCTCAGGGAGCCGGTGTTTCCAACTCCAACAATCCTCAGGGAGTTGGACTTTCCAACTCCAACAATCCTCAAGGAGTTGGAGTTTCCAAGTCCAACAATCCTCAGGGAGCCGGTGTTTCCAACTCCAACAAAATCTTTGACTTGGGAAAGTCAAAGTCCCGGGAGTCGGAGTCCCGAAAACTGGCAGAAGCAAAAAAAGATTATCAAATTGCTCTACGGAAATATCGCTTGGCTTACGATAAAATTCTCAACAATTCAAAAACACCTAAAATTTCATTATTGAAAGAAAACAACAAAGCTATAATAGAAGAGGTATTAAATTTCTGGGAAGGGAAGCGATTAAAGACTCACGCTTACTGTATTATGAGCAACCATTTTCATTGGGTGGTTTCGGTATTCGAGAAAGGTGAAAATGGCAAGCCGGTATATTTGCAAGATATTCTTCATTCGATAAAACTGTTCTCATCGCGACGGATAAATGAGAATGAAAACCAAAGCGGACAACTATGGGAACACGAAAGTTTTGATACTACAATCAGAAATGAAAAACACTTTATTAGAGTAGTGGATTACACGATTAACAATCCTGTTTCAGCCGGATTGGTAAAAGATTGGAAAGAGTGGCCCGCCACTTTTGTTGAGAAGGAATTAGGACACGGACTTTCCTAAGTCCGTGAAAATAGTAAGTCGGAATTTCCTTGGGAGTTGGAGTTTCCAACTCAGACATTTTCTTTGAGTTGGGAAACTCAAAGTCCCGGGAGTTGGACTTTCCAACTCCGACAAAACCTTCGACTTAGGAAAGTCGAAGTCCCCGCTGTTAATCTTATTTCTGCAAAACCCTCTTTAACAAAAATAGATTTTTTTACTGATGAGCTGTAAAAAAACTTACCAATTTGGTAAGTCTGTGTTGTTTTTGTACTTTTGTCAAATGAGAATAATTGCATTTCGGACACTACGAGAATTTTGGAAAAATCCAAAATATGGAGATTCTGAGGTGTCGTTACGCTCTTGGTATCACGATGTTAAAAATGCGGATTGGAAACATTCAAATGAATTAAAATTACAATATAAAAATGCGAGTATTGTTGGCGAAGGAAGAGTTGTTTTTAATATAAAGGGGAATTTGTACAGGCTGGTTGTATTGATAGATTACGAGTTTCAGGTTGTGTTTATTCGCTTTATTGGGACACATAAACAGTATGATAAAATTGATGTAAAAAGAGTTTAATTATGTATATAAAACCAATAAAAACTGAGAGAGATTACACTGAATCAATAAAAAGGATTGAGGAATTGTGGGGGGCAGAGAAAGATACTCCGGAAGGTGATGAGTTTGATTTACTTATAACTTTGGTTGAGTTTTATGAAATAAAGCATTTCCCGATTGCACCACCAGATCCGATTGATGCCATTAAATTCAGGATGGAACAAATGGGGATGACAAAAACTGATCTGGCAAAATATTTGGGGAGTCAAAGTCGTGTTAGTGAAGTGCTTGGCGGAAGACGAAAACTGACACTTAAAATGATAAAATCTTTATACAAAGGGCTGAAAATTCCTGCAGAAATATTATTAGCATGAATTCGATAAACCCAAAATGACAAACAGCAATTAAACAAAACTCTTATTTCTGAATAACTCCCTTTAACGAAAGCTGAATTCTTTTACGCGGAATATCAACTTCTTTTACTCGCACTTTTATATGCTGGTGCAGTTTTACAATTTCGTTGGGGTCGGAAATAAAACGGTCTGCCATCTCGGAAATATGTATTAACCCCGACTCTTTAATTCCCACATCGACAAAAGCCCCGAATTTGGTAATGTTATTTACAATCCCCGGAAGTTCCATGCCAACCTGTAAATGTTCGATTGTTGTTATGCCCGGCGCAAATTCAAAAACTTTAATTGGTTTTCGCGGGTCGCGACCGGGTTTTAAAAGCTCGTTGTTTATATCTGTTAAAGTTGGCAGTCCAATTTCGGCTGTAACATATTTATTGAAATCAATTTTCGAAACCAACTCTTCGTTGCTAATTAAATCTGTTATCTGGCAATTTAAATCTTTTGCAATTTGCCGAACTGTTTTATACGATTCGGGGTGAACACCGGAATTGTCCAGCGGATTTTCGGCATCGGATATTCGTAAAAAACCTGCTGCCTGTTCAAATGCTTTTGTTCCCATTCGCGGTGCTTTTTTCAACTCCTCGCGCGATTTGAAAGCACCGTTCTCTTTCCTGTAAATTGTTATATTTTCTGCCAATTGCGGTCCCAGTCCCGAAATGTAAGTTAGCAGATGTTTGCTGGCAGTATTCAGGTTTACACCCACCGAATTTACGCTCGATTCAACAACAGTATCCAAACTGGTTTTAAGTTTTTTCTGATCAACATCGTGTTGATATTGTCCGACTCCGATACTTTTTGGGTCAATTTTAACGAGTTCGGCAAGCGGATCCATTAATCGTCGCCCGATTGAAACTGCACCACGAACTGTAACATCGTATTGAGGAAATTCCTGACGGGCAACACTCGATGCCGAATAAACCGAAGCACCATCTTCGCTAACAATATAAACACGTACTTCGCGATTATAATGAAGCTTTTTGATAAAGAATTCGGTCTCTCTGCCGGCAGTTCCGTTGCCAATTGCAATGGCTTCAATTTTATACATTTCAACCATCGACGATATTTTTTTTGCTGCCATTTTTCGCTCTTCCTGTGGTTTGTGTGGATAAATATTTTCGTTATGAAGCAGGTTTCCCTGTTTGTCTAAACACACAACTTTACAACCGCTGCGATAGCCCGGATCGATTGCCAGCGTTCGCTTTTGGCCAAGTGGCGGCGCAAGCAGAAGTTGGCGCAGGTTTTCAGCAAAAACTCTAATCGATTCATCGTCGGCTTTCTCTTTCGAAAGGTTGGCAAACTCAGTTTCTATTGAAGGTTGAATTAATCGTTTCAAACTATCTTTTACAGCAAGCAAAACCTGTTCTGAACTTTTGTTGTTACCACGTACAAAAAAACGGTTTAGGTTTGCTAAAGTTCGCTCACTGTCGGTAGTAATCGAAACCCGTAAAAACCCTTCGTTTTCGCCCCGGCGCATTGCAAGCAGGCGGTGCGACGGGCATTTTTTAAGTGATTCGTTCCAATCGAAATAATCGTTATATTTTATGGCAGATTCCTCTTTCCCTTTAATTATTTTCGAAGAAATTATTGCCCCCATTTCAAAGCCGCGACGTACAATATTTCTGGCTTTTGGATTCTCGCTAATCCATTCGGCAATAATATCGCGAGCTCCGGCAAGTGCTTCGTTTATGCTTTTTACATCATCATTTAAAAACGAATTAGCACGAAATTTCGGATCGCGTTCCACCTGTTTCATAATAATTTTTGCAAGTCCCTCCAGCCCTTTTTCGCGTGCAATTGTTGCTTTTGTACGGCGTTTTGGTTTGTAAGGCAGATAGATATCTTCCAGTTCAACTGCATCGAAACAGTTTTCAATTTGCAGCTTTAATTCAGAAGTTAACTTTTCCTGTTCGTCGATGGTTTTTAAAACTGTCTCTTTGCGTTTTTCGAGTTCGGTAAATTTTTCGTTTAGCTCTTTAATTTGCTGAATTTGAACTTCGTCTAAACTCCCCGTTTGCTCTTTTCGGTAGCGCGAAATAAATGGAACAGTTGCACCTTCGTTAAATAGTTTTATTGTGTTTACAACTTGAGTTTCCCTGATGTTCAGGTTTTGCGATATGATGGAGAGAATGGTTCTGTTCATAGTAAAATTGTTGTGTGGCAAAGGTAAAACAATTGGTATAAAAAAACCAACGAGAGTTTTACAATCCCGTAGGATTTTGGTTGCAGGGAGCGCGCGTGAGGGATTGAAACGGTTACCCCACAGAACGCACCGCTTTTGGGCGGTGCGGGCGAGGAGTATGAGTGGAAAGCCCGACCCCGCTTTTTCGGCGGGGGCACGCCCAAATAATAGTTTTAATGATATTGTTTTTATGTAAAAAATTGTGATCTTTAAATCTTACAATATTTTCCATTTAAACTTTTCGCATTCAACTTTAAACTGTATTTTTGCACCTCATTTTGAAAAGAGATAAAACGCATGTTTGAGAATTTAAGTGAAAGACTGGATAAGTCGTTTAAATTGCTGAAAGGGCAGGGAAGAATAACCGAAATAAATGTTGCCGAAACGTTGAAAGATATCCGTCGGGCTTTGTTAGACGCCGATGTTAACTTTAAAATTGCCAAAAAATTTACCGACGATGTAAAAGTTAAGGCAATGGGACAGAATGTTTTAACGGCTGTTAAACCGTCACAGTTGATGGTTAAAATTGTGAAAGATGAGCTTGCCATGTTAATGGGCGGCACTTTTACCGACATCGAACTGAAAAGTAAACCTTCGGTGATTTTGATGTCTGGTTTGCAGGGGTCGGGTAAAACCACTTTCTCGGGCAAACTGGCGAACATGTTAAAAACTAAAAAAGGTCGCAGCCCGCTGATGGTTGCCTGCGATGTTTATCGTCCGGCTGCCATTGAGCAGTTAAAAGTTTTGGGCGAGCAAATTGGCGTTCCTGTTTATTCTGAAGAGGGAAACATGGATCCGGTTAAAATTGCCAAAGCTGCAATTAAGGAGGCCAAAACAAAAGGTTACGATGTTGTAATTGTGGATACTGCAGGCCGGCTGGCAGTTGACGAGCAGATGATGAATGAGATTTCGGCAGTTAAAAAAGCTGTTGAGCCCGATGAAATTTTATTCGTAGTTGATTCAATGACCGGACAAGATGCGGTGAATACTGCCAAAGAGTTCAACGAACGCTTGAATTTTGACGGTGTTGTTCTTACAAAACTTGATGGTGATACTCGCGGTGGAGCAGCTCTCTCGATTCGTACGGTTGTTGATAAACCAATTAAATTTGTTGGTACGGGATAAAAAATGGAGGCGCTGGATGTTTTTCACCCCGATAGAATGGCCGACCGTATTTTGGGAATGGGCGATATTGTTACGCTGGTTGAAAAGGCACAGGAACAATTTGATGAGGTAGAGGCACGGAAACTTCAGAAAAAACTTGCAAAAAATACATTCAACTTTAACGATTTCCTGAAACAGATTAACCAGATTAAAAAAATGGGAAATCTGAAAGATGTTGTTGGAATGATTCCCGGAATGGGAAAGGCGATGAAAGATACTGAAATTGATGATGATGCGTTTAAATATATTGAAGCTATAATTTCTTCGATGACACCGGCAGAACGTGAAAATCCTGCACTTATTAATGGCAGTCGCCGTAAAAGAATTGCATCCGGTTCGGGTACAAATATTCAGGAAGTTAACCGTTTGCTGAAACAATTTGGAGAGACTCGTAAAATGATGAAAATGGTTTCGCAGGGTAAAAACGTTCAGCGGATGATGAGCGGAATGCAGCAGGGGAGGAAGTTTTGAGTTTAAAGTTTCGAGTTTAAGGTTTAAAGTTCCGAGTGTTAAAATCTAACTTATTCAAATATTATGAAACTTATTGACGGAAAAAAAATAGCCACAGAAATTAAGCAGGAAATTGCTATTGAGGTAAATAAAATTATTGAGAATGGAGGAAGACAACCTCACTTGGCTGCAATTTTAGTTGGTCACGATGGTGGCAGCGAAACCTATGTAGCTTTTAAAATTAAAGATTGTGGCGAAGTTGGTTTTAAATCGTCGTTGATTCGGTTCGAAGATCATGTTACCGAGGAGGAGTTGCTGGCAAAAGTACACGAACTGAATAACGATGACGGTTTGGACGGATTTATTGTGCAGTTGCCGTTGCCAAAACATATCTCGGAGCAAAAAATTATAGAAGCAATTAATCCTAAAAAAGACGTTGACGGGTTTCATCCCGAGAATGTTGGGCGCATGGTAATCGGTTTGCCGGCTTTTGTTTCTGCAACTCCATTTGGAATTGTTGAATTGCTGAAACGCTACAACATTGAAACCAGCGGAAAAAATTGTGTGGTACTCGGACGGAGCAATATTGTTGGTCGTCCGATGAGTATTTTAATGTCGCAGAAAGCTATTAATGCCACAGTAACAGTTGCACACAGTCGCACTAAAAACCTTAAGGAAGTTTGTAAAAATGCCGATATTCTGATTGTTGCAATGGGATTTCCGGAATTTATAAAAGGCGATATGGTAAAAGAGGGAGCAGTTGTAATCGACGTTGGTACAACTCGCGTAAAATCGGATAAAACAAAATCGGGCTGGAAACTGAAAGGCGATGTTTTGTTTGATGAAGTTGCAGAAAAATGTTCGTATATAACTCCTGTTCCGGGAGGTGTTGGTCCGATGACACGCGTTTCGTTGTTGCTGAATACTTTGTTATCGGCTAAAAAAGAGATTTACAAATAAAAAATATTTCAACTTTATAAAATTAAGAAGCTTAATCAAAAGTAGTTTTTCGTCATTCTGAACTCGTTTCAGAATCTTGGGTATTTCTAATTATTGAAAAACAGACCCTGAAATAAATTCAGGGTGACGTAAATAATTGAATTCAATACTTTTGATACAACTTCTTTTTGTGCATATTAGAATGATTTTAAATAGAGCTAAAATGAATCTATTTTTATATCAATCGAATTATTTTTCTATTTTTGAAATACTAATCTAATTACAAACAGGAAAATAATAGAGGATGAAAAGTGTTGATAATAAGGGAGAGGCGAAAGGATTTGACAGCAAATTCAATCAGGAAATTCATTCAGAAATAGTACGCGCAGGAAAGAGGACCTATTTTTTCGATGTTAAAAGTACGCGTAACAACGAGTATTATTTAACCATTACTGAAAGCAAAAAACGGTTCGGAGATAATGGGAAATTTCATTTTGAAAAGCATAAGTTGTTTTTGTATAAAGAAGATTTCGATAAGTTTGCTGATAGTTTGCAGGAAGTTGTGAATTTTATCAGGGAGAAGCAACCGGAACAAAATACTACTCAGGAAGTGGATAAACCGGAAGAAAAAACTGAGGTTGTTGCAGACCCGGTAAAAGATTTTTCTGATGTTGAGTTTGAGGATATTTAACCAATCTCACTTAACTCCAGCCAGCGGAACTCTTTCTCATCGAGAAGAGTTTTTATTTTTTCTAATTCCATCGATTTCTGATACAACTCATCGTGTGGTAAACTGCCTGAATTCAATAATTCTTCAAGTCTGTTTTTTTGTATTTCTAAGTCTGCAATATCAGTTTCGAGTTGTTCAAATTCTCGTTTTTCGCTAAATGTAAATTTACGTTTTACCGGCTGCGACGAGCTTTTATTGAGTTGTTTTTTTACCGGTTTTTGTGCTTTTTCCAGTGCTTGTTTTTTTGCTTGTTTATCCAGAAAATCATTTCGGTAAATGGTGTAATTTCCCGGAAAATCGGAAACTATTCCATCGCCTTCAAAAACAAAAAGGTGGTCAACAATTTTGTCCATAAAAAAGCGGTCGTGCGAAACCACAACTACGCAACCTGCGAACGATATTAAATACTCTTCCAGCACATTTAAAGTCATTATGTCGAGGTCGTTTGTGGGCTCATCCAAAATCAGGAAGTTCGGATTTTGCATTAAAACAGTACACAAATAAAGTCTGCGCTGCTCGCCACCACTAAGTTTTTCGATATAATTATACTGCGTTTCTGGTGGAAACAGAAAGTGGTTTAACATTTGTCCGGCACTCATTTTCGAGCCGTCTTCAAAAAATATATATTCTGCAATTTTCTGAACTGCCTCAATTACCCTTTCCTGCGGGTCGAATTCAATTCCGTCCTGGCGATAATATCCAAATTTTATGGTTTTCCCAATTTCAATTTTACCCGAGTCGGGTTGCATGGCACTTGTAACCAAATTTAAAAATGTTGTTTTGCCGGTTCCATTTTTTCCCACGATCCCAACTTTCTCGTATCGGGAAAATTTATAACTGAAGTTTTCTATTAAATTAACTTCGGGAAACGATTTGGAAATATTCTCCATCTCTACAATTTTTTTTCCAAGTCGTGCTGATTTTACATTTAGCTGAACAGATTTATCGTTGAATTTTTGCGATGCCTTCTCTTTTAAATCCTGAAAAGCATCAACTCTGTATTTTGCTTTTGTGCCCCGCGCTTTTGGCATCCGGCGAATCCATTCAATTTCGGTTCGCATTAAATTTTTCGCCTTGGTTACCGATGCTTGCTGCATCTCAATTCGTTGAGCACGTTTCTCGAGAAAATAGGAATAATTACCCTGATATCGGTATATCTGATTATCCTCCATCTCAATTATTTCGTTGCACACCCGGTCTAGAAAATAGCGGTCGTGCGTAACCATTAAAAGTGTTGCTTTGGTTTTCGACAAGTACGCTTCCAACCACTCAATCATCTCTAAATCTAAGTGGTTGGTTGGCTCGTCGAGAATAAGCAAATCAGGTTTGTTGATTAATATTTTTGCGAGTGCCAAACGCTTTTGCTGCCCTCCCGACAGTTCTGAAACCTTTTGTTCGAGTTGAGTTATTTTTAATTGGGTAAGAATTTGTTTAATTTCAACCTCAAAATCCCATGCATTTAATTCGTCCATTTTTGCTGAAATTTCAGCAATATCCTCTTGGTTATTATGGGCAACGGCAAGTTCAAATGCTTTTACCGTTTTTAGCTTTTCGTTATCCGATTCAAAAATCTCTTCGATTACCGAATAAGTTGGATTTAATTTTGGAATCTGTTCAAAATAACCAATTTCAATATCGTTTGTAAGTGTAACTTTTCCAGCTTCGGCAGTTTCTTTGCCTGCAAGAATGTCGAGCAGGGTAGATTTCCCAGTACCATTTTTCGCAATTAATGCTACTTTTTTTTCTTCAAAAATTGTAAAAGAGATATCCTCGAAGAGCATTAATTCACCCCATCTTTTCGATAGGTTTTCGGCTTGTAAAAAAGGTTTCATCAGGAATTATGGTTTGACTTGCATTTCTGTTTCCGAACTATTTTCCAATGCCAGATTATCTTTATATTCGAACAACATATTTAAAAATGTTGGAATAGTTTTAGACGTTAAGTTATTTGGAGAATTGGTGAGAATTGCAATACCAATATCTTCTTTTTCGCAAAATGCAATTTCTGCTTTATATCCCGAAACAAAACCTCCGTGATATGCAACTTTTCGTCCTTTATAATCGATAAGTCTCCAGCCAATCGCATATTGTTTCGACTGCACTTTGTCCCAACTTCTGAAATACATTCTTTTAAGGGGCGAGTTTACTTGTGGTGTAAATACAGTTTCGCGCGCACTGTTTGAAAAACATTTCGAGCTGTCATCGGTGAGTGTAATCAGGAATTGACCTAAATCTGAAATACTTGCATTTATTCCGGCGGCGGGTGATGTATTATAATATCTGTCGTTTAACCGCATTGATTTGTACCTGTTTTTTCCCTGATTAAAATGTGGGTATGCTTTATTATTATCATTCTTAAACGCATCAAAACCGGTTGAAGCATCTTCCATCCCAAATGGGATAAAAACTTTTTCTTTCAATAATGTATTAAAACTTTTATCTGTTTCTGCTGATACAATTGGGCCGTAAATACTGTAAACAACATTTTGGTAACCATATAGTTTTCCCGGTGGCGCGGTAATGTCAACTTCGCATAAACGTGCAATTATTTTATCTAACGGAACGTGGTCTTCAACCATTAAATCGTATGCATGTGGAACTAAACCAGAGGTATGACTTAAAAGATTACGTACTAAAATATTGTTAGTGCTTTCGTCGTTTTTTAAATGAAATTCGGGAAGATAAGTAACAACTTTTTCATCTAAATCAACCATTTCCTCATCATCCAGAATTCCTGCTAATACTCCGGTTACAGTTTTCGAAACCGACGCCAGTCTGAAAATAGTATGTTTGTTAATTGTACTCTTTTCTCCTTTTTTACGAACCCCAAAGCACTTTAATAATGCAACCTCGTTTTTGTAGGTGATAACAATTGCTCCTCCAACTATTCCTGATTTCTTTATTTCGGAAGATATAATACTATCGTATGTAACTACAATGTTTTCTATCTCGTTCAAATGGCTTTGTTTTAGATGTTTAACCGGAGTCTCAATATTTTCCGTGGTTATTTCTTCAGGATTAATAAATGCCTGAAGTTTAATGGCAATTATAACAAGTACAATAAATATGGGAATATAAAGATATTTTCGCTTTATCATTTAAAACTTTGTTGAATTTTATGGCGCAAGATAATTATTCTGATTCTATAGTCTGAGCAAACCTTTTGTATTTTTCAATTATTAACAAACAAATTCATGTTTGTAAATTTACATTTTTATTATAGCTCTTTTTTTTGAGGGCTTTTTAGTAACTATAAAAAGCCGATCAATACCGGCTTTTTATATCTGTTTAATTTGTTAATTTAAGACCATTTCCACAAAAGGGGGAGAAACGGGCACTGATTAACAACTATTATACTAGACTGCATAATTTCTACTTTGTTACAGCAAGGTTGTAAATTTTTAAGTTATTTTTGAAAATAAAATATTACTTATGAAAAAAGCAGAATTATTCGACTTTGTTATTCAGTATTTCGAGAAAACGATGGCTATTGCGGAGACCGAACTGGAATACGGAAATGCTTTTGAGTTAATAGTTGCGGTAGTTTTATCGGCACAATGTACTGACAAAAGAGTAAACCAGATTACCCCCGAATTGTTGAAGCGTTTTCCTACTCCGCAAAAAATGGCTGAAGTAGAGTCGGCTGAAGTTTTTGACTATATAAAAAATTGTTCGTACCCAAATAATAAAGCTAAACATTTGGTGGGTTTGGCACAAAAACTAATCGAGTTATTCGATGGTGTTGTTCCGAGCGATGTTGATGATTTGCAGAAGTTGCCCGGCGTGGGTCGGAAAACTGCAAATGTAATTGCAGCGGTGGTTTATAATAAACCAACCATGGCGGTTGATACTCATGTTTTCCGGGTTGCGGCTCGCATTGGTTTAAGTACAAATGCTAAAACTCCATTGGCAACCGAGTTGCAATTGGTAAAATATTTTCCCGAAGAGTTAATTTCGAAAGCACATCATTGGTTAATTTTGCATGGCAGATATACATGTTTAGCACGGAAACCAAAGTGCGAAAAGTGCGGTTTAACAGAAGTTTGTAAGTTTTATAAGAGAGAGAAGAAGTAATTGAGTGAATGAGTGAGTGAAAAAAGAGTAATTAATAGTTTGTTGGATAATTTTTAATTAGAGTCGTAAACTGAAACTGAATACTGAAACTGCGACTGAGACTGCGACTGAGACTGAAACTGCGACTATTCTTTAAGTCAACAACAACAAACTCACCGCCATTATTCCCATTCCTCCAATAAGTCCGTAAATTGCAATGTGGTGTTCGCCATATTCTTCGGCTGATGGCAGAAGTTCATCCATCGAAATAAACACCATTATTCCTGCAATACCTGCCATAATTGCCCCGAAAAAAACCTCTGAATTCTCAGAATTCAGAAATGGCATTAAAACAAGATATGCTATAAATGCACCAACCGGCTCAGCTACCCCCGAAAGAAACGAGTAGAAAAATGCCTTTTTCCGACTTCCGGTGGCATAATAAATAGGCACCGAAACTGCAATTCCTTCCGGAATATTATGAATGGCAATAGCAATGGCAATAGCAACACCAAGAGCCGGGTTGTTAATTGCCGACATAAAAGTTGCAATCCCCTCGGGGAAGTTGTGAATGGCAACCGCAACTGCGGTAAGAATTCCCATTCTGTAAAGTTTTTTGAATCGTGCGGCTTCGGCAACGTCATCCATCGCTTCAACCGAGCGAATTTCGTGTGGGTTTTCAAAAGTTGGGATAAATTTGTCGATAAGAGCAATAATAAGCATTCCTCCAAAAAATGAAACTATTGTATATAAATACCCAGTAAAATCACCAAAATGATTTATAAAACTCTTTTTTGCCTCGGGAAATATTTCAACGAAAGAGATGTAAATCATCACGCCGGCAGAAAAACCCAAAGAGAATGTGAGCAGTTTTGTATTAGTTCGTTTGGCAACAAATGCAATAGCACTGCCAATACCGGTCGACAGCCCTGCAAAGGTGGTTAATAGTAATGCATATATTATTCTCGATGTTTCCATTAATCAATTTTAAGAGCATAAAAATAACAAAAGTAGTTTAATTAATTATTAACAAAGCAAAATTGGTTAAGCATCTGTAAATAAGCAATGTAAGCTACACACGAATGAATCGTCATATTTTTTTTAATTATGAACTTTGATTTTTTGTTAAACTTAGTACATTTGCCGCTCAACATGTTTAACTAAAAATAAGGCTGTTATGGCATATAAAATTTCTGATGAATGTATTGCGTGTGGAACATGCATTGACGAATGTCCGGTAGATGCAATTACCGAAGGTGATATTTATGTAATTGATCCTGAACTTTGTACAGACTGTGGTTCTTGTGCGGAAGTTTGTCCGGTTGATGCTATTTCGATAGACGAATAAAACCGACAAAACAAAAACATTTCAGCCTGTTCATCATTTGATGAGCAGGCTTTTATTATTTTTATTTTTATTTCCGTCTTGATGATTCCCTGATTATCAGTTCGGTGGGCATTGTTATTGTCTCGAATTCAGGTTTTATTTCTTTATTATTTATTTGATGAATAATCAGATTAGCAGCTTTTTCGCCCATTAGGAACCCGGGTTGTTTAATTGTGCTTATTGATGGCGTAACTACCTCAGAAAATGGTTCGTTACTAAAACCTACAACCATAATGTCTTCAGGTACTTTTATTCCTTTTTCTTTTAAATAAATAATTACACTTAAAGCAGTTGTGTCGTTAGCGCAAAAAATAGCATCGGGTAATTTTTTATTTTGCATGAGTTTTTTTATTGCTAAAGTTCCATCAACTCGTGTAAGACTATTGTTTAAAATAAGCGATTTTTCTATTTCTAATCCCGACTCTGTTATCGCTTTCAAATAACCATCTTGCCTGTTTTTATATATCTTCAGGTTTAATGGTCCTCCAATGTGTGCCACCCTTTTTGCACCTTGTTTAATTAAGTGTTTTGTTGCCCGGTATCCTCCGCCAAAATCATCGATTACTATTTTATGAGCTTCAATTTCATCAACAACTCTATCGAAAAACACCAATGGAATATTCCTGTCAGTAAATAATTTTAGATGACTAAAATCTGCAGTATTCATCCCAATCGAAAGTATTAAGCCGTCAACCCGGTTCGAAAAAAGAGTGTGTACAATTTTATATTCTTTTTCAAAATTATCTTTCGACTGAGAAATAGTAACAGTAAAACCTCGCTTGTATGCAACTTCCTCAATTCCACTAATTACCGATGCAAAAAAGTGACGATTTATTAGAGGAACAACCACCCCGATTGTATTTGTTCTTTTGGTTCGAAAACTTGCTGCCAAAATATTCGGACGATATCCCATTTCGGCAGCAGTTTTTTTTATCAACTTTCGTGAAGCCTCGCTAATAGTAAGATTGTTATTGAGTGCTCTAGAAATTGTTGAAGCCGAAAAATTCAGCTTTTTTGCTATGTCGTGAATTGTAACTTCCAATTGATTAAGAATATTTGTTTATTGTGTAAAGTTAATAAATATTATTATTTGTGCAATCGATTGCGAATTTGAGCAAATGTTATTATTTTTGCTGAATAATAATTGTTAAACAATTTCAAAATAAAATATTATGGCAACAATTTACGAAGAGAGGTACAGTTATCATCCCGAGGATTTTAAATCGTATGATACACAGAGAATTAGAAAAGAATTTTTGATTGAAAAGTTAATGGATACAGGAAATATCCGTTTGGTTTATTCTTTGGCTGAACGCTATATTGTTGGTGGTGCAGTACCTGTTGATAACGGGTTATTACTAGAAACCATAGACCCGTTAAAGGCAGAATATTTTTGTGAACGCCGCGAAGTTGGTGTTATAAATGTTGCCGGAGCCGGTTCGATTGTAGTTGATGGTACTGAGTATAAACTAAATTTTAAGGATGCACTTTATATTGGGAAAGGAAGCAAAGAGGTAATTTTCAAATCTGATGATGTTTCAAATCCTGCACATTTTTATATTAACTCGGCACCTGCACACAGAGAGTTTCCAACGAAACATGTTACAATGGGAGATGCAAATGTTATACATCTGGGAGCATTAGAAACTTCGAACGAAAGAGATATTAATCAGCTTCTTATTAACGGTGTGGTTGAAACCTGCCAGTTGCAAATGGGAATGACTGAATTAAATACAGGGAGTGTATGGAATACAATGCCACCACATTTACACAGTCGTCGTAACGAGGTTTATTTTTATTTTGATGTTCAGGACGGGCAAACTGTTTGCCATTTTATGGGTGAGCCCGACGAAACACGTCATATCTGGCTACAAAATGAACAGGCTGTAATTTCGCCAAGTTGGTCTATTCATTCTGCTGCCGGAACTTCAAACTATATTTTTATTTGGGGGATGGCTGGCGAAAATCTCGATTATACTGATATGGATATTATTCAACCAACGGAGTTGAAGTAGTTAGTAATGAGTATAAAAAACTAGTACTTAATAATCTTTCAACAATAATAAATAATAAATACAAAATGATAAACGAATTATTCAACTTAAACGGAAAAGTAACACTTATTACCGGAGGAACACACGGTATTGGAATGGCAATTGGAAAAGTACTCGGACAGGCAGGAGCAAAAATTTGTGTAAACGATATTTCGGAGGAGAAACTGGAAGAATGCAAAGCCGAATATGAAAAAGTTGGTGTAAACGTTTACACACTGAAATTTGATGTAACCAGTGAAGAAGATGTTGACCGTGGAATTTCGCAGATTGAAAAAGAAATAGGTGACATTGAAATATTAGTAAATAATGCGGGTATCATAAAACGTATTCCAATTTTGGATATGGCAATCTCAGACTTTAAACAAGTTATTGATGTTGATTTGGTTGCTCCACTGATTGTTGCAAAACGAGTTGCACCAAAAATGATTGCAAAACGAGAAGGTAAAATAATTAATATGTGTTCGATGATGAGTGTTTACGGGCGGAATTCAGTTTCGGCTTATGCATCAGCAAAAGGTGGGTTAAAATTATTAACTGCAAACATGACTTGCGAGTGGGCAAAATATAATCTTCAGATAAATGGAATTGGACCGGGTTACATAGCGACGTCGCAGACCGCTGCAATTCGCGAGGGCAACCATCCGTTTAACGATTTGGTGATGACCCGCACTCCTGCAAACCGTTGGGGAGAGCCCGAAGATGTAGGCAACGCGGCTCTGTTTTTGGCATCAAAAGCCAGCAATTTTGTTAACGGAATTGTACTTTATGTAGATGGTGGAATTCTTGCTAATTTCGGTTACGTTCAAGGCGAAAATGATATTCCTGAATAAAAGAAATCCTTACAATTTTTCACCTCCCCTAAAATGTAAATTGAATATTTTTAAAACTTAATTTGCAAAATATTGGAATGGTAGCTATTAGTACTTATATTTAGTGCAAATTATTTGTAATTAAATATTCAAAATATGGCTACTTCAAAGAGAAAGAAAGCGAAACAAGATATCGGTATTCCTGAAAATACTTTTTTGTTTGAAAGTGCCTGGGAAGTATGTAATCAGGTTGGAGGTATTTATACTGTAATTCGTTCTAAGGTTCCATCGGTAATAGAAAAATGGGGTAAGGATAATTACTGTTTAATTGGGCCATATTTTCAGGATCAGGCAGATGCACATTTTGATGCGGCGACAGATTATTCAACTCCTATTGGTAAGGCAGTACTTACGTTACAGGAGCGTGGGTTCGATATTCATTATGGGCAGTGGATTATTTCGGGGCGACCAAACGTTGTACTTTTTAATCCATATTCTGTTTTTGATAAATTGGGTGAAATCAGAAATAACCTCTGGGAAAACTATCACATTTCGATACCCGAAAACGATGACTTATTAAATCAGGTAACCGCTTTTGGATATCAGGTTCTGGAGTTCTTCCACTATTTGAATCATTCAGGTTTTTGTGATAATAGTGTAATAGCCCATTTTCATGAGTGGATGGCAGGCTTGCCGATACCGGGAATCAGAAAGAATAATTTGAAAATTAAAACGGTTTTTACAACTCACGCCACCCTGCTTGGCCGATATTTGGCAATGAACGACCCTGAGTTCTACGACCACCTGCCTTTTTACAACTGGGAGGATGAAGCAAATAGATTTAATGTAAAACCAATTGCCGAAATTGAGCGGGCATCTGCACACGGCTCACATGTTTTTACAACAGTTAGCGAAATTACAGGTTTGGAATGTACACATTTGCTGGGGCGAACGCCTGATTTATTACTTCCCAACGGATTAAATATTGTTCGGTACGAAGCGCTGCATCAAATTCAAAACCAACATGTTCAGATAAAAGAACAGATTAATAATTTTGTTCGGGGACACTTTTTTCAGAGTTACTCTTTTGATTTGGATAAAACACTTTATTTCTTTACCTCAGGAAGATACGAATATCAAAATAAAGGTTACGACCTGACTCTTGAGGCTTTGGCGAGGTTGAACTATAAAATGCAGCAGGCAGATATTGATATGACCATTGTTACATTTTTTATTACCCGCCAGCCATTTTATTCATTTAATCCCGAGGTACTACAATCGAAAGCACAAATAGAAGATGTTAGATTGGTTTGCGAAGAGATTAAAGAACAAGTTGGAAAACGATTGTATAATCATATTGTTTCGGCAGATGGTCCATACGAATTTCCAGATTTAAGAGAGATGGTTGATGATTATTTGCGTTTAAAGTTAAGGCGAAATATACAAAGTTGGAAAACGCATCAGCTTCCAAAAATCGTAACTCATACTTTAAAAGATGATAAAAAAGATGATATCCTGAATTTCTTACGCACATCGAATTTGGTGAATAACCGACACGATAAAGTTAAAATTGTCTATCATCCCGATTTTATTTCAACTGCAAATCCGTTGTTTAAAATGGATTACACACAATTTGTGCGTGGTTGCCATTTGGGAATTTTCCCAAGTATGTACGAACCCTGGGGTTACACACCGTTGGAATGTTTGGCCAGCGGGTTACCCTCGATAACCAGTGACATGGCAGGATTTGGCGACTATGTAGTTAACGAAATAGATGACTACGAAGAAAAAGGAATGTATATAATAAAACGCCGCCAGAGAGATTTTGGTGAAACAGCAGAAGACCTTGCCAATATTATGTTCGAATTTGTGAAATATTCGCGCCGCGATAGAATTGCATTGAGATATAAATGTGAGGAGTCGTCGTTGCATTTCGATTGGTCGAATTTGGGACGATATTACGATGACGCATATAGAATGGTTGTTGAACGATAATTATATAGTTTATGAGTGCTCCGATCGGTGTTTTCGATTCAGGATATGGCGGGCTGACTGTTTTAAAGGCTTTGGAAAAAGCATTGCCTGAATACGATTTTTTGTATTTGGGAGATAATGCCAGAACACCTTACGGAACACGTTCTTTCGACGTGGTATATGAATATACTTTGCAGGCAGTAAAATATCTTTTTAGCCATAATTGCCCATTGGTAATAATTGCTTGTAATACTGCGTCTGCAAAAGCGCTTCGTAGTATCCAGCAGCTTAATTTACCAAATATTGCACCCGAAAAAAGGGTTCTTGGAGTAATTCGCCCAAGTGTTGAGAAGGTTGCTGAGATTACAAAAAATGGTCATGTGGGAATACTGGGGACCGTGGGAACTGTGATTTCCGAATCGTATCCAATAGAGTTAAAGAAATGGTCGGGTGGAAGAGTAAAATCAACTGTTCAGGAATCGTGCCCAATGTGGGTGCCAATTGTGGAAAATAACGACATTGAAACAGAAGGAGCTGAGTTTTTTATAAAAAGGAATATTGGAAATATTCTTCAAAAAGATAAAAATCTGGATACTTTGATTTTAGGTTGCACACACTATCCGCTGCTTTCTAAAATTATTCGGAAATTTGTTCCCGATAAAATTAGGATTTTAGAACAGGGCGAAATTGTTGCTGAAAAATTAGTTGATTATTTGCAACGGCATCCGGAGATAGAAGACAAACTTTCTAAGACAGGTAATGTTAGTTTTCAAACTACAGAATCAGAAAAGATATTTGAAAGTAAGGCTTCACTTTTTCTCGGCAGAGAGGTAAAAGCTCAGCATATCCGTTTCTGATTATTCATTTAAATTAGTAATCTATTGTTTATTTCAATTATAAATATATCATAAATAATGACAAGCAGATTGGTTTGTTTGTGCAATTTAGTTGATGAAAAAGAGATCCTTTCTGCTCTAAAAAAGGGGGCGAATTCAACTTCAGACATACAGCGGTTAACACGAGCAGGAACTTCTTGTGGTAAATGCCTACCTGTTATTGATGAAATTGTTAATGTGTATAAAAAAGAAAAACCCAAAGACCAGCAAACAGAGTTGGACTTTGGGTAATTATATGTGTATCAACCAAATACTAGAAGTAACGCGGAGAAACAATTTTCTCTTTCAGTAATCTTATTTCGTACGAAACCATTATTTCGTGAGAACCACTACTAACGTTCTGTAAGTTAGTAGTTGAGTAATCATAGGCATATCCAATTCGTAAATCATTATTAAAAATCCATTGTGCAATAAATCCAACAGCATCCTGACTTCTCCACATTGCCCCAAACCAAACCTTCTCTTTTATCAGGAAGTTGGCGGTTAAGTCAAGTTGAACAGGTGCTCCAGTCTCAGAACTAAATGTAGCCTTTGTAAGCATTGTAGGTTTAAACTTTATATTTTCACCTAAATTGAAAACAAGACCAGCCATTAAATAGTAGTGGCGTAATTCGGACTCAACTGAATGAGTTTCCAAATCGTTCTCGAATTTATTATGAATTATTTTTGGTACTGATAATCCTACATAATATCTTTTGCTTGATAAAAATGCACCTACCCCAAAGTTTGGCATAAACTGTTTATTAATTACGCCCTGAAACGATGGATCAGTTAAACCACTATCATACGTTTGATATGCATTAAGGTCGTTTGAATAATTTGTGAAACCTCCCTTTAATCCTAATCGTAAGTTGCTTTTTTCTCCAACAGGTACAAGGTAAGAGTAGTCGGCAAACATATAGAAACGTTTTTCTAAACCCACTTTGTCGCTAATTAAATTAAGCCCTAAAGCTACTCTCTCATTTTTAAGAGGTGCCTGCATACTAAAAGAATAGGTTTGTGGAGCACCATCTAAACCAACCCACTGCTGGCGGGCGAGTACCATAAAACTTAGAGACTCCCATGTTCCTGCATAAGCAGGGTTTATACTTTGTGTATTGAACATGTATTGCGTGTACATTGGGTCCTGCTGTGCATTTGACGTTAAACTTGCAGCTACTATTAACAGAATCCCTAATCCTTTGATAATATTTAATTTGATTTTCATTTTTTCTATTTTTTTCAGATTAAACATTTATTATTTATTAAGGAAAATTGATCCAGCTTTCGGCTCATTTCCATTATCTAAGTATAGGATGTAGAAGTAGGTTCCAGGTGGTAGCCTGTCTTTACCTACCGTCCATCCACTCGAAGAGCGTCCGTCCCACCATGCGGATATTGCACCCCATTGGTCGACATTTCCGTAGTTCTCTTTTTCGTAAACTAAGTTACCCCAGCGGTTGAAGATTTCAATTTTTAAGCTAAACAGGTCGCATAAATCCATTTCGAAATAGTCATTAATACCATCGTCGTTAGGCGAGAATCCATTCGGTATGAAGAATTCACAATCATCTTCAGGAGAAGCTGGATTGAAAAATTCGTAATAGTCTCTCCAGTCACGTTCTCCGTCATTATCTGAATCCTGAATTGGAGCATTACTTCCAATTGCATTTTTACCATTTAGCCACTCAGAACTGGTGTCGTAATTATCGTAACGATCATCTAATCCATCATTGTCCGAATCCACAAAATCTCCATCAATTGGATATGTATCAGCAATACTGTCCAGATTTGCATCGTGTCCCTCTAGCCAGTCAGGAATACCATCTCCGTCGGTATCGAGATCGAGGTAGTCAGGTGTATCATCTCCGTCAGTATCGACAGCTTCGTAATATGTTCCACCGGCTGAACCATCGTAAGCGTCATCCCAACCATCTCCGTTTGTATCGGTACCTGTTGGTACTATATAATCAATGTTATCATCAAAACCACCTTCACTAAGTGTTAATTGCCACTCAACATTGTCAGAAATACCATCGTTATCCGAGTCGATATCTAATCTGTCAACTATCCCATCGCCATCTGAATCCAGAGTTTCCTGATTTAATGCGTTGGCTTCTTCGTCAACGTCGAGTATTCCATCGTCATCATCGTCAATATCGTCAACATCAGGTACACCGTCGCAATCAGAGTCGAGTAACAACTGTATAGTAACTTCTGCTTCAGAACAGTTTTCAGTATTTACTTTATGACATATTGTATATGTAAATGTTATCACTGCCTCAGAGGCATCGTCGCTTATATAATTTAAAGTGCCATCTGTAATATTAACTGAAACTAAGTCTGGCAATTGCGATGTAGTTATCGATACTCCTTCATTTCCAACACCAATATCGTTTGCAAGCAAATTGATATCGCCTGCAACTTTCCCTCCTGGGCAAACTATTAGAGTAAGAATATCAGGAACTGCTCTTAGTTCTATTTTACCACAATCGGCATCGCCTTGTTCTATAGTAACTATTGCTGTGCAGGTTCCAACATTTCCACTAACGTCAATAACAGTAAGTGTTACTTCGTTTTCGCCTAAATTGTCGCAAGAGAAATCTTCTTTGTCAATATACATTGTGTCTATTTCGCAATTATCAGTTGAGCCGTTATTAATGTCTTCAACTGTTATTGTGAAATTTCTATTAGCATCTAACTGTCCGGTAATATCGGTACAGTTTACAACTGGCGAAATAGTATCGACTACAGTAATTCCTGTTTCGCAAGTTGTGCTGTTTCCACATAAATCGGTAGCAGTAATTGTTACAAATACACCATCAGTTGAGCCGGTTAAAGTACAATCAAATGTGGTTTTAGATATTTGAATATCTATCTCATCGTTCGGTGTACAGTTGTCGGTTACAGTTCCGGTAATTGTTGCAATTTCCTGTTCATTTAATTCATATCCACCGTTTTCATTCAGATAAATAGTAAATGCGTTGCAATTCATAACTGGTGGAGCAGTATCTTCGATAGTAAATGTTGCTGATGTGCTGCTTGTGTTTCCGCATTCGTCGGTAGCAGTAAATATTACTGTTGCGCTTCCTGTTGCTCCGCAGTCATCAGATAATATTTCAAAGTCGTTACTCCATACTATTACATCTCCACAATTGTCGTTTGCAACAGCAGTTCCTCCGTTGCTTGCTATCCAAGCTGCTAATTCGTCCGCATTTCCGTTACCGTCGCATTCAACAGTTTTGTTAGAAGCTTCAGTTACAATTTGTGGTGGAGTGGTATCTTCGATTGTGAATATTGCTGTTGTGGTTGATGTATTTCCACAGGCATCGGTTGCAGTAAATATTACTGTAACGTTTCCGGTAGCACCACAATCGTCAGTTAAACTTTCGAAATCATTACTCCACTCAACTCCGCTGCATTCATCGGATGCAGTTGCACCTCCATTAGAATTAAGCCATGCAGCTAATTCATCAGCGTTTCCGTTTCCGTCGCACTCAACAGTTTTGTTTGAAGCTTCGGTCTCAATTGATGGTGGAGTTGTATCTTCAATAGTGAATACTGCTGTTGTGGTTGATGTATTTCCACAGGCATCGGTTGCAGTAAATATAACAGTTGCTGCACCAGTAGCACCACAGTCGTCAGACAAGCTCTCAAAATCGTTAGTCCACTCAACACTGCTGCAATCATCAGAAGCAGAAGCATTACCGTTTGCATCTAACCAAGCATTAAGTTCGGTAACATTTCCGTTTCCGTCGCATTCAACAGTTTTGTTTGAAGCTTCGGTTTGAATTGCCGGAGCAGAATTATTTGGTACAGTAAATACAGCAGAAGCTGTAACTGGATCAGGACAGTTATTAGTGGCAGTCCATGTTACAGTAACAAAACCTCCACAAATTTCAGGAGCACTACCTGAATTATTTGTAATTACAAGATTACTTCCACCACTTGCTTTAACACTTAAAAGCCACTGTTCGAATGCATCATCAACTTCTGATTGATTTAGGCATGCATCAATTGTTTTGTTATCCGGTGCAATAAGAATTACCTCATTTGGCTGTTTTATTGTAACGTTACAAGAAGTAGTAGCGCCGTTATTGTCAGTTACTGTTACGCTGTGTGTTCCGTCATTAAGCATTGAAGCAATTTTTGTAGTTTCCCCGTTATCCCAAAGATATGAGTATGGAGAAATCCCTCCTGTTGCAACCACTTCTGAAGAACCATTTGCAAGTCCGAAGCAATCAACATCACTAATCCATTCTATATTGCAGGTAAGTTCGCCGGGTTCAGAGATTGTAACAGAGCATTCTGTTTCACAACCTTTAGCATCTGTAATGGTTACTGAATGATATCCAGTTCCCAGAGTATCGGCGGTAGCCCTTGTGTCTCCATTATCCCAAAGATATGTGTAAGGTGCAGTTCCACCTTTTATATATATTGTTGCAATACCATCTTTATTTCCAAAAACAGTAACCGGTTTATCCTGTTGTATTGTACAAGTTAATAGTTCAGGTTCTGTAACTTCAACCGAGCAAGTAGTAGTACATCCTTCTATATCAGTAACAGTTACTTCGTATGTACCTGCTATTAATCCTGAAATATCTTTTGTATCAGCAGAAAAACTTTCTGGTCCTGGCCAACTGTAAGAGTATGTTTCCCAACCTCCTGGTGGGTTTACTGTTGCGGCACCGTCGTTACCATCTTTACATGTTACAACATTTGTTTCTTCAGCAGAGCATAAAAGATCTTCAGCAGGTTCTG
>JAJRSD010000110.1 GCA_024278975.1 Bacteroidota bacterium
TTAGTTTTCCATCGCTTCCGGCATTACAACTTACGTGGTTGTCGATTGCTGCCGAAGCAGTAATTGCGGTAGGTTCTGTAATTGTAACAGCGTTTGTATTTTTTGTACAGTCGTTAGCATCTTTTACTGTAACCGTATAAGCTCCTTGCGATAATCCGCTGAATACATTTGAAGATTGATAAGTTGTACCTCCATCGATACTGTACGAAAGAGTTCCTGTTCCACCGCTGGCAGTTACAGTTAAAGTTGCAGTGCCTCCATTACAATCTATATCAGAAGTAACAGAAGCTGATGCGGTAATTTCGTCTGGTTCCGTAACATTAATAGTTCCGGTTACAGCATCACAGTCACCGTCTTCATCAACCGACCAGGAATAATTAGTTCCTGCAGTTATGCCTGTAAATGTATAGCTTTGTGCACTTACTGTATGTGAAACTCCGTTAAGACTATATGTTATTGGCAAATTACCTCCAACTGCAGTAAGAGTTACGTCTGATGTTCCTCCATAGCAGTCAATTGGTGTAAAAGTTGTACTTGCGGATTCTAATGTACAACAATCATCTCCCAAAACAACTGTTTCAGAAACACTTGCAGTAACTGTTTTGTCACCTGTTCCATTTCCGTCAGTATCTGCTGCTCCACTTGCATTTGCAGTGTTCGTGAAAGTTTCAGATGTTATGTCAGCGGCAGTAATATTATATGTAGCATTATAAATCCATTCTTCGCCAACATCTAATTTCCCATCACTGTCAGTGTCTCCACTTGCATATGTGGGACCTGTTGTTGCATCAACATCTGTAACTGTTGGGTTGTAAACCGTTAAATTACCATTGTTAGTTAGCTTAAGAGTATAATGGATTATTTCACTTACAGTACAATAAGTTTGCTCTGTCGCAACTTTTGTTAAAGATATTGTTGGGTTTTGCTCTGCAGTAATTGTTACATCATCAGTAGAAGTATAATTTGTTCCTGAGATTGTACCGGTAGCCGTAGCTGTATTTAGTTTCTCTCCTGCATCTAAATCTGCCTGAGTAACATTGTAAGTATATGTATAGGTTTGGCTTGCACCTGGTACTAATGTTGCTATTGGTCCAAAATTCTGACTTAAAGTAGGATCGTTAACCACTACATTTGTTAATGCAAGGGTTCCTGTATTTTCAACCTTGAAAGAATAAGTGATTGGTTGACCAACTGAACTATATGTTGATGGACTTGCTGTTTTTGTTAAAAATATTTCAGGAATATAAGCATCAACTGCCATAGCAAGACAGAAAATTATATAGGTGTCTTGGGTTGACCCGTATTTAAACGTTGTTGAAGTTTGGTTATTACCGATTACTAAATTGTTAGTGTTGGTAATGTTAAACATACTAATATCTAATCCAAAATTATTAACATGGTTAGGGTTACGGGCGTTACCTCCCGTGTAAATAGAACTGTTAAAGAAATTATTTGGAAAGTTTGCTGAATGAGATAAATCCATATAATTAGAACTGCTAAGTTTTTGGATTTTTAAATAATCTCCACTAATACTTCTGTCACCTTCTCCTGCAATTACACCAAGCTTCATTTTAACAGGTCCTTGTTCTGTCGTTTTAAACCCTGAAATAGGGATGTCGTAATTAGTAACAGAACTAGCTACATAAGCATGACCATCAAAAAGAACAACATCTCGGAAATTCATTTTGTTGTTTTCGTAAATAACTATTAATCCCCATCCTCCATAATATCCTATGTTATCAGTGTAGCTATCTTCTCTAAGGGCTATATTTGCCACAGTGTATGTACCAATAGGATTAGATAATCCTTGTAATAGTGTAGTTACATCAGCAAATGCCGAATACATATTCCCTTTTGTATTATTCGGATAGTAAATATCGGTAGTGTTAGCAGTAATTGTAGTGTACGTCGAAATTCCAGGAACTTTAAACTTAACTTTTCTTTTGTTGAGAGTAACTCCGTCAACTGTAAATTCCTCGGGACTTACAGTTTCATGTGCCCTGCCTGTCCAGTATAATCCAGCAAATTTAATTGTAGAATTTGCTGGAATTGCTCCATTTTCAGTTGAAAAAACCAGATCGGCTGTCGAAGAGTTTAAAATGCCAGATTCAGGAGCAACATTTATATAATCCATATTGGCAAATCCATTATTTGCAGACTCATTGGAGCCATAAACTGTAATATTTTTATTTCCAATAAGTGTAAAATCACCTTTTATTCTCTCTACACTTCTCCTTGCGGTAAAACTTCTTATTACCTGTGCATCTACTTGTGTTGCAATTGTTAGAAGTATTAAAATGAATAAAGCACTTGTTTTAATCATTGATGACCATTTGGTTTTGATGTATAAGTTTTTCATGTTTATAAGATTAATAAGTTTACATTAAGGAAACGGTTTTAAATAAAACTACAGGGCTAGTTGTTTCCTCCGGAAATGAAAACATTTTTCTGATTTCTGATTTTTGACATTCTATATCATTCTGATTTTCAGGGCAGATATCGAAAATAACCATAACATATATGTATTTTAGATTCTGGAAATGACTAAGATTCCCAACATTTAAAACACTTTTTAAATCATTCGAGTTTCTGACTTTTAATCGAATAAGTTCTATCTTATCAAATTTTGTATTTGAATTATATATTTGATCAAATGATTCAAGCGATACATCCGCAATTACCGGCGCTGAACTTCCTTCAACTTCAAATTCATTACCATAAATAAAAAGGGTTGATTCTTCTCCCTCTATAAAATTCTCAAGTTGTTGCGCTTCAATAGAGTTAATGGTTTGTATATAATTATTAACGTTATCAACAGTTTGCGCATAACCAGTTGTAGAACTTAAAGCTAATGTAACTATAAGGAAAACAATTAAAATAATAATAGATCGTGCCATTAAAAAGACCTGTCTTTTTTTGAAATTTAAATTTTGAACAAAGCCATCTGTTTTCAAAAATTTAATCTCATTTTTGGGAAGTAAATAATTTTTCATATTGTTAGTTTTAAAGTACATTTTAAATATCAATTTCACTTTAAGCCGCAACAATAATCGCAATTAGGAATATTGCTACACGAGGATTTGCTAGTAAATAACTTTTTTGAAATTTTCGGAAGGTGTTTACAAACCTTATTTTTTATCCTTCAAAAATTTCGGAATCATTAATTATTACTGTGCAAATTATGATTTAATTTATCAATATCAAAATAATTCTTTTGTTAATTTTTGCGTCCATAATTGTTGTGTCAAAATTGTATTAAGCGTGCTTTCACCTTAGCAATTTCTGTGCCGCCAGACGTAAACAACTCATAATGAAACATATGAAACACACACACTATTTGCAATGTGTCCCACACAGAGACAAATAATCCCTTAAAAAAGAAATAGTCGTAACTTAGTTGCTACAAATTATTCAATTAATTATTTGAATTTCTGGTTTATCCAGGTTAGGTACTTACGCTGCTTAAAATTCGTATCATTAATTATTGAAGTAAAAGAGAAATGCAATTGTTTTCCGTGAACAATATTCTCTAATTATTTTGTTGATTAGAATAAATTGACACTATTTATAACATATAAATATAACGACAGAGTTTGCGAATAGTCGTGATTAAACTTTGGTTGTGCAAAATAATTGAAGTGAAATAGCCCAAAGAATATATCCGTGAAAATAAAACGTGAAAAATTGTTACTACACAGCAGCACAACTAAAATATAAAGCACGGAGCTACTGATAATCAACACTCTGAATATGCTGAGTAGTAACGAAAAATTACATATGAAAGAGATGTTTGAAAATTGAAAATCAGACACTAATCCTCGAAAAAAACTCTCTTTATTCTTGTATCAACAGTGTTTTGCTCTTTTTTAAAACTGAACCCCAATAGTTTCGCCCGAAGCAATATTCATATCTTTATAAATAGTTCCATTTTTTCTGATTATCACTTTTAATCCCGAATCGGTTCTGGAAACTTCAATGTCAAACAGTTCGCCAAATGCATGAATTTTCCGCAGGCTCATTTCGTTCCAATCTGCGGCAAGGCGCGGTGTTAAATTAAAAGAGTTTAATCCGGTTGGGCGAATTCCAAAAAGTCCTTCGGTATAAATTCTACAATACAGTCCACTCTCTGCCGAGAGATGTCTTTGTCCGCCTTCGGGATACGCTTCCACCGGATACGGAACATGCTCGCCCAACAAACGGCGGTTGGTATAATATTCGAGATAGTCGATTCCTCGTTTTGTCTCTCCGGCAGCCAGCACGCCACGGAGCGCATAGAGTGTTGCACGATCCCAGAAAGTTTTATCGCCACTCTCGGTTGCCAGACCATCTTCTGTCCATAATTCAGGAGAAAACAGTGCGTTGATTGTCCCCTCCTTTCGGTCGAAAATACCCATTGTCAGCGGAATACAAATCCATGCCCGCAACTTCTTATTTCGTTCGTAATAACGGTAGGTTTCGTAACCCATTACAGTTGCGCCAAAATAGTTTTCTATGCTCTGTTTTAGTGTGGCTGCTTCCGCCCGGTACTTATCCAATTGTTTTTTATTTTTCTCCAGCGACTCGCCCAAATAGACTGCCGAATTGAGCGCGTCGTAATAGAGCGACGAAGTACAAAGGTTCGCATTTCCGGCAGGAAAACGTCCCTCCAGTTCATCGGTATCTGAGTTTACCACACCTGCAACATTCAATTTCCGCTTGTTGTATTCCAGAGTCCACTCAATAAGCGGCCACAATTTCTCTGCTGTTTTCCAATCGCCCAGCGACATGGCGAACCGCGTTGCGCCGTATGCAATCATTGCGGCATCGCCACGGTCTTTTGCACCATTCCAAATATCAACACCCTCAGCAATAATAGAGCTTGGGATTGGTTCAAATTCATCGTTCATAAAACGTGCAAAATGCTTGTATGAATTTACTGCCGACTCGATTCCATATTTGTAACCCAAATAGGGAAAAAATGGATTAACATATTCTGCCTGGTCGTTTGCCCATATTGCGGCGTAATACGAAAGTCCGCCCGGGCCGTGCATCGGACCGCCTTTTGTTTCGTAAATACTTTCGGCAGCCCTGATTTTTGCAAAAGCAAAGCCACGATTTAATGTGCTATCAGGTGTTTCTAAAACCAGATTATTCCAGAACTGCTTTACAAGGGTTTTTCTACTTTTTAACTCCTTATTATTATCGACCATTTGATAATTCTCTCCCAATTTTTCGCCTGTAATTGTCAGAAAAAACTCTAACGATTTTCCGGGTTCAAGTTTAAATGTCCCGCTTCCGGCAACCTCAAAAGTTAATGTATAAACACCATAAACGCCATCTTCTTCATTTGTTTTTGTAACTCTTTTAATTTCCGGCACCTCAATCTTAACGGATCTTGTGCCATTGTTTTTAATACGATAATTTTCGCAAAACACGGGCATTCCTGTTGATGGGAAAAGTGTTCGGATTAGAACTATTTTCTCACCAATTGTACTACGTACTTCAATGGTTCCATTCAACGAAATCTTCTTAACTCTTTCTTTAATAAAATCCCCGTCTATTTTTATCATCGGAATAATATTATCGGAGAAAACATGTGTTAAACTGGCATGAGTATTATTTGGAATGGTACGTAACATTGGCCAAACCACATTTCGTTTCACATAAAATGTCTTATCGGCTTCAACACCATACTCCACAACTGCCGAAATCTGTTTTCCACTCATCTCTATATGGTCGCGATGTGGTAACCGGTGGTCAATTTCCCAGGTTACCCCACCCTGTTTATTTATTTCCCAACGGTTTTGTTGCTGCGCCGTTAGTGTTGTTAATACAAAAAACATGGCGAGCGTTAATGTGTAAAATTTCAGGTTTTTACGAATCATTTTCAATACTATTAATTGTTTTGTTTATCGTATTTTGCTTTCGCCCTTTCAGGGCTTGTTTATAATTTTGTTTTGTTTCACAGGGCGATGCCCTGTGCTAATGCTTGTTCCCTTTCAGGGAAGTTCTAATTACCTTAATTCTTATATTAAACATTTATTCCCTTTCGGAGAATTTATATCTGATAATTATTTTTATTTTTTGTTTTCTCGCCGACTCTACTATGTGTTTATACTTATTTCGCTTCAAAAAATTATTTGTTTCTGCTTAACATCTTTTACTCTTTTCTGCCCTGTAAGGGCAAAAGCAACAACATAGGGCAGCGCCCTATGAAATCTGCGACATTAGCAAAAGCCCTGAAAGGGCACAAGCATTTGTGCAACCACACTATCAATCCCATAAATAACGTTCATCATAATCAACCTTGTATTTTTTCAAAAAAGCTCTTAACTCATCTTCAAAAGATTTTTTTCGATGATGCTCCGCCTGATTTTTGATATAATCTACAACAACATCGACTTCAGATGGATTAACAGAAAAAATGCCATAACCATCTTGCCAATAAAAATTATGATATTTAGTTCCCTTTGTTTTAATCCATTTCGAAGATTGCTTTTTCAACTCCTCCAACAACTTTATTTGTGTTATTTTTTTTGAAAGCAAACACAAAATATGAATATGGTTTTTATATCCACCAACCTGAACAGGATTGCATTGCACTCCTTTACAAACGCCCCCAAGATACTCAAATAGAGGTGTTTTTATATTATCATCTATTAAATTATTACGGTTTTTTGTGCTGAATATAATGTGAACGTATACTTTTGATAATGATTGTGGCATCGTATTTTGCTTTCGCCCTTTCAGGGCTTGTTTATAATTTTGTTTTGTTTCACAGGGCGATGCCCTGTGCTAATGCTTGTTCCCTTTCAGGGAAGTTCTAATTACGTTAATTCTTATATTAAACATTTATTCCCTTTCGGAGAATTTATATCTGATAATTATTTTTATTTTTTGTTTTCTCACGGATTCTGCTCTTTATAACTGCTTATTTCGCTTCAAAAAATTATTTTTTTCTGCTTAACTTCCTTTACTCTTTTCTGCCCTGAAAGGGCTAAAGCTAATGCTTGTTCCCTTTCAGGGAAGTTCTAATTACCTTAATTCTTATATTAAACATTTATTCCCTTTCACCAATTCTACTATGTGTTTATACTTATTTCACTTCAAAAAATTATTTGTTTCTGCTTAACTTCCTTTACTCTTTTCTGCCCTGAAAGGGCTAAAGCTAATGCTTGTTCCCTTTCAGGGAAGTTCTAATTACGTTAATTCTTATATTATATTAAACATTTATTCCCTTTCGGAGAATTTATATCTGATAATTATTTTTATTTTTTGTTTTCTCGCCGACTCTACTATGTGTTTATACTTAGAGTCTGCTGATTTTTCAACAATAATTACATAAAGCGCATTATATCAACAATATATGTTGATATCTTATGCAAATAATATGTGTCAAAATGCAAGGAATTGATTAAATTGTACTCAAAACATTTGCATTTATGATAAA
>JAJRSD010000111.1 GCA_024278975.1 Bacteroidota bacterium
GTTTGGAAAAACTCTGACCATACTATTTGGCAGGTGCACTGTTGGTCGGGTAGGTTGTAAAATAACACCAACTCCTCCGATGGTAGGATCTACATGACTGAGATTCGACTCACTATTCTGAGCACAAGAAAGTATTGAACTTAGAATAAAAACAAAAAATAATTTTCTTCTTATCATAATTTTCTTTATAATATTAATATGGATTATTAAACTGTTAATTCTGATTGCAAATATACTAATATGGGAATTCAGATGATATTAAAGTTTAACTATTTTCTTGCGTACAATAAAATCTCCCTTTCTTAAAATAAGAATGTAATTACCGTTATAAAGGTTCGAGACATCTATTATTTGCTCATTTTGCATTTCACCCTGCAATACATTCTGACCTGTTAATGACTGAATAGTAAACTTGTCGAAACCAGTCTTGCCGGATATTTGCAATATTCCTGTTGTAGGATTTGGATAAATATTAACACTTTCGCTTATGTCGAGTAAATTAATTGCCGATGTACCACTTTTTTTCACAGTTATGGTTCCCATATTATAAAAAGCAAAATCGAAATAAATACGCATAATTTGTTCACCTTTTTCAAGAGTAATATTTTCTATTGTAGTTGGTTTGAATTTATTAAAATCCCCGGTAACTCTCACATTGGTAGTTCCTGTTATATCAATTCCATTAATTGTTATAAATGTATAAGTTTAAAGAAATACAACTCCTTATTGTTTTACCGTTTTTACCTGCATATTACTTCAAAACAATATCTATCGTCATCTGATTCCAAATGTAATTAACCGAGTGCGATTGCCCTTTTTCATTCTTCATTGCATCCGACCAAATTAAAGTCATTTCAGTACCGTCTTCGCTAATCCATTTTGGCGATAATTTTGGTTGATACGTTCTGTTCTTTTCATTGTCAACAATCCAGTAGTCGGTATAAAAAAACTGTTCCCACGGTCCATAAGGATTTTCGGAATACCAGAAACCCAGGCTGCCGGTTTCGGTGTGCATCCACCTGTCGTAATAGTCTTTATCCGAATCTGTCATGCCATATCCGGCGTACGTTCCTCCATTCACCATAATATACAAACCCAGTCCTTCGTTCCAAACAACCGACGGCAACCACGAGTACCAACCGAAATAATGACCTTTAGAACTTTTTTCAGGATACTCGTAAACATATCCTCTTTGGTTTATATCGTTTGTCCAGTTGGGTTGGTTATTATCGTCGTATTTTGTAAAATATTGCCATTCGTCTCTAACTCCAATTTTATTTTTGGGTACTCTGGCAAGGGTAAGTTTATTTGCTTTTGCACCTTCGGGCGAATAGATATAAACAAACCCGTCTTTGGCGGCTCTGTTATTTTGTCCTTCCTGAACAAAGTCAACAAAAGAAAAAGGATATGCAGGTTGTTTCTGATGAGGCATACCATATTCCTCCAAAAAAAACATCTCTTCGCTATTCACCACATTTCTCATGCTGTCCCGTACACCAAGTAGTAACTCATTGCCGTTTCTGTTAATTCGGCTCCACGAAGCACCGTTATCCGATGATTTCAATAATTTAATTCCAGTAAACGGACCCGACCAACTTGTGCCCGGAGTTTTTGAAATAACAGAATATAAATCATCGTCAACCGCTACAATTCCGTAGCCAAACCAACTACCAGCACCTTTATCTAAACCTGCACTTAAATCGGGATAGTTGGGAATATCTTCTCTTCTGAAATTATCAGATTCCCCAATTATTCGGTAAAGATGGTTGTGATAATTTGCTCCGGGTAAATCAAGCCAGTTGCCATCATCCATAGAGACAATCTGAGACCCGTCTTTTGCCCAAGTTATACACCAGTTATCGCCTCTGGAACCCAATCTTTTAAGGGTTTCTTTTTTAAACTCCACTCCTGTTGGACGAAGTTTATTACTCTTTTTTTGTTTTGTAGAACAGCTTGTAAAAGCAAAAAATGCAATTGCAATAAAAATTAGATTTTTCATAGTTTAAGATTATATTCAATTTAATAATGGTTCTTTGCCCATTTCTAATTCCAAAGTGCCCCCATTTACTACTTCGTTGTGCGTAATCCAATATCTGTCCAATGGGCTTCCGTTTAATTTAACTGACTGGATATAAATATTTTCATCAGAATTATTACGTGCAATAATTGTAAAGAGCGGAAACAGACTTCTAAAAAACATCCAGCCACCAATTGTATTTTCGTCAACAACTTTTACATATTGTTTTGTTGGTGGTAGTTTTTGTTAATTCCTTTAATGCTTTTTTTCCTATCTTTTTTAACTTATTTGGTTTAGTTGATAACAACTCTTCAAACGTATAACCCAAATTATCTATACTATATTTTACAACTAAGAAGCCTAAATAATATCCAATTGCAGGTGGAAGGTCTTTTCTAAGTGCAGTTGAATTAGAAGCA
>JAJRSD010000112.1 GCA_024278975.1 Bacteroidota bacterium
ACTATAGCAAAGGCATGCTTTACGGCTAGAAAAGGCATTGCCCATATTGAACGAACTTGGCAAATGGATTATCGAAACTTACAAAACCGCCCTGCCAAAATCGCCAATGGGCAAGGCAACGGCATATTGCATTCCCCGATGAGATAAACTGATGAATTACCTAAAAGATGGCTCGTTGGAGATAGACAATAATTTTGCGGAAAATGCTATCCGTCCCATTGCTTTGGGCAGAAAGAACTACCTGTTTGCAGGCTCGGCACGTGGGGCAGAAAGGGTAGCAATGTTTTACTCATTTTTTGTGACATGCAAAAAGAACAACGTGAACCCGTTCGAGTGACTAAAAAAAGTGTTAAAAGTAATACCGCACCACAAAGTAAACAGGCTGGACGAGCTGCTTCCCCAAAACCTGAAGATATAATCCACCCAGTTTAATGCAAAGAAAAACATTATACAACAACTTTCTATGACCTATTTGGTAGAAGGGGATGCTTAGAGATTGATAAATGTCCCGTTTTTGAAATTGCTTCACATTTCATGGATATTTAGGACGAAGCTGCTCCCCTCTCGCAGTTTTAGTTTTTGTTGATATTTTTTTTTAATAATTCAATAGAATTTACAGATGGCAGGAAAACCAAAACGCATGAGTTACTGCGAACATGCCACACAACTTCGTGCTTGTGGCATAAATAAAATCCGTCCCAGCGGAATTGGTTTATGACAACGAATACATATTCCAAAATCATCATCGTCAATTTTCGTGAGTGCCATATTCAGATTTTTTAATTTCATAACTGCTTTTCGCAGAGCTGCTTCAACAACACTTTTATTGTTTATGGCATCCATCCGCGAGATTCTGCCAATGGCATTTTCGGGTTCAATTGGGCGTGTTAATTCTTTATATTCTGCAACCTTTTGTTCGGTTTTCAGAATTTCAGATTCAATTTTATTTTTGATTTCTATTTTATTGATTTTAATCATTATGTGAAATTCAATTATTTAAAAATCCCTGAAACAAGTTCAGGGTGACGTTCTAAAATTTATAATAATTAGCAGATAACGTCATGCTGAATTTATTTCAGCATCTCAGCCTTTAGAAGCAGATTCCGAAATAAATTCGGAATGACGAAACACCAAAAACGTCAATTATGAAAACAACGACTCAACAAATTCACGTCGTCTGAAAATCTGCAAATGTTCCATTTTTTCGCCAATACCAATATATTTTACCGGAATTTTAAATTGGTCTGAAATACCAATCACTACCCCACCCTTTGCAGTTCCGTCTAATTTTGTAAGTGCCAGTGCTGTAACTTCGGTGGCAAGCGAAAACTGTTTAGCCTGTTCGAAAGCATTTTGCCCTGTGGAACCATCTAAAATTAGCAGAACTTCGTGCGGTGCATTGGGAATAATTTTCTGCATAACTTTCTTAATTTTCGAAAGCTCGTTCATCAAATTAATTTTGTTGTGTAAACGTCCGGCAGTGTCAATAATTACTACATCAGCATTTGTAGCTTTAGCCGATGCAAGCGTATCAAACGCAACCGAAGCCGGGTCGGAACCCATTTTTTGCTTTATAATTGGCACGTCAACTCTTTCTGCCCAAACTTCTAACTGTTCAATTGCTGCTGCCCTAAAAGTATCGGCAGCACCCAAAACCACAGATTTTCCGGCTTGCTTAAAATTATATGCAAGTTTGCCAATTGTTGTTGTTTTGCCAACTCCATTAACCCCAACTACCATAATTACATAAGGTCCGTCAGTATCCGGAAGTTCAAAGTCAGAAACATCAGCAGAATTATTCTCTTCTAGAAGTGCAGCAATCTCCTCCTTTAAAATAGAATTCAACTCGCTAATTCCCATGTATTTATCGTTGAGAACTCGCTCTTCAATACGCTTAATAATTTTAAGAGTTGTATCAACACCAACATCAGAAGTTATTAAAACCTCTTCGAGATTATCAAGAACTTCGTCATCAACTTTCGACTTACCAACAACGGCACGCCCCAGTTTCTTAAATACGCTCTCCTTTGTTTTTGAAAGTCCCTGGTCGAGATTTTCCTTTTTCTTTCTACTAAAACTTCCAAATAATGCCATATCTATCCAATTTCAAGCTGTGAAAATAGTAATAATTTTGATGTAACGCTGATTAACGGTTACCGTAAACAAAAAAAGCCTTCATCAAAAAATGAAAGCTCTCCTTGTATAAGAATATCGTTGAATTATTTTTTGAAATAATTTTTAACGTCGTCGTTCGGAATTATCTCTTCCTTAAAAGAGTATCCGCTGGATTTTTCTGATTTTACCATTCTAATAACTTTGGCATACCCTTTACCAGCACCTTTTTGTAATGTTGCAACCGTTTTCTTTGCCATAACTCTTATTTAATTTCTTTATGAACTGTTACTTTTTTCAGAATCGGATTATACTTCTTCAATTCCATGCGCTCAGGAGTATTTTTCCTACTTTTGGTGGTGATGTATCTTGACGTTCCGGCCACACCACTGCTCTTATGCTCTGTACATTCGAGAATTACCTGAACTCTATTTCCTTTTTTAGCCATTATTTAAGCTCTTTAAAATTTATCGATAAAACCTTTTGCCTGAGCTTCTAACAATGCAGGTTTAACACCTTTCTTATTGATGGTACGAATACCTGCAGCAGACACATTAATTTGAACCCAACGATCTTCGTCGGATATGTAAAATTTCTTTTTAAACAGGTTTACATTGAACCTTCGCTTGGTTCTTCTTTTCGAGTGAGAAACATTGTTACCCACCATCGCCTTTTTTCCTGTTATTTGACAAACTCGTGACATTTCTATATTATTTCTTGATTATCAATTATACTCGTTATTTTAACGGCTTGCAAAGAAAATACTTTTTTAGAGAAAAATCAAGTAGTTGGGTATGTTTTTGTATAAACAATTAACATTGAATTGTTAACTACTATATTTCTATCATTATTCTATGGTAATAAATCAGTTCAATATCCTTAAAAGAAACTGTTTATTCTAACTTTATTTATCAAACCTACAAAAGATTTTGCTTTTGTTCTTCAAATAAATTAACTTGTATGTAACTACTTTGATTACAACAATATGAACAACCGATTTCTTCATCTCTCTGTTAAACGTGCAACTGTGTTGTTCCTATTGCTATCATTTTTAACTCTGTTATTGGGTGGGACAATTTATATACTTTGGCGACCGTCAGAGCATCTGTTTTTTAGCTGGATTGATGAAATTGGCTTTGGTAATTTGATAGACACGATTAGATTGCATTCCGTTTCATCGCGCTTTTTACTACCCGACTTTGTCATTTATTCTCTTCCCAACGGATTGTGGGCATTTGCATATTCTATGCTAATCGTAGGAATTTGGTCTGGTAGTAAGTCGAAAATAAAATATTTTTGGCTGGCTACTATTCCTGTTTTGGTACTGGGCTTCGAAACCCTCCAATATTTTGAGATTATACGGGGAACATTTTCCATTCAAGACATTGCTTTTGGAATAACAGGAATTATTATTGGAATTATTGTTGGAAATAAAATAACTAAAATTAAAAATCATGAAAATTAAACTACTTAAAAAATCGTTTTGGCAATCCATGTTATCAGTAATCGTTTTTGGCATATTTATCTATTTTGCAATAGGTTCCATTCCCGGGGTAAATCAACAATCAAGAGATTTAGGAGACGGTGTTATTGAAACAGCTAAAACGTACTCGGATGGGAAAACAGAAGTTTTAACAGGAAAACACGATGAATATGGAAGATGGCACGGTCCCATTACTATTGAAAGAGATGATGGTTTTGATCTTCGGTTTACAGAGAGTGTTACTATGGTAAACGGTCAACGTCACGGACAATCGGTTACAAAGTATCCTAACGGTTCGACCCATACTGTTTGTTACAATATGGGAAGTAGAGTTAATTGTTCAAAATCAGCCTATAAAATGGTCGGAGATTCTACTGCTTTTCAAATACTTAATTATAAATATCCTTGGTTTATGGTTACGTTAAACATGATTGGTTTCGACAGTGAATATGTTGAAACATATTTAGATACGGTTGAATTAGTGTTATCGGATTACGAATTTGACGATGAAGATTTTGATGACAACTACAATGAGGTCATCGAAACTCTGGAAGAGACAAAATATGATAGTATTATTGGAACTAACTATGTATTACTACTTTACAGAGCATTGGAAAATATGAAAAATGCAGAATTCAGGTTAGCTACTATCGATTACTACAGAACGGATGGTGCCGGTACATATAATATACTACAAACTAAATATCCAGGCTATATTCTTAGTATGAATGAAGCAGGAGTAAGTAATCAGGATCTCGAAGCATTCTGTTTAAAATTCGATACCATAATAGCAAGTTATGGCTTGTTAGATTTAGAAGATCCATTTTTCCCCGATAGTGCCGATACAAGAATGTACAGGGCAATGGATTCTATTTCAAACTCCGAAAAATCGGCCTCAATATTTGATGAATTGAAAAGTGCTTCCAAATACAGTTTAAATACCAATTTCAGCAACTATTTGAATAAAATTGACCCTAAACTAAAAAAACTAATAGCAGACAATAATCCAAAAGAAGTCGCAACATTAATTCAAATATCAATATTTGAATATTATATAACGTCAGACATTATGAGGAGTGCTGTTTGGGATGCTTACGTTTTAAAAAATGGGGTGATTGAACTACCAACCGTTACCACCGAGTTTTCTGGGAACAACTCAACAACAAGTGCTACTGTGCAAGGTTATGTTATCGAAGACGGTAATAATACGATTATATCCAAAGGTATTGCATGGGGAACAATTTACAACCCTACACTAGACAACAACGTAGAAATAAGAGGCAACGGTACACTAACATTTTCTGCAACACTTGAAGGACTTACTGAGGGAGAAACCTATTATGCAAGAGCGTTTGCAACCAACAGTGCCGGAACAGCCTATGGTAATTGTATTAGTTTTATAGCCGAAAGCGCTTCTGGAATAGATTATAATAAGATTAAAGATCTCGATTTTAATATCTATCCCAATCCGGCCTCATCAACTACTACTTTTGCCTTTCAAAATAAAACTACCGAACGGTTAAATCTTGTTATCGTAGATTTAAACGGAAAAGTCGTTTTACAGAGAGAACTTGGTAATTTTCAACCCGGGAAAAATCAAGTTCAGCTTAATCTTTCCATTCTTCCGAATGGCATTTATAATTGCCAGTTAACTAATAATAGTTCAGTTAAAGCTAATCAAAAACTATTAATCAATCGCTAATCAAATTTAAGTAATCGCTTATTTCGCAACCATAAAAAAAACCGTTCCAGCAAAACTGAAACGGTTTTTTTTATGAAAACTATATCCTCTTATAAAACTGCTTTACAAGCATCTACAAGGGTTTTAGCATTTGCATTTGAAGAATCTAATGCTTGTGCTTTTTCAAGAATTACAATTGCAGCTTTAAACTCAACTTTAGCTTTATCCACTTCAGCGGTATAGGCTGCATCGTCAGTTTTTAGAGTACCTGCATTAATTTTTTCGTTAGCTGCACTTAAAATTGCTGCACCTTTTTTGTATAAAACATTTCCTTCGCCAACATAAATTTTTGCTAACGCGGGAGCCATTTTCTTGTCGCCCGGAAACATCTCAACTCCAGCTTCTAAAGCAGCTTTGTACTCGTCGTTTTTCTTTTGTTTTTTCAGAACGGCCGCTTTGTAGTACTGTGCAGTTGCTCCTTTATAACCATTTTCTACCGATTGTGTAAACCAATCAACAGCTTTATCGTAATCTTTTCCCTTATACGCAGCTATTGCACCGTTGTAAACCAACACTTTTGCATCGCCATCAGTTGCAGCAATAGCAGCTTCGTAACTGGCAATGGCATTTGTATAATCTTTAAGTTTGCTGTACGACCGTGCTTTGTAATCGTGTGATTTTGCAACATTTGCATTTGCAGCAATTGCTTTGTCGAAATAAGTGACAGATTTTTCGTAATTTTTGCTGTTATATGCAGCTAATCCGATATTGTAATTTATAGTCTCAGGAACCTGAACGTCACCCAAATTGCTCATTGCATCTTCGTATAGTTCAAGTGCCTTAGCATAATCTTTCCCTTTTAAGGCTTCGTTTGCCTGATTAATTTTTTCTGCTGCGTCCTGAGCAAATGTCAAAACTGTAAAACAAACAGCAACAACTAATAATACTACTCTTTTCATCATTAATTTTCTTTTTATTATTATGATTATTATTTAATTTTTATCTAATTTTTTTTCGACAAGCGTCAAAAGTAATAATAATGAATTAAAAACCTAAAATACAGTCTTTACGAATGTTGTTTTTTTAATAACAACATGAATTATCAATTATCTTGCCAACTATATTGTATTTTCAAAAACTATGGATTAAACATTTCGGGATTCCAAAAGTTCAAAATATTTTGAATAAGGTGCAAATTGTTTTTTGCTTCGGCATTGTCGGGTTCCATTTCAATAACTTTTGCGAAAGCATTTATTGCATCGCCCCAGTTTTGAAATTTTTGTTCTAAAACTCCTTTAGTAAAATAATATGCTGCCGATTCTTCAGGTTCAATATTGTTAAAAACTTTTTGGGCTGCCAGTGCTTTTTCTTCCTGAATAAGTTCCTGCACCCTTTTTAATTTTTCACTGTTCATTTAAATCTATTACTTTTCTTTTTTGTGCGAATGCATTACATTTTTTGCCAGTTCAACAGAAACATCAAACAGAAGTTGTTTCACATTTTTTATGGCATATTCCAAATTTATCTGATTGTTTGTTAAGCTATAAATTTTATTGAATACCGACAACGATGCTGCCAAATCTGCTTGTCCACCAATAGCAAAAACAGGTCTGTTATTTTTGTGCGCCACTTTTGCTACCGCAAATGGAGCTTTATTATTTAATGTTTGCGAATCAATTTTTCCTTCGCCGGTAATTACAATATCCGCCCATTTTACCTGTTCATCAAAATTTAATTGATTGAGAATAAAGTTGGCTCCCGGAACAATTTCGGTATTATAAAATGCAACCAACGGAATTGCGACTCCGCCTGCCGCTCCCCCACCTTCTATCAAATCCAGTTTCTTTCCTGTCTCAGAATAAATAATATCTACCAAATTTTTCAAACCCTTTTCCAGCTCAATTACCATATTAGAAGTTGCTCCTTTTTGAGGTCCAAAAACTGCCGCTGCACCTTTTTCTCCCAAAAGCAGATTATCCACATCGCAAATTATTTTAATCGAAATATTAGTATGATTTTTTGGATTTTGAATGGTTTTAATTTTGGCTAAATTCTCACCATTCCCGGCAAGTTCAATTTTGTTTTTATCGTAAAATCGAAATCCAAGAGCTGCCATCATTCCCATTCCGCCATCAACGGTTGCGCTTCCTCCAATTGCAAGAAATATTTCGGTACAACCTTTACTAATCGCATCGTTAATAAGTTGTCCGGTTCCGTACGACGAAGCTATCAGAGGATTCAACAATTTATTGTCAACCAATTTCATTCCCGATGCATCTGCCATTTCAATAATTGCAACATTTTCTGAAATTGCATATTTAGATTGCACCGTCTCTCCAAGTGGACCCCGCACTTCAACAAAAATATTTTTAGCATTTAAACTTCGTTGCAACACTTCGCCGGTAAAATCGCCACCATCGGCAACCGGAAGTTTTTTAATTTCAAACTCATCAGAAATCGATAGAAAAGCTTTTTCAACAATATCAGCAAAATCGAAAGCATTTAAACTTCCTTTCATCGAATTTGGTGCAATTAATATTTTCATATTTTACTTCTCTCCCCTTGTAACTGAAACCACTCCTTTTACAGCACTCAGCTTATTTATTAAAAATTCGAGATGTTCAAGACTATAAACTGATACTTTTAGTACACCTTCGAACTTACCTTTGTCAGACTCAATATTTATTGAACGCATTTGTGTACCAATATCTTTGGCAATTACATGCGAAATTTCGGTAACAATTCCCACTTCGTCAACACCAGAAATATGCAACGTAGTAAGAAATGAACTTTTACTGGTTGTATCGCGCCACTTCGATTTTATTATACGATATGGGTAACGCTGCATCATTTCAGGTGCATTCGGACAATTGCGCCGGTGTATTTTTATCCCTTCGCTGATAGTAACAAACCCAAAAATTTTATCGCCAAAAACGGGATTACAACATTGTGCCAGTTTGTAATTAATATTTTTCAGGTTATTATCTATAATTAAAAAATCGTCGCCGCCTTCGAAAGATAAATCTTTGGTTTCGTCCGTTGGCAACAAATCTTCAACTTTCAGCTTGGTACTCTCCTCCTCTTTCTCTTTTTCAACAAAAATTGCTTTTACGTCAAGCGGTGCAATTTTGCCTATTGCCAGTTCGTAATAAAAATCAACTGCAAATTTAAAGTCAAAATGTTTCAATATTTTTCTGATTACCTCATCATTCAACTCTATTTTCCAGTTTTTAAATTTTCTGATTAAAGTCTCGCGCCCGTGCGAAGCCTGAACTTTGCGTTCTTCGTTTAAGCTTGTTTTAACTCTGCTTTTTGCTTTTGATGTAACCAAAAAATCTAACCAATCTAATTTTGGTTTCTGGTTTTTTGAGGTGTCGATGGAGATATGATCTCCATTTTTCAACTCATATTTTAAAGTAACTTTCTTTCCATTCACCCTGCCTCCCACGCAAGTATCTCCCAATCCCGAATGAATTTCGTAAGCAAAATCTAGCATTGTAGCACCCTGCCGTAGTTTCCTTAAATCTCCTTTTGGGGTAAAAACAAAAACTTCGTCGCTGTAAATATCCATACTAAACTGGTCGATAAAATCAACCACATTAACATCGGGATTTTCCAAAACATCGCGAATATTTGCCAGCCACGCATCGTATCCCGAGTTTGCCTTTCCACCTTTATATTTCCAATGAGCCGCCAATCCTTTTTCAGCAATTTCATCCATTCGTTTTGTACGAATCTGAATTTCAACCCACTTTCCCTGCGGTCCCATTACAGTTGTGTGCAAGCTTTCGTAACCGTTCGATTTTGGAATGGTAATCCAATCGCGCAGCCGTTTCGGATTGGTTTGATACTCCTCGGTAACAAATGAATAGGCAGTCCAGCAATCCGATTTTTCATCCTCCGGCTTCGACTCTAAAATAATCCGAATCGCAAACAGATCCATCACTTCGTCGAACGACACATTTTTCGTATTCATTTTATTATGAATAGACGAGATAGATTTTGTACGGGCTTTCATCGAAAAAGTAAATCCTTTCCTTTTCAGCTTCTTTTCGATGGGTTTAACAAATTCGGCAACAAAATTAGTACGCTCAGTTTCGGTCTCCTTTAATCGGTTAACAACATAATTATACGAATCTGTTTTTTGAAATTTCAGACACAAATCTAACAACTCAGAATTGATGGTGTACAAACCCAGCCGATGCGCCAGCGGAGCATATAAATGTACAGTTTCGGAAACTAATCGCTCCTGGATCTCGTGTTCGTAGAAACTAAGATTTCGTAAAACCTGTAAACGATCGGCAATTTTTATGATAACAACACGAACATCGCCCGCCATTGCCAACAACAATTTCCGGTAATTTTCCGAATGCAAATCAACTGTATCGGTACCCAGTGCATTAACTTTTGCCATTCCTTCTAAAATGGAATAAACAGACTTATTACACTCCGTTTCAATATCCTCTTTAGTGGCTTTTTTCTCCAAACCTGCGTACATTACATTATGCAGTAATCCGGCAACAATTGAATCGGGTCCCAATCCAATTTCTTTGGCAATTATTATGGCTACTTCCAACGAATGGGATAAAATAACCTCACCGGTTTTAAACCTATTTTCGCCAATTATATTTTTAGTGAATAGAAAAGCTTTTTCGATTTTCGCCAAATCTTCCGGCTCCCAAATTTCAAGGCAAATATCTTTTAACCTGTTGTAGTGTAATATTATTTCTTTCTGAAAATCCATTTTAATATATTATGATACCATTGAATTCCTCCATGAGAAAACCCGTTCAAAATATAAATCCTCCTTCATTTCACATTAACTGCTACAATCCTAAGACTTCAGCACCCTGCTCGAAGAAAATATCTCGCGGAATTCCGGCGTTACTAATTCTATCCAAATCTTTTTGAAGTGCTTTGCGAATAAATCCTTTCTCTTCAATCAGTTTTTTCGCAGTTTCATAATCGCCATCACCCTGTATTTTTAAAATATCGGCCGAAAGATTTAACATTGCAACTTTCATTTTTTCGAAATTAACACGATAAGTTCCGGTTACATCGTCGCGTGTAAATGCCCCTGTTTTCTGAAAATAATAGAACCGCATCATATTTGCTTTCCCGTGTGCACTGGCAGCCCCGAAACGTACCGAGCGAAAAATACCAGCCATAAAAGTTACAAAGTTATCCATCATATCTTTTTCGCCCATCTCACCCATTTCGTTGAGCTGATAAACACACCACAAACCGAGTATATCAGCTTTTCCCTCTTCCATAGAAGTGTAAGTGTTTTTTAAAGCCTCGCGAACTGTCGAACTTTTATTAACGGTGTTTCCCATTCCCAAACCATGCGCCACTTCATGAAACATTGTATTCTCGAAAAATGCCTCAAACTTTACATGTTTTTGCTGATCTTTTGCAATTAGCAGTTCCGAAATTGGTATTAGTATTTTATCGAATTTCGCCTGCATCGAATTTTTAAGTTGTAATTTGCGGCTGCCTTTTGTTTCGCGAACCCGCTCGTCGTTGGGTAAATTTATGGCAATGGTTTTACTTCCTGCGTTGCAGTCGCCGGCATAATAAATGGCATCGTAAACATTCATGTCCGAATCTACTCCGGGAGTTTCATTTTTGTATTTCTGATCGCATGGTAAAGCTTTTTGCAAACCCGGAAGTAATGCCGCATATTTAACCAGTTTTTCGCTCCAGCTTTTATCTTTTATAAGGATAAACGATTCGTGTGCAGCTTTGTACCCAAACAGTTGGTCTTCGTAATTTTCTATTGGACCAATTATAAAATCTATGGTGTTATTTTTCATCTCCATCCATGCAACATCGCTTTCGTAATATTCATCGGTTAAAAGTGCATCAGCACGTTTTTCGAGATAATTTTGCAGTCCTGAATCTTCGGCAAGTGCAGCAGCTTTTAACAGCAAATCAGCAGCTTTTTTAACTTGCGTTTCAAATGCGATGTGGAATGGGATAGACTTTAATATTCCGCCTTCGCCCTTTCGAATCAGTGTATACTGACTGTTTTTTGTATTATCGTTCCACTTTTCAAATTCCTCTTTTGTAATGTTTGCAGGATAGAAATTTGCACCAACAGGCTTTGTTTTAAATCCATCAATAAATGGTTCGTTATTATTTAAACGTTCCCAGGGACCATAATTTATTTTCAGGAATTTTTCGGTGTATTTGTCAAGTCCATCACTAAAAAGTTCATCTCTGTTTCCGTACGCTTCCATCCAATAAATTTCTTCCATTAATTTGGCAGCATCCAAAAGAATTGGCAGCATCTGTTTTTCCTTTTCGGTTAAAACAGTTAAATCGGTTGTTAATTTAAACGAAACAAATTCGTCAGCTTTCTGTTTTATAACCTTGTTTACTTCCATTTTACTATCATTATTTGAAGTTGAATTACAACTAAATGCTAAAGCTGCAACAATAATAATCATTAAAATATTTCTCATTTTAATTGTCTTTTTAATTTGGTTTCAAAACTACAAATTGTAAACGAAAAAGTAATATAAAATACTGTATCAATAATAAGTTTGGTTTTAGTCATTGTCATAGCATGACGGGAAGTCATACCATGACTTGCATAAAAAATTTATTGGGAATGAAGGAAATACCCCGAAAAATATTAGTTTTAGAAAATAATGCAGCTTATTAATTTTAATAGAAATAAGGAAGCCCAGACTGATGCAGAACTTTTGGAGAGTTACCTGAAAAATAATAATCAGGAAATTCTGGGAGAGTTGTATTCGTATTATATGCATTTGGTTTACGGAGTTTGCTTAAAATACTTTAAAGACAGGGAGCTTGCACAAGATGCAGTAATTGAATTGTATGAAAAGGTTTTGGTTGAAATAAATAGACATACAATTACCAATTTTAAAAGTTGGCTTTATGTAGTTACCAAAAATTACTGTTTAATGGAGCTGCGTAAAACAAAACCGGGTAGCCATTTTTCCGTTTCGACAGATAATGAGATGGAAAATTTTATGGAAAAGAATACAGAAATGCATCCTATTGACGAGGAACAAAATGCAAAATTGGAAAAGGCTTTGGCAGATTGTATTGCAAAACTGAAAGTAGAACAACAAAAATGTATTCAACTATTTTATTACGAAAACAGATGTTACCGCGAAATTGCAAGCCAATTAAATATTGAGGAGAAAAAGGTTAAAAGTTTTATTCAGAACGGGAAAAGAAATTTAAAAATTTGTTTGGAAACAGAGAAATGACCGATAAAAAATTACATATCGACAAAGAATATTTTATTCGGTATTTGGAAAATAAAATGACCGATACCGAAAGGAATCTGTTTGAAAAGGAGTTGCAAAAACATCCTTTTGAAGCGGAGGCTTTGGAAGGTTTAGCAACAATCTCGCCGGAAAATATTGAAAATGATTTAAATAAAATTACAGCAAAAATAAAACCTCAACAGAGAAATTGTTTTAGATGTTTCGCAGCGGCAGCCTCCATTTTGCTTGTGGTTTCGGCAGGAGTTGTATGGATGGAGGTAAGAGACCAAAATATGGTATCGGAAATGGCAGAGACAAAAACATTGGAAAAACAATACAATAAACCAATTAATAACAGAGAAATTTTAATAGTTGAAAAAGATACAGAAAAAACCGATGAGGTTGAAATAACTCCTCAGATTGAAAATAAAGAGGTAACTGCAACAGCGACAAAATCAACTATTGTTGAAAATAAAATGTATAAAAAATCGGCTGCCAAAAATAGCATTCCAAAAAAAGAGGTTACACAATTAAATAATCAAGATGAAAGTGTTGTGATTGTTGAAGATGAAACAGAGACTGATAAACCAGAGACTAAAAGTGAAAGTTTTAGTGTTGAACCTGATAATATTACAAAAAAAAGTACCCGAGCCAAAAACATTCAGTACTACCAGGCAGCACCGGTAAATGCAGTTGTTGGGGCGGCAGTTCCGGCTCCTCCTGCCGAACCGGAGATTGAAAGAATTGATACCAAAGCAATTCCCTCCGGTGGTTTCGAAAATTATAAAATTTATTTGGATTCGGTTGCACTGCTTTCTGATAATTTTGATAAGAAAAAAGTTGTTGTAAAAATTCAATTTGATATTGATTCGCTGGGATTAATATCAAATTTTCAAAATAAAAACAGTGCTGACTCTCTGCTATTTTCGAGGGCAAAAGAGATAGTTTTAACAGGTCCTAAATGGTTGCCCGAAACAGAAGATGAGAAACGGGTAAAATCGACAGTTAAATTGAAGGTTGTTTTTAGAAAGTAGATTAGAGGCAGGGAAGAAAGTTACAGTCGCAGTTTACATTTATGTTTAACAATTTTTAAGTTAACCCAACATCAAATAATCGAAACCTGTAATACATCCATTATTTTGCAAAAGAAGTAATTACTACCTTTGTAATGCTTTTGGCAAATCGGCATCAACTGTCTGATTTACTGATATAAACAGATATTATTATAAACAATAAAAACTACTCACAATGTTAATTAGCAATGTAAAAGCAAGAGAGATTTTAGATTCTCGTGGCAACCCAACTTTAGAAGTTGAAGTACTGTTAGAAAGTGGTGCATTTGGTCGTGCAGCTGTTCCTTCGGGAGCATCGACCGGCGAAAACGAAGCACTTGAATTACGCGATGGCGACAAAAGTCGTTACCTTGGTAAAGGATGTTTAAAGGCTGTTGCGAACGTAAACGACGTAATTGCCAAAGAGATGATTGGCATGGACGCCACTGACCAAACTGCCGTTGACAACAAAATGTTGGAAATGGACGGAACGAAAACCAAATCGAATTTGGGTGCTAACGCAATGTTGGGAGTTTCGTTGGCTGTTGCAAAAGCTGCTGCCGATTATTGCGAACTTCCGTTGTATAAATACATTGGTGGTATAAATGCAAAAACACTGCCTGTTCCGATGATGAATATTATTAACGGTGGGTCTCACTCCGATGCTCCTATTTCATTTCAGGAATTTATGATTCGCCCAATTGGAGCTCCTTCTTTCCGCGAGGCTTTAAGAATGGGTGCTGAGGTTTTTCACTCGTTGAAAGCTGTTTTAAAAGCGCGTAAATTAAGTACTGCCGTTGGCGACGAAGGTGGTTTTGCTCCGGCATTAAACGGAACTGAAGATGCACTTAATAGCATTATTAAAGCTATTGAAAATGCGGGTTATAAAGCAGGTCGTGCCGAAGATGGCGGAGACGTTTCGATTGCTCTGGATCTTGCCGCTTCGGAGTTTTATGTAAACGGAGTTGACGACTATACAAAATTTGAAGGTGAAGGTGCTCCAAAACGCACATCGGCAGAACAAGTTGATTATATAGCCGAGTTAGTTGCCAATTTCCCAATCGATTCGGTAGAAGACGGAATGGATGAAGGCGACTGGGACGGTTTTGTTTTATTAAATGAAAAACTTGGTGATAAATGTCAGTTGGTTGGCGACGACCTTTATGTAACAAATGTTGAGTACCTGAAAAAAGGTATTGAACTTGGTGCTGCAAATTCAATTCTTATTAAAGTTAACCAAATTGGTACATTAACCGAAACTTTAGATACAATTGAAATGGCTCACCGTGCAGGTTACACTTCTGTTACTTCGCACCGCTCGGGCGAAACCGAAGACTCTACGATTGCTGATATTGCAGTTGCCACAAACTCTGGTCAGATTAAAACCGGTTCGTTAAGCCGCTCTGACCGTATGGCAAAATATAACCAATTACTCAGAATTGAAGAGGAATTGGGTGACAGTGCAGTTTATGGTTATAAAAAAGTTTATAAGAAATAGGAGCCCCCTCCTAACCTCCCCCGAAGGGTGAGGAATAAGAGAAAAAAATAACAGATAAAAATTAAAGCCGTTTTTCTTTATGAAAGACGGCTTTTTATTTGGGGAATACTCGATAAATTTTCAGTAGCAGTGGACAGAGAGATGGAATTCTTTTTTTTCAACCGCTGTTTGAGCAAAAGAAAGAAAGTTTTCAATGGCAGTCGCAGACATCCTGACTTAGTGTAAAATAACTTGTCGTAGAAATAAGGTAATATGGTTGTGTAGGCTATTGAATTTAATTTTCCTACTAAGGTTAAAGGTTTAAATATAAGGTTTTTAGCATTAGAGGAAAATCAAAAAGGATGCTATCGCAATTTGCAAAAAAAGGATGACATCTTTTTCTACTCAGAATAGAAAGATGTCCTCCTTATCGAAAAGTGTTTTTTTGTTACTACTCAGCAGCACAACTTAAATATAAAGCATTGGTCGCTATTCCGTTTTGTTATGATTTTTGTTTAAGAAAAACAAAAATCTCGCCAAAACCACTGACTCTCACAACATTTACCCCCAAGCTAAAGCATAGGGTTATTGATAATCAAAACTTTAAATCTGCTGAGCAGTAACGTTTTTTTTACTCCTCAAAAAACAGATCTTCCTTTATTTTTTTAATACGGTCGAATGCGTAATTTACGTTTTTATCCGATTCGTTTGCCTCTTTTAAATATAGGCGATAATAGTTAAGTGCCAGAGTTTTATTCGAGTTAAACTCTTCGTAAGTTGTGGCAATCTCAAATAGTATTTCATAATTCCCAGGATTGAGTTTATTTGCTTTTTGCAAGGCTTTTATCGACTCGGCGAACTTTCGTTGCTGACCAAGTATTTGCCCCAAATGATGATACATATCGCTCACATAATCTGGTATCGAAGCATCAATTGCCCATTGCATCATCTTTTCCGACTCCTCAAAGTTTTTCAACTTTTTAAAGCATAAACTTTTATAATACATTACTAAAGGGTCGTTTGGATTTATCGTAAACAGTTTATTAAAAGTCTCCAAAGCGTCCTCTTCAAATCCGGCAAAATATGTACTTATTCCATAATTCATTAGAACTTCGTATGATGGAGCATTCTCAATTTTCAGATATTTTGCAAAACTTATCATGGCCGGTCCATATCTTTTACTTCTAAAAAAATAATACGCACGCTCTAATATTAGTTCTGCATCGTTGGGAAATTCGTGGAGTCCTTTCCCAATTAAAACCATAATTTTACTCCCCTCTTTTTTCCAGTTATACGAATGTATTAAGTTTCCATAAGTTCCATAATCGCGAGGGTTTACCTCGAGCACATTCTCGTATAAATAAACTGCTTGTTTTCGTTCTCCAGTCCGAAACGAACAATATGCCAGTTGTTTGTTCCAATAAATATTGGTTGAGTCTTTTGTATAGATTCTGCTAAAAACTTCGTATGCCTCCTTATATTTTTTCTGATTGATATAAACCCTGCCAAGTTTCCCCGATAGCGGAAGATTATCGGGCTCTATTTCCAATGCTTTTTTATAAAAGTTAACAGCATCGGTATTATTTCCGAGAATTGACAATCCTTCAGCCATTTCACTTAAAACTTCAGTATTATCAGGTTCAATCTGCAAAGCTTCAGAATACGATTTTAACGCCGCCTGATATTTTTGAAGTCGGTTAAAAATTAATCCCTTTTTAAAATAAAGTTGCGCCGAAGGATTTTTATTTAGCTGAGTTTCAATCTCGGTTAACGCCTCTTTATAATTTTTATTAAGAATCAGCAAATCAATTTCATCTTGCGAATATGAGAAAAAAGAGATACCAAAAAGGATAATAACTAACGAGTGTTTAATGGCTTTCATGGCTTTTATTTTAAATATCATTCCCGCGAAAGTGGAAATCCTCTCAAAATTTACTATCCCACTCTCATTGAAAAGATTCCCGCCTGCGCGGGAATGACATACTTTTTTAAAGTTTTATGCTTTATTTTTGAAGTACAAAATTAATAGGAATAGTATAACTTACATTTACAAACTGCCCTCTTTGTTTCCCGGGTTTCCATTTTGGCAAACTATTTACAACTCGTAAAGCTTCTGCATCAAGCGAAGGATCGACACCACGGGCAATGGATGCATTTGCAATACTTCCATCTTTTGTAACAACAAACGAGACATAAACTTTCCCCTGAATTCCATTTTCTTGTGCAACTATAGGATAATCAACAGCATTTGCAATATATTTTCTTAATGCCAGTTCACCTCCGGAAAAGTCGGGCATCTCTTCTACAATAAAAAATATTTCAGAGCCATCGTCCAATGTCTTGGGGTAAACAACTTTTGAACTTTTTACCACCTCATTTTCAATAATATTCATATATGTAATATTATCCTCATCTGAAACATTAATGGTTAGATGTTTATTTCTCAAAAGTTCTTTTACTGTCGCCATTGCATCTTCTCCGGTAATAGTAATTTGTTTTTCACCGATACTCAATACAATTGTCTGTTCAGTTGTAACTTCGTCTGTATCAACCGACTCTTTTTGCTCGCAAGCAAAGGCAATTACAAGTACTGCCGCTACTAATATTCCGAAAGTAATTTTTGTAATTGCCAGTTTTGAAGATTTTATTTTTGACATCATTTTAATTCTATTTTTAATTAATGAATAATTGAAGCTGTTGGCAATAATAAGTTGACCACCAACAACCTGATTTAATAATAACTTTTTATAATATCCGGGATTTACACCGGAAACGAGAACTGCCTGATCGGCAAGGAATTCATGATTTTCGCGAATGGCACGGCGCAACATCCACATAAACGGATTAAACCACTGAAACACAGTTAAAAGTTCGAGAATAATTACATCGAAAGTGTGCCCCTGTTTTATATGTTCCAGTTCGTGCGTAATCATCCTGTCGTACCCTTCAGAGTTTTTAATTGAACGACCAACAAAAACATAATCTAAAAACGAAAACGGACTAACATCTTTTTCCAAAACAATAAGTTTAAATCCATCCAGTTTTTGAACTTTATTATTTCGAACTAATAAAGTGAGTTGAATCACCCGAAACAGAAACCTTCCAAAAAAAATCAAGACTCCCGCCAAATAAGCAAAAATTAATAAATTGGTTGAAAGTATTGCCTGCTCGACATTGCCCGAAATATCGTGACTGTAAATAGTTGCAACCTCCAATAGGTTACGGTAAGGAGTTACGGTAATTTCGGCAAGCATAACTGATTTAGGTGCAAAAACCTTGAATTTCAGAAAAGGCAGAATTACTGAAAACATAACCGAACCCAATAAAAATATTCTGTTTAATTTAAAGAAAGTCTCTTTTCTCAAAAAGAAAATATAGATTATTGCAAGCAACGAAATGCTCACACCCGACTCTAAAATAAAATTCACCGTGCTATTCATCTTCAACAGATTTATCGTTTTCCAAATCGTGCTTTACATCTTTTATTAACTCATCTAAATCAGACAAACTCATATTATCCTCTCTGGCAAAAAACGAAACCATCTCCTGAAAAGAGCCGCTGAAATAGTTGCTCATAAAGTTTTTCATATAAGTTCCGGTGTACTCCTTTTTCGAAATCAGAGGAAAATACTCGTGTGTTTTTCCGTATGCATTGTGCCCCACAAAACCTTTCCTTTCAAGAATACGAATAATTGTAGAAACTGTATTGTATGCAGGTTTTGGAATTGGCATCTGTTCAATAATATCTTTTACAAATGCCTTTTTCTGTTTCCAGAGAAGTTGCATTATTTGCTCTTCTGCTTTTGTTAATTCTTTCATGTGTTTATAAGTGTTTGTTTTTAATGGTAACACATGGAACTCGCCAATAATCATGCTCCTGTGTATAAAAACTTTTATATGCTCGTTTCATTTTTCTTTTAGATTTAAAAATTTGAGACATGAGTATTGAGATAACAAAAACCATGCCTTTAACTAATTAATTAGTTAATAAACTATTGTTTTAGTTAATTAGCATACTTTAAACTTTTTAAATTAAACTTAAAACTATCTTGGATATCCGGCACAAACATATAACTAATATCTTAGTTTTCCAACTAAATCCTTAGTTAGTTGCTGACAGAAGCCTGTATGAATTTGATTTACTGATTCTTACACAACTAATTAATTAGTTGTAATTAAAATTATCTGATATATATTTCTGATGTTTGGAACAATTAATATTTTCTAAGAATAATATCAGCTTAATTAAAACGATTAATATCACTCCTATTTCTGTTTTATTACATTAACATTTTTCATACGTGGAATAGTGTAAATTCATTCTAATTTGAAATTAAAATAAATAAGGGGTTTTGAACATTAATTCATAACAATTCGTTTGGCAAAACTTATAATTCTATTATTTTTGCTGTCGATATGTTAAATATAAAAAAATATTTTCACCTTTTATATTTCTTTTTTATACGCCCGGGGTGCTAATTCTTTCATCTCGGGGGCAATCAATTATTTATTAAAACATCAACTAATCAAAACTATTTTTAATGAAAAAAGTAATTTCATTTGTTTGGATATTTTGTATCCTCACAATTTCATCTTATTCTCAAGAGAAAAAAGAGAGTTCATCAAAACCATCGATAAAATTGTATGGTTTTATTAGAAACGAGTTTTATTACGATTCGTACAAAGGTTTAACCGCAGCGATGGATAATTTCTATTTGGTTCCGTTATATAAAGGAACTGATGGTAATGGTAACCACATCAACCAACAAGGTATTGCCAACCTCACAGCAATGGCAACACGATTTGGCATGAAAATTACAGGCCCTGAACTATTTGGAGCTAAATCATCCGCCAATATCGAAACTGACTTTGCAGGTATAGTAACCGAATATCCTGAAGTACTCAGAATAAGGAAAGCATTTATTAAACTCGACTGGGAGAAATCATCTCTTTTAGTAGGCCAAACCTGGCATCCGTTATGGAATGGCAGTGGTGCATTTTTTCCCAGAGTAGGCGGACTTAATACAGGAAGCCCGTTTAACCCATTTAACAGATCGCCACAAATTGATTTCGATTACCGTATTGGAAAAGTAACTTTATCGGCAACAGCACTTTACGAACAACATTATACCTCGAAAGGTTTTTATCCTGTTCCCAATACAAACAGTAAAAATCTTGCAAAAAGAAATGCTGTAATTCCGGAAATGGTATTGGGGCTTTATTATAACTCAAACGGATTAAGTCTGGGTGTTGCCGGTCAGTATAATGCAGTAAAACCTATCGATGTTACTACAGGCAGCGATGGAAAAAGCTACACTACAAACGAACTAAACACCAGTTTAATTGGAATGGCGTATGTTGGTTATAGTAAAAACAAACTTTATATTTTGGCTAAAGGACTGGTGGGACAAAATATGGTGAACTTAACAATGTTTGGTGGCTACGGTGTAAAAGACTATAATACTACTACCGGAGCGATGACTTATACAAATTATAATAACTACTCGGCTCTGTTTAATATACTTTACGGTAAGAAATTTCAAGTAGGTCTGTTTACAGGAATCTCAGGAAATATGGGAACATCTGATCCTCTGTATAATTTCCCTGAATCGGGAGCAAAAATTGCAGGTTTATTAGCCAGCATAAAAAATGTATATCGGGTTGCCCCACACATTGCATATAATATTAAAAATATTAATCTTGTTCTTGAATACGAAATGACCTCGGCAGATTATGGTAGTGGTACATTTAATTTCGATGATGGTTTATATGCCGACAAAGTAAACGCAACAAACAATAGACTATTTTTAATGGTAATGTACCATTTTTAGGAAATGATGAAAGAGTACTGGCAGGAAGAGTTAGAGGTTTCGAGTAGGAGCAGTCTGGAAAAACTTCAGATTGAACGACTGAATAAAACCATTGAATATGCAATTCAGTCTCCTTATTATAATAAGCTATTTAACAAAAAAGGTATTTCGCCCGGCTCAATAAAAAATATTGCACAAATACAAGACTTGCCATTTACAACAAAGCAAGACTTGCGTAATAATTTTCCCTACGGATTTTTAACACTTCCAAAAAAAGAGATTATTCGGTTACACAGTTCAAGTGGTACAACCGGCAATCCAACCGTAATTTTTCATAACAGGCACGACATAAATTCGTGGGCAAATTTAATGGCACGCTCGCTATTTTGTGCAGGAGTTCGCGACACCGATGTATTTCAAAACATCAGCGGGTACGGACTATTTACAGGCGGACTTGGCTTTCAATACGGAATTGAAGCACTCGGATGTTTGAGTATTCCGGCCGGTGCCGGAAATAGCAAACGCCAGATTAAACTGATGCAAGACTATGGAACAACGGTTGCACATGCAATTCCAAGTTATCTCGGGCGACTTTATGAAGTTTTCGAGCAGGAGAATTTAGACCCGAAAAAAAACACTCAACTACATACTTTAGTTATTGGTGCCGAGCCACACACCGAGGAACAACGCCAGCGAATTGAAGCAATGTTTGGAGTAAAAGCATACAATTCGTTCGGACTATCGGAAATGAACGGTCCCGGTGTTGCTTTCGAGTGTACCTACCAAAGCGGATTACATATTTGGGAAGATGCATTTTATGTTGAAATTATAGATCCCGAAACTTTGCAACCTGTGCCCGACGGCGAATATGGCGAGTTAGTAATGACAACACTCGACCGCGAAGCGATGCCGCTGATAAGATATCGTACCCGTGATATTACCCGAATTATTCCTGGAAAATGCAAATGTGGAAGAGTACACCGGCGTATCGACAGAATTACCGGGCGCACCGACGATATGTTTATTATTAAAGGCTGCAATGTTTTCCCAATGCAAATTGAAGGTGTTTTATTAAAAATACCTGAAGTTGGCTCCGACTACTTAATTACACTCGAAACGGTTAACGACGTTGACGAAATGGTTGTTGAAGTAGAAGTAAAACCAAATTGGTTTAGTGGAGATATAAGAAAATTAGACCAGCTAACAAAGCAAATTACAACACAAATAAGAGACGAAGTTCTGGCAAAGCCAATTGTAAAACTAGTTGAAAAAGGCTCTATTCCACGCGCAGAAGGAAAAGCTGTTCGTGTTGCCGATAAACGAAATAATGGGTTAAAATAGATGATTACTAAAATTACAGGTTACAAAAAACTCGAAACTTTAAACTCTAAATTTTAAACTAAAAAATATGGCATACGAAGTTTCTATTTTTCTTGAAAATAAAATTGGCCACTTCGAGCGAATTACACAAATCCTCAAAAAGAATGAAATAAATATTCGCACGATGTCTATTAACGACACATCAAACGGATGGGGTATTTTAAATCTTTTGGTAAACAACCCACAAAAAGCGTATAAAGCTTTGGAAGCGGAAGGTGTTTCGGTTGCACTAAAAGAGATTATTGCGTTGGAAATGAAAGATGAATCGGGCGGACTGCATGATTTATTACTCAAAGTTGCACAGGCAAAAGTAAATTTCAACAATGCAAACGGAAGAATAATTCAGGAGACAAAATCGGCTATTCTTATTTTAGATGTACCGGATATTGCCGATTCGCAAAAGAAACTCATGGAAAATGGATTACAGATTTTAGATGATGAAAAAATATATGGAAATTAACTTTAAAAATTAAATATTATGTTTGGAATAAACGACCCTGCGATTTACCTTGGTTATTTAATGGCAATTATTAGTTTAATAGCCTGTATTGTTTATGGCATTATTAACTGGAACAAAGGAATGGAAGACAGTCTGGACGAGATTGAAAAAGACCTTAATTGGGAGGATAAAGAAGAACAGATACAAAACGAAATTTAAACCTTAGTTATGAATACATTTACATTAGGATTTATTGTGGTAATTTACCTTTTGGCAATTACTTATTTGGGATATTTGGGATATAAAAAAACCAAGACTGCACGAGATTATCTTCTTGCCGGTCGCGATATTCACCCATTTGTAATGGCAATGTCGTATGGAGCAACGTTTATTTCAACATCGGCAATTATCGGATTTGGTGGAGTTGCAGCTATTTACGGAATGGGATTAATTTGGTTGACCGTATTAAATATTTTGGTCGGAGTTTTTATTGCATTTATATTTTTTGGACGAATAACCCGAAAAATGGGACACAACCTCGATGCACATACTTTTCCCGAATTTTTGGGAAACCGTTTTCAATCGAAAAGAATACAGATAATTAGTGGTGCAGTAATATTTATTGCCATGCCTTTATACGCCGCGGTTGTATTAATTGGAGGTGCACGCTTTATCGAGAGTATTTTTGAAATTGATTTCTCGATTGCTTTAACATTTTTCTCACTTATTATTGCAGCTTATGTAATTGCCGGTGGTTTAAAAGGAGTGATGTACACCGATGCACTTCAGGGATCTATAATGTTTTTAAGCCTTTTTTTCCTACTAATATATTCGTATATAAATTTGGGCGGTGTAACTGCTGCTCACGAAGGACTTACAAATATGGCTAACCTAGTTCCCGAAAGTCTTAGCGCAAAAGGTCATATCGGTTGGACAGCGTTCCCCAAAATTAATTCTGCCTGGTGGTGGGTTCTGGTAACAAATATTATTCTTGGTGTTGGAATTGGTGTTCTGGCACAGCCTCAATTAATAGTTCGGTTTATGACTGTTAAAAGTAACCGAGAATTGAATCGAGCCGTTATTATTGGTGGAGTATTTATTTTTGTAGCAACAGGTTTTATTTTTACAGTTGGAGCTTTATCAAACCTGTTCTTTTTTAACGAGTCGGGCGAACTTGCAATACAAGTTGCAAAAGGAAATATAGACTTAATTATTCCGGGTTATATTCGTGCTGCAATGCCTGAGTGGTTTGTTTACATTTTCATGCTTGCACTGCTTTCGGCAGGGATGTCAACACTAAGTTCACAATTTCATACAATGGGAACTTCAATTGGACGAGATTTTATCGAAAATCTTTTTCCAAAGAAAAAAATCAATTCAATGTTAATTTCAAAAATTGGAATTATAATAGCAATTGGAGTAAGTATTATTATCGGATACCAACTTCCGGGAAGTATTATCGCACGTGGAACCGCAATTTTCTTTGGCATTAGTGCTGCAACTTTTTTACCTGTATATTTTGCCGCACTTTATTGGAAAAGAGCCACAAAAAAAGCAGCAACATGGAGTATTGTTTCGGGAATTGCAGCAAGTGCTTTTGCTCTAACATTTTTGCATGTTAAAGAATCGGCACCTCTTGGAATTTGTGATGCAATTTTTGGACAACCAACCCTTGCAACAAAATTTCCATGGATGATTATCGACCCAATTTTAATTGCAATGCCGATATCGATTATTGTTTTAGTGGTTATTACTTTTTTTACTAAAAAAATATCGGAAGAACATTTGGACAAATGTTATAAAGGGATTAAGTAAGTAGCTAACATTCATGCTCTCACTTCCTGTGAGAGCATGAATAAATAAAATTATGGACGGTAGAATAAGAAAAAATATAGAGGTGGGTTTTGAAGTGGAAATTACTCAAAAGCACCACCAGCAAACCGGCGAACTGACCAATGGATTTGTAAAACGAATTTTAACAAAATCGTCCAACCATCCGCACGGTATAAAGGTACTTTTAGAAACAGGCGAAGTGGGGAGGGTGAAAAAGATACCTTAGAAAGTGCTCAGTCGCAGTGTTCAGCCAATACTTACTGAAGTGCGACTGAAAACTGCGACTGCGACTTTCTTTATGCGACTGCAACTCTATTTTTTTCTGCGACTGAAAACTGCGACTGCGACTTTCTTTCTGCGACTGCGACTCTCTTCTCTACACCTACAAACTATTCCCTGCCAGCCATCCTGTTGAATAAGCAATCTGCAAATTATATCCGCCGGTTTCTGCATCGAGGTCAATTATTTCACCTGCGAAATATAGCCCTCTTACAAATTTCGACTCCATAGTTTTTGGGCGTATTTCGTTGGTCGAAATTCCGCCGGCAGTAATTATTGCCTCTTTAAACGAGCGGCTGTGAGAAATATCGAACCGCAAATTTTTCATTAAATGTCTGATGCGTTTCCGCTCTTTCCCTGAAACCTGATGGCATGCTTTTTCAGGATCAAGTTCCAGCAATTCAATAAAAACCGGAATCATTGAGGCAGGTAGCCAGCTTCTGAAAATATTGATTAGTTGTTTTTTTCCATGCTCATTTAAATCGCGCTGTAAACGTCTGTCAAGTTTTTGCTCATCGAGAGCAGGTTTTAAATCGACGGTAATTTCCACTTTCTGTTCATTTTGAAGTGCTTTTACCATAATCCTACTGAGCGTTAAAATAATTAGTCCCGACAAACCAAAATGTGTAAATATCATTTCGCCAAAAGCTTCGCCCGCTTTTTTTCCGTCAATCCAAACAACGGCTTTTACGTTTTTAAGATTTAAACCCTGTAATTTCTGTGCGGTGCTTCCTTTTGTTTCCACAGGAACAAGAGCCGGAATTGGTTTTTCTATTTTATGTCCCACTTGTCGCGCCAGTTCGTAACCGTCGCCGGTAGAGCCGGTTGCAGGGTACGATTTTCCACCGGTGGCAAGAATCACTTTTTCAGCTAAAAAAATCTCACCATAAGCACGAACACCTTTTATTGCACCATCTTCAACCAGCAATTTTTCCACCCGGTTGCCGGTTCTTATTTCAACATTTAGTTCTTTTGTCCATTTTAAAAGTGCCTGCAAAATATCGGCTGATTTATTGCTCGTGGGGAAATATCTGCCACCCCGTTCCAAAGTAACATCGACACCATATTTTTCAAGCAAATCGATAATATCTTGCGAAAAGAATTGCGAGAATGCGTTGCGAAGAAATTTTCCGTTTGGAAAAACGTGGGTAATAAATTCGGGGATTGTGGCATTGTTTGTAATGTTGCAGCGCCCTTTCCCGGTGATTAACAATTTACGTCCCTCGGCACGCATCTTCTCCAATATCAAAACATTGCCACCCAATTCGGCAGCTCTGCCGGCAGCAAGCAACCCGGCCGGACCGGCTCCTATAATTATTACATTGTATTTTTTCATGCGGTGCAAAGGTATATTTTCCGTGGAAGTTTATCGTACACCACTATGATTTTATCAGGGCGATAGAATTCTTATTTTATTTATAATTAGTCTCCACAAGAAAACTCACCATTTTACAGTGCTTAGTCAGAAAGCATCAAGTTCGAGGCTTGCGAAGTGCTGAATAACAATAAGTTTACTTTTGTAAATGTTTGTTTTCAGTACAAGCGTAACGAAGAAATTGGTGTTTTCCGGCAAGCACTATTCACGTAATGCTCGTCTCGAAGCACGGTCAACCAGTGTAAATATTTTATGAATGTCATCCTTTTTTGAAGATTGCTGATGACCTCGCACTTTAACCAATTCATAATCTAACAAATCAGTTAATCCATAAAACTCCTGATAGAGTTTATAATTTTTAAGTCGTACATTTTTCCTAGAACTGAAATTGTTTTGCTCAAGCCTTTTACGTCTTCCCTGCAACCCGATAATATTCTGAGAATCGGTATAAATTATCACCTTTTGCCTTTCGTCTTTAATCTTATTTAATGCCCACAATAAAGTTTGCAACTCTAATTTCGTTGACGAACTGTTTTCAAATCTTTTCACTTGAACAAGCTTTTTTAGTGAATCCAAAGATTGATCAAAATCGTGTACAATTAAATATGCCCCAAATCCAATATTGGTTTTAACATCTACACTTCCGTCAGTAAAAAGCATTATCATTTTCATATTAAAAATTTGTATGAATATAATTACAAATAAATTACAACCATCTAAAATATTAAATTTTAAAATGACACACGATAAGTTTACATTCATATTGTTTTGGGCACGCAGATGGCACAGATTAAACTGATTTGCACCGATATCTATCTCTTAATCAGCGATTATCTGTTGTGTCAGCGTCATCTGTGTGCTATTTTACAATTTATGAATTCAAAAAAAAACACATTTTGTAATACGCCCCTTAAATAGATATAATAATACTATTTTTGTTGAGTTCGTATAATAACAATTAATGGCAATAAACAATCAGGAAATAACACACTGGCTTCCAACATCTAAAAAGGAGGTAGCAAAACATGGCTGGGACGATATTGACGTAATACTATTTACCGGCGATGCATACGTTGATCATCCATCGTTTGGCGCGGCGGTAATCGGGCGTATTCTCGAAGCAGAAGGATTAAAAGTTGCCATTGTTCCGCAGCCAAACTGGACAGACGATTTACGCGATTTCAAAAAGCTGGGACGCCCAAATCTGTTTTTTGCTGTTACCGGCGGAAACATGGATTCGATGGTAAACCATTATACGGCAGGCAAACGCAAACGAGCAACCGACGCCTACACACCGGGCGGCAAAGCAAATTTCCGTCCCGATTATGCAACAACTGTCTATTCAAAAATCATAAAAAAATTATTCCCCGATGTGCCACTTGTAATTGGAGGAATTGAAGCGTCGTTACGGCGTGTAACACACTACGATTACTGGTCGGATAAATTGATGCCCTCCATTTTGGTCGAATCGCAAGCCGATATTTTGTTTTACGGAATGGGCGAAAAATCTATTGTGGAATTCGCCCGACTGATGAAAAAAGGTGTTCCGGTTGAAAACCTGACAACCATTGCTCAAACTTCGTTTCTAATTGACACGGATAAAAAGCATGCAACGAAAAAGAACTGGGATGAAATTGAGTTATCATCGCATGAAGAGTGTCTGAAAGATAAGAAAATATTTGCCCGTAATTTTATGCACATCGAAGAGGAGTCGAATAAAATGGAGGCTAAAAAACTAACTCAAAATGTGGGCGATAAAAAAATAGTCGTCAATCCGCCCTGGGCAACTTTTAACGAAAAGGAAATTGACAAATTATACGACCTCCCGTTTACACGACTTCCGCACCCGCGCTACAATAATAAAGGTGCAATTCCTGCCTACGAAATGATTCGGCACTCAATAAATATTCACCGGGGTTGTTTTGGCGGCTGCACATTTTGCACAATTTCGGCTCACCAGGGAAAATTTATTACCAGCCGCTCTGAGAAATCTATTTTAAAGGAAGTTGAACAGGTTACTGAAATGCCTGATTTTAAAGGTTACATTTCCGATTTGGGTGGTCCATCGGCAAACATGTATAAAATGCAGGGCATTCATTTAGATATTTGTAAAAGCTGTAAACGTCCATCGTGTATTTTCCCTGCAATTTGTAAAAATCTCGACACCAACCATAAACCGATGCTCGACCTATATAAAAAGGTTCGTATGAATCCGAAAGTTAAAAAAGCGTTTATTGGCAGCGGTATTCGTTACGACATGATTCTGGAGAAAACCGGAAGAAAAGATACTGACGAAAACAATAGTAAATATTTGCGTGAAGTTATAAAACACCATGTTTCGGGACGGTTAAAAGTAGCACCCGAACATTCGTCGGACGATGTTTTAAAGTTTATGCGTAAACCACCATTTAAACTTTTTGAGAAGTTAAACACAGAGTTCATCAAAATAAACAGAGAGGAAAAACTGAACCAACAGTTGATTCCATACTTTATTTCGAGCCACCCCGGAAGCAAATCGGAAGACATGGCAAACCTTGCCATTCAAACTAAAAAAATGAATTTCAAACTTGAACAGGTTCAGGATTTTACGCCAACACCAATGACTTTGGCAACCGTGGTTTACTACTCGGGATACCACCCATATACAATGGAAAAAATATATACTGCCCGCGATAAAAATGCAAAAGAGAGTCAGCGGAAATTTTTCTTTTGGTACAAACGCGAATTTAAAAATTCAATTATCGGCGATCTGAGATCGAAGGGGAGAAATGATTTAATTACTGAATTATTTAAAAAATAGTAACATAAATTAAAAGTAATTCCCTTACTTTTAATGTTTCTAATTTTGTAGAAAAATAAAATATTCGTAACATAATATTTATAAAATTTCAGACTATGAAAACAAAACACATTTTACCAATTTTCTTAATTTTTGTTATTACCGGATGTGCCGAGTTAATGCAAATTGCACAAACAGCAACAAGTGGCGACCAACCCTTAACTCAAACCGAAATAGTTAGTGGTTTAAAAGAAGCATTGATAGTTGGAACAAATAACTCGGCAAATATTTTAGGTGTAGCCGATGGTTATTATAAAGATGAATTGGTGAAAATATTTTTACCGCCTGAAGCTGATATAATCGTAAAAAACATTAGCAAAATACCGGGAGGAGATCAGTTAATTGAAGATATTCTGCTAAAGATAAACCGGGCTGCCGAAGATGCTGTAAAAGATGCAAAGCCAATTTTTGTGAACAGCATAAAAACTATGACAATAACTGATGCCATTGGAATTTTAGGAGGCGAAGAAAATGCTGCCACTGAATATTTGCATAAAACTACGTACAACCAACTTTTCGAATTATACCGACCAAAAATAAAGGCTTCGGTAGAAAAAAAATTAGTTGGAAATATTTCGACCGGACAAAGTTGGGATATGTTAACAGAAAAGTGGAACGAAGTTGCAAAATCGCTGGTAGGGCAAATTGCAGGATTTAAACCTGTTGAAATTGAACTTGACGAATATCTAACGGATAAAGCACTCGATGGTTTATTCCTGAAAATTGCTGAAGAAGAAAAGCAGATCAGAAAAGACCCGATGGCACGTGTTAATAACATCTTAAAACGTGTTTTTGGTTCGCTTGATTCTTAGTTTTTTTTATAATTGAAAAATATTTAATAATGAAAAAGATATTAAATTGATAGTGTTGTTTTAAATTACTACTTTTCAAAAACAAAAAACAAATAACTTTTTTAGAGTTTTACCGCAAAAAAACAAATATCAATCAATTAAATATCAACTAAATGCAACTTGAATTTGTAAGAATAGAAGAGGCAAACGATCTGTTAAATCAGCTAATCGAACACCATCCACATTCGATTTTCCTTATCGACCACGATTTTAAAATTAAGTTTTATAACAAAGCTTTTAAAAAATTAACGAAAAGAGACAAAGCCGATATTCTGGAACATGAGTTTTGCGAAATTATGGGTTGTACAAAACCAAATCAAGGTAGTTTCGACAATACAAACAATCAACTTAAAGAGTTGCTTTCTGGTTCATTATCAGAACTTACTTTAATTCGCAACTTTAATGTCCGCAATAAAACAGTTACAAAACACCTTCGAATTGAAGGACACCGTGTAGTTATGGATGGGCACAAATTCCGTTTGGTAATTATTGAAGACAGAACTCAAAAACATTAGTAGGCTTAAAATTGTGAGCAAAAAAATACAACCGACCCGCCCCGAACCGATTACTTCGAATATTGACGTATTTCCGTACAATCGACGAACCGAACCGCAGGAAGCAATTGATGCGCTTATTGAAGGTTACCACGTTTTAATTGACGATTTTTACAGCAGCGGACTTGAACTTTTAAATGAGTTAAAGCAATTCATAAAAAAAGAATATTCCGACCAATCATTTCTTGGACAGCGTGAATTTCGCTCAGCATTTCGTGACCTTTCGCATAGAATATTACTGAAAGTTTCCAACCATAAAATCGCCGTAAAAAAAGCCCCGGAAATTGGATGGCTGGAAATTTTATATCCCGAATTTGATAAATATTTATTGCCTTTTTCGCAAGTTCAGGGTTTGAATAGTTCGTGGCAGTGGTATAAAAAAGGGATATTTATTCCGGTATTAAAACAGAAAATACATCCCTGGTTCGGAACATATTTCCCTACCCGTTTCGAACATTTAGAACTTTTAGATAGTTGGTTGAGACGCTACAAAGGAGAAAAAAAATCGGCTTTCGATATTGGAATCGGAAGTGGAGTACTATCTTTTCAACTCATTAAAAATGGCTTTCAAAAAATTTACGGAACAGATACAAACGCGAATGCAATTATCGGGTTGAATGAGTATTCGAATAAACAGCAAGGGAAACTGGAATTATTGCACGGTGATTTATTTGCCGGCTGCAACGAAAAATCTGAATTGATAGTTTTTAATCCGCCCTGGTTGCCTGCTTCTCAAAATTTAGATGAAATAGACAAAGCTATTTACTACACACCAGAACTGTTTTCCAGCTTTTTTACTGAAGCAGAAAAACATCTTCAAAAAAATGGCAGAGTTGTTCTTTTGTTCTCAAATTTGGCGCAAATCGCAAAAGTTGATGACAGTCACCCCATCGAAAATGAGTTGGTAAACGGCGGACGATTTGAAAAAGAGCTATTTATACAAAAGAAAGTTAGGTTGGCATCTAAAAAAACCAAACGAAACCAAACCTGGCGGACAGAGGAAAAAGTGGAATTATGGGTTTTGAAATTACGTAGTGATAAAAGCCCCTCCTAATCTCCCCAACGTGGAGAGATAAAAAAACCAATACAAAATTTAATGAATAGACCCTGAAAAAAATTCAGGGTGACGTTATTTAAAACAACCGCCCCTGCCAGGTATTTCGCTCCTTTAATCGTTTTTCGACTTTAGCAACAAACTCAAAATTTTTCAACCCCCATTTTGGAGCAATTAACATTTCGAACGGTGCTTCGCTGATAAAACGCTCCACAATAATTTCGGGATTTAGTAATTCGAGATAATCAACAACCAATTCAATATAGTCTTCAACAGTAAACAGTTTAAACTCATCTGGATTTTTCGAGTACTGTTTCTCCAGCAATGTACCTTTATGAATTTGTAGTTGATGCAGTTTTAAATTATTAACGGGCAACTTTGAAATTACTTTTGCCTGTTCCAAAAAATCATCGCGTGTTTCACCGGGCAGTCCTAAAATCAAATGTGCACAATTATTAATACCACGTTTTGCAGTCTCTTGCAATGCCAAAACAGAATCGCTAAAATTATGCCCCCTATTAATAAGATTCAGTGATTTATCGAGATGCGACTCCAGCCCAAATTCAACCATTATATAAACTTTCTTACTGAGTTCAGCCAAATAATCGAGCAGTTCGGAAGAAACAGTATCAGGTCGGGTTGAGATAACCAACCCCATAATTTTGGGATGTTGCAACGCCTCTTCGTACAATTTCTTCAAATCGTTAAACGGTGCATAGGTATTTGTATAAGCCTGAAAATAGGCAAGAAATTTCATCGCCTTATATTTCCGCGAAAAGAAATCAACTCCATCCTGAATTTGGCTTGTTACACTATTATTCAGATTTGTATAAGTTGGTTTAAACGTTTTGTTATTGCAATAAGTACAGCCACCCAACCCTTTTGTACCATCACGATTTGGGCATGTAAACCCGGCATCGATAGAAACTTTCTGTACACGCTCCGAAAACTTTTTCTTAAAATAACTCGAAAAGTCGTTGTACCTTTTTTTATGGCCCCAAATATAATCTGCTTCCACCATTTGTTTTTTTTGTGGCTGCAAAAATAGATAAAAATCAGCAGTTCAAGCAACTGGTTTTTTATATTGAAAAAATAATTAAAACTTTAATCTTTTTGATGGTTTAAACGTTTTATAAAACGAATCTTATTTCTACTTTTAAACTGACATTAAAAAGCAAAAGATATGTTCTCGGAAAAAGACAAAATTCAGATAGAAAAGCGGGGTAGTTTAATTGAAACGGTTGAGTTACAAATTCAAAATTTCAAAAAAGGATTTCCCTTTTTGCAGATTAAAAATGCAGCTTCGGTGGGCGATGGAATTATTCGTTTAAACAGTGATGAGTTAAACAAAAGGATTGCCTTATACGAAAAAAGAGTAGCTCAAAATACTAAACCTTTAAAGTTTATACCCGCTTCGGGAGCAGCAAGCAGAATGTTTAAAGCACTTTTTGAGGGATTAGAATTATTCGAAAAAAATATTCAGGAAAATAAAATTACTACCGGGAATAATGCTGTAAAAGAGTTTGCTGAAAAACTTGATAAATTTGCTTTTGCAACAGAATTAAAAACTGTTATCAAAAATAAAAACCAAGAGTTAAACACCAAAAACAAGATTGATTTTCTGCTAAATAAAAATGGACTGAATTACGGTACGCTACCAAAAGGACTTTTGAAATTTCATCGGTACAAAAATGGTGCACGAACACCTTTTGAGGAACATTTGGTTGAAGGTGCGAAATATGCAAAAGACAAAACCGGGAAAGCAAAATTGCACTTCACAGTTTCGCCCGAACATCAACCTGAGTTCGAAAAACTTCTTACAAAAATAAAAAAGAGTTACGAAAATGAGTTGGCGGTCTCTTTCGATATCTCATTTAGTCAGCAAAAACCATCTACCGATACAATTGCTGTTGATTTAAATAACGAACCATTTCGCGAAAACGATAGAAATTTGGTTTTCCGTCCGGGCGGGCACGGCGCCTTAATCGAAAATTTAAATGATTTGGATGCCGATGTTATTTTCATAAAAAACATTGACAATGTTGTACCCGACAGATTAAAAAAACCAACCATCGATTATAAAAAAGCTCTTGCCGGAGTTCTGCTAAAAAATCAGGAAAAGCTATTTCTTTATCAAAAAGAGTTAAACGAAAAACATCCGGCTGCTTTGAATCATGCTTTTCTTGCAGCGGCCTCAAACTTTCTTGAAAACACGTTAAATACAAAGCCTGCAAAAAATCAGTATTACACCGAAAAAGAGGAGTTGTACCACTATTTAAAAGAGAAATACAACCGTCCGTTGCGTGTTTGCGGAATGGTAAAAAACGAAGGCGAACCGGGCGGCGGACCGTTTTGGGCAAAAAACAGCGACGACACAATTTCGTTGCAAGTTGTAGAGAGTTCGCAAATAGACCCGGAAAGTGTTTATCAACAAAAAATAGTTAAAAATGCAACCCATTTTAATCCGGTTGATTTGGTGTGTGCCATAAAAAACTATAAAGGCGAAAAATATAATTTAACCGAATTCACCGACCCTGCCACCGGGTTTATTTCAAAAAAATCGAAAGACGGAAAAGAGTTAAAAGCTCAGGAATTACCAGGTTTATGGAATGGTGCGATGAGTAACTGGAACACACTTTTTGTGGAGGTTCCCATAGAAACTTTTAATCCGGTAAAAACGGTAAACGATTTGTTACGCGATCAACATTTATAAAGTATTTCGTAATTCAGTGTGAATTGTTAATTTCGCAAACTTATTTTTAGTTGATGAAAGAAGAGAGAGAAAATTACAGGGATGATGATTTAATCGAAGCAGTAAACCGTTTTAAACGCTCGCTGATTTCGGGAAGAACAAAATATTTTGACGTTGCCGAGTTTGAGAGTATTGTTGAGCAGTTGCTGGAGGAGGGAGATTATAAAGGGTCGAAAATTGCTGCCGAACAGGGGATTCATATTCACCCGAATGCAGTTACATTACAACTGAAATATGCTCAGGTTCTTATTAACACCGGTAAATACAAAGAGTCGCTAAACTATCTTCGTTTTGCTGAAACGGTTGATTCGAACAATCCTGACGTTCATCTGCTAAAAGGTTCGGCGCAAATGGTTATTGGGAACGAACCGGAAGCTCTTATTTCGTTTAATAAAGCGATAAAATATGCAGGGAAAGATATTGATGAAATTTTACACAACATCAGTTCGACATATATTCAGGTTGGTAAAATTTCGAAAGCTATATACTATTTAGAGCAGGCGAACAGGGCAAATCCGAAAAATGAGTTCGTGCTAAACGACCTGGGTTTTTACTACGACCAGGCAAGATTGTATGAAAAAAGTATAAAATATTACAATAAATATATCGACCTCGACCCGTTTAACGATGCAGTGTGGTTTAATCTCGGAACCGTTTACAACAAAACCGACAAGCACGAAAAAGCCATTGAAGCATACGAATTTGCACTGGCAATAAATGAAGATTTTTACATGGCAATTTTTAATATTGGGAATGCACTTGCCAATGCCGAAAGATATGAAGAGGCAATAGATAAATATAGTGAATATATTGAAACTGAACCACTTAACAGCGACGCTCATTGTTATATTGGCGAGTGTTATTTAAATCTCGATGACCACGGAGAAGCAGAGTTTTACTATAATAAAGCACTGGAATTCAACAAAAAAAATGATACTGCCATATTTGGTATCGGGTTAGTTTTATGGATAAATAAAAATTATACCGAGAGTATTAAAAGTATTAAAAAGGCCATAAAAATTGACAAACAAAATTCGGAATATTGGTTTATTCTGGGAAGGGTAAATATTGATTCGGGTAACAACGAAGATGCTTTAAAAGCCCTAAAGCAGGCAGCCAGATTAGATGCCGGAAATATCGAAATTTGGTTAACATGGACCGATTTACTTGCAGAAAATGATGATATAAAAGCTGCAATCCGTATTTTAAAAAGGGGAATAAAAAACAATATCGACGTTATTTTAAAATATCGTTTAGTTGCTCTTTTTCTGGAAATAAAAAACGAAAAGGAGGCATTCGAACTACTTATAACGGCAATGAAACAGGAGTTTCAACAGATCAATTATCTTTTCGATATCTATCCAAAATCGCTTAAAAACAATGGATTAAATAAAGTTATCGACGATTTCAGGAGAGATAATAATATGGAATAGGAATGTTCTCCGTCTCTTAAATCGGACAGCCTGCCCCGCAGTTGCGGGGCAGGCTGTTGGTTTTAACCAACGGATTAAATTTCAATATTGTTTCTTATCAACAAAACAAAAATTGAATTAACAATTTGTATCAGCATTAAAATAATCTACTTATCTTCGCACCGAAATTATGGTTATCCTGTTCACATTCATTGAACAGAATTAAAAGGGAATCCGGTTAAAAACCGGAGCTGTACCCGCAGCTGTAAGTTCCAATTGTGCCATGCGCAATTTGTGTTGTTGAACTTTACGCCACTGTCCGTCAATCGACGAATGGGAAGGCATCAACAACCGGAATGAGCCAGAAGACCTGCCACTATTTCAAGAATAATAATTAAGCTTCGGGGTAAAAGCTTGAGAAATATTATCGGTATTTTTCACCTGTTTATCCAAAGCTCCTTTAAATGAAATTTAATGAGGAGGTTTGTTGTTTTTGGTCTTTTGATTTTGGCATCGGGATTTTGTGCAGAGGCGCAAAAAAAGATTTCGCTATCTGATACAATTCAGATTGAGGAAGTAGTCAGTTATGGCGAACTTCGGAAATACCAAAGTGGCGCAAAAATAGAAACTATTACAGCTGACCAAATTAATCTTGCAAACGAAGGCGGCATCGAAAACATTTTAAAACGTTTCTCTCCAATCTACATAAAATCGAATGCCGGTGGACTTTCAACTATCCGTTTTCGTGGTACTTCGCCCGACCATACTTCAATTAATTTTGGTGGAATAAATGTAAACTCACTCACACTCGGCCACTCTAATTTGTCGAATATTCCATCGTTTTTATTCGATGAAATTACTTTGCAATATGGTAGCTCTTCGGCGGTAAATGGTTCGGGGTCAATTGGTGGTGCAATATATTTGGGGTTGAGCAACGATTGGACAAACGGATTAAAAGTGAGTGCAAAAACTTCTGTTGGGTCGTTTGGAGAATTTCTTACAGGTGCAAAAGTTTTTACAGGAAACGGGAAGTGGGAGTCGGTTACAAGGTTGTACTACTACGAAAAGGAGAATAATTTCCCGTTTAATAATCCTTACATCGGCGATGTTGAAAATCCGGGTGCGGTACGCGATATTCAGCAGGGAGCATCGATAAAAAATATGGGGCTTTTGCAGGAGATGAATTATAAATTCAATGCAAAACAATTCTTTAAATCGTCGTTATGGATTGAAAATAGCTGGCAACAGATTCAGCCAAATATGCAGAGTAACTATAATTATAAAGGTGCGCACGAGATTGATAACGATAACATCCGATTTTGGTCGGATTATACTAATAACGAGAGTTTTGTGCGTTTTAAATTGGGTGCCGGTTATGTTCACGATTATCAGGTTTACGACAAAATTGAAGAGCAGATTATTGCCACCGACCGGTTGATTGGTGAGTTTCAGGCGACTACTGATTTCGATTCGGGACTGGGGTTAAAAGCCGGGGCAAAATATAAATATATAAAACCCAATGTATATTCATATTCCGATTCGGTTATCGATTTCGAGCAGCATTTCGATATCTTCTTTTCGTCGTTTTACAGGATAACTCCGAACCTGAAGTTTACACTTAATCTGCGTCAAACATTCGTTACAAATTTCGAATCTCCGTTTACACCGTCATTGGGTGCTGAATATATTTTACGTTCCGGTAATCAATCTTTTTTCAGGTTTACTTCGGCGGTGGCAAAGAGTTTTCGCGTTCCAACATTTAACGATCGTTATTGGGGAACTCAGGGAAATCCGAATCTGAAACCCGAGTCGGGGAAAAATTTGGAAATGGGTGCAAAATTTAATTTCGATGACGAAACGGTTAAAACCACTGTCGGAATTAATACATTTTATATGGATGTTGACAACTGGATAGAGTGGCGCAATTTTGGCGAGTGGCGTGCCGAAAATGTACAGGAAGTTGTGAGTAAGGTGTAGAACTCACTTCAAATATATCGTTTCCGTTGGGTAAAATGAGAGCCGGATTTACACTTAATTATACGTTTAATATTGTTGAGCCGGTTGCCACAATTGAGGAAAATGGATTGTTGAACAGACAGATGAATTATGTGCCAATTAATATGGCAAACTCCTCATTCAAAATAAATTATAAACGGTGGAACTTTTTTGCTGACGGACAGTTTACGGGCAAGCGATTTACCGATGATTTTGGAGATGAGCTTCCGGCAAATTTTGTTGCCAATTGTGGAGTGGGATACAAGTTAGAGTTCCCGAAACATATACTCGACTTAATGTTTTCGGCTAACAATGTTTTTAATACCGAATATCAGAACCAAAAATATTATGCCATGCCGGGGCGTTTTTTCCGGTTCAGTATAAAATACGATTTTATTAATTATTAAATAACTCAAATTAAAATTTTAAACGATGAAAAAGTTGATTAATTATTTTGCTATGCTGTTGGTAGTAACAGCGGTTTTTACAAGTTGCAACAAAACTGAAACTCCTGACGACCCGTTTCCAAGCGATCTGATAGAAGGTTGTTATATTGTAAATTATGGAAGTTTTGGTAAGGGTGGTGCAAGTATTTCGAAGTACGATTTCGATAAAGACGAGATAAATAATTTCTATTATAAATCGCAAAATGGCGGTAACGAGTTACTCTCAAATATTCAATACGCATTGCCTTATAACGACAGTATTTTTTTAATTGGAAACGCATCTGACCAGTTAATTACGGTTAATCCTTTTATGGAACAATCGTTGAATGGAGTTACCGATAAAATTGAGAATCCGAGATTTTGTATTGCCGATGGCGACTATCTCTATATCTCTTGTTTGGGTGCAAATCCTGACTGGGTAACAATGTCAGATTCGTACATTTCGAAATATAATATTATTACCCGGAAGGTTGAAAAGAAATATATGATTCCAGGTGGTCCCGAAGGTTTGGCAATTACGAATGGTAAATTGTACGTAGCACTAAATTATAAAAATAGCATTGCAATTATTGATTTGACAACCGAAGATATTTCGGAAATTGCAACCCCTGCAGTAAGTTCTTATTTTGTTAAAGATAACAGTGGGAATCTTTATGTAACACAGTTGAGTACTTATAATAATAGCTCAACAGAAACGGGTATTGCATATATAAACAGTGTTAAAGATGAATTGGAAGAAACTTATAAGCTGGATAATGTTAGCACAAGTTATGGGACAATGATTGAGGCAAATTTTGATTTTTCGAAAATATATGTGATTACTTCTGCCTACGATGCCAACTGGAATTTAAAAGGTGCTGTAACTGAATTTAATGTTGCAAATAAAACTTTTGAATCGGAAAATCTGATAAGTGATATCTCAGGAATATCGGGTTTGGCCGTTAATTCGAAAACAGACGATATCTATATTTTTTCGGCACAATCGACAACCGGAGTTGGTATGATGCAAATTTATTCATCGGCCGGGAATTTTGAAAAAGAGTACGAAGTTGGCGCTTTCCCTGTTGGTGCATTTTTTCTGGAGTAGTCCACTCCGAAAAGTTTTCAGATTAATGATTTGGCTTACTGAATCCATAAAAATAAGCAGAGTATCCGCCAAACGGTTCCGAACCGCTTGGCGGGTTTCAGTAAATGCGGTAAAATATCTTGTCGTAGAAATAAGGTAATAAGGTTGTTTCTTCATAATCCCTAAGGTTAAAGATTTAAATATAAGGTTTTTAACCTTAGTAGAAAATCATTTACCCGACAGGTACAACCTTATTTTCTTATTATTTGTAAAAATTTCAATTTACAAACAAATACTATTAATTTTTTGGTAATCCAATTATTGGCATGAGTTCTGAAACAAATTATGCCAATAGCTTTGTTGAAATATAATTCAGTAAAAATCCGATACTTTACAGTACCGGATTTTATTATTATTAGAAGTCCCCTAAAGTCGTATGAACAAATTGATATACTCTTTCTGCATTTTCTTCTCTTTATTTCTCCCTTTTGGGGAGGTTAGGAGGGACTTTTTAATATCTCTGCCTTTTAGTGTATTTTGTATGAAGCAGATGGTGCGATTTTTCTCCCAACGGTTTTCCCAAAAAGTCTTTATAAAGTTTTGTAACCTCCGGGTTTTCGTGAGACTTACGAAGTGTTAAAGAACCATCTTCAGCATAAATTGCTTCGGCACGTTTTTGGCGGATTTCGGGATTGGTTGGAATTGGCTGACCGCCGCCGCCAAGACAACCACCCGGACAACCCATGAATTCAATAAAATGGTAATCGGCTTTCCCTGACTTTACTGCATCCATAACAGTTTTTGCATTAATCAAACCGTGAGCAACCGCACATTTTACTTCAACTCCATCTAAAAAAGCCCACTCTTTCAGCGGTTTTTCTATTTTAATAGTTGCCTCTTTTATTGCCTCCATTCCGCGAACAGGTTTAATATTAAGGTTCTCAAATGGCACTTCGCGGCCGGTTACAATTTCGTAAACAGTTCGTAATGCAGCTTCCATAACACCTCCAGTAACACCAAAAATAACTCCGGCTCCCGTTGACTCGCCCATTAATCGGTCGTATTTTACCGGTTCAAGTTTATTAAAATCGAGCCCGGCTTGTTTAATAAGAATAGCAAGTTCGCGCGTTGTTAAAACATAGTCAACATCACGGTAGCCGCTGTCGTGCATTTCGGGCCGGAACGCTTCAAACTTTTTAGCTGTACACGGCATTATCGATACCGAAACAATTTTATTTGGTTCAATATTCCGGGCTTTTGCGTAGTATGTTTTTGCCAGTGCCCCAAACATTTGCTGAGGCGATTTGCAGGTAGAAAGATGACCGAGATGCTCGGGATACAGATGTTCTATATATTTTATCCATCCCGGAGAACATGAAGTTGCCATTGGCAGTTTTACATCTTTATCGCCATCAACAATAACCTTTTTTAAACGTGTAAGCAGTTCTGTTCCCTCCTCAATAATTGTAAGATCGGCAGTAAAATCAGTGTCAAGTACCGAGTCGAATCCCAGCCGTTTGAGGGCTGCAACCATTTGTCCGGTAACTCGTGTGCCGGGTTCAAGACCCAACTCTTCGCCCAAACCTACACGCACTGCCGGAGCAGTTTGCACAACCACATGTTTATTCGGATTTGCAATTGCCTCCCAAACCTCTTCGATATAATTTTTCTCGACCAAAGCTCCGGTGGGACAGTGGTTTACACATTGTCCGCAATTTGTACAAACTACGTCGCGCATGTGTTTTTCGAAAAATGTAGTAATTTTCATCTGGTCGCCTTTGTGCGATACTGTTAACGCATTTACACCCTGTAATTCGGCACAGGTTCTAACACAGCGTTGGCATCTGATACATTTACTGTCGTCTTTAATTATTGATGGTGAAAACGTATCGATGGAGTACGATTTTAACGGAGCTAACTCGATAAAATCCTGAGTCATTATTTTGTAGTCTGAAGATAGTTTTTGCAGTTCGCAGTTTCCGTTGCGGTAACATTTTGTACAGTCGGCATTGTGCTCTGCCAAAAGAAGTTCAATAATATGTTTTCTTGAGTTTCTTACTTTTAAACTATTTGTAAGAATTTCCATTCCCTCTTCGCAAGGTGTGGCACAGGCAGCAGAGAGTCTGTTTTGTCCTGCTACCTCAACAACGCAAACACGACAATTTCCGGCTACACATAAATCTTTGTGGTAACAAAGTGTCGGAATTGTTATTCCCTGTTTCTCCGCTGCTTCAAGAATCGTTTTCCCTTTTTCAATATCAACAGGAAAACCATTTATAGATATATTTATTTTATTTGCCATTTTTTAAGTTTTTCCGGTTAATTAATAGATCATCTCTTCGTGGAAATTTTCGACAATTGAAGAGAACGAATTTGCCACAGATTGTCCCAATCCACATTTTGCTGTTAACTGCATTGTCTCTGTTAACCGCATCAGTTTATCGAGATAAGATGCTGGCTTTTCGCCACGTTTTACCGCTTTAATTCCCAACAAAAGTTGCTGACAACCAACGCGGCACGGTGTACATTGTCCGCACGACTCTTCCCTGAAAAACTCGAGGTAATTGTCGAGCACATTAAACATCGAACGCGAGCTGTTGAATAGCATCATTGAGCCACCGGTTGGTAGCGATATTCCAGTTAGTTTTCCTTTAAATCCGATTGCGGCATCTTTAAACTTTTTACGTGGTACCAAAAATCCGGAAGCTCCACCTACCTGAACAGCTTTTGTGTCGCCATCGCCAAACTCGTAAACAAAATCCTGAAGGCTCATTCCCAGTTCCAGTTCGTAAATTCCCGGTTTTGGCGTGTCTCCCGAAACAGAGAAAAGTTTTGTTCCGCGTGAGTATTGAACGCCGAGATCGTAGAATTTTTTTGCACCGTATTTAAATATTGTATAAGTGTGAACAAGTGTTTCTACATTATTTATTACCGTTGGTTTTCCCAAATAACCTTTTTGTGTGGGGAATGGTGGTTTGTTGCGGGGTTCGCCGCGCCTGCCTTCCATCGACTCCATCAGTGCAGTCTCTTCTCCGCAAATATATGCGCCACTGCCCATAAAAATTTCTATTTTAAAATCGAAGTCAATTTCATTGCAGTAGTATTCAAATTCTGCAATTTCCTTTATTAATTCAGGCTCAAGAAATTTGTATTCGCCTCTAAGGTAAATGAAACCTTTCTTTGCACCTGTAACATAGCCGCAAACTGCCATTGCTGTGAGTACTTTATACGGAACTTTCGAAAGAATTTCGCGGTCTTTAAATGTTCCCGGCTCACCTTCGTCTGCATTGCAAATAATATATTTTTCGTCTGATTCTTCCTCCGAAGTAAATTTCCATTTTAACCCGGTTGGAAACCCTGCGCCTCCGCGACCTTTTAATTCCGAACTCATAAGTTCGTTTATTAATTCGCTTGGTTTTCTTTTTATGGTAGATGATAAAACTTTTTCCCAGTCGTTTTCATTTCTGAAAATAAAATCTACTCTTTTTAGTTGATGTGAATTTGCCATAATTTTCTGAATTTAATTTTGACCATTTTTCTTCATGTAATCAGCAAGTATTTCTCTAACTTTTTCGGGTGTTAATTCTGTATAAACTTCGTTGTTTATTAGCATTGCCGGAGCTTTATGGCACCAGCCCAAACAGTTAGATTCCAGTAGTGAAAAACGCTTGTCGGGTGTTGTTTCTCCCAACTTAATTTTTAGCATGTCTTGAATAGCAAACAATACTTGGTTTTTTCCTTTCATTGCACAGGCAATAGTTTTACAAATACGAATTATGTATTTGCCTGCCGGTTTTGTTTCGATAAAAGAGTAGAAAGTTGCCGTGCCGTAAACATCGGCTGCCGGAATATCTACCTCGCGGGCAAGTTCGACCATAGAATATTCCGAGAGGTAATTCTCCTGCTCTACAATTGCCTGCATAATTGGCAGAAGACTTTCTCTCTTTCTTCCATGTTGATCGGCTAGATTTTTGATTAAAGATTGTATTGAGTCCATAAATAAATAAATAATAAATAGTTGAAAATCAGTTATCAGTTGTTTTTGTTAAATAGAGCGCCATTTAAGGCTGGGTCGGTAGCTTTATTTTGCCATTATTTTGATATCAGGCAATTTTGTATTATTGAGAACAAATTTAATCAGCAGATTTTTTAAAACCCAAGAAGTTGTTGTTTAACATGATGTTATTCAACATATTTATGGAAAAGTAGTTTTAGATTGTTATTCAATATAATTATTGTTTAATTGAAGTTGATCTATTTTGTGGTGGAAAATAGAATAGCATGGGAAAAATCATGTACATTCTAAATAAGCGATTTCAAAAAAAATTAATCTTAAAAGCGATACAACTTTAACGGTTAGCTTGGTTCCAAACACTCAAGATAAGAATCATCGTAAAAGTCAGAATGATTTACATGCCGATGCTAAAACTCCGAAAAAGTATTCCGGTCTTAATCGAAAAAGGTAATTAATTATCTAATACACCATCAATAATTTCGCCCTGACATTTGTCCGGGATAGGAATTGAAAGCAATTCTGACAGAGTTGGAACAAAGTCGATTCCGTTGTATTTTCTTTTTATTTTTTTTGCCTGAACTTGTGATCCGTAAAACACCAGCGGAATATGCGACTGATCGGTGTAATTTACTCTTTTATATTTGTATATAGGTTGCCAGCCCTCTTTTAGTATAAACAGAAAATCGCCCGACCGGTTTTTCGCGTACGATTTGTATAATAACTCAAGCAAACCATTAGCAGAGCTTCCCCGTTCCAGTTGGTGCGAAGTTAGTGAGAGTTGAACACCCTCAAACTGATTGAAAAAATTCGAGGATACATTGCGAATTTCATCTAAATCTAATTTGTTCTTTTTAATTAAATCGTGGTCAAAATAAACTTGTAGGTCAGAGTAATGTTCAATCCATTTGTTGTCTCCGTAGGTAATATTTAAAAACGAAGTTAAAAGGGCAATCGCACTTTCGATATTAAAATTATCTACCGGCATGTTAAATTCCTCTTTTAAATAATTAACCGGGTACGATGCCGAAGTATTTCCAACCAAAAAGAAAAGCACATTCTCTTTTCCAAACCTATATTCGGCCGAATCAATCAGCTCTCCTATATACTTATCGAGGTACAAATATGTGTCTTCCATTTCCAGCGAAGCCGGACCAAACGAGCCATTTTCGTAATCCATCGACGAAAATACAGTAGTAACAAAATCGGTATATTCATCGGTGCCAATATCTTCACTTTCGAGCATTTTTAACGTAAAGTCCTTCATCATTAAATTGGCAGAAGGCGTGGTTTTAAACGGGCGAAAATCTTCGGTGCGTTTAATGTATTTACTTACGTTGTGTGGAAATGTATTGAACTCGCCAAAGTATCCTCTTTCCAACAGATAATCGTCGCGTAAACTTTCGGTGTAAGTTGCCTCAGGCAAAAGTGTTGCCCAATTCCGGTAACTGTACATTTCAGCATAATTTTCGCTGTTAAAAATCCGAACCCAATCGGGGAATGTGCTGATATAAAACGAACTTGAAATCATTCTTCCCGATTCTATATCAAACCAGTAAGCGCCGTCGGCAGCGTGTCCGGCGGCAAATATTGCAGTTTCGCGATTTAAAGCGGCACTAAAAACTTTCGATTTTCCTTGCGAATATATTTTTAAAACATCGGTAATTGTTGCCGAAAGTAAATTTACTGGCGACGCATTTCCCTTATCGGTATCGGCACCAACCGTAAAATAGTAATCGTCTTCGGTACATTCAATCTCGCTCTTTTTAAGGCGGTCGTACCACGTTTTATCTATAATCCCGTGTATCGATGGATTTATTCCGGTAAACAGAGTTGCCGTTCCGGTTGCATAATTTTGAATATGTTGAGTAAGATGAATGTTCGAGCAAACAGTTCCTTGTGTATATAGTTTTTTAAAACCGTTGTCCTGAAATTTATTCCAATAACGCTGAATATAATCGGGACGCATATTTTCGACAATAATACCAATAACAACTTTAGGTTTATTTTCTTGCTTATCATTGTTTTGTTGTGCAAAAATTGGGTTCGAAAAAGTGGAAATAAATAGAACTAATATTAGAAAAACAGCTTCTTTCATAATCGTAAAATTTGGCTGGTAAAAGTAATAAAAGTAATGTTTCAAACAAAGGGAGTTGAGTTGTAATCATCTCAATTTTATGCTCTCGAATTAGTTAATGGTCTTTATAAATTACGCGGCTTATTCCGGCAGACTCGGCTACTTCAAGCATTTTTGCTAACCGGTTTGTTAAAACAAAATCAACACCCATCTCAAATACTTCTATTACCTCTTCCGCAGTATCGCCATAAAAATAGTTGATTTTAACTTTATTGGTTTTCAGCCTGTTTATATCGTTTGCTAAATTTGTGTCGTTTCGTTTTTTTTAAAGCTGAATAAAGGGATAATCGCCCTGAATTGTTTCGTCAACATATTCAACCCTGTTTCCTTGTCGTTCCATATTACAAATCAGAATATTCCGATTTACTTTTTTCACTCCCTGCGCTGCATCAGCTTCACATGCAATAACTCCCTGATGAATACGACCTGCTGAATTTAGAACTTTTGCAGTAGCTTTGCCCAACTCTTCGCCACCTTTTATATGAATATTAAGCCAAATGTTGCGTGGCATTATTTACAGTTCCTAAACTATTCATCTGATGGATTTTCAGAGTGTGCTCAATTCTTAAAAATCAATCCATCGTCGGAAATATCGATAATTATTGGTCGCTCTTTCTGCACATCGCCTGCCAATATTTTCTTCGACAACTCGTTCAAAACATATTTTTGCAAAACACGTTTTACCGGACGCGCACCAAAATGAGGATCGTAACCCATTTCTGCCAACCAATTTATTGCACTCTCTGTAATTTCAATTTTCATATTTGTACTTGCAATTCGAGTTACAACTTTTTCGAACTGAAGTTTCACCACTTTTGTAATATCTTTTTTCGAAAGAGGTGTAAATACAATGGTATCGTCAATTCGGTTTAAAAACTCAGGGCGAATAGTTTTACGCAACATTTCGAGCAACTGCATCTGAGTTTTCTCCATTATTTCATTCTGATTTCCGGCATTCAAATTATCCATATTTTGCTGAATAATTTCTGCTCCCAAATTCGAGGTCATTATAATAATTGTATTCTTAAAATTAATGGTACGCCCTTTATTATCGGTTAATCTGCCATCGTCGAGAACTTGCAGGAACACATTAAAAACATCGGGGTGCGCCTTCTCAATTTCATCTAACAATACTACCGAATATGGTTTATGTCGAACCGCTTCGGTAAGCTGACCTCCTTCGTCGTAACCTACATATCCGGGAGGGCTGCCAATTAAACGTGTAACCGAAAATTTCTCCTGATCCTCCGACATGTCGATACGGGTAATCATATTCTCATCGTCAAATAGGTACTCTGCCAGAGCTTTTGCAAGTTCGGTTTTCCCCACTCCGGTTGAGCCAAGAAAAATAAAAGAACCAATCGGGCGATTTTCGTCCTGTAACCCGGCACGACTTCTGCGAACAGCATCCGAAATTGCAGTAATCGCCTCCTCCTGTCCTATTACGCGTTTGTGCAGTTCGTCTTCCATCTGAAGCAGTTTTTCGCGTTCGCTTTGCAACATTTTTGTTACCGGAATTCCGGTCCAACGTGCAACAACTTCTGCAATATCTTCCACGTCAACTTCCTCTTTAATTAAGTTGTCGCCCTCTTTTAATTTATCAAATTCAGCTTGTAATTTCACTATTTCGTGCTCTGCCTCTTTTACTCTTCCATAACGAAGTTCGGCAACATGTTCGTAATCTCCTTGGCGCTCAGACTCTTCGGCTTCAAATTTATACTCTTCAATTTCGGCCTTCTTTTTCTGAATCGCTTCAATAACCGACTTCTCCATTTGCCATTTTGCACGTAAAGTAGATTGCTCCTCTTTTAATTCTGAAATTTCTTTATTCAACGATTCCAGTTTATTAATGTCTTTCTCTCTTTTTATGGCTTCCCTCTCAATTTCGAGTTGCTTTACACGGCGTTCAACTTCGTCAAGTTCTTCAGGAACAGAATCTATTTCCAACCTGAGTTTTGCTGCTGCCTCATCCATTAAATCAATTGCTTTATCGGGCAGAAACCGATCTGAAATGTACCGTTGCGAAAGTTCAACCGACGCAATTATAGCATCATCTTTAATACGTACTTTATGATGATTTTCGTATCGCTCTTTTATTCCACGCAAAATTGAAATTGCGCTTAATGTATCGGGTTCGTTTACCTGAACCACCTGAAACCGACGTTCCAGTGCCTTATCTTTTTCGAAATATTTTTGATATTCACTTAAAGTTGTAGCACCAATTGCCTGCAACTCGCCGCGTGCAAGTTCAGGTTTTAATATATTGGCTGCGTCCATTGCACCATCACCTTTTCCGGCTCCAACAAGTGTGTGAATTTCGTCGATAAACAAAATAACCTCTCCATTCGATTGGATAACTTCGTTTACAACAGCTTTCAATCGTTCTTCAAATTCACCCTTATATTTGGCACCTGCAATTAGCGCGCCCATATCAAGCGAATAAACCTGCTTCGATTTTAGGTTTTCAGGAACATCGCCACGAACAATTCGGTGTGCAAGTCCTTCGGCAATAGCAGTTTTTCCGGTGCCCGGTTCGCCCAAAAGAATTGGATTATTCTTTGTTCGGCGCGAGAGTATTTGCAGTATTCGGCGAATCTCTTCGTCGCGACCAATAACAGGATCGAGTTTACCTGAACGTGCCCTCTCGTTTAAATTCATTGCAAAACGGTTTAACGAGTTAAATTTATCTTCAGCAGTCTGACTATCAACTTTCGAACCTTTGCGTAGTTCTAATATTGCTAACTCCATCTCTTTTTTAGACACTCCAGCGTCTTTTAAAAGCTGAGAAACAAAGTCTTTACTATCTAACATCGCCAGTAAAATATGTTCAACAGAAACGAACTGATCGCCCATTTTCTGTGACAATGAAATTGATTGTTGCAAAACTTTATTAGCTGTTGATGATAAAAATTGTTCTCCGCCGGTAACTTTGGGCATCGACTCAATCTGACTATCTAGTGCCTGAGTAATTATAACAGTATTTGCCCCCAGTTTTTTAAATAAAAAACCGGTTACATTTTCTGCTGAATATAAAAGTCCCTTCAGAATATGAGCTGTTTCAACACTCTGTTGATTTTTTGCCTGTGCTATCAGAAAACCCTTTTGAATTGCTTCCTGAGATTTTATTGTGAAATTATTTAAATTCATAATACATTATTTTAAAATTATGTAAATCATGTTCAAAAATAAAACCATAACTACCTATCAGACAATATGTCACGTAAATTTGTATAATCATGAAATATATTCAGGAGTTTTTGTAGTAAGATGAACTTATGGCAGAATAAATATCGAAAAGTACAGTAAAATATAAATTTTAGACAAAAAAAACAAGGACGACCAACATCCTTGTTTTCTAATCTAACCAAATCTATATTTCTATTCTATGAAAAAAAACTTAAACTACTTTTATTTCTCGCTGCAAAACTACATAAGAAAAGAGTTAACACAACTGAACCAAAGTTAAATAATGTTAACACTTGATATTCAGTAAAATATATAGATTTTTTTCTGCTTTAATAATTTCGATTTATATATATTTGCGCCCTGAAAAAATAGTAGAGTTTACTAATAATTATTATTACATAAACTTAAAGTTATATTACAGCATAAAACGGATAAGTAATAGATATCAAATGTTTAGTTTATGAAAATAGAATTAATTTAGCAGCCCAAAAAATAGAAATTTCTTATCAATAATTATAACTAAAAAATAATTTTATGACGAAACATGTATATACTTTCGGAGCTGGTAAAGCAGAAGGTAAAACAGACATGAAAAACCTCCTTGGAGGTAAAGGTGCAAACCTTGCAGAGATGAACTTAATCGGTGTGCCGGTTCCTCCGGGATTCACAATTACCACCGAAGTTTGTACAATGTACAACGAACAAGGACAAGAAACAGCGTTCGACACAATTAAAGCAGAAGTTGAAGAGGCAGTTGCACTTGTTGAGAAATTAACAGACACAGTTTTTGGCGACAAAGAAAATCCATGCTTGGTTTCTGTACGTTCGGGTGCAAGAGCATCGATGCCAGGAATGATGGATACAGTTTTGAACCTGGGAATGAATGATAATGCTGTTGAAGGTATTACAAAAAAATCGGGAAATGCTCGTTTTGCTTGGGACTCGTATCGTAGATTTATTCAAATGTACGGCGATGTGGTTATGGAAATGAAACCTGCCAGTAAAGAAGAAATTGACCCGTTTGAAGAAATTATTGAGGGTTTAAAAGAGGAAAAAGGTATTCAATTAGATACCGATTTCTCAACAGAAGATCTTCAAGAACTGGTTGCCCGTTTTAAAGCAGCTGTTAAAAAAGTTACTGGAAAAGACTTCCCAACAGATCCTTGGGAACAACTTTGGGGTGCTGTTGCAGCAGTTTTCGGCAGTTGGAATAACGATCGTGCTATCTATTATCGCAGGATGGAGCAAATCCCTGACGAATGGGGAACTGCCGTAAATGTACAAGCAATGGTATTTGGAAATATGGGAGCCAATTCGGGTACTGGTGTTGCATTTACACGCGATGCTGCAACCGGAGAAGATATTTTTAATGGTGAATATTTGATTGATGCACAAGGTGAAGACGTTGTTGCAGGTATTCGTACACCGCAGGAAATTACACTCGAAGGTTCAAAAAGATGGGCTAAACTTCAAGGCGTTAGCGAAGAAGTAAGAGCTGAAAAATATCCTTCGTTGGAAGAAGCTATGCCGGAAATGTATCGTCAGTTAAATGAAACTCAGCAAAAGCTTGAAGATCATTACAGCGATATGCAAGACCTTGAATTCACAATCCAAGACGGTAAATTATGGTTGCTACAAACCCGTAACGGAAAACGTACTGGTGCGGCAATGGTAAAAATGGCCATAGATATGTTGGAAGAAGGTCGTATTGACGAAAAAACTGCTTTGAATAGAATTGAAGCTGGAAAACTTGATGAGTTACTTCATCCTGTTTTCGATACTGACGCAATGAAAGCTGCAACTGTATTGGCAAAAGGGTTACCTGCATCTCCGGGTGCTGCAACCGGTCAGATTGTTTTCTTTGCCGATGAAGCTGCAAATTATCCTGAGTCTGTTTTGGTTCGTACCGAAACTTCTCCCGAGGATTTGGAAGGAATGCACATTGCAAAAGGTATTTTAACTGCTCGTGGCGGTATGACCTCTCACGCCGCTGTTGTTGCCCGCGGAATGGGTAAATGTTGTGTGTCGGGTGCAGGTTCTGTAAAAATAGACTACAAAACCCGTGTAATGAATATCGATGGAAAAGAGTTCCGCGAAGGTGACTGGATTTCGTTAAATGGATCTACCGGTGAAGTTTACGATGGTAAAGTTGGAACAATGGATCCTGAGATGAGTGGCAACTTTGCTAAAATAATGGATTTAGCTAAGAAATTCACTCGCATGACTGTTCGCACAAATGCTGATTCTCCGGCCGATGCACAAGTTGCACGTGATTTTGGAGCAGAAGGAATTGGTCTTTGTCGTACAGAGCACATGTTTTTCGAAGGCGAAAGAATTAAAGCAATGCGCGAAATGATTCTTGCAAAAGAGGAGACAGAAAGACGCAAAGCATTAGATAAACTACTACCATTCCAACGCGAAGATTTCGAAGGAATTTTGGAAGCAATGGCTGGTTATGGTGTAACAATTCGTTTATTGGATCCACCACTTCACGAGTTTGTTCCTCACGAAGAAGCTAACCAAAAAATTATGGCTGACGAAATGGGAATAACCGTTGCAGATGTTCAGGCTTTGGTTGAAGACTTGCACGAATTTAACCCAATGTTAGGGCACCGTGGTTGTCGTCTCGGAAATACTTATCCTGAAATTACCGAAATGCAGGCTCGCGCAATTATCGAAGCTGCTGTTAACCTGAAATTAAAAGGTGTCGATGCACGTCCTGAAATTATGGTTCCACTTATTGGTACTGTAAAAGAATTTAAATTGCAGGCTGAAATTATCAATGCAACTGCAGCTAAAGTGTTTGAGGAGAAAGGTGCAAAATGTGACTATCTTGTTGGAACAATGATTGAGATTCCTCGTGCTGCAATGACCGCTGATTTGATTGCTGCCGAAGCTGAATTCTTCTCATTCGGAACAAACGATCTTACACAAATGGCATTTGGTTATTCGCGCGACGATGCAGGTAAATTCTTACCTATTTATATCGAAAAAGGAATTTTGAAAAACGACCCGTTCCAGGTTTTAGATCAGGAAGGTGTTGGACAATTAGTGAAAATGGGTACCGAAAAAGGACGTAGCGTAAAACCAAACCTGAAAGTAGGTATTTGTGGCGAACACGGTGGCGAACCATCATCAGTTATGTTCTGCGATAGTGTTGGTATGGATTACGTTAGTTGTTCTCCATACCGTGTACCAATTGCACGCGTTGCTGCTGCTCAGGCAAACTTGAAATAAGCATCTCAAAAAATGATATTAAAAAAGCCGTTCAATTTATTTGAACGGCTTTTTTTTACAGAAACTGTTTAAAGTCAAAGGCGATTTTCAAGAGGAAGCAGACTTTTCCATTGGAATCACTTTGTGGCAATTTTACTTTAATCAACTTCTATTTTAAAGCCACTTCAATTTCAGTTAAACGACCTTTTACAGTTTCATCATTTGGACGTAAACTCAACGCTTTTTTATACCAGAACCTTGCAACATTATAGTTTTTCGCATCGAACGCTTTGGAGGCTTTTGCAACATACGAATCAAACTGCTGTCCTGCCTGGCCCGCCATTCGTTCTGCAATTTTTTTCTGAATTTCAGCAATCTGATTCTTCGGATAAATCTCATTCGCTTTTATTCCCAATGCCCGGTTGTACCAGCCACGCGCAACTGCCAACTCGTTATCTCTGAATGACGAATCACCCAAATCGATAAATCCCTGATAATCGCGGTCGCGCTGATTCAGCATTAAATTACCAACCAACTTATTAATCTCTGCAATACGCTGCGTTGGGTGCGGTTCGTTTGCTTTTACATCAAGCGCCTGATAATACCATGCACGCGAAACATTGTACTGTTTATTGTTAAAATACGCATCGGCTTTCTGAATAAACTGATTATAAAGGTCGGTCAGCTCTGCATCACTCTCAACATTTCGTGCATCAATTTCACTATTCATCTGGGCAATTTCCTGCTTGCGGCGCGCCAAATCTTCTGCTGCAGCTTTTTCCGCAAGAATCCGCTGTTTCTCTTTATTTAAGATATCATCAATTTTTGCAATCTGGCTTTTAGGATATTGCTCTTCCGGTTTTACAACCAACGCCTTTTCATATTCTGTCTTCGCCTGTAAATACGATTCTGTTTTGAAAAATCCATCTGCTGCCAAAATAATTGCACGGTACTCTTCATTAAGTTTTTGTTGACGAAGAATATCTTCTATTTCCAATATTCTATCTTTTGGATGCTGCTCGTCAGGTTTTAAAGCCAGTGCTTCTTCATATTTTGTTTTCGACTCTAAATAATTTTTATTGGTAAAAAGGCGGTCGGCTTGCTGAATTAGATTCGTATAATTCTTATCCAATAACTCCTGCTCTTTTCGTGCCAATTCCAACTCATCTAAAATTTTCCCGATTTCATCAATTCTTTGTTGCGGATAAGTTTCTTCGGGTTTTATTGTTAACGCAGTTCTATATTCATTGCGCGAGTTGTCGTAATCTTTTGTATCGAAAAGGTTGTCGGCTTTTGCAATTGCATCGCTGTAATTTTTATCCTTTTCGGCTTGAAGTGCGGCAAGTCGGGCAGCTTCAGCAGCGGCGGCTTCTTCGGCAAGTCGGGCACGGGTGGTTACAATCGAATCGATTTTGGCAATCATCTCATCAGGATACGTTTCATCTGATTTGGCAGCTTTTGCATCGTTATAAGCAACTTTTGCGGCATCGAAACTTTCC
>JAJRSD010000113.1 GCA_024278975.1 Bacteroidota bacterium
ACCAAAAACTTCGTGATTTCCCATTGTATAATAGATGGGCATTGTTAGATTTTTAATCGTCTCCTCAAATAAATTGTATAAACTGTCGGCTCTTCCATAAGTCTGTCCCAGTGCATCCATAATATTATCGCCACCCGAAATCACGAAATCGGGAGCTAGTTTATTGATAGTGTCAATTGCCTGTAATAATCCTTCCGTAGCATTTCGCTCGGGAGTTACATGAATATCGGTCATAAAAACAAATGAGAAACTGTTGTCTTTTTTTGAATTGTCTTTTTTTGATATTGATTGACAGTTAACGAGAATTCCTGCGATTAATACGAGTAAAATTAGTTTTTTCATGATTAGTTAGATTAAATTATTTTGGAATAAAGATATTCTAATAATCAATTAATTTAGCTGTACTTTCAATTTTTTTTTGAAAGTTTGTAATGATATAATTAAAATACAAAATCCAATGAAGAAAATTGTTTTAATCTTACTAATTTGTTTGCAGTTTATGTCGGCTATTGCTCAGGAAACCGATGCGGAAAAGGAGAAAAGAATGCAGTGGTTCGAAGATGCAAAACTGGGTATTTTTATTCATTGGGGAATTTATTCGGTTAACGGAATCGACGAAAGCTGGTCGTTTTACAACGGATATATTTCGTACACCGATTATATGAATCAGATAAATGATTTTACTGCCGCAAATTATCATCCCGAAGAGTGGGCAAAACTATTTAAAGAGAGCGGTGCAAAATACACGGTGCTAACAACAAAACATCACGATGGCGTTGCACTCTGGGATACAAAATGCAACGACCATAATGTTGTCGCTCAGTCGCCTGCGGGAAGAGATTTGGTTAATCCACTGGTTAAACAACTTCTAAAAAATAATTTGAAAGTTGGATTATATTATTCGCTGTTAGATTGGTCGCACCCCGATTATCCAAATAAAACCAAGGTTGAAAAACGTTATAAAACTGATTCGGTAAAATGGAACCGGTTTGTAGATTTTAACTTTTGCCAGTTAGAGGAGCTTTCCAAAAAGTTTAAACCCGATCTGTTTTGGTTCGATGGCGATTGGGAGCAGTCGGCTGAAAAATGGCGTGCCAAAGAGTTGAGCGAAGATTTGCGTGGCTGGAACAAAAATGTAATTCTGAATAGCAGAATTCAGGGTTACGGCGATTATGCTACACCCGAGCAAGGTTTGCCAATTACCCGGCCAAACAACCGGTATTGGGAATTGTGCATGACAATGAACGACAGTTGGGGCTACCAGCACAACGACCACAACTACAAAACTCCCAATCAGGTAATTCGTATTTTGGTTGATTGTATAAATAAAGGTGGAAATTTATTGCTCGATATCGGACCGAAACCCGATGGAACAATTCCCAACGAGCAGGTAAATATTCTAAAAGAGCTGGGACGATGGACAAATAAACATGCCGAAGCAATTTACGGAACACGTGCCGGAATTCCGTACGAACATTATTACGGACCAACAGCACTAAATCAGAAAGGTGATATTTTGTATCTTTTTGTTCCGCATAAACCAAATGGGGCGTTAATTTTAAAAGGTATTAAAAACAAAATAAACCGGATGTGGGTGGTTGGCAACGGTACAAAATTAAACTGGGATGTTAAAATGAAAGCATACTGGAGTTCCGTTCCCGGCATTGTTTATATCGATGTTCCTGAAGAAGTTCTCGACAAAGAAGTTACAGTAATAGCTGTTCTTTTAGACGGCAAAATTGATTTGTACCGCGAAAAGGGGCAGGTAATTGAAAGTAACTGATAAATTTGAAAAATATATTTGTTGTAATTCGTTTAGGCTCGATTAAAGTTTTGTGATTTGTAGAGATTTGTAGAGATTAGTAGTGATCCATTGTTGTTTCTACAAATCCCTACAAATCCCCATCAATCCCCATCAATCCCCATCAATCCCCATCAATCCCCATCAATCACTATAATCCTTTGTTAATCTATATTCCAAAATCAAATATTATTCAAAAATTATTTTTCTTTGATATGAAAAATATTTGGAGTGCAATTCTCCATGCGTTGAAAATTTATTTCAGCTAAACATTCTTAATCATTTTTTGTTATTTTTAGCATAATTACACGACAATTAAAAAATCAATAATGGATAAATTCTCATCGGTGGGAAATCAGGAGTTACAGGCAATTGAAGAGTTGTATCAAAGTTATTTGGAAAATCCGGAGTCGGTGGATAAAAGCTGGCAACAATTTTTTGCCGGTTTCGAGCTGGCACGTACAAGTTACCCCGAAAAACCTACTTCAAAAAATCTTAATAATATAGACAAAGAATTTGCCATAATGAACCTGATTCACGGGTATCGTCAGCGCGGACATCTGTTTACAAAAACAAACCCGGTACGTGCACGCAGGCAATATTTACCAACACTGGCAATCGATAATTTTGGTTTGAATGAAAAAGATTTGGAGACCACTTTCCAGGCAGGTAACGAAATTGGAATTGGTGCCGCAAAACTGAAGGATATTGTAGAACATCTCGATGCTACTTATTGCAGTTCTATTGGTGTTGAGTATGTTTATATGCGTAAACCCGAAGTTGTTAAGTGGTTAAAAGAGCGAATGGAAAGTACTAAAAATTCAGAAGTCTATTCTGTTGAAAAGCGTAAACATTTTTTCTATCATTTGAAACTGGCTGTTGGATTCGAGAATTTTATTCATAAAAAATTTGTTGGGCAAAAACGATTTTCTCTCGAAGGTGCAGAAGTGCTTATTCCATCGTTAGATGCAGTTATAGAACGTGGTGCAGAGCTTGGAATTGAAGAGTTTATTATTGGAATGGCACACCGCGGACGATTAAATGTGTTGGCAAATATTCTTGAGAAACCCTACAAAAATATTTTTAAAGAATACACCGGAAAAGAGTACGAAGACGATATTTCGCAGGGCGATGTAAAATATCATTTGGGATACGAAAACGAGGTTGTTACCGATTTTGGTAAAAAAGTTAAGCTGAAATTGATGCCCAATCCATCGCATCTCGAAACTGTTGCTCCGATTGTTGAAGGGATGGTTCGTTCGCAAATAAATTCGATTTATAATAAAGACTACAATAAAGCGGCGGCAATTGTTATTCATGGCGATGCCGCTATTGCAACGCAGGGTGTGGTTTACGAAACTACCCAAATGTCGCAGTTGAATGGATATAAAACAGGCGGCACAATCCATTTGGTTGTCAATAATCAGGTTGGATTTACTACTCCATATATCGAGGCTCGTTCAAGTACTTACAGTACCGACGTGGCAAAAGTTACCCGTTCGCCTGTATTTCATGTAAACGGCGACGATGTGGAAGCGATGATTTTTACCGTAAAACTGGCAATGGAATTCCGTCAGAAATTTCATTCCGATGTTTTTATAGATATTTTGTGTTATCGGAAATATGGCCATAACGAAGGTGATGAGCCGCGTTTTACTCAGCCAATGTTATACAAAGCCATTTCGAAACATCCCAATCCGCGCGATATTTATTCCGAAAGATTGAATGAACTGGGAATAATGACACGCGATGAATCACGAAAGGAGATTAAAGAATTTGATGATTTTCTGGACGGTAAATTAAAGGAGTCAGAGAAAATTAAAAAGTTAAAAATCAGAAAGTTTCTGCTGAAAGAGTATGATAATTACGAAAATCCGCAAAAGGTTTCTTTTAACGAAGCAATAGAAACCGGTGTAAGTCCGGATAAACTTTTTGAAATAGCCAATAAAATAAATAATCTTCCGGCTGATTTAACTTTCTTTAAAAAGGTAAACCGGATACTTTCTGATAGAAAAATGATGATGCACGACGACCGTCTGGACTGGGCAATGGCAGAACTGCTTGCCTACGGAACACTGGTTGCCGAAGGTCATCCGGTTCGGTTAAGCGGACAAGACAGCGAGCGCGGAACATTTGCACACCGGCATGCAGCTTTTACTATCGAAGGAACTGAAAAAAAATATTTTCCGCTGAGACATGTTGCCGAAAATCAGGCATCGTTTCATGTTTATAATTCGCTGCTTTCGGAGTATGCTGTAATGGGTTTCGAGTATGGATATTCGCTGGCGCAACCAAACGGATTGACAATCTGGGAGGCGCAATTTGGCGATTTTCATAATGTTGCACAGGTAGTTATCGATCAGTATATTTCATCGGCATTCGAAAAATGGGGAATGATGAACGGGCTGACTTTATTGTTGCCACACGGTTTCGAAGGGCAGGGACCTGAACATTCGAGTGGTCGGATTGAGCGTTTTCTCGAGCTTTCGGCAAATAATAACATGCAGGTTATTGTACCTACCACACCAGCAAATATGTTTCATGTTTTGCGCCGTCAGGTGAAAATGAATATGCGTTTACCGCTGATAGTTTTTACACCTAAAAGTTTGTTGCGACACCCAAAAGTTCAATCGAAAGTTGCAGATTTGGCAACCGGTTCGTTTAAAGAAATTATAGACGATGTAACCGCAAAACCTGGTTTGGTAGAAAAGATTGTATTTACTTCGGGTAGGTTGTATTACGATTTGGAGAAATATAAAATTGAACACGGAATCACAAATATTGCAGTTGTTCGGTTAGAGCAGATTTATCCTATCCCGAACAAACAGATAAATCAAATTCTTAAAAAATATAATAAACATACCGAGTTGATTTGGGCTCAGGATGAACCTGAAAATATGGGCGGCTGGCCGTTTATAAATCGTAAATTGGAAAGTTTTAGTTTTAAAGTGGTTTCGCGACCGGAGAGTGCCAGTCCCGCAGTTGGTTTGATGGAGAAACATAAACAGGGATTAGAAAAAATTTTAGAAAGAGTGTTTACAAAAAAGTAAAAAGATGATAGTTGAAATAAAAGTTCCCAGTCCGGGAGAATCGATAACCGAAGTGGAAATAGGAGCGTGGCTTGTTGAAGATGGTGCTTTGGTAACCAAAGATCAGGAAGTTGCCGAAGTAGAATCAGACAAAGCAACCCTAACAATTATTGCTGTTGAAAGTGGTAAAATAAAAATATTGGCTGCTGAAGGCGATTCAATTCCTGTTGGCGATGTGGTTTGTACTATTGATACCAGTGTTGAAGTAAGTCAACAGTCGCAGTCGCAGTTGCCAGAAAAAGAAGAGGAAAGTATTCAGAGCACCCCTCTGCCTTCGGCATCTTTCGTCAACCGACGGAGAGAATTGAAGAAAGAAGAGCAGTCTCAGCCAGCAGCCAGTAGCCAGCAGCCAGCAGCCAGCAGCCAGCAGCCAGTAACCAGCAGTAGCCAAGTAAAAGTTACATCGGTTGCAAAAGAGATGATGAAAGAACATGGACTCTCGGTTGACGATGTTTTAAACGGTTTAAAACGACTCGGAAAAAAAGAGGTGGAAGCAGTTATTAATACACCTCAAACTGTTGCAGCAAATCAGGTTATTCAACAAAAAGAAGCATCGCGCGAAATAGACCGCAAACGAATGTCGAGTTTACGTAGAAAGTTAAGTGCACGTTTGGTTTCGGTAAAAAACGAAACTGCAATGCTTACAACTTTTAACGAAATTGATATGAGTTTTGTGATGAATTTGCGTAAAAAAAGTCAACAAAAATTTGTCGAAACACATGGATTTAAACTTGGATTTATGTCGTTTTTTACAAAGGCAGTTGCAATTGCAGCCACAGAATTTCCGATGGTAAACGCACAACTTGATGGAGATGAAATTGTAACTCCGCAATTTGTTGATGTGGGAATTGCCGTTTCAACACCAAAAGGTTTGATGGTGCCGATTGTACGAAATGCTGAAAGTAAAACCATTCCTCAAATTGAAGCAGAAATAAAGCAACTCGCTGAAAAAGCACGAAATAAAAAGATTACCGTTGCGGAATTAACAGGCGGAACTTTTACAATTACAAATGGGGGAGTGTTTGGGTCGTTGCTTTCAACACCAATTATTAATCCGCCACAATCTGCAATTTTGGGTATGCACAATATTTTGGAACGTCCGGTTGCTGTTGACGGGCAGGTTGTAATTCGCCCGATGATGTACACTGCACTTTCGTACGACCACCGAATTATCGACGGAAAAGATTCGGTTAGCTTTTTAGTAAAAGTAAAAGAGATGATTGAAAATCCGGAACGAATGTTTACCAGCGGACAGGATGTTGGGGAACTGTTGTTGGGGATTTAGGGAAGTTCACAGTTGTAGTTAAGAATAAGAAAGTCTCAGTCTCAGTTTCAGTCTCAGTTTCAGTCTCAGTCGCAGTCTCAGGGAAGAAAATTACTAAATTCCTATTTTGATACTTTTTGTAGAGAACCCAATACTGACGATATTGTAAATATCACTACATTAGCGGCTCAAATTGAAGTAAGAAACCTGAGATATTCATTCATAACACTATCAGTACAATGACTTATAAGAAAATTGCAATATTTAGTATCGTAATAGTAATGGCAGTTGGCAGTTCTGCGCAATATAAATTGAACAGTTCGTTGGTTTTATCGCCTGAAAATATCATTAAAATAACCTTCGAAAACAGTGATCGTATTAAATCTGCTTTTTTTTACCTCGAATCAGCAAAGTCCAATTTTAAATTATTCGAGAGTGATTACACACAGTTTAACCCGGTTATCGTTGGTTCGGGTGTTACTGCCGATTCTGAACATAGAAATTACAGCAACTTTTCAACAGGAATGAGAAAGGAGTTTTTCGATGGTACATCGATAGAAGCTTCCATTGGAAATAATATGGGTTGGGGTAAAAATATGACTTCTCAAAATGTAAATTATATTGAGTCGGAGATAAGTTTTCCACTGTTTACTTCGGCACGAAAACTCGACAGGCTTATTAAACGAACATTTGAAGAGAATGAGTTATACACGAAAAATCTAGATTATGTGGATGCCGTAAAAGAGAATATTCACGATGCCGTTGAGCAGTATTACGATTTGGTTCCGCGTATTAAAAGTTACAATATGCTAAAAGCGTATCGTGCTGAGTTACAGGAGTTGTTTAATAACGATTCTATTAAAAATAGAGATCAGATCGAAGGTGAAATTGCAACATTAAATTCAGAAATAACAGGTTTCGAAATTTCGTTGTATTCCATGCAACTGAGCATGGAGAGATATATGAATGTTGATAATATCGACCTTGAACAGTTGTTTGTTATGGATGTTAATTTTAACGAGGAGAACTATTATGGCAGCTATTATATTGAAGAGCCAACTGACAGTATCTTTGCAAAAGCACTTAGTAACGATTCTGAATTTAAGGTACTTGGAATTATAAAAAAGAATGCCGAGGAGAAAAAGCGATTAGCCCAAAAAGGTAAGTGGGATATTTTTGCTACAACCGGTGCCCGCTATAATTATTACGAAACTAAGGGTAATATAAACCAGGGTAATTTTTTGGTTGCAGACGCAGGGTTAAAAATAAAACTTTACGATAATAAGGTTCTTAAGAATACTATTGCCAAGGCCGAATCCGATATTTCGGCCATTGAATATATTATCAGAGATCGCGAAAAATTAATTCGGTCTAACATCGAAAAATTAAAAGACGGGCTGACCAAAAAAAAGGATCAGCTAACGATTACTTTTTCAAGTCTCGAATCGTGGAAGAATATTTATAAGACCAAGAAGATGCAATATATTGAAGGAACAGAAAGCGTTGATAATTTTATACAAGCATTTCGCTCTCTTGTTGAAACAGAACAAAACCGCTACCATTTAGAGAATAACTACCTCGATTTAATACGTGATTTTAACTACATAACCGGGGCTTATTTTGAATATATAGAATTGCAAAATTAATTGCTTACTTAGACAGAAAACACGAACTTTATAAAGTTGATAAAGATATTTTTCAGAATAAAATAATCTTGCTTCAAAAAATTATGCTCGATGATATAGGTGCCTGAGTTAATTTAAATGTGCCGGAAAAAAGACCCAATAAATATGCTACTGTTTTCGAAGTGAAAGGAGCAATTTGAATTAAGATATTCTTATAAAAATAATGATGTTGTTGCGGGATTCTCAATCATAAACTGAAAATCTTATATTTGAAAGAAAAAATGGAAAATCAAATTAATACAGCAATTGCATCTTTTGGTATGTCGGGATTAGTTTTTCACGGACCATTTTTAAAGATAAACAGCGGATTCCGGGTTACTCATATTTTAGAACGAACTAAGAATATTTCACGTAATTTATTTCCCGATGCTGAAATAGTTCGCAGTTTCGACCAGATTCTTGCAACTCCTGAAATTGAACTGGTGATAATTAATACGCCCGATACTTTTCATTTCGAGATGGCAAAACAAGCCTTGAAAGCAGGGAAGCACGTTGTGGTTGAAAAACCAATAACCCAAAGAAGTAGTGAGGCGAAGGAGTTAATTCAACTTGCAAAACAAAATAAAGTATTATTGACAGTTTATCAGAACCGAAGGTGGGATGGCGATTTTTTGACCGTTCAGAAAGTGCTGGCGGAAAATAAACTGGGTCGGTTAATTGAGTTCGAATCCAATTTCGACAGGTATCGGGCTACTATCAAACCAAATACATGGAAAGAGCAAGGCGATGAATATTCGGGCGTACTTTATAACCTGGGCTCGCACATGATTGATCAAATTTATTTGTTGTTTGGAAAACCAAAAGCAGTTACCGCACATCTGAAAATTGTTAGAAAAGCAGGAATTATCACCGACTATTATAATATCAGGTTCGAATACGAAGGGTTTTCGGCACTTACAAAATGTTCGTATCTCGTAAAAAATGCAGGACTGCGTTACATTATTCATGGCGAGTTTGGTACGTTTAACAAATCAGGAATCGACCCTCAGGAAGATTTACTAAAAGCAGGGAATTTACCTGTTGGCGATAATTGGGGCAAAGATTTGCCAGACGAATGGGGAGTGATTTTTTATGAAAAAGATGGTGAAGAATACGAAGAGCTTGTTGAAACCATTCCCGGTGATTACGGTATTTTTTACAACAATGTTTACGATGCAATAAAAAATGGAGATGAACTGTTTGTAAAGCCAGAACAGACATTTGAAGTTCTGAAAATTATGGAAGCCTGTAAAAAAAGTAACCTTGAAAAACGGACAATTATTTTGTAGAATGTTGATGATATTCAATTCAAATATCTTTTCAAATTCTAAAATATTATTTACAATGCCTAAGCAATTTTCAACGCCTGGGTTACAGAATAAAATTCGTTAAATCTATTTTCTGAATTTTGCTATAAACTTAAAGTTTTCCATCCCTCTTTTAAATATTTTGTAAGTGGGGTTCCCATCCCTTTTACATCAATTCCCATTTCTGCCAAATCTTTGTCAACGCCATACATTTTGGCACAGGCAACACACGCTTCCACAATAACTCCGGCTTCCTTCATTTTTTTTACATAATCCTGTAAATTTTTATTTTCCGACAAAAGTTTTACCGACGGTCCCCAGACAATTAGTACAACTTCGTCGAACCAACCCTGCTTTTTAGCATTGTAAGTGTACATAAAACACATTTTCTCTGCAACATCAACATCGCCGCTGGTCCATAAAACAGCAAGTTTTTTTGAGTTATCTTCCATTTTTTTTTCGGTTTCCGCAAATACACCTGAAAAAAGTGCGATTGCAATTAGTAGTAAGATTGTCTTTTTCATGATATAAATATTTAAGTGATATAAATTGAGTTCTCTCCTAAAAGTAAAAAATAGAAATTTAGTCATCTGATAAATCTGTTACCAACCGTTTATCACGTATCAATCTTCTATACTTTTTGCTAAATCATTTATTTGATGACTTTTCAGATGCTTAATTAAATTTTTAATTGGAATTAAATCAAATTCGCCAAACTCTTTATATTGAAACCCTGAAATAAACTCTTTGTTCAGCATAAAAAGTTTGCTGTTGTATTTGTCTTGCGGAAAAGTATTGTCTAAAGTAAATTCCTCGAAATTGAAATCTTTAAAATTTAATTCGCAAGCCGAAAGTTCCCATTCATTATCATCATTCATAAAAAGTAGTGGCAATCCGTGTGTACGACAGATTATCGGGCGCTGGGTATAAATTGTACAAACACGATTTTTTAGAAAAATACACTCTCCTTCTTTTGATTCAGCAGATGTTTCAGGAACCGTTTTAGCCTCCTTTAAATCATTTATTATAGAGTAAAATTCGATGGGAAGAATGCTGTAATCCATACAACACATATCGCATCCTTTTTTGCATTTTATCTGTTCAGAGTGTTCTGACTCTAATTTGGTTGCACGATTATCTATCTCGGTCCGCAACAGTTTATACGACTCAAAAGTCTTATTCATACTAAAAATATTTTGTGGCAAATTACACTATTTTCACGATTTATAGATTCAATTTAGTATTTTCGTGAAACCACACCGGAACGATAAAAATAATTATAATGAAAAAAATTAGTCTAAACCTGTTATTAATAATTTTTTGTTTTACAGCATTTGCACAAAACGAAAATTTCGAATTTCTAAATAGTAATTTACCTATTGAAGAGCGAGTTGATATTTTGATTTCGCAAATGACACTGCAAGAGAAAATAGACCAGATGGTTTATAATGCTCCTACGATAGAACGTTTACAAATACCTGAATATAACTGGTGGAATGAGAGTTTGCACGGGGTTGCACGTGCTGGTTATGCAACAGTTTTTCCTCAGTCGATAACCATTGCAGCATCGTGGGACAAAGATTTAATGTACCGTGTTGCAACAGCAATCTCGGATGAGGCGCGTGCAAAATATCACGAGTTTGTACGCAGGGGAAAACGTGGAATTTATCAGGGACTAACTTTTTGGTCGCCCAACATCAATATCTTTCGTGATCCTCGCTGGGGACGCGGACATGAAACCTACGGTGAAGACCCATATTTAACCGGACAGATGGGAACGCAGTTTGTAAAGGGTTTGCAGGGTGACGACCCCAAATATTTAAAAGTTGTTGCCACCGCAAAACATTACGCAGTTCATTCCGGACCGGAGTCACTTCGGCATGAATTTAATGCAAAAATTAGTGAACGCGATTTAAGGGAAACATATCTGCCCGCTTTTCGGACTCTAGTAAAAGATGGCGGTGTTTATTCGGTAATGAGCGCATACAACCAGTTTCGCAATTACCCGTGTTGTGCAAACCCCGAGCTCGAAAATATTCTAAGAAATGAGTGGGATTTTAAAGGTTACGTAGTTTCCGATTGCTGGGCGGTTTCCGATTTCTATACTTTTCAAAATTTTTCGAAAGATGCTGCCGAAGCTGCTGCAATTGCGGTAAAAAGTGGTACCGACCTGAATTGCGGCGTGTCGTATCAACATTTAGGTGAAGCAGTAGAAAGAGGAATTATTACTGAGGATGAGATTGATGTTTCGGTTAAGCGTTTGTTTACAGCGCGTTTTAAACTGGGGATGTTCGATTCAGACAAAGAAGTTCCTTATGCACAAATTCCATTTTCGGTAAATACTTCAAAAGAAAACGATGCACTTTCGTTGGAAGCTGCACAAAAAAGTATCGTACTTCTAAAAAATGATGAGGATATTTTACCTCTTTCAAAAGATATTAAAACCATTGCTGTTATTGGCCCGAATGCTGATAACTGGGAAGCTTTAGTAGGCAATTATAACGGGATTACAAAAAATCCGGTTACCGTTCTCAACGGGTTGACAAATAAAAAAAATACCGAGATTCTTTTTGCTGAAGGTTGTAATCTGGCAGATGGTGTTAGCAACCTTCATCCAATTCCGGGCGATTATTTAGTCACAGAAAAAGGGAATCCCGGAGTTGTGGGTGAATATTTTGCCAATGCCAAATTAATTGGAGAACCTGCATTTACACGAGTCGATGAGTCGATAAATTTTTATTGGGAATCAAATGCTCCATCGGCAATACTTCCCGACGATGATTTTAGTGTTCGATGGACTGGTTACATTGTTCCGCCGGTAACAGGAATTTACAACATTGGATGCTGGGGAATGCCAACTTTGGATATTTGGTTTGAAGGTGAAAAAATATTAAGTCATTCAACCGAACATCATGCTTTTCATCACGAAAAAGCGATTGAATTGGAAGCAGGCAAAAAATATAAATTTGTTTATGAATATAAAAACTGGCACGGCGATGGCGATGCAAAACTATTGTGGACCATACCAAATAAAAACATGCAGCAAGATGCACTTGATATTGCAAAAAAAGCTGACATTGTAGTTTTGGTTTTAGGACTCTCGCAGCGTTTAGAAGGTGAAGAGATGCCAATAAAAGTTGATGGTTTTGCAGGTGGCGATCGTACTCATTTAAAACTTCCGCAAACACAGCGCAATTTAATGAAAGCTGTTGCAAAAGTTGGGAAGCCAGTTATTCTTGTTCTTTTAAACGGAAGTGCACTGGCTGTAAACTGGGCTGATGAAAATCTTGCCGCTATAATTTCGGCAGGTTACCCGGGGCAGCAAGGTGGAAATGCAGTTGCCGATGTTCTGTTTGGCGATTACAATCCTGCCGGGCGTTTGCCGGTAACTTATTATAAATCAATAGACCAGCTTCCACCATTCGAAGAGTACGATATGAAAGGAAGAACTTATAAATATTTCAGAGGCGAACCACTTTATCCGTTTGGTTATGGTTTGAGTTATACAACTTTTGAATACTCGAATCTGAAAATTGCTAAAAAAGCGAAAACAGGAGAAAGTGTATCCGTAAAAGTTAATGTTACAAATAGCGGCAAAGTTGCAGGAGACGAAGTTGTGGAGCTATATTTAAAAGACGAAGAGGCTTCAACACCCCGACCAATAGTTGAGCTGGCAGGATTTAATAGAATAAATTTAGCACCCGGCGAATCGAAAACTGTTGAGTTTGAATTATCTGCCCGGCAGTTTTCTATGATAGGCGAAAATGATAAAAGAGTTATTGAACCCGGGTGGTTTACAATTTCTGTAGGCGGAGGTCAACCCGGTTTGAAAACTACAAATTCTGTTTCGGGACGAGTTAAACTTAATGGAACGAGTATGGAGATAAAATAAACTATCTCCCAATCCGATAAGAGAATTTCAACAAAAATATATTTTTTGGTTTTTCGGTGAACAGATCTTTTATATCGTTGGTAAAATGAAAAGTTCCATCGTTTTGATATTCGTTTCGGGTTTGCGACCAAACCAAATAAACTATCGAGCCCGGTCGGTATTCCCAGCGAACTACGAGGTTCGAAAGAAACTCTTTTACATTAAAATCGGGATTTCCAAAGCTGTAATCTACCTTGCCATCCATATTGTCGTCTATTAAATAAGACTGATACTCTTCGTCAAAACTAATTTGCTGGTCAGTATAAATATTGTAGCGGTCGGTTAAATTATCGGCTTTACTATCTGTAATATGTTTGAATTCGGTGTATTCGCCGGTTGCAACAAAAGGCTGCCCCCAGTACTGAATAGTTAAATCGGGTGTAATATTGTAGTTAATTCGCAACGACATGTTTACTGTTGTGCGGTCGATGTGCGCCATTACATATCGTATGTCATCCTGATAAGCGGATTGTGTAACATATTGTAGGTCGCCGTTAAATTTATTTATCCCGGGCGAAACTCCAACTTTTAGAGATTTAAACGGTCTGTATCCAACTTCAAGTTCATAACTGTTTATATTTCTGAAACCTTTATCGTTACTTAAATATTGCGATCCGGAAAACTCGAATGTTACCTGTTTTTGTTGATTGGTAGAAACACTGTAACGTATATTTTTATAACCGGGAATTAAAAGTGCCGGACCACCGCGAAGTACAGAGTTAAGCCGCTGCTCTCCATTTAACCCAAAAGATAAAGAGCCTCTCCAGTAGTTTGTAAATTGGGCACTCGACCTGATACTTCCTCCAACCCCTGTTTTATTTCCTCCAAAATCCCAGGCTCCAAATTGATGACCGTTAAAATTAACATCTCTGAAAATAGAAAATGGTTCGTAAATATGGTAGCCGGCCCAAACCACTTCTAAAATCCTGTCAACCCGCTGGGCGAAACCCACGTCGTTAACTTCAAGTCCCGGAGTTTTCCACGATGCAAAAGCACCTATATTAAATTTACCTCCTTCTTTTCCTATTGATATTTTTCCACCGCTACCCATAAGTGAAGTTCTGGTACTGTCGAGAGTAACGTAGTCAGCATCAGTTCTTTGGAAATTTCTAATGTATGATGTTTGAGTTCTTGTTATTGCTTCTTCCGTTCCGTTAACCTGACTAACATAAAGTCCTGCGCTTGTCGACCAGTTGCGGTCGTCCCATTTATGAGTAAAATCCAATCCACCTGTATATGCACTTTTATGAAGAAATTCGAGATGCTCATCATTAATTCTGCGATTTACCGATGTTACCATTCCGCCTAAATAAGTATTACCGTCGTTAAAATCTTTTTGTAATCGCCCCACAAAAAAGTTTGTTAGCGGCTCAACCGATTGGGTGCGGCCCTCGCCAATACCTTTAATCTCAGCATTTTCTTCGGCAGTTACACTCTCTAAAACTCCAACCGACCAACCATTTTTTGTTTTTCCTGTAATTTTTGCTGCTCCTAAAATAGAAGTAAAATCAGGAACTTCGGCGTATTCTCCATTTTCCGTGCCGGGGTAATAGTTTGGTCGTCGTCCAATTCTTCTCGAATAGAATAGTCCTTCTGTTCCCATTCCGCCACCACCAATTCCAAGAGTATATTCCAGAATGTTTTTCCCTTCAATAAAAAATGGGCGTTTCTCTTCAAAAAAAGTTTCGTTTGTAGATAAATTAACTTCTGATGGATCCGCTTCTACCTGTCCGAAATCGGGGTTTACGGTAAGGTCTAAAGTTATAAAATTTGTCAATCCTATTTTAGAATCCAAACCTGCATTAAACCCATTAATTTTGCCTGAGCTCCTAAAGGGATTATCCGGCTCTTTTTCAAAACGCTCGGTTCGGGCAACAACATACGGCGTTACTTCCAGTGTATTTTTTGGCTTAATATTTTTGATACCATTCATTGTTCCAAATTGCGAAACAAAACCTGATTTCTCTCTTTCCATATACTGCCATGATGAAAGTTCTTCTTTACGAAAAATTGATCGTAACACTTGAAATCCCCAGAGTTGTTCTTCTGTTTCATTAAAACGCAATTGAGTCAGCGGAATACGCATCTCGGCATTCCACCCATAATCATTTTTGGTTGTTTTAACCCACCAAATCGGATCCCATGTATCGTCCATGTTTTCTCCATCACCACTCGTTACAAAATCATTTTTTACGCCGGCAGCAGATACAAAAAAACCAAAAGCAGTTCTTTTGTCAAAATAGGTATCAAACAAAACTCCAACCATATCTCCATCCAGTTGATCGCGCCTCGATAGACGCATTGAAATACTATCAGGACTTTTATCGTGAGCTTTTATAGCAACATAAATATTGTTTTCGTCGTATAGAATTGCAAATTCGGTTTGTTGGTACGGAGCTTTGCCTTCGTAGGGTTCATGTTGAATAAAATGATTCTCCCAGTTTGCTGAAAGCCATTCATTTTCGTTAAAATTACCATCGATGTTGAGATTCAGGTTGTTAACTTTTTGGGCTGAATAGTTTTTATTCTCGATTTCCTGGGCAAAAACTAAATTACAAGTTAATAGTAGAAGAATTAAAGACACGATTTTCATAGACATAATTGGATATAAACAGATATTTTATTCATAAGACTATTAAAATGTAATTGTGTTACAAATATTGAGAATAAAATTCTTGTGAAACCGGGGAGATGTGAAAATGATGTTTTATAAAATTCCAGAACAATATCTTTTATCCCTTTTTCTCGTGCCTCCGCGCCTTTGCGAGTTTTACGATTTGCGAGTAGCTGACATGTCAATTTTTAAAGTTCCCAGATAAAAGAACAGAGCAGCAATCGCCATTAAAACATGACTGATAGAGAGGTAATTAAACCATTGGTGAGGAGATGTTTTTGTCATAAAAAACAGTGCTGCAATTGCTGCAAAACCAACACCAATTAACATATATTTGCTGGCTAAGTTTTTTGTTTTCCAGAAAAGAAACCCCTCTAACGAAAGCACCACAAACATTAATCCGTAGCCCGAATGAAATTCAACAAAAAAGAAATTGAGTGTTGTAATTGTGAGAGTTAAAAATGTTAGAAATTCCAAAATATTTATAACTCTGAAAGCTTTTATTATCGATTCTTTGAGCCAGATTCGGGTGTGTTCAATTGTGGCACGTTCAACAAACATTATCGAAATCATGCTCATAATCCAACCCGGCAGTTTCCAGTAAAAGCTGAAGTTATATAAAAATGCATGACCAATTAAACCGCCCAAAAGAGTGGCAATTCCCATATTCAGAAAATAGATTTTAAAATAGAGAAACACCCTCTCTTTTTTTCCTGATTTTTGAATACGATAGAAAAAATACAAGCATAAAAACGAGACAATCAAATCGGTCAATGTAACAATTGGCTCATCAATTCTTATTCCTAAAAAGTATATTGTATTTATTTCGTTCATTGGTTGAACACTTTAAAAACATAATTTAATATTGTACCAATTTACAAAACTTATTATCATAATTCAAATATTTTTTATTTCAGTAAAAAACAATTTTTTGTTTTTTACAAGTTGTGAAACAGCATCTTTTTTTTAGATATTTATTGTTAGATTGCAAAATAAAATTATATCATAAAATAAAATATCATGTTGTACAAAATTTCAAAAAAATGGGTGAAACCTTTTTCATTGTTAGTTTCTATAATTATTGTTTTTACCACTTCGGTGAATGCACAAAAAGTTATCGAGAAAACTCCGGCAGAAAAGCGTGTTCAATGGTACAATAATCATGTTGAATTAAAAGAAAACTCAATATTTAAAAACCTACCCTGGCAATTTGTGGGACCAACTAATATCAGTGGACGAATGACTGACGTTGAAGTTGTAACTCCTAAAGGTGAGAATTATACAATTTACGTTGCAAGTGCTTCGGGCGGAATATGGAAAACTGAGAACGAAGGAATTACATGGAATCCAATTTTTGAACATGGCATGTCAACAGCTTTTGGTGATTTGGCACTCGATCCACAAAATCAAAATGTAATATGGGCAGGAACAGGGGAAGCAAATATTTTTCGTAGTTCGAATGCAGGAGCCGGAATTTATCGCTCAAAAGATGCCGGCGAAACATGGGAACATTTGGGGCTTGTAAATACAAATACAATTTCGAGGATTATTGTTCATCCACAAAATTCGGATATTGTTTATGTTGCAGCCGGAGGAAACGAGTGGACCGACGACCCGGAAAGAGGTGTTTATAAAACTACTGACGGCGGTAAAATCTGGGAGAAAATTTTGTTTGTTGACGATAAAACCGGAGCTTACGATTTGGTGATGCATCCCACAAATCCTGATATTATTTATGCTACAACATGGCAGCGTATCCGTAAAAAATGGAACGACCCCAGAACAGAATTAGATTACACAGAAACGAGTATTTATAAAACTGTGGATGGCGGTAAAAACTGGGAGAAAATCAATAATGGTCTGCCCGAGCCAAAATATCGTGGTCGTATTGGAATTGACCTTTGTAAAGCATCGCCCGATGTTGTTTATGCGTTTGTCGATAATTACGAAAAACTTAAAGAGGATAATGAATTGAATGAAACAACCGATGCGTATGGTCGCCCCAGTAGTGGCAGAATTAAAGGAGCTACTGTTTATCGCTCTGATAACGGTGGCGAAAACTGGAATCAGGTGAGCGAACAAAACAGTTACATGGAAGGAATGTCGGGAACTTACGGATGGGTTTTTGGGCAAATACGAGTTGACCCGATAAATACCGATAAAATTTATGTAATGGGTTTAGGATTGAATGTGTCGGAAGATGGTGGCAAAACTTTCCGTTCATTGCGCGGAATGCACGGCGATCATCACGGTTTATGGATTGACCCCGATAATCCAAATTACATGGTAAATGTTAACGACGGTGGAGTGGCAATTTCTTACGACGGAGAAAATTTCAGAGCATTTTATGACAATTTGCCACTGGCACAATTTTTCAATATTAATGTTGATATGGCGGAGCCTTTTCATGTTTACGGTTCGGTGCAAGACCACGGTAGTTATCAGGGTGAAGTTGATTTAAGCCGTGGACGAAATAATATTCCGGCTGTAGATTTTAAACGTGCTCCGGGAGGCGAGGGGAGTAATCACGCAGCCGACCCGAACAACCCGGATAAATTGTATTCAGCAGGTTTTTACGGAACAATTTCGAAAACAAATATGGCAACCGGCAAAAGCGAACAAATAATGCCCGAAACTCCCGAAGGTGGCGATAGACTGCGAGGACAATGGCTGGCACCATTTATTTTGTCGCCACACAACCCCGGAATTATTTATCACGGAACTCAGTTTGTACACCGCTCGATGAACGAGGGAAAAACGTGGGAGAAAATTAGTCCCGATTTAACTTATAATTTGGATGATAAAAAAGGTGATATTCCATATCAAACTATATTTACTATTTCTGAATCGCCATTGAAATTTGGTGTTATTTACGCCGGAACCGACGATGGTAGAGTGTGGATTACAAAAAATAGTGGTGCTGATTGGACAGAAATAAATAGTGGTCTGCCTTATGGAAAATGGGTGTCGCAAATGGAAGCCTCACGTTTTGATGAAGGCACTGTTTATATGACACAAAATGGAAAACGTGATGATGATTTTGCCACTTATATTTGGAAGTCGGAAGATTACGGACAGACGTGGATTGATATATCCGCAAATATTCCCTGCGGTCCGGTAAATGTAATTCGCGAAGACCCAAAAAATAAAAACATACTTTTTGTGGGAACTGATTTCGGAGTTTATGTTTCGCTAAACAAAGGCAAAAGTTGGGAGAGTTTGCCCGGTAAATTACCAACAACTTACGTGCACGATTTGGTAATTCATTCGCGCGACGATATCGCAGTTATTGCTACTCACGGCCGTGGAATTTGGGCACTGGATGTACGATTAGTAAGAGAGGTTGCAAATGTTGATTCAGATTCGGAATGCGAAATATTAGAATTTGATAATTGTAAATTACCTCGTGGTACAAATCGTTGGTATCGAAGAACCGGCAAGTATTTGAATGTTCCGTTCTATCTAAAAACCGATGGAAAAACTAAGGTCAGTATTCTTAATGCCGACGATAAAACTGTAAAGGAGTTTGAAATTGATGGAGTAAAAGGACTTAATTTTGAGGAGTGGGATTTAATGGCTGACGAAGAAAATTTGGTTGAAGCAGGTACTTTTACACTGAAAATTAAAGGGAAAAAGTATTCTGTTGAGAAAGAGTTTGAAGTGGAAGAGTACAGCAATCGTTAAAATAGTTGGAGAAGTCGTCTATTCAGCAATAGTTTTAACATATAAATTCTCAACCTTTTCGCGTGCCCACGGTGTTCGTCGCAAAAATTTCAGACTCGATTTTATACTAGGGTTACTTCTAAAACTATTGATTCTGATTATCTCTCCCAATTCATCCCAACCATAATAACTAACAAGGTAAACCATTATTGCTTCGAGGGTTTTTCCGTGGAGTGGATTGTTTGGCTGCATATTTTAAAGTTTAAAGTCAAAAGTTTAAAGTTCAGGGTTTCGAGTTCCATCGAATGTTTAAGTCCTTTTTTTTTCTAACTGAAAACTGCAACTGCGACTATTCTTTCTACAACTGCTCTTCTATAACTTCAGTTCTTCCAAAAGCTCGATATAAAGTTTTATCCCATTAAAAATTTCACTTTTATAAATAAACTCATCGGCAGTGTGCGAGCGTGCCGAAGCTCCCGGTCCCATTTTTACCGATAGAAATGAAATAATTGCCTGGTCGGATGTTGTTGGCGAACCATAAATTGTTATCTCTTTATTTCTTGCCAATTTCGCAAACGGGTGGTGTTCTGAAATACCGGAAGAATTTAATCTAACCGAGCGAGGTTTTACTTCCGACTCCAAAAGATTATTAAGAATATCGGCAGCCTCTTTATTTAAATAATGCTCGTTTGTACGCACATCAACAACAAAATGACAAACATCGGGAACTACGTTATGTTGAGTGCCGGCATCGATTTGTGTAACTGATATTTTCACTTCTCCAAGAACAGACGAAACCTTTTCGAATTCAAAATCGCGAAGTCTTTGAATATCGTCCAATGCTTTGTAAAGTGCATTTTTGCCTTCGTTACGGGCAGCGTGTCCCGATTTTCCGTGTGCATAACAATCTAAAACAAGCAGTCCTTTTTCGGCAATTGCAAGTTGCATTTTTGTTGGTTCTCCAACAATTGCAAACTCGATGGGAGTAATTTTAGGCAACACAATTTCCAATCCTCGCCTGCCCGAAATTTCCTCTTCGGCAGAGGCAACAAAAACTAAGTTGAATGGTAAATCTTTACGTTCGTAAAAATGGATAAAAGTTGCAAGCAGCGAAACCAGAGGTCCACCGGCATCGTTACTCCCCAACCCAAAAATTTTGTCGCCCTCTTCTATTGGCGAAAACGGATCGAGCGAGTAACCTTTTGCAGGACGAACAGTGTCGATATGCGAATTCAACATTATTGAGGGCTTTTTTTCGGTGTAATATTTATTAAAAGCCCAGGTGTTATTCTCTTTTATTGAAAAAGGAATCTCCTCGTTTCTTAGGAAATCGCGCATTACTTCAGCAGCGTTCGATTCCTCTTTACTAAATGAAGGTGTGGAAATTAGAGTCTTTAAAAGGTCGATATATTTTTGCATAAATATAGTTTCTATTTATTGTGCAAAAGTGGTAAAAATAATTTGATTTGAATGCCACGAAAAATTAAGAAGTTGTCTGATTTGTGTCATCGAAGTACGTCATGCTGAATTCATTTCAGCATCTTAGTTTTAATAGATTCCGAAACAAGTTCGGAATTACGTTCAACCAATGTTATATTTTTTTTTATATTAAAACTTCCAACGCATTTTAACCCAAAGTTCGTCGCCCAATTCCCACCACCGATTAATTGTTGAGCGGGCGAAAGAGTTCGAATAATCAGTTAAATATTCGCGGCATAATTGTGTTTCATTATCAGTTCCGGCACTCTTTTTATCTTGTTTATACAATTCCAAAGCTCGCTTTTCAACAAAATTAATTTCACTAAAAACTTTATCTTCATACTCTGCAACAATTGGCTCGATTATATCTTTTGTAGTTCCCCAGTTTACCATTGCCAAACGGTTTGCACGGCGAAAAGCCCACATTGCCGACTCGTGACTAAAATGGTCTTGTCCGCAAATACTAAAACTTTTGGGCAGACTTAAATTTCCGCAATAGATCGGGATTCGTGCACTTAATCGAGGTACATCGTAGCTAAACCAAATGCGTCCGCCAATTTCGTCGGGCAAATCATCACGCAGTTGCGCAATCCAGGAATAGGCACAGTACTGAACAGAAATCGGGCGCTGACGAACAACTGCATCTTTCTCCAGCGAGTTTAGCAGATTTCGCCTGTCGGTTGATAACCACGGGTGAGCTGCCGGACTTACAATTGTATCAACAGAAACAACTTTCCTGTCTGCGCCTCGTTTTTTATGGGCTACTTTTAGGTTGCGAATCATTTCGTATTCGGTGCCGTCGTAAGTTGCACGGTACAATTCCAACACTTGTCTGACATTTACTTTTTCGTCAACTTTTACCGAAAACGGTAGTTCATCGCTATCGAATTTTAAATTTAAACTTGGTGCAAGAGTATTAAAAACAAAGTATTCGCGAATTGTAAATGGTTTACTTCCGCTATAAACTTCCCAGTATTTGAATGTTTTTTCGCCATCCCAAAAGCCAAGTTTTTTTGCAACTTCAAATACATTTTCCGATGCCATAAAATAGTCGGAGTTATCTAAATCCAATTCCCCGATTCTCGATAGATTTGCCGAAACACCAACATGGTCGTCAGGGATACGTTGCGCAGCCCAAACACTGCCAATATTATCCGAACCTTCACCAAAAATTTCCAGTTGCCAAACCTCTTTTGTATCGGCAATTGTAATGCACTCTCCGGCATCGGCGTATCCATATTCTTTAACTAATTCGCCAATAAGTTTTATTGCCTGGCGCGCTGTTGTACAACGTTGTAGCGTAATTCGTTCCAGCTCTTCAATTAAAAACAGTCCGTTTCGGTTTCGTAATTCACGTTTTCCGCCAATAGTGGTTTCGCCAATTGCAAGTTGTTTTTCGTTTAAACACGGATAAGCGGTATTTAAATATGAGTAGGTCTCTTTTGCTTGCGGAATTTCGCCCTTTAATTCCATTCCGTTTTGGCTCCACGCACTGCTTGTGTGCATTGTTCCCCAATATACTTTTTGTGTTGTGTCGCGATCATATTTTTGTGCCGGAACAAATTCGAGCCATGTTCTGTAATATGCATCGCAAGTGTGTGCGGTAATCACAGATCCATCGTCGGTAGCATTTTTCCCCAACATTATACTTGTACAACTTTCGTTATACATATCTTCTTCGATTTCCTGCGCAAAAGAAAAGGGAATTATCAGAACTAAATTCAATAATAAAATAGTGGCTGATTTAAGAAAGCTAGTAAGTTTCATTTATTCTATTTTTTTGATTCAACTTTTCAAAATTAGTTTTTTTAGAAAGTTAAGCAATAGCTTTTAAATAATATTACATGGTCATTTTTACCACTCTCCCTCAACTCTTGCATCGGCATCTCCCCTGAATCAGTGGAGAATATCCAAATGATATTTTGTGTGCCGGGTTCATATCTATTTCATTCACTTAATAGAGCTGTTCGTGGCAATCGGTGCATAACATCTCTTTCCATGCCTCGTCGATATCAACCGGGTGTTTAAATTCCAATGGATCTTCGAGGTTCGAATATTCCATCGACAAAGTAGTCCCCTGAGCAATAATTGAATGACACAAATTACAGTCTCTCGAAATTGTCTTTCCATTCTCCGCTATGTGCGTATCGTTATGGCAACGGTAGCAACCCTCTGTTTCAAGATGCCCCAGAAAGTTGGGGTACTCGCTCCATTTTACACCCATCTCAGGAAAAAAGTTTTTCGAATATCCTTCCTGAATGCTTGCTATTGCATCCTCAATTTCCTGTTTTTTTGATTGTAACAGGTCAGGATAGTTTTCTTGGTAGTAGGTTTTTACCTGATAGTCGATAGCAATAAAAGCACTGTCGGTTGTGGGATAGTCTTTGTTAAGTATATCCATCGAAACCAATTTAATGTATGGTAAATCTACAGAAATGGATCCGGCTACGATAAATTCATCGATAATATTTTGAGGTATTTTGTAGTTGTGCGATGGTCGGTTGTGGCAATCTAAACAATCCATAGTTCTCATATCCAGCGAGTCGATTTCGTTTTGTGAAAGTTTCTGATCGGCATCTTCGAAAATATTAACCTCTCCGGTTTTCAGGTTTGTGTACCGTACCCATGGTATTTTTTTTCTCTTGGCATCAACAGCAATGTATTCAATTTTAATATCGGGGTGAATGTGCCGGTGGATACCTTCGGTAATACCGAGAGCGGTGTGGTCGGAGCTGGTTTTCATCAACATCTGGATGTCGTGCTCAGTATTGGCTTCATCAGAAAGATAGGAACGTTTAATTTTTAACTTTCTGTCGTAAAACTTCTCCGGCCAGTGGCACTGCTCGCAGGTTTGTTGTGCCGGGCGTAAGTTATGAATTGGAGTTGGAATAGGTGTTGGGTATTTCTTCGCCAACACAGAATAAACCTGATATAACCCCGAGAGTTTACTTTTTACGTACCAATCAGCTCCGGTTCCAACGTGGCACTCAACACAAGATACACGTTCGTGAGAAGATCCCTGGTATGCTACATATTCAGGCTCCATTACAGTATGACAAAGTTTTCCGCAAAATTCTACCGACTCGGTAATATGAAAAGCCTCGTAACTACCAACTGCTGAAAAAATTAAAAGTACTATTGTTCCTGCTGCAAAAATAACAGATGCATTTCTTGTCCCCGGATTATTAAAATCGATTAATGGCCAATCTTTTGTTCCCGAGGTATCTCCCTGCTTTTTTAATTTACGTTTGGTCAAATACATACCAACGGGAATTAGTATAAGTCCGGTAATCAAAAAAGCCGGTAATATCATATAAATAAACAGCCCGATATAAGAACTTCCTATATCGAAAATAAAAGTGACTAATAGTAAAAAAATGATAAATATAAAATTCATTATAGCAATGGCTGCTCCAATAATGGAGGTCCAGTTTCGTAGATTTTTTGGTAGTTTCATAAGTTGAAAGTTTTTTTATTGAGTTACATATACAAGTAGATAAAATAATTTTGAAAGTGAACTTTAGTTTTAGTCATTGTCGGGTGGTAATAGATCAGGTTCGGTAGCATCGCCATAATTTCGTTTTGTAATAAAGGCCGAAACAACCACAATTAGTATTACAACTACAGCAATATATACACCGGCGGGAATTGGCACCGAGTCGCCGGAAGCGTATGAATGAAGTCCTGACAGGTAATAATTTACACCGAAATAGGTCATTAATACCGAACTGAAACCGAGAAGTGCCGCTGTACTGAGAGCAAAATATCCCTTAAATCCGGGGATTTTGTGCATGTGAACGATAAACGAATAAACCAAAACGGTTACAAGTGCCCATGTCTCTTTTGGATCCCAGCCCCAGTACCTGCCCCACGATTCGTTGGCCCAGATACCGCCAATGAAAGAACCGATTGTGAGCATATAAAGTCCAATTATCAAAGCAATCTGGATAATGTATTCCAACTCTTTGATAGTGTAAGAAATTTGCCCCTTGTTTTTTTTGTTCCTTAAAAGAATGAGAAGGAGGTTCGTAAAGCCAAGGAGTGCGCCAATTCCAAGAAACCCGTAACTTGCTGTTACAATGGCAACATGAACGATAAGCCAGTACGATTTTAGTACCGGCACTAAGTTGGTAATCTCCGGACTCATCCAACTCAGCCCGGCAATTAGTAGTGTTAAAGCCGATAAAACTGTTGTAACAGCAAGTGCCATTTGCGAGCGTTTTGCAAATATCAGACCCGATAAACAGGTTGCCCAACTAATAAAAATCATCGACTCGTAACCGTTGCTCCAGGGTGCATGACCCGAAATGTACCACCGAAGTCCTAATCCTAAGGTATGTAAAAAGAATAGGATAAATACTAAAATAGTACCAATATCAATAACCTTTTTGAGCTTCACCTCGGGTTTGAAGATAGAAATAAAAACCACCAGCAATAATATAAGCCCTACAATTAGGTAGAATTTGGCAAGCCTTCCGAAGATGTTATAATTGATATAAAAAATTTCGAGGTTTATTTTTGTCTGCGAAGGTACAACTGCACTGCCGTAAATTAATTGGTTGTTCTTTAGTTTAACCAATAAATTGTTTGCACCGCTCCAGTCGCCGGAGTGTTTTGCACTGTTAACCGCAGCAAAATAATCTGATAATGTCCGGGTAGCAAACTCCCTGTTTTCTGTGGGCAACTTATGTTCTGAATTTTTCAGGAATATCCACGAGTTATTTGTTTCATCGGGAATAGGGAATATTTTTAGCATCTCTCCGGAAAGCACGAGATAGCATATATTCACCCGTTCGTCAATTTTAATAATCTCTTTGTCCGACTTGTTTCTTGCGGCTGATTTTTTTCCATAAGCCTGTTCAACCAACTTCGATAGTTTGTAGCCACCTGTCATTAGGTCGTCGAACGAGGCATAATCTCCGGTTATTCCCAGCATCATTTTTATTTCGGGTCTCGAGACTTTTATTAGTTTTACGCCTCTCCATTTTTGTGGGTCGGCATTCATCCCTAAGAATACTTCAACCGGCGATAATCCTTCAAAACTGTTCTTTTTGTAAACTTTTCTCAATATCTCGGAAGCCACGGAGTTCACCGGTTCAATCCGGCCTTCGTTACTTTGAATCAGTAATTTTCCAAATTCCCGGGCATGGGTTTTATCAATGGTTCCGGTAGGCGAAGGTGCTTGAGCATTTGAAATGCCGGAGATTCCAAGAAATAGAAATAGAACTAAAATCTTGCTTCGCTGTGCTTTTAGTTTTGTAGATGCCTTGATTAATTTTCGAAATCTGCTATTCCGGTTGAAAAGAGAAAACACCATTCCGGCTATCATCAGGAAATAACCGAGGTAGGTAATTGTTGTTCCCCACGAGTCGTAATTAACCGACAGGATTGTCCCTTTTTCATCCTGATCGTACGACGATTGGAAGAATCGGTAACCCTTGTATTTTAATATATTATTCATAAATATGCGGAACGGCATTTCGGTATTTGCAATTTTGTCGATTAAAACCACATCGCTGGCAAAAGAGGAAGGACTGTGCGATCCGGGGTAACGTTCGAGATCAAAATCTTTTAAGAAGAGAGAAAAGGGCAGCTTTGTCAATACAGAACCGTACGTTACCGACACGTTCAGGTTATTAACTGTTGTCGAACTCGGTTGCCCTGCCAATCCTTTAAGTCCAAACACATTGATAATTTTGGTTTCACCGTCAACTGTTATTTTTGCCCGGAATGCGTCGTGTACCCGACCTTTGTTTTCAGGATTATGAATGAGACGAGTACTCCCATTTGCAATATATTGTTTCAACGCAAAACTTGTATGGCCAATCTGGTAAATGATTTCCTGATTTAGCGGAAACTCTTCGCCGAGGGGCAGAGTGGTTCGCTCAGATCCCATTTTGCCTGCCGAAAGCTCTCCTTTTAATGCATTAATAACCAGTCCGCTACTACCTTCACTAATCAAAATAGTCGTAAATTCCGACGGGTTATCAAAACTGAAAACAATACCGTTAAAATTCTTAACTTCCCCTTTTTCCAAAATTAGCTCCTGTCGATTTTGATGCTCAAGTACAATCATCGAAATAATTGCCGAGCCGTTTTTATCTTCAACAATTGTTCTTGTTGCCGAAGGGATAAATTGAATGTTTTCAACTTTTATCGTCCTGTTTTTAAAGCTAATTTTTTCTTTATACCTGTTTTTAGTGTTCCCCGAAAACTTAACATCTTTCATTTTCGATACGGTATCCTGTCCATCGGTAACAACCACGTTAATATAGGTTCCGTTTGAAAGGATTTCGTCGGAAGTTTCTCCTTCACGAATGTGTATTGAACCTTCTGTTCCAACATATCTGGTTACTCCGGCCCCAATAAAAATAATTATAAAAGAGACGTGAAATACGATCATACTCCACCGTTTCCCGGAAATCATATTGTTTGTAAACAGACTCCCAATCAGGTTTATTACCGTTAATAAGAGTAATCCTTCGAACCACTTTGAATTATAAACTAATATTTTGGCAGTGGTAGTTCCAAAATCATTTTCAATAAATGTGGCATAGCCAATTGAAATGCCAAAAACAACCAGCAGCAAGCCGGTAAATGGCATAGAAAACAGATATCTCAATATTTTTCTCATAATAAACAGGTGTTGAATTCCCGGAATATCCGACAATATAAATGCTAATATAAAATAGGGGAGTGCGAAGTATGGATAAAAAAATTCCTTTGCTTACAAAAGAGGGAGCAAAGGAATCTTTTATTTGTTAAAAATCTCTAATTATTTTGCGGGATTCGGATGTGCAATTTTTGCCGAATACTCTTTAAAGTTGAACCCTTTGTAATTGGGGCTCTCCTCGTTGTGGCAAGTTTTACAAACTTTCTCGTCGGGTAAAATTAATCCGTTTGCAAGGCTCTTCTCCTGGCTCAGCATAATTGTTTTTTTCTTGTACATGCTGCCCGGTCCGTGGCACGATTCGCACGATACTCCCTCGGCGGCAGTAAGTGTTGCTATTAAACCAGCATCAACTGCAGCAGCAGTAGAATGACATTTTAGACACTTCGGATCTTTGGCTTCGTCGCCTTTTAAAGATTCCATTGCTTTGGCGTGAGGTCCGTCGAGCCACGCCTTGTATTGCGCACCTTTGTCTGCCTTGTTGTGGCACATTTTACACTTGCTTGCTCCAATGTATTTGAAGTCCTGAGCAGTTACTGTAGTACAGATAAAAATAGCCATACTCAATAAAATCATAATCTTTTTTCGGTTCATAGTTGTTGTTTTTAAATGAATAATAATTAAAAAATAGTTATTGGTTTTAGACAAATGTTTAAATAAAAAAAATCAAATCTGGTTATAAAAATATCAGGTATAAAAGTGCACTTTTTTTTTCTTTTCACAAAGGAAAAAAAACTCTATTTTCAAGTTATCGGATGTATTCTTTATTGGCATGACAACCCGTGTTGCAACTGCCACCGTTCTTTTCTACTTTAAATAGTAACGGCATTTCCCAATCGCCAAAACGGATACTGCTACTAATTAGATGTTCCGACGGTGCTCCGTGCACATTGTGGCACAAATTGCAGTTTCGCGCTTTTTCGCCGTTCATGTGTAAGTAGTGAAGATTTTGATCGCCGTTACGGAAATTGGTAGCTGTTGAACTTGTTGCTGTTTCCAGTAATTCGGTGTCGTGGCAGTTGAAACAGAGCTCAAAATTTTCGACTTTCGCGCTGGTATATTGCCCTTCAGGGAATACACCGTTTAACAATAAATGTTCGTTTGAAGCGTGTGGAGCGTGGCAAACAACGCAACCATCGTCTTCAATAACACCGTGTATAAAGTTGCCCTTTTTTAAAAGTTGCCCAATATTGCTCAACGTTTTTGTTTCGGTTTTTATGGTTTTGCTATGGCAACTCAGGCAGAGCTTTTTCTCTTCGTCGATTAAAAACATTCGTTGGTTCGATGCGTGTGCCGAATGACAATTTGCACACCCTTTTTCATCGTTTATCACTTTGTGCACCACTTTGGCGTTGGTAAGTGTCGATTGTATGTCGTGACAATTATCGCAAAGCACCGGTAGTTTTTCAATCAGTAAATTATCCTCTTCCGTACTGTGTGGCGCGTGGCAGTTGGCGCAGTCGTCGTCGAACGGAGGATGGATGTTTTTTAGTTTGGTTTCCATTTGTACCGAGGTGTGGCAATCGAGACAGAGTGCCGGCTTCTCTTTTTTCAACATATACGAATTGTCCGACTGGTGCGGATCGTGGCAGCTTGCACAATTGCCGTCGGCTGCGGGTTGGTGTTTTACACGCTTTTCGGTGATGTCGGTATCGTGGCACTCGAAACATAATGTCGACTGTGGCGCGCTGATGAGCAATGCTTTATTGTTGCTGCCATGTGGCGAGTGGCACATTAAACATTCGCCCTCTTCGGCAGGCGGATGAATATTTTTCTTTGAATATTCGTCGTGGCACATAAAGCATAAATCGGGCATTTTCTCTCCCAGCTCAAACCCTTTCACATTCTCTTGCGGATGTTCTTTGCCATTTGCGTTGTGACAGTTCTCACAATCGTCTTCGGCAGGAGCGTGCAATGTTTTGTATTCGATGTACGTGGTGTGGCAATCGGTGCAACTCTTCTCTTCGGTTTGTGCCACAGCAGTTGAACTAAGGAAGAAGAATAAGATAAATTGTGTAATAGTTCGTTTTTTCATTTTTTTATAATTTTTTACCGCAAAGTCGCTGAGACGCAAAGAGAAAATAATTATTCTTAAACTTATTTCGATGCAGCCCGCTTAAAGTAATCATCTTGTATGCAAATTTTTTTATATGCTCTTTTCATAATTCCGGTTATTTAAAATTTTCTGGCTATTTGCAGGTAAACACTATTAAAATCGGTATCGTCGCCGAGGTAGTTGCGGCGGTAGAATTCAACTCCGGCAGTAATGTAAATTTGCCTGATAATAGTTGTGAATTCGCTGCTTGCTCTTAATAGATCGAGGTCTATCTCCGGTCCTCTCTGTTGGCGGTAACTCATAATAAAGTCGATTTTGGTAGTTGCATTAAACTGGTAGGCTGTCGATCCCGAGAGGTCGGAATATTTCCGGTTTATATTTTCGTCCACCATATCGTAATCTCTGATATTGCCATTTACCGAGAACGTAAATTTCTTGATCCTTTTTTGGATGTTCAGAAAATACCTCATCATTTTATATGGGGTAACAGTGCTGTTTTGGTCTTCGTATTCGGCACCAATTTCAACAAAACCAACCTTAATTTTACTTCCATAAATATTTTGGTTGATGTAGTTCAAAATCAACAAATCCGATTTCTCAATGTTGTTGTAGTCCATAAAATGACCCTGATAGTATAACTCTAAGAAACGGTTAAAAAGAGTGATGATCGCGTTGAACCGGTTCGAAATGGCATCGTATTTATACGATCCCTCCTGCACTGCAACATAATCGACAAACACAAACGAGTTGTTCTCAATCTGTCCGCCGGGTACGCGTTGAATTTCGGTGTAAGCCCCTTTTTCAATTAGTATGTAATCGAAATCGCGCTGGTAAATTATTGTGCCGGTACCATCTTTTACTACTATGGTTGCCATACTGATATAGGGTTTCGCCAGGGTTGTTATTTCACCGTCGATAAGTCTTACCGCTTCATTGAAAATGGGGATTGTAACCGTTTCGTTGTCCATGGAATTTCGCAATAACGAGTAGTTGTATGCGAGGTTTAAGTTTCCGGTGGGGATTTTTTTTGTATAGATAAACTCGAAGCCGGTCTGGGTTCTTGTTTCGAGATAAAGCGAGTGGTTAATCACTGAATAGTCGTAATAAATCCGGCTGCTCAGGCTCGAAAAAAGCTGATGGCTTAAACTTGTATTTATCTTATTTTGGTTCGAAAGCTGGGCTTGCTGCTGGTGGTTATATAAATTGTAGGTAGTTCGGAACCTGAAATTGCGGGGCAGTTCGAAATTGAGGCTTTCGGTGGCATTGAAAGTGTGGTACGCCTGATCGCCTTTCCGGTTGTAGTCGTATATAAACGAGCGGAAAGAGTACCTTTTATCTTTATCGAAAAAGAGGCTGTTGGTAAGGTTGAAATTGTCGGTTGTGTTTTGTATCTCAAAAGAGTTGGCGTCGCGCCTGAAGTATTTATTGTGCGAATAGGTTAGTTCGTTGCGGTCGTTTTTCGAGAACGATTTTAGTGTTGATACTTCAAAGTTCTCCTGCTCGGTTTTAAAGCTCCGGTCGTTCTCTATCTCAAGCTGATCCCATTTTAAGTTGTTGTAACGAACATTCACCGGAAGGAATTTTGTTCTTATATAGAGCGAGCTTCCCCACCTGACGGTGTTTGTTTTTATGTTGGTCAGGTTTTCGCGGTTGCTGTAGTTTTCGCTTAAATTGTAGAACGAGCTTAAAGTAACTGCTTTGTTGCTAAAAAGTTTTGCCCCGAGGTTTAGTGCCTTTAGGGTGCGCACCTCCGAACGGTCGGGGGTAATCAGGTAATCGTCGAGATCGGTACCGGGACTATATTCGCCCCCGATATCGAGGATCAGAAAATTGGGGTGATAGATGTAACTTTGTGTGTTAAGTTTCATGCCTCCCGAAAAATAGGTGCTCTTTTGGAATTCGTAAAAATCGTTTATTGTGGTGTGCTTCTCACGGTAAAATCCCTTTACGTTTAGTTCCCCGTCTAACGAAGTAAACCTCCAAAATGCGGGCTCGAACTCACCGTTTTGCGAATAACCAGCAAAAGGCAGGAGGAGTAAAAGGCAATATTTTAGGATTTTTGTTTTCAAATTATTTCGAGTTCATAGTTTCTCTGAAAAGTCATCAGATGAATCATTTTGCAAAAGCACAGGAAATTCAAACCTTGCAATCCGTTGGTTAAAATTCATCAGATGACTAACATAGTTTCGAGTTAATATATTCCATCTTGTATCTCATTTCTTATATCTCACCTCTCATCTCTCACCTCTTCCCCCTCCCCTAATTAAACATATATCTGTCGTCGCCGCCGTGCGGGTTATGGCACTCGGTGCAGTCGGCATCTTCAATATCGGCATGCTCTTCGTTTTTAAGTATCTGTTTGGTTTCGTGGCAGTGGTAGCACAACTGCTGCCCGGTTTTTATTAACAGTTTTTCTTTGCCCGAGCGGTGTGGTGTATGGCATGCCGAGCAGTAACCGCCGGCAACCGGACCGTGTAAAACTGTATATTGTTCCTTAAAATCGTCGTGGCACTGGGTGCAGGTACCGGGTTGCAGCAACGAGTGGTTCTTACTACCGTGCGGATTGTGGCAGGTGGTGCAGTCGGCTTTGTCCGAGCTGTCGTGGAAATCGCTTTTGTAAACCTGCTCCGGTTTGTGGCAGCGCAGGCACATCTCCTGTCCGGTTTTCAGCAGTAAATTTTTATCTTTTGCTTTGTGTGGCTGGTGGCACTCGGTACAAAACCCACCAGCTGCCGGACCATGCTCGTATCTGTACTGTTCACTAAAATTGGTGTGGCAACTGTAACACAATCCGGGTTGCGACTGTTTAAGGCTACCCATACTTCCCTTATCGTGACAGGCAGCGCACTCTCTGTTTCGGTAGGGCTGATGAATAGTAGAAGTTGGTTTTTGTGCCATGGCAAAAATGGCGGTCGAATCGGCACCAATTTGTTGGGTAGAATCTGTTGCAAAATCCTCTGCCTCTATTTCATCGGGATTGGGAACATTATCGAAAAAGAAAGCCAATGTTTTATAATGCTTTTGTGTTGAACATGCTATTATAAAAACAGCAAAAATAAGGAGTATGTATTTTTTTGCATTCGACATATTAAAGCATCACTTTTTTTGCATTATTGCCCCGTAAACTCCAATTTTATCTTTCCCGTATTGACTGGTAACAAATACAAGGTATTTCAGTGTATAGTCAGCGTCAACATATTTTGTAAAATATTCAATGTGGTTATAGTCGATTGTTATACCGGCAGGCAGGTACATTCCACCCGGGCCTCCGGTGTTGCCACCAAAGAACATTAATAACTGCCCCTTTTCGTTAAAAATCTGCGTGTTTTCGAAACCGGTATCAACTACAAAAAGGTTCTCCTCTTTATCAACTGCAATCCCTTTTGGGCGTACAAACTGCCCGAGATTACGTCCGTAGCTTCCAAGCGAAGATAAGTAATTCCCTTTGTGGTCGTAAGTCTTTATTTTAAACTCCCCAAAATCGGTTACATAAACCTTTTTATCGGTAATGTAAATATTAGTGGGTTGGTAGAGCCGCCCCTCTTCGCCATCTTCACCGCCCGAAAATGAGAAGAGTAACTTGTTGGGTTTTGCCTGTTCGAAAACATCAACTTTATTGTTTTTTATATCTGTTACCCAAATTTTGTTATCGAAAACATTTACATCGGTGGGTTTATATTCGCTACCCAAACCAAAAGCATTTACATAATTCAGGTTGTTGTCGAAAATTACCACCTGTTTTCTCTCCCCGTCGGCAATATATAAAAAGCTGTTTTTGTCAACAAAACAATTTAACGGCTTTTTTAATGTTCCTTTTCCCGTGGGTTTAAAATATTCAAAACTATTTTTTTTAAGGTTAATAATCTCCAGCCCCTCCAACTCAAGGTCGCAGATATAAATTTTGTTGTTCCCTATTTCGATACCGAACGGTTTAATAATTGGCAGCGAGACCTTTTCGCCAACAATTAGTTTCGAGAATTTCGATTGATTTTGAAAAGCTTTGGAACTGCTAAAGCTGGTTAGGAATTGAAGCCGTGCAGTATCGGGCGGTGCAGGGTATAAAATAGTTGTGGCACCCGATTTCGACAATTTTGAAGTTTTGCACGAACTGAACAGGATCACTCCGGCGATTAGGAATACGGTATAGAAGATAAATTTTCGATACATAAAATTACTGTTTATTGTAAAAATAGGATTTATATTAATTGGGCAATGCAACTGCCCGTAATTTTTTAAATAAACCCATTTTTGAGCCCACTTCTCCAAAAAGTAAAAAAATGAACTTTTAGTCATCTGATGACTTGGTGTCGAGTCAGGTTGGCGCTTGCCCCTTCGTCATGCTGTCTAAAGGACTCCTCTGAGAATTTATTTCAGCATCTCCTTGTGTTTTATGAGATTCCGAAACGAGTTCGGAATGACGGGCTCCGAAACAAGTTTGGAATGACGAGCCTGAAACGAGTTGCCAATGCCAGATTCTTTTAAAAGACCCTGAAACAAGTTCTCCATGTGAGTCCTTTGGACAGAGTGACGTTCAAATGTAATATGGCGTTTATAAATACCGTCGTGCTGAACTTGATTCAGTACCTCCCAGTGTTTTATGAGATTCCGAAACGAGTTCGGAATGACGGGCTCCGAAACAAGTTTGGAATGACGAGCCTGAAACGAGTTTAGAATGACGAGCCTGAACCATGATACTTGACCTGACAGTTGTACCCTTTCAACAAAAAAAAGGCGATTTTGCAATCGCCTTTAAAATATTGTTTTGCCGGTTTTATTTGTTGTGGCATGTTAAACAGAGTGCACTTGCAGCATTGCTAATTACAAGTAATTTGCTGTTTCCTGCAGCATCATGAACGTCATGACATGATGCACATTCCATTTTATTTCCTATTAACAGGTCGGCATCTATTGTACCACCAAGACCAGAATTTGCAGTAGTTGGATCAAAAAGTTCACCGTCAGTAGTAGCCAGAGCAGCATCGTAAGTAAACGAAATAGGATGCTCACTACGTAGGTCTGTTCCAATTAGATCACCTCCCGTTACATATACATTTCCATTGGTTGTTCCCCCGTAATTATCAACAGCAACTGTTCCGTCGTGGCAACTTAAACAAAGTTTTGAACTTGCCCCCGGCTGTCCCATTGTTGCATCTATTGTTGAAGAAGTGTATGGAGTAAAGCTTGCTGTAGTCACTTCATGATTCCAAAGAGGCGCGTCGCTAACCGATATGTCAGCTCCATGCGGGGTATGGCAAACTACACATATCTGACCATTCCCGTTGTTATTCCAATTTTCTCCACTAAAGTCATGAGCAGAATTTGCAATTTGCCCAAATCCAACAGTTGCAATAGCTGCAACAAAAAGTAATGTAAAAAGTAATTTCATCGATTTCATAATATTTAATTTTAAATGTTTATTTTAATCTTCCGCCCATTGTTTACAACATGTGTGCCAAAGTTTGTAATGCGCAGTAATACAGAGTGTTATGAGTAAAGATATTGAATTTATATTATCGGGTTAAAAACTTGTTTTTTTGCTGGGCTTGTTAATATTAAAATTGTACAAAAAAGTTATCTCGTTACACTATCTCCTTGTTTTTTTCTAAATGGCTGATAATCATGTATTCTGTACAATATGTTTTTTTATTGTAAAACCGAGGAAACCCGCGTGCTTACTGTATTGACATATATCAATGGGTGATTTGCCCCATGGGTTATTGGGTGATTTGCCCCATTGTTTTTAATCATCTGATAACTTTTCGGAAATTGTCGGCGTCACTGCGAGTGACACCGACAATAGACAACGCTCTCTATAAATTATGTTTTTTCTTTTTGTAACGGAGTGTATCGCGCGAAATATCGAGAAGCTTTGATGCTTTTGTCTGGTTGTAGTTAGCCATTTCGAGGGCACGTACAATAATTTGTTTCTCAATATTTTCCAAAGAGATCCCTTCTTCGGGAAAATCGATTAAACAGTTGTTTTGTGTATGGCTTTGCGGTGTCATATTATTTATTTCGCACGGAAGTGCCCCAACTTGCAGGGTGGTGCCCGATTGTAGTATAACAGCTCTTTCAACAACATTTCGCAGCTCCCTTACATTGCCCGGCCAGTCGTAATTCTCCAGTAGTTTTTTTGCCTCGGGGTCGATCTGTTTAATCTTTTTACGGAACATTTCGTTGAAAAGGGCGATAAAAAAACTGAGAAAAGGGGCAATATCCTCTTTTCTTTCACGCAGTGACGGGATTTCGATCTGAAATACCTGTAACCGGTAATAGAGATCTTCGCGAAAAAGTTTCTGCTGAATCGACTCTTTCAGGTTTTTGTTTGTGGCGGCAATCACCCGCACATCAACCGGAATATCTTTTGTTCCACCAATCCGCCGTATCATCCTGTTTTCGAGAGCCGTTAAAAGTTTCACCTGCGTAGTGAGACTAATCTCGCCAATTTCATCGAGAAAAACGGTACCACCTTCGGCAATTTCATAAAGTCCTTTTTTGAGTTTTTTAGCGTCGGTAAAAGCCCCCTTCTCATGACCAAAAAGCTCGCTTTCCAGGAGTGTATCGGGCAGCGACGAGCAGTTAATTGTAACAAAAGGCTTTGTTTTTCGGTTGCTGTCGTTGTGTATTGCCCGGGCAAAAACATCTTTTCCCGTTCCGCTTTCGCCAAGTAGGAGTATCGTGGTGGCATCGGTTTTTGCAATCTTTTTCGAAACCTGTACAATTTGCTTCATCACGGTTGACTCGTGTACTATACTGTCGAAAGTTATCTCCTCTTTTTGTTGCCTGCGCAACAGAAGTAGCTCATTTTTTATGTTTATTTTTTCGGCAATATTTTCGGCAATCACAAAAATCTCGTCGAATGAGAATGGTTTACGTATGTATTCAAACGCCCCTTTTTTCATTGCTGCCACGGCAACATCAACCGATTCGTAGGCGGTCATAAAAATAATATTTGCATCTTCATTCATCTCCTTTATGGTGGAAATTACTTCCAGTCCCTGTATTCCCGGCAGATGGTTGTCAACAAAGACCAGATCGGGATAATGGGTTTCGAACAGTTTTAGCCCCTCTTCGCCCGACCCGGAAGTAAACACTTTGTGCCCCTTTGAAGTTAGTTTTTTTTCAAACGACCAACGGATCAGCCTTTCATCGTCAATAATTAAAATTTTCAAGGGTTTCATAGTTCTGGTTTTAATGGTTTGTTATCCTCTTTTACCGGTAGTTCAACAATGAATGTGCAACCTGCACCAGTATTGTTTTCCACCCAAATCTCTCCTTTGTGTTTGTCGATAATGTCTTTTACTATTGCAAGTCCTAATCCTGTTCCTTCGTTTCGTGTTGTAAAAAAAGGGTGAAAAATTTGTGATTTAACGTCTTCAGGAATTCCTTTACCCGAGTCTTTTATTGAAATTCTCACCATATTGTTCTCTTCGTTGTAGCTTGTTTTGAATACAATGGTGCCTTTTTTGTTAATGGATTGGATTGCATTAATACCGAGGTTCAGGAACACATCTTCGAGTTGGGCGCGGTCGAAATCAAAAGTTGGGATATTCTCTTGTAGCTCCTTTTTGAGGATGATTCTTTTGTCGGGCGACTGGTTTTCGAGAAAGAACAAAAGCCCGCGTATCAGATCGTTTATGTCGCTCTCTTTCAGAACAATTTCCTTCTGTCTCGAATATTTTAACAGGTCGGTAATTGCCTGATTTACCCGGTTGGCTTGCCGAAGCACTTCGTCTAAAATAGCTTTGCTTTTTTCATCTTCAATTTCGGAACTGATAATTTCTATTGCGTTGGCAATCCCGGTTATGGGATTTCTTATTTCGTGCGCCAGCCGCGCCGACATCTCGCCAACAGTTGCCAGCTTATAGTTGTTCCGCATTTGGTTTTTATGAAATACCTCCAACTCTTTCTGTGTCTTCTGGAAATTATCGAGCATGGTATTAAAGTTGCGCCCAAGTTGTCCCAGCTCTTTGGTTTCGGGTATCGATAGCCGCTTGTGGAATACCCCGAGGTTGACTGCTTCGATGGTATTCTGGAACTCGCGCAGTGCCCTCTTTACAAACCTGAAATGCATGACCATTATTGTTAAGCCAATGATAATGAGGATAATGATTGCAAAAACTATTATAAACTTTTTTGTAAAACCCACACTAATATTCGGACTTTCACCTAGTATATCGACTACGATTGTACCTAAATATTTTGTTGAACGCGGATGGCACGAATAACATTGCGAGCTGTTCTGAAGTGGAATGTATGCCCGGGTAAAATATGCCGATCCTGAATTTTTGGTTTCTAAAAAAATGGAACTATCGGTTTTTGCCAGTTTGTCGAGGTTTAACGAGTCGAGCAGGCGTAGGTTTAACGGAGTCGGGTAAATTAATTCGTTATCGGAGTTTAACAAGTATGCATTTTTAACATTTTTATTTAACCGGGTAAAATCTAAAAGTGTGTAAATAATTTTGCCTTCGTTGCTCCCGAGTGTATGGTAAAACTGCTCTTTCAAAATATTTAATACCGATATAACATTTTTATCATGCTCGGTTTTTACGATATCTTTTAACGATTTATTGTAAAAATAAAACGATAGAATAGTAATTGTAGTTACCGATACAACTAATGCGAGTACTATTTTAGATCGGAATGAATTTAGCTTAAATTTCACAAGTAAATATTTTAGTTTAAATCTAATAATCAATTGTTTGCAACTCACCCTCTTCTCCCTCTCTTCGCGAAGAGAGGGACGATAATTTGGTGGACAGATTTATCTGACTGCTAAATTATCAGGGTGAGTAATCTAAATTCTCATAAGTATATTTTCGTATTAATTATAACTTTTCCCATTATGTCCTTTGTTATGGCATCTTAAATAACACCTTCCGGCACGATATCCATCATCCCTGAACCTTGGGGAATTCCCCTGGATACCCCCAACAATATCCACATCGAAATTTATAAGGTGCGAGTTATTGGCAGTATTACCCTGTAGGTCGCTGATTCCATGTGGGTCGTGGCATGCATTGCAGGGTGTATCTTCATCTACAACATGCGTGAAATGTACGTCCGTTTGTACTTCATCACCGCTATCAGTGGTATATTCGCTACGCAGATGGCACGAGTAGCAAAGCTCGTATGCCTGAGCCGACTCCACAGTATAATCTGCTGTTTCGTAATTTAATTTTAAGATTGAGGGGTAAATTGAACCGTGTGGTCCGGCAGGTGCTGTCCCGTTGCTCGCGTGGCAATCGGTACAATATATAATACTGCTTTCCGAGAGGGGTGGGTTAAGGTTTGGTACGTTGTTATTTTTTCCCTGTATCTCAACCGGATGAAAAGAGATTGCTCCGGGTGCAAATTCAAATCTTGTATTAACATCTTCAATTACCCTGCTTGTATTTGCTCCGGTTACAGGGTTGTCAGCATGGCATCTGAAACAGAGTTGGTACTCAAACAAAATATTGGTAATCGGGCTGCCATTTTGGTCTATCCCGCTCACACCGGCAATAGCACCGTTTGCATCGGGGGCGTTTGCCGAAGAGCCGTTTGCTGCGTGTGGGTTGTGGCAATCAGCACATTCAACATGGGGATCGAATGGTATCACATCTTCGGGCTGGTGAATGTCGTTATAACCGGCAACATCGTGTTTGAATGTTTTTATTAGTTGCGAGGCAATATCGGTTTGTGCCACATTGCCATTGTGGCAATCGAGGCAGTTGTCTTCCTCAAGGTTCGATTTTAAAATCTGCGCATCGCCGGGGGCATTGTGATTTGCATGGCAATTTGCACAACCATTTTCTGCTACTGTCGAGTATGGTGCTTTTATGTGCGCCCAGGGATTGGTTCCCGCGTTGTTCCATGTTGCCGGAGATGTATTGTGGCTCGATGCGTTCCATAAACTTTTGTCGTGGCAGCTAACGCACAAACCCGAATTCCGGGTGCTTGCCAACAGAAAACTACCATTAATATTGTCGTGCGGATCGTGGCACGATGTACATTGCAGTTTACTGTTGCCATCAACATTTGCCGGATAGTCGGGAGGGAATTTTAACCCGCCATCGGCACCTGCAAGGTTAGCATCGTAAACAAACGAAATCGGATGGTTGTTCGACAAATTAGTTCCGAGGTTGGTGCTGCCAACAGGCATTTTGCCGCCAGCACCATCGAAAATATCGGTTGTTCTGCTTGCCACCTCTCCCAGTGCTACTGTGCCGTCGTGGCACGAAAGACATAATATTGAGGAGCCGTCGGGTTGGGTTGGCGATGCGTTTAGCGAACTGCTAATTGCATTGTCGTAAATAGTATAAGTTGCTGTGCTGCTGTTGCGGTTCCATAATGGAGCCTGCGCATTGCTGTTGTGCGGGGTGTGGCAAAAAATACAGACTTCTGATTCGGAAGTAGAGATTACGGTTCCCGACCCGCTTACTGATAAATTATGCTTCGAGTTTAATATTGTTTGAGCGTGTACGTCAAACGAGAAGAGTGTGATAATAATAATAAAACTTAATCGTATTCCCATTTTATTCGTTTTCTGAAACTTTAAAAACCTGAACGCGCGAGTTGTAGCTGTCGGCAACATAAATAAAGTCGTTTTTATCGATGTATAAACCTACCGGAAGCGTAAACTCCCCGGATCCAATTCCTTTTTTGCCTATAATTTCCAGCAACCTTCCTTCTTTGTTAAAAACCTGAATGTTATGGAAAAGTGCGTCGGCGACGTAAATGTTTCCGAAAGAGTCGGTCGCAATCCCTTTTGGCCGGGCAAAATTCCCTGAACTGTTTCCTGCTTCACCAAATGCTGAAATAAAATTTCCCGCCTTGTCAAACATCTGAACCCTAAAATTCATCGTGTCGATTACATAAACTATACCCATTTTATCAATCCAGATAAATGTTGGGTAATTAAACTGTCCCGGTGCATTGCCTCTTGTTCCAATCCGTTTAATTAATTCTCCGTTTTTATTTAAAATTGTTATTCGGTGCGCGTTGGTTTCAATAATCCAAATCTGTTGGTTTATAGTAGAATAGGCTATTCCCGTGGGGGAGTTTAATATGAGAGTATCGTTTAATACCGCCAATAGTTTGTCGTTTTGAGAATAGATAAAAACCTTGTTTAATTTAGAATCAGTAAAAAGAATTTTCCGATCGTAAAAGAGGCAGTTACCTATTAGCGATGGGAAAACAGCATGTTTATTATTTTTGAATTGGGTCATATCACCCACCCCGTTTTCAACGTTGAAAAGTATGCCATTTCCCTGATCCAATATCAACATTGAATCGGGTTTAAACCCAATTACCGAAATTGGGCGATTAAGATTGGGTGCTGCTTTCCCAAAAATCAAATCGGAAAACCAGTTTTTTTTGAATGTATTTTCGGGGAACAGATTTACAAACCAGTTATTGTCCTTTTTTTCTTGTTTTATTATTGTGGGAAACTGTCCTGCATATTCAATTGAAAAATATTTCTCTTGATTTTGGGCAGGGGAGTTAAATGAAAGAGATATTAAAAACACCAAACAGCCACCTATCTTAAACAATTTCAACATTCTTTTTCGCATTAGTAGTAATCAATTAATTCTGTTTTAAAGAACGTCAAAAAAAATAAAATTTAATCTCTTTCCCAAAAGTATTTTGTAAGGTAAAAACTATTGCTCAATGCGGCTATCTTCCATTATTATTTCAAAAAAGTACCCGGAGCCAAAATCTTTATTCAGCACTATTTTCCCTTCAATTGTAATAATGTCGCCGGTTTTAGTTTCATCAACCGAAGTTGCAGTAAAATCGAAATTTCCTGAGCTACTTGTGCCATCTTGCAGGTGAATCCAGTTTTTGCCCATAATCCTACTGTTGTATTTTGTTACCCTGCCTCGTATTTTTACTGTTTTATTTTTATATTTTTCTTTATTGTTATACAACTCGGCAATGGTAATTCCTCCTTTTGCCTGTTCAACTTTCATGTTGATTTTTTTATCAATAGTTTTCGATTTTTGTGGCGACATGTTTAACGAGGTTTTTCCTCCCTCGGCAAAATCGGGGCTAATAACGCCATTCAAAAAGAGGACAGAGGCAAATGTCCGGTTTAACTCTTTACTTTTAAAATCCTTCATCTCCATTCCTCCCTGATAGTAGTATGTGTCTCCTTTTTTTGCTTCCATTTTCGGAATTGCGAGCCACTGTAAACTGTCGTTTTCTTCAACATAAAGATAGGTGTATGAAGTTGTTTGTAATACTTCTTCAACTTTAATTTTGTGTACGTTAGGATGGTTTTTATTGAAGTCGGGGTTGTTTTGCGCAAGGCCCGGTAACAATAAAATAACGAGAGCGGTAATTGTAAGAATGAATTTCATGCTAAAATTTTAATGTAGTTTTTAATTTTTGTTTTAAATAATTAGTGCGTAAGTAGTGAGTAAATAATTAAAATAACCAAAACAATTCCCACAAACAGGAACATAAAACCAAATGTTTTTACAAATCTTATTTTTTGTTTCGAGTAATCTTTTTCAACCACAACCGATTCTAATTTTCCCGATTTCTCGAGTTTTTCAAATTCGCGGGGTCTGTCGTCTTTGTACTCTTCGTATGGCACATGCCCGGTAAAAATAACGGTATCCATTGGGAACGATTCCGGTCGCAGGTGAGTATTAAAAAAGTGAATGGTAAAAATAAATCCAACGGCGAGCAACGCTTCGTCGCTGTGTATTATTTGTGCTACATTAATTACCCAGCCGGGCAGGAACATGGTGAAAAATTCGGGAAACCATAGAATTAATCCGGTGGAGCCAATAACAATTACCCCCCAGAAAACTGCCATGTAATCAAATTTTTCCCAATAGGTCCAACGTCCATACTCAGGGCGCGGTCCTTTCCAGACAAACCATTTTATTGTTGCCCAGAAATCGCGAATATCCTGACGGTTAAACATAAGTGAGTTGCTGCCAAATATAAAGGAGCTGAACTTAACTTTTTTCTTGACTTTAATACGAATTAAATTGTACAGATGATAACCAAAATAGCCAAAGGTTATTACTGCTGCAAACCTGTGAATTGTCCCGGCAGCCTGACCTCCGCCTATAAGTTTTGCTAATGCTTGTGCCCAGTCCATGTACGCAAATTTTAATATCATCCCGGTTAAAGCCAGTAGTAAAAAGCTTACAATCACGAAAATATGTGTAATCCGGTTACTTCTTGAAAAACGGCGGATGTATATTTGTTTGCCGGTTTTGTGCAAATGCTTTTTCTTTTTGTTGTTGCGCATGGCAGTTATCGAGCGGGGAATCCATAGCAGGGTGTGCAGTCCGAAAAATACAAATACACTGATTAACAATCCGGTCATTGCCCAGAAAGTATAGTATAACCATGGGAATTTACTTTTGTTGTAGTGCGTTGCATGTGTGAGGTAGCCGGTGAATTTCATATTGGCATCGGCATGGCATTTCTGGCAGGTTTGAACAATGTTTTTTGCACTTATTGTTGAATTTATATTGTCCATTTTCAGGATTTTGTGTGCTCCGTGGCAATCGGAGCAGCGGGCTGCTTCGAGGTAGCCAAGCTGGTACACTTTGCCGTGGTAGGTTTCCATGTATGTGTCGGCTAAATCGCCATGGCATTTCCCACACTGCATGGTTATTTCCGACATGAATTTGTCTTCGTGAACTTCGGAAATTGCATGGGCACTGTGGCAAGTGCCACAGGTGGGATATTTTAAATCGCCTTCGTCGGGACGGTAGGCATGGTCGCTTTCAATGTATTCATCGTAAATACCTTTGTGGCAATTTCCACAGGTAGCTGCAATATTTTTGGGATTCACCGACGAACGGTCGTCGGACTCTTTTAACATGAAATGTGTGGTATGGCAATCGGTGCAAATGGCGGTTGAAAGCAGTCCTTTTTCGTTCAGGCTTTTGCCATGCACACTTGTCGAGTAATCGTGAAAAGCGTCAACTTCACCGAGGTCGGTTCCTTCAACTGCTTTGCCGTCTTTTTTATGACACTCGCCACAAAGCTCCGGAATTGCCGACCTGAAAACAGGCGATGTTTCGTCTTTTTTATATTTTACGAGATGAGTTCCATGGCAATCGGTACAGTAGGGTGCATTTTCGTGTTTACTAAAGTAAGCTTGTCCGTGGCCACTCGAGAAGTAGATGTCGGCTTCTTCGGCATGGCAACTTGAGCAATCTACCGTTCCTGCCGATTCGCACGGACGATCCAGGCTTGCAGTAACATCTGAATGACATTTCACGCAGGTAATATTCTTATGAGCAGAAACAGCAAGATCGGTAACATCAACGCTTAACGAAATCTCTTCGTTATTTTTAATCATGTGAATGTTTTCATCGTCATGGCATTTTAAGCAGGTTTTGTCTGTAATGGTGGCGATAATATTTTTCATCTCAACTTTATGTGGAGGATGACAGGCGGAACAGGCAGGAATGGCTCCGGGTTTCTCTTCCCAAAGCTCCTTGTTGATTACCTTAACGTGTACATCTTCAATACGGGCATGGCATTTCATGCAGGTAGTGGCAATGTTCTTCTGCGAAATGCTCGATTTCATATTTGTGTGTGGCAGCACAAGGTGGTTGCCGTGGCAATCGTTGCAGGTAGCTGTTACAACCAAACCGCTGCTAAACAATCCTTTCCCGTGAATACCCTGACTGTAGTTTTCGAGAATATTATGCTCCGAGATATTGTATGATCTCGAAACCGCTTCACCTTCTTTATGGCACGAACCACATAAAACCGGAATGTTCATTTTATATGTTCTCGAATCCGGATTACTCGATTCAATAATGTCGTGGGTGCCATGGCACTCTTTACAATCGGGAGCATTTTTATCGTTGGCTTGATAAGCCCGTCCGTGTACTCCCCTTAAAAAATTTAACTGGGCATCTTCATGGCAAATTCCACAGTCAACGGGTTTTAAGATTTCGGGGTGCGGATAATCTTCAACAACCGCATCGACATGGCACGCACCACACAAAACATTTTTATGAATTGATTTGTCGAGAGCGTGGGGTGGGATGTACCGTGAAAGTGTTCTTCCATTTCGTATGGTGTTCAAATCAGGATCATCGTGGCACATAAAACAGTCATCGTTGTCTTGTGCCGAAGAGATTAGCGGCAGGAGCGATACTATCAGCAAAAAGAGAAACTGCTGAAATTTTGATAAATAGCTTTTGGGTTGAAAAACGGAAAAAGTTGTACGTAACATAGTTTTATCAGGTATGAAATAGTTAGCTTGTTTTCTTGTTGGCTTTTTAGTAGTGCCAGCCAGTTACAATACTTTTAAAATTGTTTATTGGCGATTTGCCAATTGTTGAAACATAAATGTGTATCAATAAAAATATGGATAGAATAAATCCGGTGGCAGCGTGGGTTAATGCTGTTAACGATATTCCACTCACCGAATAAACACTTTCAATAATTGTTTCAGGAAAAAGCAGTGCAAGCCCGGTAATAATTATTACCGGAACAAAAATATACATTATTAAAAGGTATGAATATTTTTGAAGCGGGTTGAATTTTCTTTTCTCGGAGATAGGGAATGGCGTTTTTTGCCCGGTAAACATTCCAAAAGCGTAATATTTCGCCTGTTTCACAATCCTCTTTGTACATCCCTTAGGTTTTATCCGGTAGTATTTTTTGTTTCCCAAAAACATATTCCCAAAGAAAAACAGTAGATAGTTTATTGAAACAATCACGCCGGCAACATTGTGCATATTAATTGCCGATTCGAAATTAATAAACGAAAGCGAGCCTTTTGAAAACTGCAAATTGAGTCCCGATACAATTAAAATCAGAATTCCAATGGCATTTATTGCATGCCATATTCTTAACCAAACTGGGTATAGATATATTTTTTCTTTTATTGACATTGGATTTTATTTTTTTATTATTCTAAAAATCAGGTGAATGGAAATTCCCACAAGGGTAGCAATAAAAATTATAAGGCTCAGAAGATTTAATATTGGGTTCTGGTAGGCGCCAATTACGTATGAACTGTTAGATATTATGGAATTAAATGTACCATCTTCGGATCGCGCCTGAATATTTTTGTATTTGTACAGCGAAGCTTGCAGCATTGAGTTTGCCGAATGGCATTCGACACACAATTTAAGTGCATCCTCTTTCTTACGTATGTTATGCGATACATTTAAAGAGTCAGCCACAATTGTGTGGCACTCGATGCAGCGCACATGCTCGAAATGCAGTGCCTGATTAGGAAGCCAGTCGTGAACCTGTACCAACTGAGGGTTTTGATTCTCCGATACCAACTGGTATTTAATCATGTTGTTGTGGCACGAGAAACACATGTCGTTACTGAATTTAACAATTTCTTTGATGTTGTCGCTGTTACGGGCTGTTGCCTTGTAGTAATGCTGATTATGGCACTTTGAACAGGTAAACTGCCCGTCGGAAATTTTGAAATGGACACTCTTTTTAAATTCATCCTCAATCCGTTCAAACTGATACGATGCGTAAGTTTCGTCTCCGCCGTGGCAGTCGATACAGGTCATTAGTTGTTCCAGTTTCAGGTCGCCATTGTGCGGGTAGGTTTCGTATTCGTACGAATGGCAATCGGTACAGCTAAAAGAGTGATGAACTCCTGTTTTTATCTGAACAGTGTCGAGTATGTAGAGGGGGTTCATAAGCCTTCGTTGATTGTGCTCTGTTAGCTTGTTAAAAATTGTAAAGGATTGCGATGAGTGGCACTTTAAACAGTGCTTGTTGTCGTCGGGAATTGTTTGAGATTGTACAGGTAGGTACAATAATCCCAGCAAAACAACAAAAGTTAGGTTGCGGAAAGTTGCAGACATGGTTTTATAAAATTTAAACTGAAAGTTAAAAGTAACTATCAATGGTTAATATATCAGTTGAACGGTTTCAGGAGCTAAATATAATAATTTTTATGAAACTTTGCTTAATTATTTTTATCCTTTCGCTTATTAACAGCAACCCTTTTTCGTTAATAATTTCAAAGATATTTGCCTTGGTTTTAATCAATTCCGATGCCGTATATTTCTTCTGCTTATGGGTATCAGTATCAGGATGAGACCATTTATATATTTTACTATCTTCAGGATTGTCCTTATTAATATATTTTGCACTGTTTAATGAATTATAAGCATTGTCGGCAGTCAAATCAGGAGTTTGCCCTCCATTTCCATGACAAGAAGTACAATTGTTATTTTTCGTAAAAATTGGAATAATATCTTGTGAGAAGCTAATCTTAGGTGTATCCGGATCTTCAGGATCGGTTGGTGGCACCTCTTCCGGAATCAGAAAATTGTACGTACACCCACTAAAATTTGTTCCTTCGCTTTCGCCCATGTGGCAACCTACACAACCTACTTTTTTGTGAATTCCCATTACCGTACCGGGAGAGTCAGTGTAACCACCAACTCCAAAAATATTGTTTGTCATTGTAGTATAATGTGGTCCTGCATAAGGGCTTGATACCCAAACACTATCTTCGTGAACAACAAAATCAACGGTTCCATCGTCATTCCATACTGTGTCAACCGAAGAGTATGCAGTTCCGTTGCTTCTTGCCTGATGACAATTAGCACAAGTATTGGAGCTACTTTCAAAATCGAAAACTGTAACACCGTCGGCCAAAGCGAGTATAGCATCATCTGTTCGCATTGGGGCGGAGAGACCTGCTTTTAAACTAACGTGATTACCATGACACGTGCCGCAAGTAATTTTAGAAGCAAAATCAAGATTGCTTTCCGGGTCGTATCCGATTACATGGTATTCAAAACCTTCGTTAGAGTGACATTGCATACAACCCGCTCTTACACCGGCATATCCCAATTCAAAACCGGGAGAACCGTGCATGGAACTTGCATACGAAGCACCAAATAAAAGTAGTATCCAAACGAGTCAGTAATACAGGTGTGGGAGTGATAAATAAGAAGGTATAAGTTGATATATACCAACTATCCATTTTTGCTAATTGAATTTAGTGAGATTTCGTCTATTATTTCGATTGTATTACCCTGAACAGCAACTATGTTAGATTCTTTAAATTGCTGAAGTATACGTACAAAGCTCTCTTTTGTCATGTTCGACATATCAGCAAGATCTTGCCGAGAAAACGGGACAGTAAATATATTGTCGTTGTAAATATCGTTTTTAAGGTACAGCAGTGTGTCAGCTACCCGGCCCGGCATATATTTTTGAGTCAGGTTTACCAATTTACTAAGCAGGTAATTATTCTGTTTTGTATGGTGGCGAAGCAATTCAATTGCAAACTGCTTGTTCTCGGAAAATAATTTTGCAATTTTTACTGAGTCGATCAAACAACAGGTTACAGAAGTGGCAGCGGAAATTGTAAATGGTTGCAGCTCGACGTTAAATAGCCCTCCACCCGTAACAAAATCATGTTTGTGTATTAGTCTTACAATTAAGTTTTTCCCTTTCTCCCCTTCAATATACACTTTTGCTAACCCTTCTCTTATGCAAACAACATAAGTTGACGAGGAGTTTTGTTTCACAATTGTCTCCCCTGCTTTAAAAGTAATTTGCTGTTTTTCATCGATTAAATATTCCAGCTCTTTTTCGGTAAGGCATTTGAAAATATAAATCTCATCATCCTCAAAGCATTTTTTGCAGCAGTAAATGTTGCCTTTAAGGCAGTTAATGCAATCTATTTCTTGTGTCTCCGCCATAATATATTCTTGAAATGTACTTATTTTATACTAATCGTGTTCCTCGTCCGGTGGCAATGTTTTCGGCATTGGTTATCAGAACCTCTTTTACACCTTTACGTTTTGCACGAAAACCGTTTTCGAGCTTTGGAATCATGCCAGCATTAATAACGCCTTCATTTTTATATTGACTGAAAAGGGCAGTATCTAAATCATGGATTACAGTCGAATCATCTTCCGCATCTAACAGCACACCTCTCTTTTCGAAACAATAAAAAAGATAAACACTAAAACTATTGGCTAATTCGGTTGCAATCTCAGACGCAATTGTATCAGCATTTGTATTAAGCAGATTTCCGTTGCCATCGTGGGTGAGTGGAGCGATTACCGGAATAATATTTTCATTTATAAGTATTCGTAATTCGTGTGTATTTACATCGTCAATATCGCCAACAAAACCATAATCGATATCTTTTACAGGGCGTTTTTTTGCTTTGATAAGGTCGAGATCGGCTCCGGTTAAACCAATGGCATTACAATTGCGAGATTGTAACCCGGCAACAATTTTTTTGTTTACCAAACCGCCATAAACCATTGTAACAACCTCAAGCATATCGGCATCTGTAATTCGTCTGCCATCTACCATTTTTGTTTCTATACCCAGCTTGTTTGCAATTTCTGTTGCAGTTCGTCCACCTCCGTGTACCAATATTTTATATCCCGAAACTTTTTTAAACTGGTCTAAAAGAGCATTTAACGATTCCGGCTCTTCAACTACTTTTCCGCCTACTTTTATAATTGTTAGTCTATCCATGATTTAAATAACGTGTTAAAGATTAATAAAGTTCTCCAAAATTTTTGCTCCCACCGAACCACTTTTTTCGGGATGAAACTGAGTAGCGTAAAAATTATCTTTTTGCAATGCTGCGCTAAACGGTAGAATATAATTGCAGGTTGCAACAGTGTGTTCGCCAAATCCTGCAAAAAACGAATGTACAAAATAAACGTACTGGTTTTCTATTTCTTGTGTGAATAAACTGCTTTTTAAGTTTAATATTGTATTCCAACCCATGTGCGGAACCTTTGTAATAAACTCTTCGCCGGATTTTGGAATAAATCGTTTTACCTTTTCATCGAAAATACCGAGGCATTTTGTGTCGCCCTCTTCGGAGTGCGAGCACATTAATTGCAGCCCAAGACAAATTCCCAGCACGGGCTGTTTCAGCGAAACAATTAATTTGTCGAGTTTATATTTGCGTAAATATTCCATAGTTGTACTTGCCTCGCCAACTCCGGGGAAAATTACTTTGTCGGCATTACGAATCTTTTCATGATCGGCAGTAATTTCGGCATTTACACCCAAACGGTTAAGTGCATTGTTAACCGATTCTATATTTCCGGCGTTGTATTTTATTATTACTATTTTCATTGGAAGCTCCTCCTTAATCCTCCCCTAAGGGGAGGAGATTTAGAAACTGTTGTAAATTAAGTTTTATTGCTTTTCTCTTATTCCTCTCCGTCAGCCGACGGGAGGTTACGTGGGGCCACTAATAAATCAATAACCTCAACCATCTCATCAAATTCATTCTGTTTAAACAAACGAGTCATATAAACAATCTTCCCACTTTTATCGATAATTACATTTCGTGTGATGCCTGCTCCTTTTGCTGCAAAAGTGTAGAATATATTTGCGTCTGGATCCAATGCCATCGGATAGGTGATTTTCATCTTCTCAGCAAATTTTATCACTTTGTCAACCGGCTCGTCCATGTCAACTCCGAAAAGTGCAAAATCTTTATTGTTTTTATGTTTCTGCCAAATCTCGTTCTCAATATGTGGCATCTCTTTCCGGCAAACGCCACACCAGCTTGCGGTGAATTGCAGCATCACTACTTTCCCTTCTAAGTCGCTTGTTTTTATTGTTGTGCCATCGGTTAGTTCAAATTCAATATAGGGCATTTGTTGACCAATTTCAACAATAAAACCGTACTCTTTGGGAATTACTTGTTTTGGAATTTCAGTTAGTTGTGCAAAGCCTCCAAAAGCAATTGCAGTAAAAAATAGAAGAGAAAATAATCGTTTCATAGTAATATTTATTAACAGCAATATTTCATTTTTTGTTCCTCCCTTTAAGGGGGGAAGGAGGGGATTTTTTTCAATTAAATACTACTGTTCTGTTTTTAAAAACCAAAATTTTACGTTGCAAGTGTTTATAGACCGCTTGCGAAAGTACAATTTTTTCTAAGTCGCGCCCTTTACGTATTAAATTTTGTACCGTGTCAACATGGCTGCAACGAGTTACATCCTGCTCAATAATTGGTCCGGCATCCAGATCGGTAGTAACGTAATGACTGGTTGCACCAATAATTTTCACGCCACGTTCGTGGGCGGCGTGATATGGTTTTGCGCCCGCAAAGGCGGGTAAAAACGAGTGGTGGATATTGATAACTTTATTTGGGTAGTTCTTTACAAAATCACTCGATAGTATTTGCATATAACGCGCCAGAACTACAAAATCGATATTATTCTCTTTTAGTAATTTAAGTTCGGCGGCTTCTTGTTCCGCTTTGTTATCTTTGGTAATTGGGAAATGATAGAAATCAATTCCAAAACGTTCGGCAACCGGACGCAGTGTTTCGTGGTTGCTGATAATTATTGGTATTTCAACATTCCATTCTCCGGCGGTGTAGCGTGCTAAAATATCAAACAGACAGTGTGGCATTTTAGAAACAAAGAGTGCCATTTTCGGAATGTTCTCCGAGAAATTAAGTGTCCATGTCATTTCTAATTTTGTTCCAATCAGCGTATCAAAATACTCTCCAATTTTTTCTTTCGGAATGGCAAATCTTTCCAATTCCCATTCAACGCGCATATAAAATATTTTCTCTTTTCTATCGACATGCTGTCCGAGATAGAGAATATTTCCCCTGTTTTTATTCAGGAACTCGGTTACTGTTGCTAAAATCCCCTGTTTGTCGGGGCAGTGAATCAGCAAAATTGCTGTGTCTTTTTTCTCTCGTAATGGTTTTATTGTTTTCATAGTAAAAAGCCCCCTAAATCCCCCGAGGGGGACTTTCCGGAAGGCGCGGTTTTTTTAATTATAGTTTCCCTTTTGTCGATGGAAGTTCAAAGTTAAAAACATCTCGTTTAATTGCCATTTTAATTGCTTTTGCCAGTGCCTTAAAAATCGCCTCAATTTTATGATGCTCGTTTGTCCCTTCGGCTTTTATGTTGAGGTTACAAAGTGCGGCATCGGAGAACGATTTAAAAAAGTGCATAAACATTTCGGTGGGCATATCGCCAACCATTTCGCGGTTAAATTCTGTGTCCCAGACTAACCACGGGCGACCTCCAAAATCGATGGCTGCCATTGCGAGACAGTCGTCCATTGGTAAGCAGAAACCATACCGTTCCATTCCCAGTTTATTACCAACTGCATTTTTAAAAGCTTCGCCCAAAGCCAGCGCGGTATCTTCGATTGTATGATGTTCGTCAACCTCCAAATCACCTTTTACCTGCACCGTTAAATCAACACCCGAGTGCCGTCCGATTTGATTTAGCATGTGGTCGAAAAAGTTTAGCCCTGTCGAAATGTTACAAACCCCCGAGCCGTCTAAATTTAGTTGAACAAGAATATCGGTCTCCTTTGTCTTTCGTACTATTTTAGTAGTCCTTTCGGGCGATGCAACACAAGTATAAATATCGTCCCAGTCGTCGGAAATAAGTGTGCAAATTTCAGTTAAATTTTGTTTTTTCAATTCATCAACCAAATCACCGTTGTTTAGTAAAATACCTTTTGCCCCCAGATTCTTTGCCAGTTCGATATCGGTTAAACGGTCGCCAATTACAAAGCTGTTTGCCAAATCGTAATCGCCCGTTAAATATTTTGTAAGAAGTCCGGTTCGTGGTTTTCGGGTGGGCGCATTTTCTTCCGGAAATGTTTTGTCGATAATAATATCATCAAAAACAATCTCTTCGTTTTCCAGAGCGCGAAGCATTTTATTTTGTGTTGGCCAAAAGTATCTTCAGGAAAAGAGTCGGTTCCCAGACCGTCCTGATTTGTAACCATAACAAGTTCGTAATCCAGATTTTTTTGAATGTTAAACATATTCCTAAAAACCTTTGGAACAAATTCCAGCTTTTCCAGTGAATCAATTTGAAAATCGATGGGTGGCTCTTTAATAAGTGTTCCGTCTCGGTCGATAAATAGTACTTTTTTCATATTGTATTTTTTATATTTTTTTGTCGTTGTTTTGCTTTTGTTGATTCTGAAACAAGTTCAGAATGACGTTTCAAATTAGTAATCCGGTTAATCTCACCCTCATGCCGAATTCATTTCGGCATCTCTGCTTTTTTTAGACCCTGAACCAAGTTCAGGGTGACGTTCCAATAAGCGTTGTTGCTATTAAAACCCGTCATACCGAACTTGTTTCGGCATCTCTGTTTTACTAATTATTATTCAATTCTTTTTTATCTCAATTAGATTCTGAAACAAGTTCTCCATAGGAGTCCTTTTGAAAGAATGACGTTTCAAATTAGTAATCCGGTTAATCTCACCGTCATGCCGAATTTATTTCGGCATCTGTTTTTTTAGACCCTGAACCAAGTTCAGGGTGACGTTCAAATAAGCGCGTTGCTGCTATTAAATTCCGTCATGCCGAATTCATTTCGGCATCTGCTTTTATTATTCATCGTATCTCCCAATATAAATCATTCATCTCAGGATTTACCTTTTTTATCAAGTTTATTTTCCATTCTCGATGCCAGTTTTTAATTTGTTTTTCCCTGTCAATTGCCTGATAGATATCTGGAAAATCTTCGTAATAAAGTAAATCGGTTAAGTTGTATTTTTTTGTAAAATCGGAACCTATTCCATTTTTATGGTCGGCAATTCTAATTTTTAAATTGCTGGTAACTCCAATATAAAATGTCGTTCTGGTTTTATTACTCATAATATATATGTACCCACCTTTCATATTTTATTTCGATATTTTGTTTGAAAGACCCTGAACCAAGTTCAGGGTGACGTTCCAATAAGCGTTGTTGCTATTAAATTTCGTCATGTCAAATGTATTTTGCCATCTGTTTCTCTTGTTTTTTTTTAGACCCTGAACCAAGTTCAGGGTGACGTTCCAATAAGCGTTGTTGCTATTAAAACCATAATTATCTTGTTACAAACATATAAACTGACAAAGTTCCAATAAGCGTTGTTGCTATTAAAACCCGTCATGCCGAACTTGTTTCGGTATCTCTGTTTTACTAATTATTATTCAATTCTTTTTTATCTCAATTAAATTCTGAAACAAGTTCTCCATAGGAGTCCTTTTGACAGAATGACGTTTCAAATTAGTAACCCGGTTAATCTCACCGTCATGCCGAATTCATTTCGGCATCTCTGCTTTTTTTAAGACCCTGAACCAAGTTCAGGGTGACGGTTAAATAAGCGTTATCGTTATTTAATTTCGTCATGTCAAATAAGTATCTTTTATTTAAATTAAATTTTCCATTACTGTTATTAGTAAATTATTTTCTTTCGGCGAACCAATTGTTATCCGTAAACTATTTTCGCATAAATGTACATTCGAGCGGTCGCGAACAATAATTCCTTTTTCAACCAAATAATCGTAAATTCCTTTTGCATCGTGCATTTTAACTAACAGGAAGTTGGCATCTGATGGGTAAATTTTTACAACAAACGGGAACTCTTTAAGAAGTTCTGCCATTTTCTCTCGTTCAGCAATTATCAGTTTTACCCAATTCCCCACCTTATCTTTTTGCTCTAATAACTCCAACGCTTTTTGCTGAGTTAAAATATTTATGTTGTACGGATATTTTATTTTGTTTAAAACATCAACTATTTCGGTTGATGCAAATGCCATTCCCAATCGGATTCCTGCCATTCCCCATGCTTTAGAAAATGTTTGAAGGATAACAAGATTTTGGTATCTATTTAACTCGGAAAGAAATGATTTATCGGGTGCAAAATCTATATATGCTTCGTCTATAATTACAATTCCGTTAAATGATTTTACAATTTCGAGGATTGCGTTTTTATTTAAGCTGTTTCCTGTGGGATTATTGGGTGAACAGAGGAAAATAAGTTTTGTATTTTTGTTCGTTGCATCAAGGATATTTGTAACGTCCAAGTCAAAGTTGTTATTCAACGAAACCTTTCGGAGTTCAACACCAGAAATATCAGCAGCAACCTGATACATTCCGTAAGTGGGATTAATTGTAACGATATTATCAACTCCCGGTTCGCAAAAAGCACGGATTAATAAGTCGATGGGTTCATCGCTTCCATTACCCAGAAATATATTTTTTGCAGGGATATTTTTAAGCTCCGAAATTTTCTCTTTTAGCTCATTCTGAAGCGGGTCGGGATAGCGATTATATGGTTCGTTAAACGGGTTTTCGTTGGCATCGAGAAAAACCATTGCTTCACCTGTGTACTCGTCGCGTGCCGATGAATAGGGTTTTAGTGTTTGGATATTTTTACGAAGTAAGTTGTTTATGTTCATTTTTGAATTTCTTTTAACCGTAAAGTTACAGCATTTTTATGTGCTTCTAACTGCTCGGCTGCTGCCATTTTTTCTATTGCTGGACCAATATTTTTAAGTCCCTCTTTTGTAATCTCCTGAAAAGTAATTTTTTTCTGAAAACTATCTAAGTTTACCCCGCTGTACGATCGTGCCCACCCATTTGTGGGTAACGTGTGGTTTGTTCCCGAAGCGTAATCACCGGCACTTTCAGGGGTAAATTCTCCCATAAAAACAGAACCTGCATTTACAATTTGTTCCGAAATTTCGGAATAGTTTTTTGAGCTTAAAATCAGATGTTCGGGTGCATATTCGTTGATAAGGTCAATTCGTGCTTTCTCATCATTTAAAACAATTAAAACACTGTTTTCAAGTGCCTTTAAAGTGGTTTCTCTTCGAGGTAGTTTTTCAACCTGATTATTGATTTCATTTTGAATTTGTTCAATAATATCGATATTGTCGGCAACCAAAACCACCTGACTGTCGGCACCGTGTTCTGCTTGCGAAAGCAGGTCGGATGCAACGAAAGCCGGATTGGAAGTTTCGTCGGCAACAACCATTACTTCCGATGGACCGGCGGGCATATCAATTGCAACGGTGTTCATACTTACCAGTTGTTTTGCAGCCATTACAAACTGGTTTCCCGGTCCAAATATTTTATAGGTTTTCGGAACTGTTTCGGTACCAAAAGCCATTGCACCGATTGCCTGCACTCCACCCAGTTTATAAATTTTTGTAACGCCCGAAATTTTTGCAGCATATAAAATTGCAGGATTTATTTTCCCCTCTTTGTTTGGTGGCGTACATAAAACAATCTCTTTACACCCGGCAATTTGTGCCGGAATTGCAAGCATCAAAACAGTAGAAAAAAGCGGTGCTGTCCCGCCCGGAATATAAAGTCCGACTTTTTCGATACCAACCGGTTTTTGCCAACAAGTTACACCCGGTGTAGTTTCAATTTTATTGATTGTAGTTTTTTGTGTTGCGTGAAAAATCGTAATATTTTTAGCTGCCAAAGTAATTGCATCTTTAAGTTCGCTGCTAACAATCTTTTCTGCATTACTAATTTCCTCTTCCGAAACCTGTATTGAATCCAAATTAAATCCATCGAATTGTAAAGTGAATTTTCGTAAAGCAGCATCGCCATCACTTTTTATTTCATTTAAAATAGATTCTACTTTTTCGTACAATTCAGAAATATCGAAAAGGGGGCGTTTTAAAATCTCCTGCCAACTCTTTTTTTCCGGATTTATATATGTTTTCATCGTGTTTATTATTTTTATTTTATACAGGGCTTTCTCTGGTGCTGTTAGCTTTTGCTCTTTCGGAGCTTAAAAAATCATCTTTTCAATAGGAACAACCAAAATGCCCTCGGCACCTGCTTTTTTTAGTTTCCCTATTATCTCCCAGAAATCATCTTCCGAAATTACTGAGTGCATCGAACTCCAGCCCTCTTTTGCAAGTGGAACCAATGTTGGGCTTTTTATGCCGGGGAGCAGTTCGGTTATTTCATCAACTTTATCGTTTGGAGCATTTAGCAGAATATATTTTTTGCCTTTGGCACGTTGTACCGATTCGATTCGGAAAATAAGTTCATCGAGAATCTCCTGTTTTTCAGCAGAAAGATTTGGCGAAGCAATTAAAACTGCTTCCGACTGCATTACAACTTCCACTTCTTTTAAACGGTTGCTAACTAAAGTTGAGCCTGAGCTTACAATATCGAAAATTGCATCAGCAAGACCAATTCCCGGGGCAATTTCAACCGAGCCGGTAATTACGTGAATATCGGCATTGATATTATTTTCGGCTAAAAACTTTTTAAGAATAATGGGGTAGGAGGTGGCAATTTTTTTACCGTTAAAAAACTCTACTCCGGTATATTCCAGCGACTTAGGAATTGCCAGTGAAAGGCGGCATTTACTAAACCCGAGTTTTTTTACAACCACCACATTTTCTCCTTTTTCGAGCATTTCGTTTTCGCCCACAACTCCAATGTCGGCAACTCCGTCGGCTACGGTTTGCGGAATGTCGTCGTCGCGTAAAAAGAGCGCATCCATTGGGAAATTTTTTGCCGAAGAAACCAGCTTGCGTTTTCCAATACTTAATCCTATTCCCGCTTCGTTTATCAGATTCATAGAATCTTCGTTTAACCTTCCTTTGGTTTGAATTGCAATTTTAATCTTCATTTTAAAAAATAGTTGGAAGACGGAAGACCGAAGCCCGAAGTTGAAAACTTAGGCTGAAAATCTCTCTGTCTTCAATAAAAGTTATTATTATTTATCTTTCTCTTTTCCTCTCATTTCGAGAGGCTTTCTTTTTAAATAAAAAAAGGCTCACCATAACTGGCAAGCCTCTTTATTAATATCGTTTTAATTTGAACAAAATAATTACAGCCTACCTGATGGTTGGTTATTCCAATGATGGCCGCGATGTCTTTGTTCTGTTGTCATTTCAATAATTATTGTGCAATTATAATTATAAAATTGAATTCAGCCAAAGCAATTTGTGTTAATTCGTAATTGTTAAATAAAACGAAACATTCAATATTTATTGAGTTTTGTAATTTGCAATCGATTGCATATATTTGCGACAAACTATTATTATTATGAATAAATTACTTTCTACATTTTTAGTATTACTATTTATTGGTGGTACTTTATTTGCTCAAAAAGCTGGTAACGAAAAGCTTTTCAAAGATTCTCATATCAAAAAAACCATGAAAAAAGCGTTGACCTGGCAGTTGAAAAATCCGAAGCACGAATTAACAGACTGGACAAATGGGGCATTTTACGCCGGAGTTTTTGCTGCTTACGAAACAACGGGTTCAAAAAAAATATGGAAAGCAATGTATAAAATGGGCGAAGCCAACCAATGGAAACCGGGGCCACGGTTACAACATGCAGATGATATTGCAATTTGCCAGACTTATGTTGATATGTACCGGGTTTCTGGTGAAAAGAAAATGATAGAACCATTTATTAAAATGGCTGACGAGTTTATGGCAACGCCGTACGAAACAGCAGATATCAGGAAATGTACATGGTGGTGGTGCGATGCGCTTTTTATGGGACCGGCAGCATTTATAAAATTGGGAATTACGGTGGACGACAACAAATATTTAAAACTTAACGATAGGCTCTTTAAAGAGTGCCACGATTTGTTATACAATAAAGATGAGGATTTGTATGCACGTGATATTCGTTATAAATGGGACGAGCCCGGAATTGAGATTATTAAAGAAAATAATGGTGAAAAAATATTCTGGTCGCGAGGAAATGGCTGGGTAATGGGTGGATTGGTCAGAACTATTTCGGAACTACCAAAAGATTGGCCAACCCGCGATTTCTACATTGAGAATTTCAAAGAGATGGCTGCAAAAATTATTTCGTTACAACAGGAAGATGGCTTGTGGCGTGCTAGTTTACTCGACCCCGATTATTATCCGGGAGGCGAAGCAAGTGGCTCTGGTTTTTATATTTATGCGCTTGCCTGGGGAATTAACAATGGTGTTTTAGATAAGGAATCTTATTTACCGGCTGTCGAAAAGGCGTGGGTAGGTTTAAATTCACTTATTCAACCCGACGGTCATGTTGGTTGGTGTCAGCCAATTGGAGCCGACCCAAAAAAGAATTTTAATGCAGATAGTTGGGAAGTTTACGGAACAGGAGCTTTTTTGCTTGCTGGCAGCGAGGTGATAAAACTGAATGATTGAGTCCACTCTGTAAAGTCATCAGATGAATCATTTAGCAGAAAGCACAGGAAATTCAAGTCTGGCAATCAGTTGGTTACAAATTCATCAGATGACTAAAAGTCCATTTATTTACTTTTCGGAGAGGACTTAAATATTAAATAATAATTAGTATCAAGTAAAAAGCCCCGGCTCATTTTTGAGCCGGGGCTTTTTACTAATATTGCCAAATTCTTATTTTGCTTTTTTCGCAGTAATTGGCATTTCTCCTTCGGGTGTATTAACGGCACCTTTCATCTCTTTCCCGTTTACTTTTGCTTTTACGCTTACATATTCGTAATCAACATATAAACCACATTTGAATACGCCATCAACGAAAGTAACTTTTTTCAATTCGATTTTGTAACCATCTTCAAATTTAACTTCACCTACCAATTTCCCTTCTTTTTCGGAAATAATTAACGAACCTTTTTCATATCCGTAAGGAGCTGCCGGAGCTTCATATTTCCACTCGCCCACAATCTCTTTGTTACTTTGAGAAACTGTTGCATTTACAACACCGGCAAACATTGCCACTAATAATGTAAGAATAACTACTTTTTTCATCTTTCTAAAAAATTTAATTTATATATGAATATTAATATTTCAACTCTAAACGGCTGTCGTATTTTTTAAGCCGATTCGAAGTAGGTAATGTTTTTTCGGATAAACAAATTAATGGGGCGAGTGTACTTATTTTGGGATGAAATAAACCTGATTAATTCATGAGTTTTCGTTATGAGAAGCAAAAATACAAAGAATAAAGGGAAGCGCAGGTTTTCAAATCGCAGGAATAGCCGTAGCTATTTCGAGAATTGGAAACAGAGCATTGTCTTTATTCAAAGTAGTTTGGCTTCGGAATAGAAATATTTATGAATTATTCAGGTAAACGAGGTTAGGATAAAAAGTCTAAAAACAGGGATGAATATTTTTGCGATACCGGGATATTCTTTTCAAGCATCTTCACTTTTAGATTTAATTTTTTACCATCTTTTTGTACAAACTCTACGTTTAGTGTATTAACCATGTACGAACGGTGACACCGAATTATTGAACTATCTTTTAACGATTCTTCAATATTTTTTAGCGTATTTCGCAGCAGTTTGCGTTGAACTTTATTGTCTAAAATAAAATAAACCGAAACATAATTATCGGTCGATTCTAACAGCAGTAAATCTTGAATAAGAACCGAAAATTTAATTTTACCGTTTTCATCTTTAAAACTCAAAAGACGTTTATTGTCCGACTGGTTAGCAATTTTTTCGTGTAATAGTTGAATTTCGTTACGGTGGTTTTTGTAATAAATAACCAAAACCGTAAAAATGTATGGCAGGCAAATTCCAAGCAGTGTATATTTTATCGAGTAGAAAAAATCGTTTACAAAGTTCCCGATTGGGTTTCCGTAAAGAAATATATATACCAAACTAATAAGCGAAATTTCGATGAACAGCCAAAGCAGATAAGTTTTTATTTTGAATTGATGCTGTTTAAATATTTTCCTTAACGGGAATTGGGTGAAAAGAAAAACCAACGCACCTACAAAACCGTAACTCGAAAGACGCAGGAATTTAATTATTCCCGAATCGGAATACCACCTGCCAATGTTAAACGGTTCGAACACATTCAGAAAAATTGTACTGAAAACGAAAATAACAAGAATAAGAATGTAGCGGTCGCTTTTTTTGTCGAGCAGGGTAAAACTGTTATTTAAAAAATTGAAATTCAAGATTTACTTTTTTACACCGGCAAATTTAAAATTAAAAAAACAATTAAACGCGGTTTGCTTCTGTACACCAAAAAACTTTATTGAATTGTTTCGAGAGCCTGCGTTAAATCGTCGATTAAATCGTCGGCATTTTCTAATCCCACCGAAATACGCATATCGCCCACCGAAATTCCCATTGCTATAAATTGCTCCCGGCTCATCTCTTTTAAATAACTAATTGCGGGTGCGTAAATTAAACTCTCGTGGCCGCCCCAGCTAACTCCAATTTTAAAGAGTTCGAGACTGTTAAAGAAGGTTTTTATCTCTGTCAAATTATTTGTTTTCAGTTTAAAAGCCATCAATCCGCTAAACCCACTCATCTGTTTTTTTGCCAGTTTGTGCTGGTTAAAACTTTCGAGCCCGGGATACGAAACGCTCTCAACTTTTTTGTGCGACTCTAAAAATTGTGCCACTTGTATAGCACTTTTTTCGTGTGCTTTCATTCTTATTGGCAGAGTGCGTAAACTACGCATTATCAGCCAGGCTTCTATCGGGGCAATTTTGCTGCCCAGCAATTCAAACTCGTTTACGCTAATGCTGTCCATGTTTTCGGTGCTGCCAATTACCACCCCTGCAATAACATCAGAGTGGCCACCAATGTATTTCGAACACGAGGGAATTTCCAAATCGACACCCATTTTTAGCGGTTGCTGAAAAATTGGCGATGCCCACGTATTATCAATTACTGTTTTAATATTTCTTGTACGGGCAAGTTGGGTAATTGCTTCAATATCCTGAATACTAAAAATTGCCGACGATGGACTTTCGAGATAAATTAATTTTGTATTGGAGCGAATTGCTTTTTTGTATTCGTCTAAATTGTTTCCTGAAACAAAAGTGGTTTCTATTCCCATCTTTTTTTTCAGATAAACCGAAAGCAGATTGTTTGCCGGCCCGTAAATATTATTGATTGCAATTACATGGTCGCCGGCATTTAGAAAGTGCATTATTGCTGCAGTAATTGCTGCCATGCCCGATGCAAAAAGGCGTGCTTTTTCTCCCCCGGCAAGTTTTGCAATTTTCTGTTCAACAATGGTTACACTCGGATTTTTTCCCCGCGAATAGATACTGGTATTTACCCGATCGTCGAATGCAGCATCGATTGCTTCCCAGCTTTCGAACGTAAAAAGTGTATTCTGAAAAATAGGAGGAACAACAGCTCCTTCGTATTTCTCGCGCTCTTCGGCGAAATGTGTGATCAGGGTTTCCGGTTTCAGATTTTTTTTCATTTGTGTATCTGCTTCATTCAAGTTTTGTAATAATTATTTTGTTTGTCAGGTTTAACTCGTTTTCTTTTTTTTTTATAAAAACATCCAATCCCGGTAATTGCCAAAAATGGGGCAACCATAAGGTTTGTTAACGACAGAAGCTGCCAGTGCCAGTAGTCGGCATACGAAACGCCAAGTGTTGCCACAATAAAAATCGATGTGGTTGTCCACGGAACAAGGCTTTCTATCATCGTTCCGTAATCTTCCAGCGAACGCGATAAAACTTTTCGTGGAATTTTAAGGTTATCGTATTTGGTAATAAATGCGTCGCCCACTACAAAACTTGTTGCGTATTGGTTCGAGGTCATTGCATTTGTAATTCCTGCCGATAATAATGATGAGATAATTACACTGCTTCTTTTTTTCGCAAACCTGAAAATACGGGTAACAATTATCGACATTGCATCTATTTTATCGATACTCCCAATGTACACAAATACCAGAATCGAAATTATTATTGGTTCGCTCAGTTCGTAGAGTCCGCCACGGTTAAAAAGGGTTTTAATATTGTCGGGTACGGAACTCATCCAATATGCCATTTCAGTATTAAAACCTTTGTAAATTGTTTGCATCACATCGAAAAAACTGAACCTTTGAAAAATAAATGTAAGTAAAACAGCCACTACTGTTGAGGTGAGGAGAACCGGAATAGTTGCCTTTTTTTTGATTGAACCGTATAAAACAATTGCCGGAGGAATAAGTAAAAACCACGAGAAACTGAACATCGACGAAATTGAGTTGAGTGTGGATTCGACCTGTGTTGTAGTACCTTGTAAATGCTCGGGCGGATAGATAAAACCTAAAATAAAAAATGCCACCACAGCAATAACAGCCGATGGGATTGTGGTGTACATCATTGAGCGGATATGGTCGTAAAGTTTTACTTCAACCGCCATCGCAGCAATGTTTGTAGTGTCGGAAAGTGGCGACATTTTATCGCCAAAATAGGCTCCGCCCACAATTGCTCCGGCGGTAATTCCGGTGTGTGCGTTTACTGTAATTGCAATGCCCATTATTACTACGCCAATTGTGCCAATAGAACCCCACGAAGTACCTGTAAATGTTGAGAAAATAACAGGTACTAAAAAGGCCAGAACATATAAATAGTCGGTGTTAATTATTTTTATTCCGTAGTAAACCAGCATCGGGATAGTACCCGAAACAATCCAGCTTCCGATAATTAGCCCGATTGCAAAAAGAATAAAAAGTGCGGGCAGTGCTTTGCTCAGTTTTGCAACAATACTTTTCTGAATTTCTTCCCATTGAAATTTCATAATACGCAACTGTGTAATCGCAAATATCGACCCTGCCAGGAAAATAATTTCGAGCGGTATTGGTTGCTGATGCAAGAATTCGGGACGTACCACAAGTCCGTAGATAATAAGAATAAAAAGAAATGAAACCGGAAGAAGGGCTTGAATAAAAGTTGCCTTTTGTTTTGTTTGCTTTGTCATGCTTGAAATTTCACAATAATTGTATCGCTAAAATAGATTAATTATTAAGGTGTTCGATTTAATTCGAAATTAAACTTCATTTTTTACCAGCATAAATTTGTTATTTTCGAGTTCGGCATAACCCTGATTGTAACAAAAATAGTAAATACGTCCGGTTCGTGTTGTGTATGTGTGCGTGTAGTGATTAAAATTAAAGTCTTGCTTTTCAAGAGTTCTCTTGAAAGTTGTTGTTTTTTCGTCGGGATTTAGTTTTTCTAAAATGGAGTGATTTTTTTTCAGAATACGATTAATTTTACGCATATAATTTGTCGATGCACCAAATTTTTTATTGTTATATGCATTTCGGCATAGGTCGTTACAAAATTTTTGGTCAGCTCTTCCGCGCAGAGGTTCACCACATTCGAGGCATTTTCGTTGTTCCATTTTTCAGATGCTAATAATTTCTGACTAAATATAAGGTTTTCTGTTGAAGGTTTTATTGTTGACTGAAAATTTTTATTTCGACTAAAAAAAAACTGCTCTGTTGTTAATAATGTTTTTGTGACTTTTTTGTTATAAATAGGATTCTGAAATTTATTTATGTTAACTCTTTCAATAATAAAAAATGTAAATACTTTTACGAAAAATAATAATTCGAATTATGAAAAAAATATATCCTTTTCTATTTCTGTTCCTCTATTTATCAGCATATTCTTTTGCCTGTACTAACTTAATAGTTACTAAAGGAGCCTCTAAAAATGGCTCGGCTTTTTTGGTATATCTTAACGATGGCGAATGGCATCCACATCTTGGTATTACATTGGCAGCAAATCATAATATCAACGATTCACTGGTATTTAAATCTCTGTCGGGGTTGAAATTTAAAATACATCAGGCGGCACACACTTATCGTAAAACCGGGATTTTAATGAATGAGTATCAGCTTGCTTTGGGTGAAACTACTTTTGAGGGACGCAAAGAACTTTGGGATAAAAATTTGCCGATTAAATACTGGGATTTGATGGGACTGACATTGCAGCGAGCTAAAACTGCACGCGAAGCTATAAAAGTTATGACATCGTTGGTTGAGGAGTATGGTTATGGAAGCGAAGGAGAGAGTTTTTCTATTGCCGACCCCAGTGAAGCCTGGTTGTTGGAAATGATAGGAACCGGAGGTAAAGGTGGTGCTGTTTGGGTAGCAATTCGTATTCCCGATGGAACAATTTCAGCTCACGCTAACCACTCCCGAATTGGGACTTTTCCGTTAAATGATCCCGAGAATTGTATTTACTCTAAGAATGTAATTGAGCTGGCAATCGAAAAAGGGTATTACAGTAAAAACTCTGCTGAGCCTTTTCGTTTTAATAATACTTACGATCCTCCATCGCCGGCGCATTTAAAATATACAGAGACTCGTGTGTGGAGTATTTTTAGAAGAGCAGCACCATCGCAAAACTTTTCGTCTGATTATCATCGTGGTTATCCCAATGCCGAGCGATATCCGTTGTATATTAAGCCTGATAAGAAACTTGATTTAATAGATGTTTTTAGTCTTATTCGGGATCATTACGAAGGCACCGATTTTGATATGACAAAAGGTGTTTCTGCCGGTCCTTTTGGAAATCCTAACAGGGTGCGTCCGTTGGAATGGACAGAGAATGGTGAAAAATATTCATGGGAACGACCTGTTTCAACACCGCAAACAGCTTATTCGTATGTGGCACAACTTCGTAGTTTTATGCCCAACAATTTTGCTTTGGCATGGTTTAGTTTCGACGATACTTATACAAATTGCTATTTTCCGTTTTATATATCTTCTACAGAAATTCCCGAATCGTACACAACGGGCGATATTAACCATTTTAACCGCGAGTCGATGTGGTGGGCTTTTAATTTTGTTTCCAATTTTGCTAATATTTGTTATCAACCCATGGTTAACGATGTTAAAATTGTTCAGCAAAAATTGGAAAATCTGTTTATTGAACAACAGGATTCTGTTGAGCAATTGGCTTTGAAAGCAACAAAAGAGGAACGTATAAAAGAACTTACTAACTTTTCTCATTCTTCAGGAAATCTGGTTCATAAGGAATGGATTAAATTGGGTGATTTTTTGGTGATGAAATATAACGATGGGTATGAAAAAGATGAAAAAGGGCGTATTCGCAGTAAAGGTTATTCAGAAGAGTGGTTGAAAAAAGTTGCGAACAGAGAAGGTGAGAAATATATATTAGAGAAGTGAGTCCACTCAGTAACAAAAACTTTCATATTTTGTGTCATATATTTTTATCAACTTGTCATCGTTGATTCTTTGAAAGTTTAACAATCTCGGAAAAATCTGCTTATTTTGTAAATCATAAATTGTTTTGAATAGGATTTTATAATGCGACTGTTTTTTCTCTTATTAATATTTACTGTAGTAGTTTCGGAAAGTACTTCAGCAAAAAAACTGGATAGCCTGAAATATGTTCAGCATAAAGAGCTGATTTTTGATTGGGATAACGATATATTTGTTTTTAAAGATTTCTATTACACGCAGGGAGCACATATTTTATACCTTAATCCGGGACTTCGTAAAAACCCTGCTAACCATATTCTTTTTCAACTAAAAAATGCCGATTATTATTATGGATTAGGAGTGATTCAGGAGATTTATACGCCAAAAGATTTAATAGATACATTGCTAAATACTATTGACCGACCTTACGCGGGGACATTGTATTTACGATCGTTTGTAACATCGGTTGTTCCAGATAAAAAGTTGCGGTTTACAAATCAGCTCGATATTGGTTTTTTGGGGCCGCTTGCCGGTGCAGAGCAGGCGCAACGTATAATTCACGATTGGTTAGATTTGGATTTCCCCAATGGGTGGGATTTTCAAATTGAAAACCGCCCATACATAAATTATAATTTTTTGGTTGAAAAAGGGCTGATTTCAGTTCCCGGTATTTTCGATTTTATTGGTAGTTCGCAGTTGCGGGTGGGTAATATTCACGACGATTTGCAAATTGGTGCAAATATAAGAATCGGACGGATGAATGACTTTTTAAAAGGCTATAATCTGGGAAATAAATCGTATAGCGAAAATCGCGATTTTCAGTTTTATATTTTTGGAGGAGCAAGTGCAACAGCCGTTTTATACAATGCCACGTTAATGGGAGGTATTATTCCGCCCGAAGATCATCAGTATTTTAAGTTGAAAGATATTAAGAATTTCATTTACGAACTGACAGGAGGAGCTCAAATAACGTATAAATTTGTGGGGATAAGAGCACAAGCAATCTGGAAAACACCTGAGTTCGATGGGGGTGAAGAGCATGGGTGGGGAACAATTGCAATTTATTTTAGATTTTGAAAAAAGGATTCCATCTTTATTCCGATATCGGAATAAAGATGGAATCTCTTTATAACTTTTGTGAAAAACCAACTTGAAATTAAAAGCGGTTTCAATACACAATCCTATTTGCTTTTGTTATCCAACAATAGAATTTCTCTGATTAAGACTTCAGTAATGTACTGTTTGTCGCCATTTTTGTCGTCCCACGATCGATTTGTAATTTTTCCTTCGATGGCAATTTCAGAACCTTTTTTAACGTATTTTTCTACCACTTCGGCTTGTTTTCCCCAGGCAACCAAACGGTGCCAGGTTGTTTCCGATTGTTTCTCGCCGTTTTTGTCGCGATAAATTTCGTTGGTTGCTATACTGAAATTAGCAACTGTTCTTCCACTGTCTAACTTTCTTACTTTTGGGTCGTCTCCCAGATTTCCGATAAGCCTAACGCTGTTTCTTAAAGCATTCATAATAATTTGTTTTAATGTTAATAAATTTTGAATCTGTTTTTATTTTCCAGACTCATTAAACGAAATTGATACTTCAAAGGTAGAGTGGCCTGCAAATATTATCCGGTTATTAAACATTTGTATTCGACAATAAGCGTTTGTAATCGTTTGTGCCCGAATAGTATCCTGTATATTAGTGGGTTGCTGATTTGATTATAGTTTGACGGAGCTCTGTTATAATAGATAAAAACGGAACTCAAATTGAAAATATTACACAAAAACAATTAGACTATGTTCAATACAAGTTAAATAACAGGTGAGGGAAAAAATGTGATATCTTTCTCCAATCGAATATTTTAATAAATTTGTTAAATCAAAATATAAACTAAAAGTTGCATTTGCGGCTTGAATTCAGCTCCTAATTTTATAATTATTACTTATCTTGCAAAAGATTAAACACAACCCAAAAATGAAAGGAAATACAATTATAGAAACCAAACAAAATATTGTAGAAGATCATTTTTACGAATACAATATAGGGGCAAAACCTTTTTTAAAGTGGGTAGGTGGTAAACGGCAGTTGTTAAATGATTTTCAAAAACTTTACCCAACAGAACTAAAAAAAAAGATTATTAAAAACTACTACGAACCATTTGTTGGTGGCGGTGCAGTGTTTTTTGATGTTGTTCAAAAATTTGAAATTAAAAACGCTTTTTTATACGATATAAACGAAGAACTGATACTAACCTATTTGGTAATTCAAAAAGACGTTTCAAAGTTACTCGACTTTATGCACCAGTTCGACAAGCAGTATAAAAAACTTTCTGATGCAAAACAGAAAGAATATTACTATGATTTAAGAGAGAGCTTTAATAAACAACGCTTTAAAATTGATTACGATAACTATTCCGAAAACTGGATTCGAAGAGCTGCTCAAACAATATTCTTAAACCGGACTTGTTTCAACGGGCTTTTTCGGTTTAACTCAAAAGGGGGGTTTAATACACCAATGGGAAAATATGTAAACCCTAAAATTGTGGACGAACAAAATCTTTTAAGTGTTTCTAAACTACTTGAAATTGCTACAATAAAAAAAGCAGACTTTAGAGAAGTAAAACACGACCTGGATGGAACTAGCTCATTCCTGTATTTCGATCCGCCTTACAAACCAATTAGTAAAACTTCGAGTTTTACATCGTATAGTAAATTAAATTTTGAAGATGACGATCAACTGCAACTTGCGAGTTTGTATCACGAATTAAACGAAAAAGGATACAAGTTGATGTTAAGTAATTCCGATCCTAAAAATATAGATCCTTCAGATAATTTCTTTGATGATATTTATAAAGATTATCGAATAACAAGAGTAGATGCGAAAAGGTCGATTAATTCTGATCCCAAAAAAAGAAAACCTATTAAGGAGATTGTTGTAACAAATTATTAGAACGAAAAAAAACCAATTTCATGCGTAAGATAAATCGTATTTTGAAACAGAACCACTCTATTTTGGAAGAGCTAAACCCTGAAGGGAAAACTACAACTTATAAAAGTAAGCTGGAAAAGCAAGGCTTCAATTTTAATTATTACACTAAATATTTACACCACCCGAACCGGAAGAGTCTATTATTTTTGTTACGATCAGGGTTATGCCGAACTGGAGAACAATAAATTTATGCTTGTAAAAAAGGAGGAGTAAACTTGTTTCCGGTTATTAAATATACAGATATGTATAAGCAAAAATAACAAAATATGGAGAATGAAAATATGAATTTAGCAGTTGCCCAGTTTCAGCCAAAAGATGGGGATAAAAAATATAACCTTTCAGTTATCCGAAACCTTACCGAAAAGGCAAAATTACAGGGAGCAGATTTGATAAGTTTTCATGAGATGTCGATTACTGCATACACCTTTACCAAGAATCTGAATTTAGAAGAAATAACAGATTTGGCAGAAAAAGTACCAAATGGAAAAAGCACTCAGGAGTTGATTAAAATTTCCAAAGAATTTGATATACCAATTCTGGCAGGTTTAGTCGAAAAAGAAAATGGAAAAATATTCAATACTTATATATGTGTAACAAAAGACGGTGTAGTTGCCAAGTATCATAAAATACACCCATTTATAAGTAAATATTTGTCGGCAGGGAATGAATATTGTGTGTTCGACCTGCTGGGATGGAAATGCGGAATACTAATTTGTTATGACAATAATATAATTGAAAATGTAAGAGCTACCAGCCTTTTAGGAGCAGATTTGATTTTTGCACCACACGTAACAGGTTGTACACCATCTGCAATGCCCGGAAGGGGGTACGTTGACGACAAGTTTTGGAAAAATAGAGGAACAGACCCGGTTTCTCTTCGATTGGAGTTTGATGGTCCGAAAGGCAGACGCTGGCTTATGCGATGGTTGCCCGCAAGAGCGTATGATAATGGTGTTTACTATGCATTTACTAATCCTATCGGTTATGACGGTGAACATTTAAAAAATGGAAATTCAATGATAATTGACCCCTATGGCGAAGTGCTGTCTGAAATAAAATCCTTCAATGACGATATAACTATTTCGACGATTTCAAAAGATAAAATAGAACTTTCGGGAGGGTGGCGATATACAAATGCAAGAAGACCTGAGATTTATAAGGATATAATTGGCGGAAATCATAATTCAGACACAACGCCTGTATGGATGAAAGAAAAATAATCGAAGTTTTGAGAAAAATACAACTTCATTTTTATGAAAAAAACAGAATCGTTTTAAAATGGTTAAAGTCAATTATCACTAATTTACTAAAGTCACCTCAATCTTTTCCAGTTCCATCCATAACCTAAAATAAAAACTCCGGTAAAAATTGCGTTTACTGCTGAGAAGGCGTTCCAGTCGATCCAAATAACCGGAAGAAAAAGTATAACTATTTGCGAAATTGAGTAGAGAAAAAACCCATCGCGGTGAAATTTCCATATACGAATTGCCCCGGTTAGTGATAGTGCCGAGAGTACCATTAAAACTGTAAAATAAATTGGTGAAATTGCGTCAACCGAATGCCACGATGAATATTTAATAATCAGTTCTGATGTTTTGTCAAAAAACAGGGATGCTATAAAATAGCCGATAAATCCAAATGTACTTCCTATAAAAGTTAGAATGCACAGTGCACTTAAAAATGGTGGGCGGTTTCTTGTTTTGTTATTCATATTTAGAAAGTTTCAGTTAATAGGAAAGTTTTCAGTCGCAGTTGCAGTCGCAGTTTTCAGAAAAAAGAAAAAATACAATTTACCAGTTTCTTAATCTCACTACTAAATACTCCCGACTTTGTACTAAAAAAATAATTGTTCAAAAATAATTGCTTTTTCCTTACTTTATCATCGAATCACCGAATTAAAATATATTATCTTTGAATTTTAAATTTTAAGATAAAATGAGATGAAGAGAGATACTTTGGTTTTTGATATTATCAAGAAAGAGCATGAACGCCAGTTGGGTGGAATTGAGTTGATTGCATCGGAGAATTTTGTGAGCGACCAGGTTTTGGAAGCCATGGGTTCGGTAATGACAAATAAATATGCCGAAGGCTACCCGGGCAAAAGATATTACGGTGGTTGCCAGTTTGTCGATATGACCGAACAACTCGCCATCGACCGTATTAAAGAGTTGTATGGTGCCGAGTGGGCAAATGTCCAGCCACATTCCGGAGCGCAGGCGAATGCATCGGTTTTAAGTGTAATTTTAAAGCCGGGTGACACTTTTCTTGGACTCGACCTTTCGCATGGCGGACATCTTTCGCATGGCTCGTTTGTAAATTCGTCGGGTATTTTATACAATCCGGTTGCCTACAAGGTTAAGGAAGATACCGGAATGGTTGATTATGACGAGATGGAAGCTCTGGCAATTGAACATAAACCAAAGTTGATTATTGGTGGTGCATCAGCGTACAGTCGCGAGTGGGACTACAAACGAATGCGCGAAATTGCTGATAAAGTGGGAGCTTTGTTTATGGTTGACATGGCACATCCTGCCGGATTAATTGCTGCCGGATTATTGAAAAATCCTGTTGAATATGCACATGTTGTAACTTCTACTACACATAAAACTTTACGCGGTCCGCGCGGAGGAATAATTTTAATCGGTAAAGATTTTGAAAATCCGTGGGGAATTACAACTAAAAAAGGTGTGGTTCGAAAAATGTCGTCGTTGTTAGATTCGGCAGTTTTTCCGGGTCAGCAGGGTGGTCCGCTGGAACATGTAATTGCAGCAAAAGCAGTTGCGTTTGGTGAGGCACTTGCACCCGAATACAAAGAATATCAACAGCAGGTAAAAAAGAATGCCGAGGTTATGGCGCAGTCTTTTGTCGATTTGGGTTACAAAGTAATTTCGGGCGGAACAGATAACCATTCGATGCTGATTGACCTTCGTACAAAATACCCTGAGATTACAGGTAAAATAGTAGAGAATACTTTGGTAAATGCTGAGATTACTGTTAACAAAAATATGGTACCGTTCGATAGTCGCTCGCCGTTTCAAACTTCGGGTTTGCGGGTTGGAACACCGGCAATTACAACACGAGGAGTTAAGGAAGATTTAATGCCGGTTATCGTTCAGTTAATCGATGATGCAATTGCAAATATTACCGATGAAAAAATGATGAAATCTATTGGCGAAAAAGTTCATCGGTTGATGAAAGATTTTCCGCTGTTTGCTTATTAGAAAGTTACAGGTTTCAGGTTACGAGTTTCGAGTGGGTCGTTAAATAAAATAAATTATTTGTATGATATTTATTTCCAGAATATTTTTAACAATTTTTCTCCTGTCATCATGCAACCAAAAAGGAGCAGATAGTTTAAAACCTCAAAAAATTGAGGTAGTTACTTTGGCAGAAACAACAAAAAGCTGGGATGGTGCTGAGCTTCCCAAATATCTTGAAGGTCAACCTAAAGTTACAATTCTGAAAATAACAATTCCACCCAAAACTGATTTAGCAATGCACGAACATCTTGAAATAAACGCTGGTGTGTTGATAAAAGGTGAGTTAACAGTTACAACCGAAGACAATAAGATATTGCATATGAAAGCCGGCGACCCGATTGTTGAAACTGTAAATACATGGCACTATGGAAAAAATGAAGGCGACGAACCTGCCGAAATAATTGTTTTTTATGCCGGAGTTGAAGGTGTTCCAATTACGGTTATGAAAGATAAAGATGGAGAACATTAAACCTGAAATCCAGAGCTGTTTAGTTTTTAGTCACAGTTACAGTTACAGTCACCGTTTTCAGTATAAAATAACAATTTAAATATTAGATTGAACCCGGAACCCGGACCCGAAAATCACCCCTCTGCCTTCGGCATCTTCCCGAGGGGGAGAATTGAAGAAAAGAATATAATTCAAAACTGAAAAAATGGAATGGTATATAATTCTTGCGCTAATTGGAACCGGACTTGCAGCCGGGTTTATTAATATAAATGCCGGTGGCGGCTCAATGTTGGCACTGCCGCTTTTAATGTTTATCGGACTTCCGGCAAATGTTGCAAACGGAACTCTACGAATAGCAATTCTGTTACAAAATATAGTTGGTGTAAATACATTTCACAGGCAAAAAGTACTCGATGTAAAAACTGATTACAAACTTATTCTTCCGGCAATTTTAGGTGCAATAATAGGTGCTCTGTTTGCTGTCGAAATTGATGAAGCGCTGCTTAAAAAAGTTATTGCCGGGTTAATGATTGGTATGTTTTTGCTGGTGGTTTTAAAACCCGAAGTATGGGTGAAAGAGCAGGTCGGAACAGTTGATAAAAAACCAACAATTCTCCAATATATTATCTTCTTTTTTATTGGTTTGTACGGTGGTTTTATTCAGATGGGAGTGGGGTTTCTACTACTTGCCGGATTGGTTCTCGGAAGTGGTTACGACTTAGTAAAAGCCAATGCAGTTAAAGTTTTTATTGTACTAATTTATACCATTTTTACCTTGGGAATATTTGTTTATCACGGACAAGTTAATATTGTTGCCGGGTTAATTCTCGCCATCGGAAACATGGGAGGTGCCTGGCTTGGCGCACACTTCAGTATAAGAGGCGGAGCAAAATATGTTAGGTATGTTTTAATAGTTGCGCTTGTAGTTGTTATTTTGAATTTGTTTGGGGTGTTTGGGTAAAGAGTGTTGCTGGCTGCCGGATACTTATTTCTGGTTAATATTTAGAAAGCAACTTGATGAATGATTTTAAATTAATTCATAACTGTCCGAAAGAATAAAGTAGGAAAAAAGCCAAAAAATTCCAACTTTTGAAGTGCAAACTTTTAAATTAAAATTATGGGCTTTCTTCCACAGCATAAAAATACTAAAAAATCAGAAAAACCATTACTGGCAC
>JAJRSD010000114.1 GCA_024278975.1 Bacteroidota bacterium
ATATAAATATTTTTCCACCGCTTTTTTTGCTTTAATCAAAAGTTGGGTCATAAAGTTGAAAAACGATTTTATTTCAAAATATTTTTCAAGCTCACTGAAATATTCAACGCAATTAGTACTATAGAAAATCAGCAGACTCTATTTAATCTGCAAGAAAAACTCGTGAAAAATGTTGTTAACAATGATTATTCAGCCAGTAAACATGAAGTTGTTTTTGATAAAGGTGAACTTTCTCCTGAAATTTATTTCAACTGTTTTCGGGCAGATAAATTTGTTTTTTTCCAAAATCATAGTGATTATTTAAGCAAGAGTATATTAATGGTGAGTCTTTTTCTTCATCCAGGAAGGTTCAGGTTCATTTTTAGTTGTATTTGTACCCCGAGGTGTATATGTAACTGTAGGGTTATATTTCTTAAATAATCTATCGGACATTTGGAGATATACAGGAAATCTTTCTTCATGAAAAACCCAAGATGCCTCTTTGCCATATGCTTTAACTCTGAATGGATCTATCAATCTTAATTGTTGTACATAATACAGCTCAAATCCAATCTTCCCAATAAACTCAATGAATACAACTTGGTCCATTATTCTTGCTTTCAAATTTGTCTGTTTAGGAGAATTTGTTGAACTCACTATACTGTATAATATAGAAGCAGGATTACCTATTAGATTTACAACTTTGCCAACAACACTTTTTATAAAAAAATCTGTTACTAAAAACTCATCATTTGAAAATTTTTTATTGAATCTACGTACAATATCTTGTGACATATAGCCAAAAGATTTTATTCTAATTATATTTTTCGATAAATCAACACTTTCTTTTGTATAGGCTCTCACTTTACCTCCGTAGCTTTGAAACTTTTCAATAAGAGCAGAACTTGAGTTTCCTGAACACCAGTAATAGAATTGACTTTGTGTGAGCCTATTTTTTCCTCTGTTTTTAGGTATTGAATGAGCACAGCTCCATACAATAGTTTCATAATTTTTATAAGCATTGTAAGCCATATAATAGTTTTTAATAATTTGATTAGTTAATACTAAGTAGTAGATAAACTGTTAGATTTTAAGACAATAGATATAATGCGAAATGAAATTTGCTAATAATCAGTTACTATAATAATTAGAGCAAATTATATATCCCACTAATCATCAACTGGATAACAAAAGCCTTAAACTATTGTCAACAATAAAATTATCCTCCAATGATAACCGTAGGGCATCCAATAATTATGGTGCCTCCATGTGCTGTCATATCACCCATTCGGGCAGCGGGCAGTCCACCAATCATAACAGTTGCCGAACCAGCTGCAATTATGTCGGGAGGCCCAACACAGGTTGCCATATCTCCAACTCTTGCGGCAGGCATTCCTCCAATTAAAACTGTTGGGCAACCCGGCGGCAAAACCGGTCCTCCTACGTGTGGTTTAGGTCCATCGGACATTGGGCATGTGTGCATATCTCCTGCTCTTGCTGCTGGTGGCATTTCTGTATATTTTTAATTTATTTTTATTATCGGACTTGTAAAAGTCATCGAAGCTCCTGAAGTAATTGATGTTGACGCTCCAACTGTAACATCGTATGAAGTTCCTGAGTCAATTTTAATTGAATTGCTGACCATGTATGATAAGCTGCCTCCAATGATATTGGAAAAACTACCCCCAGTAGTAACCTGAAAGTCGGTTCCAATAGTTGCTTCTAACTCTTTGCCTGCTGTTATTTCAATTCCTTCGTTGCTCTGTATGGCAATTCCCGAATCTGCTTTCATCTCAATTTTATCGCCACTTAATTTCAGCTTGCCATTTGAATGAATTGAAAGCACTCCATTTTCGTTGTCTAACGTTATGTAGTTATCGTTATCGGCATTGTAAATTTTTATTTTTCCTGAAGAACTTGTTACATCTTCAAATTCCAGAGTATGTCCGGCCGATGTTCTGATTACATGTTTGCTTGCATCTTGTTCTCTGTAATTACCTGTCCACTCAGGGTCGGGTTTAACTTGTTTGTCAAAAAAAGCTCCTGTACAATATGGTCGCTCAACGTCGCCACCTTCAAAATCAATGTTAACCAATGCACTTTTGGGCGGAACAAAATAAAATCCCCAGTTAATACCAACATAAGGGGTTGTTAGTCTTATCCATGGCGTTGTCTGACCCTCTTCCATCCAGCAAAACTTAACTTTTAATCTGCCAAGTTTTTCCGGATCGAGGTTGTCTTTAATAATGGCTATTTCTGTTCCACTTTTCCGTATATAATTTGGATTAGTATATTCAGGCATTGTAGATTCTGCAGGAATTGCCGTAAAACTGTTTTGATAGCGGAGCAAATTATTGAAGTTATGTTGTACAGAAGTAATTAAATGCCGCCCATAACCTACTGTTTCAGTTCCTTTCTCTTTTGGGCTGCTTATCATTACCTGCATTCCCGTTGTTAACGACGCATTGGTGGATGAACCATTTAAGTCAGAGAGATTTATGGCATCTTTTATTTCATCAACTTCGCCAACTTTAGCCAGGGTGTTTTTATAGTCCGAGTCATCAACGTTCAGGTGGTCGTAAAAGTCGTTACCCTCTTCGGGGTATAGTTGCTTCGATTGTTTAAATGCGTGTTTCCCATAAATATTCATGTTGCTGTCAACGGCACTCGAACCCGATTTGTATTTGTGTAGTTTGTTTTCGAGTGGAGAAACTGCTGCTAGGTTAAATTTTACCGGACTGACACGCAATTCGTAATTAAACTCTTCAAGATCGTAGCCAACTGTTAGTTGCTGTTCAACTTCAGGAATTTCGCCAAATACTATCTCCTTACCATTAGAAAAGAACCACTCGCCATAACGTATCGAAAGTCTTTTGAGAAACTCAAAGTCGCTCTCTTCATACTGCACAACATATTTAAACCGTTGCGTTTCGCGCGACTTTATTTTCGATTTTAAGGGGTAAGGTTTTAAAATCTCTTTTACAATTTCATCAAGCGTTTTATCATTAAATGCACGGCTTGTTGGTTTTCTTAGTAAAATAATCTCTTCGCTGCCACCCGAAATAGTTATCCGGTCGTTATCTGACATTCCACTTCTGGCACCTTTTATTTCTGTAACATATCCTTTAAAAACCAGACAATCTTTTTCGTTATCACCAACTTCCATTCTGGTTTGAATTACGATTGGCAACCCAAGAAAATCCTTTGATTTTTCGATTAAAAATTCATCAGCATTTTCTATGGCATCAAAACGGCAAGCAATTTCAAAGCTATCGATTCCATACATATTTTGATTAATATCTACTTCGTCAAAATCTTTTAACGGCTTACCGTTAATTTCGATACTGATTTTTGAAATTGAATTCATTTGATAATATCTGTTTGTTACATTGGTATCCGGCTGTTTTTTTGTTGATTACTGGCAATTAACAGTGCAATTGCAGTTCTACACATTTCCGTCAAGCAGCCATAAACTTTCGTGAGTAACCCCTGAGATTACAATTATTCGGGCAGAAATAGTGAGGTTTGCAATAATGTCTGACTGGTCGGAAAAAGATTCATGATAATCGACTAATAGCGCATCTTCGAATTCAATGGAGCGCTGCGGTCCGGTGTCTATAACTCCCGAGTAGGTTATTTTACCCTTTTTCCTTACGTTTCCCCCTAACATCCATTGTACAATTTCAGAATCTTCAACTCCGTGAATGGTGATGTTTATCATTCCCGGTCTAACTTTCGACATGATCATCCCTCTGGCATCAACATCTTGCGAAAAGCTATACTCACACGAAATTATTTTTACTCCGGCTTTTTCTTTACTGTGTCCTTCAATATGGAGCCTTGCAGATAAAGACATAATTATTTTGTTAAATCGCCCATTCGTTTTCGTGTTCGCCGTTACCAAGTTTAATACTTCTTGCTGATAATGAGAATTTCTCGATCATTGCTCCTGCACCTGAATCATCAAAAGATTCTTCGTAGCTAACCAAATATGCCTCAATAATTTCCAACTCTTTCATTTTCGAGTCTTCATCTCTTTTGTTAAAGGTGATTTTGGCATCTTTTTTCATGTAGCTGTCGCACATCCATTCGAAAAGGCTTGTGTCGTCTGTAGATTCAATTACAACATTAACTACTCCTCCTCTTGTAACAGATGAAGGTCTGCCTGTGTTATCAATATCCTGATTTAAGGCAAAATCGCATTTTAACACACGGTATGAGTTACCGTCAACTTCAAAAACTGATTTAAATGACATGACTTTAAATTTTAAATTAAACTATAAAAAACTAATTCTGTTCATAATCTGTTTCCCACTCGGTTCCATCATCTCCCTTTTGACCATCCATTTTAATCATAAAGTTTTTGGCTGGGAAATAAGGTGTCATGTGGATATCCAAATGAATTTTATCCTTTTGATTTTTATCTTGTTCAAAACGTGTTATTTGAAATTTCTCTATTAATTTACCCGGACCGGTTATACTATCCAAGAAGCGTATAATCTGTCCCATAATCTCTTTTCGTGTTTTTGAATTGAAATTTTCGAATGCTCTTCTGTTAAGAAAATCCATCATAACTTTAGTTACATAATCGAAAACTCTCACAACAGAGTATGTTTGTAATCCCAGATTATCGCCATTAAAAAGTGTTTTTGCCGAAAATGCCATAACCTTACCATATTCGTTTACCATTGGTACCAACCCAAGTTTTTCCAGATTGGCAATTTCACTTTTTTTCAAATCGAAACAAACACCGTCAACTTCGCTTAAACTTCCATGCTTTTTACCGGCAGCTACTTGCGACATTAGAGTTTGGTATATGTTTCCGGCCAGTGCGCCCGATGGAGGAATAAAAAGTTCCTCTTCCTCGCCAAGTTCTTTATATTTTTCGCGACCAACCAAATAGTTACAACCCATTAATACGTTGGAGCGGTACATGTCGCCACCGGTTAGGTTTGCTGATTCGAACATCTCCATAACATCATCGGGTGTGTCGAGATGTTCAAAATCGGTAACCATCATTACTTTATTCTCGTGTGCAATTTTAGCCCATTTTTCAACTACTTTGTTAGAGCCTAAATAGCCGGGAACAACCAGTAAACTGTAGTTTTCGCGTAAGTCTAGTCTGTCGAATTTTTGTACAAGTTCTTCGTGTATTGCATCTATAAAACGTGTGTCGTCTAAATCTTTGAGTTGCTCGGGTTCAGCATTTACGAACGATACATTTTTAATTTTGTTACTGCCTGTATTTTTAAAGAAGAGTGCTACTGTTCTGTACGATTTTTCAAGATCTTTAGATTTTTCAACAGCTTTTGCTAGGTTTTTTGTGAGAGTTTCCTCAGCAACCTGCGCACTTTCTTCGCATTTATTAACCATATCAGAAACACTCTCGGATGATGATAGAACAGCAGCCCATAATTGGAGTGTTTTTTTCAACGATTCGCGATCTTCTTTTTTCGATGATTCGGATAAGAATATTCTTTTCCGTGCTTTTCTGTCGGGGTTCAGGTTTTGAACTCCTTCGATGGCTGCTTCCATTAAATCGAAACCACCAACTTTTGAAAGCTGATCGAGATTTTGTTTAAGTACCTCCTGAGGTTTTTCTATCTGTTTGATTTTTTCCTCAACCCGCTCTTTATATTGTTCTATATTTTGTTCTTGTTGTGCCATTTTTATTTAATTAAAATTTATATTAAAGATCAATTATGCCTCTTCTATCTCTTTTACCAAGGCATAAATCGTGTTTAACATTGCCTCTTTTGTATCACTGTTTTCTATTGCTTTACGCAATAGTTTGTTGCTTTTTAATTGCTTGGTCATTTTAAGAAACTGGTCTTTTTGGCTTGTTAAATCCTTCAGAAACTGACTTTGTGCTGTAATTCCTTTTACGCCAAAATCAGCAAGTCCTTTAAAAGAGAGTTCTTCTTCTTTCGTAACTCCTTCCGAATTCTCAAATTCAATTTCTACCGAAGGTGAGAATTTATTAAATACATCATCAATAGATGTTAGTCCCTCAACAATTTCAGGTTTAAAAGGTGCTTCATCAGTTAGTTTTTCAACCATTAAAGTTCTGTTCTGAGCAATTTCGCTAATGGCTTCACTTGCATCGCCCTGAACTTCAGTTCCCCCAATTCCATAGTTTTGCATATCTTTTTTATTTTTAATTAATAATTTATTTTTAATTATACCGAACAATTTAGTCAATTTTCCAGACAATTTCATCATTTTTATCTATTGAAATTCGAATTTTTGATCCTCTCGATATTTTTTCAGCAATTATCATTTTAGATAATGGTTTTCTAAGTTTATTCCGAATGACACCGATAAGGGGGCGTGCACCGTATTTTGGAGTGAATCCCGATTTAGCAAGTGCTTCTTTTGCTTTTTGTTCAATAATTAATTCAATACCCAAAACTTCAAGCGATTTTAGCAGATTCTTTAAATGAATCTCGAATATTTTTACAACATTTTCTTCGCTAATTGGAGCAAACGGAATTATTTCTGTTAACCTTCCCAAAAACTCAGGTCTGAAATGATTCTCCATTATTTCCGCCAGTTTACCCGAAGCAGGAATTTCTCCTTTATTAAATGAATCCACAACAAATGAACTTCCAATGTTTGATGTAAAAAGAATTACTGCATTCGAAAAATCACCTTCTTTGCCAAGTCTGTCATGCAGTTTTCCTTCGTCAAGTATTTGCAGAAAAATATCGAATACTGAGGAGTGTGCTTTTTCAATTTCATCGAAAAGTATTATTGAATATGGTTTTTGTCTGATTTTGTTAACAAGCAGTCCTCCTTCTTCGTATCCAACATATCCGGGAGGTGCGCCGTATAATAGTGCTGCCGAGTGTTCCTCTTTAAATTCCGACATGTCGAAGCGAATTAACGCGGTCTCATCATTAAATAGAAATTCGGCTAAAGTTTTTGCCAGTTCTGTTTTACCCGTTCCTGTTGGTCCAAGGAAAAAGAACGAGCCAATTGGCTGACCGGGTTTACTTAGTCCTGATCGCGATTCACGAATTGCTTCAGCAATACTTTTAATTCCGTGGTCTTGTCCCACAACTCTTTTTTTCAAATGAGTTTCAATATTCAGTAACCTGTCTCTCTCTTCGGTTTTCACCTTGCCGATTGGGACTCCTGTTTTGTGTGCAACAACTGCGGCAAGATCTGATTTTTCAACCTGATCAACTTTTATTCCTACATTCTCTTTTAACTTGTTGAGAATGCTTTTTAATTCTCCAATAAATTCTTTGTTGGTTTCTATTTTTTCAAAATCGGTTTTATTGTCAAGTTTCACCAAAAGTACAGGACTTATTTTCTCTTTAAGTTTCCTGTTTAGCCATAAAAGCTCTCTCTTCAAATCTTCGTCCGATAGTTTATTTTCGTTTTTCTCCAGTATCTCTATATCTTTTGTTAGCTCTTCAACTTCCTGCCCAATTGTGTCTTGCGTTAATCGAACAACCGACATTGCCCTGTCTATTAAATCTATTGCAGCATCGGGTAAACTACGCTCTTTTAAATATCGTTTCGACAGACGAATTGCTTCGTTTTGCACTTCGCGACTTACTTTCAGGTTATGATGTGTTTCATATACCGGAATAATTTCGCTTAACATTCTAAGTGCAATCTCTTCGTCAGGTTCTTCGAGTTTTACTATTTCAAATTTCCTGTTGAATGCTTCGTCGGTTTCAATAAATTTGGTGTAATTATCAATCGAGGTTGTACCTATAATTGTAATCATTCCTTTATCGAGTTCGGGTTTAAGCAGGTTTGCAGCACCCGATGCACCCGCTTGTTTATCCAGCAGTGTATGAATTTCATCTACAAACAAAATTGCACTTTCGTATTGTTCAATTTCGTTGATAACTTTTTTTAATCTGTCTTCAACTTCGCCTTTGTATGAAGCTCCGGCTATTAACGCACCAAAATCGAGTTCAAATATTTTAGTGTCAATTAAGTTTCCCGGAACTTTATTTTCAATAACATTCTGAGCAAACCCATTTACAAGTGCAGTTTTGCCAACTCCCGGTTCGCCAACAATAATAACGTTGGGTTTCGATCTACGTCCCAGAATTTCCGCCATCATTCTGGTTTCCTTGTCGCGACCAACAACTGGATCTAATTTTCCCTGCTGTGCTAACATTGTTAACTCGCTGCAATATTTTAATAAGGCATTTTGTTTTTTTGCTGATGACTCTTTTTTACCTGTTTCTTCCTTTGTTCCGATAACATTGTCGAGATCACTTTTCTCTACAAACTTATCTAATAATTCTTGTTGATTGAGATTAAATGTTTTAAGCTGCTCGTAACTAAACCCAACTCCGGGTATTGTTAATGCAACCAAAATGCTCATTGGGGTTATTAAATCTTCCGATAATTTTAAGCGAATATTATCGGCTTCGTTTAAAACTGCTTTAACATCGATATCGGCAGTTGGCTGCTCTATTGCCTTGTTTGCTTTGGGGTAGCTTTCAATTCTTACTTCTGCCCACTCTTCCATGTAATAGAAATCTTTTCCCATCTCCTCCAAAACCGGAAGTAACCCAATGTCTTTGTGTAATAACGCTTTTAAAAGGTGTGCCGGCGAGAATTCAGCGTTCATAAATTCTTTTGCAATCGACTGCGAAATTTTTATTGCCTGTTTTGTTTTATCCGAAAACATAAAATCCATAATCAGGTGTTTAATTATTGTTTAAATAAAATTTACAATATGCTTTACAAAATTATACTGCAGTTATGCTATTGGAATAGATAATAAAACTGCTGAAATTGAATAGCATACACATTTGACGCTACAATTTACATCATTATTATTATTTATTCAAGCTATTATATATTTAATTTACTTGGATTTTTTGGCTTCTTTAAAATTCTATTTTATACAGTTACATATTTTTAAGTTTCAAATATTTATATTGCAATTAATGAGCTTTCAAATTATCTAAACTCTCTCGCCACTTTTATCATTCTGAACAGATTCTCTTCCGGGGTATTCGCCGGAATTGCGCAACCGGCATTTAAAATAAACCGATTTGTTTTGGTGAAAATATCGAGTAACTCAATGGTTTTCTTTTCAACTAATTCGGGTGTTCCCATGGCAATTACACCGCTCGGGTCGATGTTGCCAATAAAACAGATTTTATCATGTAGCAGGTCGAACGATTTTTGCGTATCGGTTTTATAATCGAGTTCAAAAGCATCGGAGCCGGTTTTTAACATCTGTTCGAGGATAACTTCCGTGTCGCCACAAATGTGCAGTGTGTAGGGGAGATTTAATTTATGTGCTTCGTCAACCACACGTTTTTCGTAGGGCAGTGCAAATTTTTCGTACATATCGGGCGAAACCATTTCGGGGCCGGCGGGGCTGTCGCCGTTAGAAACCATGTCGCAGCCGGTTTGTGCCATTAGCCTTATAAACTGATTGGTAATGTCGGTGCAGTATTCGAGCAGCTCAGTCAGTTGTTCGGGTTCGCCCATAATAAGGTCGAGCATCCACTCCTGACTGCCACGCATCATACTTGCCAGCGAAAACGGCGACTGGTCGCAATTGCCGCGTACATAAATTTCGTCGCCAAAATGCGATTTTATAATTCTTGTTGCTTCAAGCCAGTTTTGTACATATTTGTAGTTTTCGATGTTTACTTTTTTCAGTGATTTTACATCTGCCAACTCTTTTAAATTTCCAATTGCCGAGCGTGCCGGCTCATCTTCCGGAAAATCAACCGGAACGCCAACTGCACCAGCCAAAGTAACGGTGTCGATATCAACTAAAATTCCATCGAATTCGTACTTTTCGACAGATTTAATAAATACATCGGCGATAACTTTTGGGTTGTTGCGGTATGTTGTCATACTCACTTTCGCTTCGTTAACTGCCATCCAAAAGTTGTGTAGCATTATTGGAATTTTGTCTGTCGGCTGATTATTTAATGCAGCTTTAATTCTTTCGTATCCGTTCATTTTATTTTAATTTAATTGTTTAATAGCAGCTCCAAGTGCATCGAGACCAATGGATTGACACACGCCTTGTTTATTTTGTATTTTCATTTTTTTTATGTCCCACTCATAAACTTCGTCAGCCAGACCCCATAATTCTCTAAACTGTTGAATGTAAAGTTTATCATTTTCTATACTTGTAAATTCTGGCTTAAACTGGTTGTTGTTTATATCTCTGGTTTCCCAAATTGCTTTAACTGTTGCCGTAATATTTTTGCTTAAATCAACACCTAATAAATCTCGTTCTTGTTTTGCCCCAATGTATCGCATCAGAATGCCACGACCAGCCAAATAATCGTTACCATGAACAGGTCCAAAGCTTGATAAACAAGGTGCTTCCCTGACAATATTGTCGATGTTACTTACTAACGCATTTTTTATACCTGCACCAATCTGATTAATTAATGATCTTAGTTTTTTTTCAAACGATTTCACATTAAAAGTTGGTTCTAATTTTTGAGTTTTAATCCAGGTTGCCAACTCATCTTTTACGGCCAGCATATCGCTTAAAGCACCAATCAACATCCCCTGATCGCCTGTCCAAATCCAACCTTCAGCCCATGGTGGATGTATTTTTTCAGTATAATCTGAACCATCGACAAATGCCATCGGTCGTTCCTGAACCAATGCTCCCTCGGATGTTAATCCTTTAAGGTATTGGTATTCCTCCAATTCGAACCATTTGTCGAACCATATCCATTGGCGATAAGCCATATCCAGATATTTTTCATTATCGCTCATGTTTTCGGCAAGTGTAGTTCTGTAAATTCGAGAGGAAAGTAAAAACAATAATACGTTGGTAACTGTATTTTTCACTCCTTTGCTTATTCCGTTAGCATCACCATTTCGGCATCCGTGAGGTACGGGCAATGCATCAGGAGTGTGATCGTAAGCGGTTTTCTTTTTGTATTCCCAACACAAACTGGTAGATAACTCCAGATACTTTTGTGCCAATTTTTTTTCGTTCATTTTAAGGAGGTGTTTCCGGGCATTTAACGCCATTAAGCCCCACCATCCAAAATCGTCGGCCCAAAGGTCACCCGGATCGAATTTGTTGAAAAACACAAGGTTCTCTTCCAACATATTTTTTACAGTTTGCTGTATCTCTTTTACTTCCGTATCGTTAGGCCAACGGTTTACAACTGCATCAACAAAGGTCAGACAGGCATCAAAAGTATTTCCTCGTTTCCAGAAATCGTTAAAATTCCATATTTCCTCGAACCGATAAAAGGCAGATTTTGACCAGCTTTTAAGTTGTTCTTCTTCTGTGTTTTCCGAAGAGTTATCACAGGAAAACATAAATCCTGTTGAAGTTAACAACGAAAAAGATCCTGTAAGTTCTATAAATTTTCGTCTTTCCATTTTGTGTTTTTTAGTTCAATAAATCAATCAAAGTCTAATAATTCTCTCACAAATAATTCATTTTAAAGTATCCTTCTCCAACTCTTCCAGCGATTTCCCTTTTGTTTCAACAATATATTTTTTGTAGAAAAAGAAACTTAAAAAAGTAACTACTGCAAAAAAGGCAAAAATGTATCCGATTCCACTGTTGTCGGTAAACGATTTTTTGATGACCGGAAAGAGTAAGAGCAGCATTGAATAGAATACCCAGTGCGAGAACGAGCCGATGGAAACCCCGCGCGAACGGATGTTGTTGGGAAACATCTCGGCAAAAAGCACCCAAACCACAGCACCTTGCGAAAATGCAAAACTTGCCACAAAAAGTATCATAAACAACAGCGGCAGGAATCCTCCCACATCGAAAAGAAAAATATAAGAGAAAGCTGCAAGGAAAATACTCATTGCAATCGACCCGAGCAGAAGCATAAATTTACGTCCGATTCGGTCGATAAACGCCATTGCCAGAACTGTAAAAACCAAATTGGTTACTCCAACAATTACTGTTTGCAAAATTGCCGATTCGGTAGCAAAACCGGCAGCCCTAAAAATGTCGCTTGAGTAAATCATTACAATGGCAATTCCTGTAAACTGGTTAAACATGCCAATCATTATACCGATAATTACCAATCGAAGAAATGGCTTTTTAAAGAGATATTTTATGTGTTCAACCACATCGTTGTCGATTGAATTTTTTATTTCATTAAGAATATGCGAATTGTTTTCACCTGAATTTGTTTCTGCGATAACCGTTTTTGCTTCCTCAAAAAGACCCTTTTTAACTAACCATCGCGGACTCCTTCCCACAAAAAACAGGAGCGTAAAAAACAGAATAGCAGGCAATGCCTCCGAGATAAACATCCATCGCCAGTTATTAATTCCTGTATTTATAAGCGCGAGGTCGGTTGCAAATGCAGCTAAAATCCCGATTACCAGCGAGAGCTGAAAAAGTATTGTAAAGCGGCCGCGGTATTTTGGAGGGGCAACTTCCGAAATGTACATTGGCGAAATAACTGAAGCTCCTCCAATTGCCAACCCACCAATAATTCTGAAAATAATAAACATTGTAATATCGGTTGCCAGTCCGGTACCAATTGCTGATATTAAAAACAGCAATGCCGTAATTTTTAGCATATATCTTCTGCCATATTTATCGCCCGGGCGGCCAACTCCAATTGCACCGACAATGCACCCGAAAATGGCCGAACTCATTGCCCAGCCCTCCATCACTTTATCAAGCTCGAAATGGTCGCGGAAGAAGGGGAGGGCTCCGTTAATTACTGCGGTGTCGAATCCAAAAAGAAGTCCGCCCAGTGCGGCAACAATTGTGTAGAGATACAGATTTTTTGGCATAGTTTATTTATTTGAATTAGTTTTTGCTTTTTTAATAACAGAATTAATTTCGATGGAAATCCCGCCTTTTAATTTACTCTCTTCGGCAGCTTGCATAAATGCAAATATTTCCAGTGTTTCGGCTATTGAAACCGGAGATATTCCGGTATCGAAGAACTCCGTTATTTTAATAAGTAACGGATTATAACCTTTATAATTATCAAGTACTTTAATTCCCTTCTCACCGAAAACAGTTGCCCCATAACCTCCTTTCCCTTTTCGTATTCCACGATAAGTTCCAATTCGGTTGTCTTCCCAAACCCCCACCACAACATCGGTATCGTTGGTAAACGTCCTTTTTACACTTTTACATCCGGTTCCCATAATTGTAAAAAGCATCTCAACACCATGCACACCGTACCAAAACAGGTCGGGATGATGTTTTTCGAGATGTGCCGGACTGAAAGCTTCTGCTCCTATAACTTTTCCTATTTCACCCTCGGCTATCTCTTTTACTCCTTCGATATATCTTAACGACGACGATGAAAACAGGGGTACATTGTAATGACTGGCAGCTTCCGTAATTTTGTATGCATCAGATAAAGATGCAGCAAATGGCTTGTCGATAAAAAGCGTTTTCCTTGCTTTTAAAACAGGCAAAGCCTGTTCGAGATGTTTGTTTCCATCGATGCAGGTGAGTAGAACAACATCAACTTTTTTCAGTAACTCTTCAATTGAACCGACTATTTCTACACCCTGCTTTTGCACCTCTTTTGTAAATTCGGGAATTCTGTTTTTCCAGTCTAAAATATTATCTGTTCCTTTTGGGAAAGCGGCAACTACTTTATATCCATTAAATTCATCGCCTGCCAGTGGGTTGTTGAGCGACTTTGTAAAAGCAACACTATGTCCGGTGTCGAGTCCAATCATACCAACCCTCTTTCCTTTTTCAGGTTCTTTGTAAAACCCCGACACACTTCCGGCAATACCTAACCCAAGACCTGCGATTGCTGTTTTTTTTATGAAATTTCTTCGATTGCGATTATTCATGATTTAGTTTTACATTTTAAATATCCTGTTTGCTTATTCCTCTCTTTCCATTGACGGAAGGTTAAGAAGGGCTTGTTATTTATATGATTATCTGTATTTATACCTAACACTTTACCCCTTCGCCTATCGGCACTTCCCCTCAATGAGGGGAAGCAGCTCCAAACAAACGTTGGTGTAAACATCGAAAAATATCTGAACTCTATTGCGAGCTTTCTCCCCTTCAAAGGGGAGATGTCGACAGACAGAGGGGTAAAGCAATAGACAATTATACTGGTAGTCATATTTATTTTTTACAAATACTCTTTCGGGAATTTCCATGGTGCGCGGTATTCCGGAATTGCCAGTTTTGCTGCTTCATCGTCACCAACTATTTTTTCTGTTTTTGGGTCGAACTTTATCGACCGCCCCAGTTTCAACGACAGCACACTTAATTGTATCGGAACATCAACTTTTGTATGGTACCCCGGATTACAAGAGGGTTGTTTACGTGATTTAATGCATTCTACCCATTCCAATTCGTGACCGGGAGATGGTGCAATTGTTTTGGGTGGAGTTTTCATTCCTTCCATTCTGTCGCCTTCTGGTAATATTTCGTGCGAAGAGTAGTCGGTGCGCAATGTTCCGTTTACTCCATGAAAATATATTCCCAGCCGGCGTTGACTTTTTTGTTCACGTTTAAAATCGAAACCATAACTATTTGTTAACGAGCTCATCCAGGTCATTGTTAAGTTTGGGTAACGCCAAATTACTTCGTGATTATCGTATGCGTCGCCATCATCTTTTGTTATGTACCGTCCTCCCATTGCACTTATTTCTGTTGGATATCCCAAATCCAAAGCCCAAATTGGCAGGTCGGTTATATGCGGAGCCATCCCCGGTGTCCATCCACCACTGAAATCCATCCATGAGCCGTGGTAAAATGCATCTTTCACCAAATTCGGATTGTAAGATTGCATTCGTGCAGGTCCGACCCAGTTTTCCCAGTCTAATCCTTTCGGTATATTTGTTGTGTTAAAACCAAGTCCAACTCCATTTGGAGCTTCATTCATAACAAAAAATGTGCGTACGGTTGCAATATCACCTAAATTACCGGAGCGAACCAATTCAACCATTCTACGGTAGTGTTCACCGGAGTGAATTTGCGTTCCTATCTGGCAAATTGCATCGTGTTTTTTTACGGCGTTTCGTACGGCGATACTTTCACCGAGGTGCATTGTCATCGGTTTTTGCAGGTAAATATCCAGTCCGGCTTCGGCTGCTTCTATTGCCTGCAGTGCGTGCCAGTGTGCAGGAGTAGCAATTATAACTGCATCTAATCCTTTATGTTGAAGCAAATCTTTGTAATCGGTGTAACCTTTACATTTGTATTTTTTTGTGATTGGGTCGAGCCGTTCCTGCCAAACGTCGCAAGCTGCCGTAACAACAATGTCGGGGTGAGATGACGCTGCATTGAGGTTTGCTTTTCCCAATCCGCCACAGCCAATAATTCCCAGATTTATTTTATCGCTGGCGGAAGTAATCCCGGCAGATTTTGCCAATGACGTTTTTAAAATAAGCGGTGCTCCGATTGCAGCCAACGAGGTTGTTTTTACAAATTTCCTTCTTGAAAATGGTGATGTTTTTTTCATTTTATTTTGTTTTTAAGTTCATATTTGTTTTTTGTTACTAATGATAGAAATAATTAAAGACCCTAATCCGTCAGCCGACGGACAGGGTGACGTTCTACATTAACGTTATCATTTACAAATACCGTCATGCTGAACTTGATTCAGCATCTTTCTGTAATTAAATTATTATTCCTATAACTTTACAATACTATTTTTTCTATTCTAAATCTCAATCATCGGTGTTTCGGGCAAATTATAAGCATCCCAATTTTCCTCCGAAATCTTTTTCTCCGTTTTTCCTCCGTTATGAATTATCAGCCGGTAGCGTAAAATTAATGGTTCAGTTTTGCTTAGTAAATACCTTGTGTCTGGCGATGGAAATGTGGGCTGCACCCATGCCAGAGTCGGGTACTCTCTCCACTCGCCAGGATATTCCGGATTGTCCGCATTCTGTATAACCATCAATCCGGAAGTAGATTTATTTCCTTTAAAAACGCCGTTAAAATCTGACCACGCTCGCAAAGGTTTTGAGTTTACTTCATCAGTAAAATAGGATATATTCTGTTTTCCGGGAGTTTGCATTCTCAAATTTAAGCCACCGTAACTATTTGTAAGTCGGGTGGCAATTGTAACACTGTCTTTTAATGCCAGTAATTTTATTGTTAAATCAATCACTCTTTTGTCGGGTGTCGAACGATAAACCCTTATAACGGCGTGTTCGTTAACAATTGGTTCAGAGTTTTCCCACATCCATAAATTTTCAGATGTAATTTCTGCAAAAACAGCTCCGCCGGTATATTTAATATTTCCGGTCGGGCGTGCAAAAACCCGTTGTAGCGCATAAATATCGCCAAGTTCTGGGCCGTACATAACTTCTGGCCATGCCCAGAAAATTCCACGGTGGTGCGGGTGTCCGGTGTCGGGCCAGTCGCGGGTAAGCATTTCGCCATTTAATCCGTAAAGCGGATGGATATAATCGCTGCGCGGAACGGCATAAATTTGTGTTGTAACCACTGTATCTTTTCTTATTTCGGGATGTGCCTTGTAGTATTTTTCAAGATAAATGCCTCCTACAGGCGAGTATTCCGAATTGTCGTATTCTGTTAAATTATTGCGGATAACATCTTTTTCGTAAACCGTTTTATAGTTATACTGAAGTACCTTTTTGTTGTTTTCGTCGATAACAATTTGTCCGGATTTAGAATCGACAGTAGCTTTTATCTCTTCGAAAGGTTTCGATTTTATGGTAACTAATCTGAATTTTCTGTTTCCCGGGTTTCCATCGGGCATTATAAATGTAATTTTCGAATCTGTTACGTTGTCATTGTTTTCAATCTGAACAGGAATTATCGTCTCTTTTTTTTCTGGAAGTTCTACAATTCCGAGAAGTCCTTTTTTTGCAGCATTTATCTGTTCTTCGTTTAGTTTTAATTTTACCGAAACCGGCGAATTTGTTTTACTGAATATGCCGTTACTGTCGTCGATTGTAATTGTTGTCTGGCTGCAAGAAAATAATAGCAAGCTGGTTGCCATTAGAAAAAACAGATTCTTAATTCGATGTTTTAAACTCTCCATTTGTCAGCTATTTCAGTTTTACGGTCTCAATTGCGCGGTGTCCCAAATCAATCTGAACACCGTCTTTATTTGTTGGAATTGGTTTTATCTCTTCTTCAATCAGATTTGTAAGAGCGGCATTTTTTATCGGTAGAAAACTTTTTAAAGTTACTGTTTTATCTGTCGATTTCAAATTTGTGAGTCTGATGATAACGTTGTTACTGTCCTCCGCTTTTTTTACTGTTGAGATAAAAATGCCGGAATCGTCAGTTTTGAAAAAACTTAACGATTCGGGCAATGAAGCGTCTGAAAATGTTTTATCGGCCCAAACGGCTTTTAGGGTTTCGTTTGCCCCGCGCCCGTTATTTGCTCCGTTTTCCCATCCAGGTTTGTGCGAAGTTATCGAAAACAAAAAGTGGTGGTCGCCGGTTTGTAAATATTCGTTTCCTTCCCAGTGGCAACTGCGCCGCGATGCCAGTAGAATGGGTTGTAAAATTTGGTTGTCAACCGGATTGTCGGTTGGGTCAATCCAGTCGGCAACGGCAACCGATGAACTCATTGTAATGCCAAAATTGTTGTTGCTTGCACTAATCCAGTTCTCAATTCCTCGCGGATGAAAATCTTTACAATCGGTTTTGTAGCGTTCTCCTGCCGCACCTTTCAACTCATTTTTTCCAACTTCAACCACACCAAACGGAACTTCGTAAGCAACCTGCCCGTTGGTCATATTTAGTGGAATTGCCATTCTAAATTCGCGATACAATTCGCCTTCCCAGTTTAACAGGGCGGTCTCAAAATCAATTCGTTTTTGTTGATGATAAAGTTTTACTCGCTGCTCAACCACTGCATTTCTAAGTTTCTGACGGTATTTATAAATTGTAAATACGTTGCCATTTTCTTCAATTTTCCAGTTGGTTTTATAATTTCCGGTTTTGTCGAAACCTTCCATTTCAGGCTGCTGGATGTCGGCAAATTCACCTGCTCCGTTACCAACCGACTGCATTGTAAAAACTTCGCCTGCAACAAACTTCTCAGAATCGATTAACTCCTGATTTAGCTCTTTGTCGAAAATTGAAGAGAGTCCGCCATCGGCAAATTTTAGCTTGTAATATTGGTTTTCAGCTTTATTTTTAAATTCATCCGATTTCCCCGTATTTCTGTTTTTTTGAGCTTTTAAGTAGTACGTTTTATAACCGATTGGAGGAATGTTTTCAGCAATAAAATGGAGTTCTGCTTTTTTTATCGAACCATCGGAATTAGTAATAATATTAGTTAGTTGCACATTTGTTATTTCGCCTTTTTCGTCATGCAAAATTACGCTGAACACTTTCGGTTTTTCAATACTGACTTCGATGGAAACAGGGGCGTCCCTCTCACTGTTCATACTATTGAAAATAACAAGTGGCCGCCCTTTTTTACTCTCGGTTTTAATGTTGGCGGCAAGTTTATTCAAATTTGTAATTAATATTTTTTCTGCTTCAGATTCTGCAAATTCGTACTTGCTTTTGAAAAGAGCATCGGTAATATCGCCATGTTTGCCGCCCCAGCCGTGGTCGGGGTATATTTTTGCTTCCCACGCATTTTGCAATTCAGTTTCGGGATAATTAATAAACGAACCGTTTACCAGCGCATTTGCAGTGGCAAATTTCTCGGCCTGTGTAAGTAAGATATCTGCTTCGCGACTTGTTTTCAGAGCTTTCTGATGAGACGGCCCGTGAATATACAACCAAACGGCAGGGCGCTCGCCCTTAATAACTTGCAATTTCGGCTTTTCGTTTGTTAGCGCCTCAAAAAATTCCGGAGCTGATGCAATTACAAAGTCCGGTAATTTTACGGGAATGAATTCTCCGTTTTCTTTTTGAAGTTCATCAATATTTTGCCACTGATTTATGAGATTGGAGTAATCTATTGCTGGGCTCATGTCCCGGTCGGAGAGTAAAGGAATAACCGGAGATTTTGTCTCCTTCGTGTAATAATTCTCCCAGTCGAGCGAGCTGGTTGCAAGAAACTGCGCCGCTTCGTGAAAACTCTTTTGAAGTGGCTCAAATGCACTACCATAATGCCCGGGAGTGAATGCGGTAACATACGAACCATCGGGACTGTACCATTCGTAAAGTCCGCGTTCGTGGCGACTCATCATCAAATATTTTGTTCCGGCTTTGTGCATAATTTGCATCATTTGAAGTGTTCTTCCGGGTACATCTTCATTCCAGTAAACTGTGGCATCGTAATCAAATTCGTCTTTTAACCATTTTGCCCCAAAGTAAAACTGGCGTGCCAGCGCTTCACCCGAGTACATCTCTTCGTAGGGTTGCGTAAATGTTGAGCCGCATGAAATTCTCCCACTTTTAAGCATCTCTTTTACCAGCTCTTTTTTATCGAGATGCCGTTGGATAAACTCTTTTATCATCAATGCATCTTCAACATCGAAGCGGTAGTTTTTGTCTTTTTGTGCCAGTTCGAACAGTGGAGAAAAAAGCATTGTGTCGCGTTCCAGAATACATTTTTCGGGCGAATCCATCCACGCAATATCCTGATGGCTCGAATTCATCAAATATATTTTTCCGCTACTTAAAACCGACTTTGAAAGTTTAAGCAAACTTGCAGTAGTTTTCGAATTGTATTTTCTGTTGGCGGAAATTATAGTTTTGTTATTTTTAGTTTTGCTTTCGCTGGTAAGTACCGTGTGAGAATATAACTTTGTCGATTTAAAATCTTTACAAAGTGCGTTTACAATTAACAATTTGCCATTGGAATCGTATAATTCAAACTTTTTGTTTTTTGCTGCTATTGGAAGAATTATTTCCCCGGTTGAGGTTTCCCCGTTTCTCTTTAGCTGAACAGAACCCTTTTTTTATTGGCAGTGAAGTTTAGTGTTTTCCCTGAAAAATGTGATGGTGCTGTAATTTCTCCAACCAGTTTTTTGCCACTCTCTTTAAATGTTAATTGCATTGAAACATCGTAAAGCGCCGAGTTTTGAAAGTACGAAAGCGCATCGGTTGCCTGATAAACAATTATCCAACTGTATGAATTGTTTGCACGCCCTTCGATTTTTATTTTTTGAGGCGAACCTTTTTTAATGTTGCTGGCCGGAACCGTGAGCCACATATAACCAAAAGCATCGCCGTTGCCATCGGTTTCAACCGTTGAGAAATTAAGTTTACTACCGTCGTTGTTCGTTAATTGCCAGCTCTTTTTTGTGGAAGTTGGAATTTCGAATAACTTTTTATCGTTGAAATAGAGGTCGAATACCTGTTTTTCAGTTGTCAGGTCGATAGCCGCAATCCAAAGAAAATTTATCTCTTTTTGTTGGAACCCTTTTGGAACAAGTGCCGTTTCCCATTCAATTGTAGTTTCTCCACTTTTACATCGCGCAATTATCGATGCTGTAACATCGGAGCGAAAACTGCCATAAACAAATTCGTGTTCTCCAATATTTTTATTGAATCCTTCAACACAATTTCCAGAGACGCTTGCCAGCTCCTGCAAACTGTTTGTTTGCTGTGCCTGAGTTGTAATTTGAATATTTAAAAACAGAATGAGCAAAATTAATATGGATGGTTTTGTTTTCATAAAATGCAATTTAGTTAATTCTTTTTATCAATTCCATCATTGCACGCCCATTGTGATAGGGTGCTTTCCATGGGTCAATTTTCCAGTCGTTACGATAATAGGGCGACGGGTCGTCTTTTGGCTCGGTTAAATAAGGTACGCCCAGCCGGTTAAGTTTTGTAAACCACTCGCCGTTTTCGTGGTCAATCAGATGGTTATCAATAAAATTCCAGGTCAGTTTCATTTTGTCCCAGTATTTTTTGTCTGAAGTTAATTCAAATCCATTTATAAACCCAATTAGTGTTTCGGCTTGCGGCCACCAGTGTTTATTGGTTCGAACGTGGCTTCCAAACCGGGTTGATTCGAGAAACAGACCACCATCTTTATCTACTCCAACGCGGTCAACGGCATCAAGCATTTTTATCGAAAGTGGTTTCATCTTGTTGAGAATTTCTTTGTCATCTAAAATCTCGGCAGCCTCCCACAACAACCACGAAGCTTCAATGTCGTGACCAAATGAGCAGGTGGCTTTCGACGATTCTGTTTCAGTAAAATTTTTGTCGAAGAAAATACCAAGATGTCCCGACGGACGAATTATTTTATCGATAAAAAGTAGTAGTAACTCTTTTAACCGTTTTTGCGCCAGCTTGTTTTTTGAAACTTTGTAATAGCCTGCGTACGCTTCCAAAATATGCAAGTGTGTGTTCATCGAGCGTGGCTCGTTGTTATCGGCCATCCGGTTTTCGGAGAATGGTTTCCATTCGCGGGTAAATGCTTCGGTGTAACCCGGAAATTCAGGGTCTTTGGTTTTCTCTTCTATGAAGATAAAATATTGATTTAATTCGTCAAGCAACTTTTTAGTTGGGCGCAGTTCGTAATATTTGCCAAGTGCGTACAAAACAAAAGCCTGTGCATAGGTGTGTTTTATGGTGTCGAGTGGTTGATTTTGTGCATCGATACTCATAAAATATCCGCCAAATTTTTTATCAGCAAAATCGTTAACTACCACATTAAATGCTTTGTCGGCAATTTCAGCATATTTATTGTTCTTAAAATTTATTGCTGCTTCAGCGAATGTCCATAAAATACGGGCGTTTAGAACCGATGTTTTCATTGCTCCGGCAACTGGTTTTCCTTTTAAGTCAACAGCACCGTAAAATCCATTTCCGTCATTTTGTATGCTGTATTTTATCCAGAACGACAGGATATTATCGTGAAGTTCTTTTTGGAAGATATTATGGTAATTAATGAGTTCATCGTTAGTCTTTTTCACAAGTTTATATTTACATTAAACAACTAAATGTCAATCTTTTATTACTCTCCCTCTTCTCCCTCTCTTCGCGAAGAGAGGGACGATAATTTTGTGGTCAGATTTATCTGACTGCAAAATTATCAGGGTGAGTAATCCAAACCTAACAACCCATTTTCATTAAGCACTAATATACATCTCCTTTTGTAGCCGCCCCGTTAAATTAAACCCACGGTGATCCGGGTTTTATAGTTTGCTTTATTACCCTCTGTCATTCGGTATTTTTCCTTGCAAAGGAAGAAATTCTGGTCTGCTGTTTCAATTGATAATCAGTTAATACAAAGAAACATTTTTGTAAAATATAAAAATACCATTACATTGCATTGAAATATATTATAAAAATGCACTTTTTCTATTCAAAAACCGACCGCGACGCATCTCAATCCGATGTTCTTGATGAGTTTGAATTTATCAACGATTTTGGTTTCGAGGAGTATAAAGATATTCGCCAGAAACCGTTGAGGTTGCATTTCAATAAGGGAATTGAGATTTGTTATGTTACCAAGGGGCGCTACAATTGGGTTGTGGGCGATAAAAATTACCTACTTTTTCCGGGTGATGGTTTTATAACCTGTCCATGGGAAAAACACGGTAGTCCGCGCGAGGTGGTTGATTTGGGCGAAATTTACTGGATTGTAATTCAGCCCGAAATATTTTCGAAGAATGGAATTTTTAAATTTGGGGAGTGGTCGCGGTTAAGCGATTCTGATAACCGGTTAATTGGAGATGTACTTTCTGAAAATAGTAATCATTCAATTTTAAAAGCTCAGTTTTTAAAAGCCCTTTTTGTTGAATTGCATAAAGAGTTTGAACAAAAGGAATTTGGTTATTACCAGCGTGTTTGTAATATTGTTGAGGAGCTGTTGATAAAAACGGTACGATTTTTACAGCGTCGTGAAAGTACGGTTATAAAAAACCGACAGTGGTTTTTAAATTTCGAAAGTCAGTTAAAAAATAACCTTTCAAAAAAGTGGACTTTAGATGAGATGTCGTACAAAAGCGGTGTGGGGATAACTACATTTACGCAACTTGTAAAAGAGCACAGTGGTTATACTCCGGCTAATTTTCTAATATTTCTCCGGCTCGAAAAAGCGAAAAAACTACTTGACGAAACATCGTTGAAACTCACTGATATTGCATTGGAATGCGGCTTCTATTCATCGCAGCATTTTTCATCTACATTTTCGAAATGGGTTGGAATTGCTCCTTTTTCTTATCGGAAAAAACGGATTACATAAATTGACTTCCGTTTGCTGATTGGAGACAATAGGCGAATTTTTATAAAATAAACTACTTTGCTGTTAGAAGTATAAATGCTATTGTGTTAACAGACAGAAGTGTATGGATATATAAAATAATCTGTCACAGAAAAGTTAACAAACTGTCGATTATTTTGATTTATTTTGTTTTTAATTAAACTTTCTATCTTTTTAAATTGTCAACTATAAAATTAAATACCGACGCTAATTTGGTAACCCAATTAAGAAGGGGGAACCACGCCTCTTTTCAAGAGATATTTGAGCGCTACAGTAGTCCACTCTTTCAGTTTTCGTTGAGTTACCTAAAATCGAAAGAAGCTGCCGAAGATGTTGTACAAGAGGTATTTGTTAAAATTTGGAACAACAGGAAAAAAATAAAAACAGACACTTCTTTTCAGTCCTATCTGTTTACCATTGCCCTGAATACAATAAGGGCTAATTTTAATAAACTTGCAAAGTTAAACGAGGCCAAACACAATATTTTGATTGAGTTTTCAACTAATAAATCAAATTTCGATGATAATTCAAATTATCAGGAGTTATTGGATAAGTTGCATGAATTAATTAGCGTGATGCCGGAAAAACGCAGGGAAGTTTTTATCAAAAAGAAAAATGAAGAGAAATCGTTAAAAGAGATAGCAGAGGAACTTTCCATAACCACCAAAACCGTTGAATACCACATTACTGAAGCCATGAAATTTTTAAAACAAGAGTTCGAAAAACTTCAGTTTAAAGGAATTATCTTTTTCCTCCTTTTTGTTCAATCAAAAAAAAATTAAAAAAAAACTTATTTTCGACTGGGGATATTTCATATTTCCCGATATAACTACTAGAAATGAGACAAAATCTTGTTTTTCGCATAGAACAAGTTTAATAGATTAGTAGTTTAGTTAGAAGAAAGAAGGAGGTGTTATTAAATCTCCTTCTTTTAACGGAAAGAGAATGAAAAAGAAGAATATAGATTATAAAACAGTTATCAACTTTTCAAAAGGAAAATATTCGTATAACGATTATTTGAAAGTTAAAGAGTGGTTTAACAAAAGTGAAAAGAGTGGAGAGATTAAGACTCAATTATTCGATCAATGGAAAGAATTAACCGAAAAGAATAATGACAATGATGACTCGTTGCAACATATTTTCGAAAAAATACAGTACAATATATTGCTCGAAGAGAAGAAAAATAGCTTTAAAAAAGTTATTTGGAATTTCTACCGGCATGCAGCAGCAATTCTGTTAATACCTGCTTTAGCATTTTCGTTGTGGTATTATATCTCATCAAAGCCTCCGCAGCCATCTAATCAGCAACAATTAACAGCGCAAAGTTGGGTAGAAATAAATGCGCCTGATGGAGCCCGTGTACAATTTATGCTTCCCGACAGCTCTTTGGGGTGGTTAAATAGCGGTTCGAAATTAAAATACCCGGTTGTTTTTAGCCAGCACCGAAAAGTTAAACTTACAGGCGAAGCTTATTTCGATGTAAACCATATCGATAAGTCTGATTTTATTGTAAGTGTTGCCGATTTAGATGTAAAAGTACTGGGAACAAAATTTAATGTTTCTGCCTATTCCGACGATTCATTTACCGATATTGTTTTAGCGAAGGGGAAAGTAGAAGTCAACGGAAAAAACGGAAATTTTAATCAGATTTTATCACCAAACGAAAGACTAACTTTTAATTGCAAACAGAAGTCTTTAAACCTCTCGAATGTCGATGCAGACCGATTTACCGCATGGAAAGACGGTTATCTTATTATTGAGGATGAAAAGTTGGGGGAAGTTGTCGGGCGACTTGGAAGATGGTATAATGCAGAAATAGTTATTGCTGATAAGAAATTAAATAATTACAGGTTTAAAGCTACGTTTAAAGATGAACCTCTGGCCGAAGTATTGCGGTTAATTGCATTAACTACACCAATTAAGTATAACATTGAAAAACGAACTATAGGAAAAGATGGAATAACAGAACGGAGAAAAGTTACAATAAGACTAAAAAAATAAACTGCAAAGCGGGAGAGTGCTGCAACACTCTCCCGCATAATTGCAGAGCGAGATCAATTAATTATTTTATTCACTCTAACATGGTAAATTTATGAAAAAAATTCGAAAACTAAAGGCTCGAACAAACTTTTCAGATTTGGAAGGTTTAGCCTTAAAAAAAATTTTCAGGATGGTACGATTTACAGTATTTTTCTTTTTTCTCAGCCTTATCCAGATAATGGCTGTTAATTCGTATTCTCAATCTACGAAGTTATCGCTAAACGCGAATAACGAATCTCTCGAGAATGTGTTGAAAACGATTGAAGATGAGACCGAATTCTTCTTTCTTTACAACAAAGATCTTATTGATGTTGAACAGAAAGTAAACATCACCGCGAAAAATGAAACCATTAAGACGATTCTTAATGATTTGCTAAAAGGTAAGAATATCAGTTATGCGGTTTATGACCGTCAAATTGTACTTTCGAACCTCGAGGTAATTAGTAAAATGGTAGCCCAGCAAACAGCAGTTGCCGGAACGGTTACTGATGAGTCGGGGCAACCACTTCCGGGTGTTACTATTGTTGTTAAAGGAACGACACAGGGAACAGTTACCGATGTTGATGGAAACTATTCAATTTCGAACACTCCTGATGATGCCACATTGGTTTTCTCTTTTGTGGGAATGAAATCGCAGGAAATTGTTGTTGGAAATCAAACTTCTATTAATATAACAATGGTTGTTGATGCTATTGGATTGGAGGAAGTTGTTGCCGTTGGTTATGCAACTCAGAAAAAAGTAACCTTAACCGGTTCGGTTGCTAATGTTAATAATAAAGTAATTGAGCGTAGTCCTTCAATTAGTGTAACTAACTCTTTGTCGGGTTTAATGCCAGGTCTTGTAACACTCAACAGGAGTGGTGAGCCGGGAGCTGATATGTCTGAGATTTACATTCGTGGATTAAACACAACCGGATCGAATGCTCCATTAGTTGTTGTTGACGGAGTTCAAAACCCTCCTGGATGGGAAAGAATAAGCCCGGACAATATTGAATCTATATCGGTACTGAAGGATGCTTCGGCTGCAATTTATGGTGCACGAGCTGCAAATGGTGTTATAATAATCACTACTAAAAGAGGATCCTCCGGAAAAGCGGTAATAACCTACTCTGGAAATTTTGCTTCTGTTATGCCAACAAAAATTCCCGATCTTGCAAATTCAGGGTTATTTGCTGAAACTGTTAATCAGCTATTACAAGAGGAAGGGCAGGCACCCAGATGGACAGATGATGAGGTGAATAAGTTTTATGCAGGCAACGATCCCAATTACCCATCATATAATTGGTATAATGATATTTTGAAAAAGAGCAGTGGGCAACAAATGCATAATTTGAGTATTCGAGGTGGTAACGATGATATACAATACTCTATTGCAGGATCATTCGCTGACCAAAATTCAATTTTCAAGAATGGAATACACAATTATAATGGATATACCCTTCAATCGGCTATTGATGCACAATTAACTAAGCACATAGGTGTTCATTTAGATTTTAATGCAGGATGGGACAATAGAATAACGAATGCTTCTAAAAGTGACCCATTTCAATGGTTCAATACAGAACCAATGATGCCTGTTTACTGGGATAAAGATCATCCTTCTTCTGGTATAGGTTTTGGGTATAATCCTATCATGATGTCTTCGTCAGACGCAGGGAAACATGAAATCTTGAACAATCGGTTAACAACTAAATTTGCGTTCGACATAAAAATTCCATGGGTTGATGGATTAATGGTGGATGGATATTTTGTCTACATAAACAATACAGATAAAGATAAAGACTGGAAAACACCTTGGACTACGTACGATTATGACAAAGAGAATGATAATTATATTCCTGTGCAGAGTGGTAATTTACCTGCTCCGCAACTTAGTGAGAGTTATTCTTTTACCAAAAGACCTCTGTATAATGTGCGAATTGCATATAACAGAAGTTTTGAAAATCATAATATTAGTGCGTTTATTGCAGGAGAGCAACAACAAAACACATGGCATACAACTATGGCTGCAAGAACCAATTACGCATCGAAATTAATACCTGATTTGTTTGCAGGAGACCCCAATACTCAGACAAATTCAGGAATGACAAACAAAAGCTCGCGCCAAAGTTTATTTGGTCGTTTAAGTTATAACTTTAAGGAAAAATACATGGTAGATGTTAATGCCAGATACGACGGTTCATCTGTTTTTCCTCCCGGAAAACGTTTTGGTTTTTTTCCAGGGGTTTCGGTGGCATGGAATATTAACAACGAAGACTTTATGAAAAATTCAAGTTCTGTTGACCTATTTAAATTAAGGGCATCTATCGGTCAAATGGGAAATGATATTATTCCTCCGTATCAATACCTTGCATCATACACAATGGATGCAGGTCATGGATATTTCTTTGGAGATAATCTTATTGAAAATCCGGGTTTATATCAAATAGTTGAAGCAAATCCAAATATTACCTGGGAGGTTGCCACTACTTCAAATATTGGAATAGATATGGGATTATGGCAAGATGCACTCTCTTTTTCGGTTGATGTTTTTAAACAGAAAAGGAATAATATATTGGCTAAACGAAACCTTTCAGTTCCTACGTTTACATACTTAGATATTCCCGATGAAAATATTGGAGAAATGCAAAACTCGGGTGTAGAAATTAGTATTGCAACAAAAAATAAACCTCGTGTTAATGGGTTTAAATACAATGTTGGTGTTAATGTGGGATTCAATCAAAGCAAAATTATTGATGTTGATGAGTCACCAAATATACCGGAGTGGCAAAAAATGGAAGGACATATTATTGGTGCAGGAACTTATTATCATGCACTTGGAATTATTAGAACTGAAGATCAGTTGAATTCACTTCCCCTTTATCCCGGAACCATTGTTGGAGATTTATATTACGAAGACATCAATGACGATGGTGAAATATCTGCTGCTGATATGCAAACAATGGATAAATCAAGTATTCCTAATGTTACTTTCGGACTAAACTTTACGCTGGAGTATAAAAACTTTTCGCTATTCACTAATTTTGCCGGACAAGGCGATGCCTGGGTCTATTTTCACCAGAATATGAGAGTGGGAGGATGGAATGGTCTTACTGAATTATTGGAGAACAGATATACTCCCGGAAGTATGGATTCTAAGTACCCAAATCTTCCTGAAAGCTCATCGCCAGGAGATGATGTAAGTGGATTAATGAGTGATTTCTGGCTACAGAATGCATCTTTTGTAAGATTAAAAACATTAGAGTTAGGATATGACTTTCCTGAGAATCTGATATCCTCAATGCACTTATCTTCTCTGAAACTTTATTTAAGTGGAACTAACTTGTTTACAATTACTAAAGTAAAATGGTTCGATCCTGAATCGAATAATATGAGAGGTGCATATTATCCTCAAAATAAAATATTCAATATTGGGGTAAGACTTAGTTTCTAATAAATTAGTAAAATAAATAAATATTATACAATGAAAAAGTCATATAAATATTTTAAAAACAGAACATTAACAGGAATGTTGATAGTTCTTGTATTCATTTCTGCTGTTATAGGCATAACCTCGTGTGAAGTTCTGGATATAGAACCTACCGATAGGGTTGCCGATAACATTGTGTGGGATGATATCGCTTATATTGAACCTTTTATTACTCATACATACCGTAATATACCAACCGGAGGTCTCTATTCATTTTTTAACTTATCAGCTCTTGCTGACGAAATGGTTGCCAATAATCAGGCAGTTAATGAAATCCAAAAAGGAAATCTTACTCCCAGTAATTTGGGCACTTTTGACTATTGGTCATGGAAAAATACCTGGTCGTGGAACGTTCAGGTGAATTTAAGTTATTGGAAACCAATAAAGAAAGCAAATGTTTTTCTTGCTAACTTCAAAAGAGAAAACCTAACTGATTTTGATTCTTCCGTTTTAGATCGAATGGAAGGTGAAATGATAACAATCAGGGCTTATAGTTACTTTAAACTAATTGATATTTTTGGTAGTGTCCCATTAGTTAAAGAACCATTTACACTTGATGATGATTTTAATATTCCCAGAAATAGCTATGATGAAGTTATGGCATTTGTTTTAGAAGAACTGGACAAAGGCATAGCACTGTTGCCTGATGATTATTCGGCTGATATGCAAGGACATCTTACAAAAGGTGCTGCTATGGCAATTAAATCAAGAGCTCTTCTACATTACGCAAGCCCGTTACACAATACCGGTAACGACCGTGCCAGATGGCAAAATGCTGCTGATGCTGCTAAAGCTGTAATAGATTTAAATTATTCTCTTTTTCCTGATTATAATACATTGTTCTTAAGAGAGAATATCTTTAATTCGGAAGCAATTTGGCAAAGAACATATAATAATGAAACAGGTTGGAAACAGATGTATTTTCCTGAGCTAAGTTGTTGGCCTAATGGATATGGTGGTTATGGCCAACTTGCAGCAACACAAAATTTGGTTGACCAGTACGAAACAACTAACGGATTACTTCCCAATGATGATCCCGCCTATGATCCTCAAGACCCTTATAAGAATAGAGACCCACGTTTTTATGCTACAATTTTGCATGACGGAATGATGTGGAGAGGGCGTGAAGTGGAAACTTTTGTGGCAGGAGAAGATGGTGTGACCGGAGGTTTGGATAGTCCGGAAGGACCTAGTGCTCCCTGGAATGCAACCAAAACAGGATACTATTTGTGGAAATTTACCGATACTACAGTTGTAAAGCCAGGAACAAGTGGTGTTAATAATGGTAACGCTCCCTGGACATGGATACGTTATGCTGAAATATTACTTAATTATGCCGAAGCAAATTATTTTCTTGGAAATGAGGATGTTGCCCGGGAATATGTTAACATGGTAAGAAGCAGACCTGGTGTTGATATGCCGGATATTACCGAAAGTGGCGATGATCTTTTTAAAAGGATTGTTCATGAAAGACAAATAGAGTTTGTTTTTGAAGAACACCGTTGGTTTGATATTCGTCGTTGGAAAATTGCACCTCAGGTAATGAATGTGCCAATTAAGAAAATGACAATTAAGAAATATCTTGATGGTCATAAAACTTATGAAATAGGAACTTTATTTGATGTAAAATTTGAAGATAAAGACTATTTATTTCCCGTACCTCAGAGCGAAGTTGAGAAAGCTCCTGCCTTAGGTCAAAACCCCGGGTATAATTAGTTTATCAATTTAATATTTTAAACAGCTTTATTATAACGATTTAAAAAGGCAAAGAGAAATAAGTCTTTGCCTTTTTTTCGTTTTCTTTATGACATAATTTACAACCAACTTTTTTTCAAAATACCACTTAAAGTTCTTTTTTATGAAAGCAAGCAGATTTATCAGATACAATTATCGGGTTATTAGTGTTTTATTTGCAATTTTTATTTTTTCATGCAATCAAAATTTAACTGAGAATAACTCTAATAAACTTTGTAGCACTCAGCCGTCAAAAAAAGAGTACGACTCCATCACCTTATTGCCCGGGCCAGCAGAAGGAGATACTGTTTATACTAACCCTGCTGCATTTCATTGGCCCATCGATAATTATTCAAAGGGATTTATTCTTGAAATTTCGCGTAACGCCGATTTCGATGTTTGTAAAAAGCTACTACCCAAAGCAATAAAAAAT
>JAJRSD010000115.1 GCA_024278975.1 Bacteroidota bacterium
CAAAAAGATTATCGTCAATGGATTCCTCTCTTTTTACTTTTTCGGTTGAAGGGAAAAAACCACCGCGCGCCAGCGAAACAACACTCATCCCATTATTGTCAAGAAGTTTTTTTGCATCGCTTAAATTTTGCTCTTCCAAAACATTACGCCAAATTGTAATCCCGCGTATTCCGGCAGCACTGTAATTCTCAACACACTGGTGTAAATTCCAGGGTTTGTTCGTTAATGTGTGAACACACAGTTTTGAAAAATCAATTAGTTTAGTTGCCATATTTTAGTTTTTTCTTTGTGAAACTCTGTGCCTTCTCCGAGTCCTCTGTGGTTAATAATTTAAACCGCAAAGAACACAGAGATTTACGCAGATAGGACAAAGTTTGAAATTTTATTTACCCAAAAAATGTATAATATTTTTCATTATTAATAACTCGTTGCAGATACAAAGCGGCTTCGCGAGCGTGGTAATCTCCCCACATCGAAGATTCTCCGCAGGCAATTTTTTGTCCTTCGGGAATATTGTCCCAACCATTTGGCTGATGATAAATGCTGTGTAAAATTAATCCCTGATGATTTGAATCTGTACTTAAATAAGGGTAGTCGAGCAACGAATTCATAACAGTTAATCCGGCTTGCCAATATTTTTCGCCCGCTTCTTTTTCGCCTTTTCCAATTAAATATTTACCCAACCGAAACAGTCCCTGCACGCCAATTGCCGCCGCCGAACTATCAACCGGCTCCCAATCGTTATACGGATTTGAAGGTTTCGCAAGGTAATCTCCCAATTTGTAAAGATTGGGCGCGCCGGTATCCCAGTACGGAATTCCGTCGATGGGTGTATTTTCGATATAAAAATCGCAGGTAGCTTTTGCAGCTTTTAGCATCATTTTTTCAGTTTCAGCTTTTCCTCCCAACAACTCCAATTCGTTTTCCGAAATAGTTTGCAATAACTCAAGTTCTTCGGCAAAACCTGTCATCGCCCATGCGAGCCCGCGTGTCCATGTAGAAAAACCTGTGTAGCCCTGTTGCGAATTGGAACAACGGAAATTACCATCGTTTGTATTAAAAATACTTTCGTGTGCTGTGCGCCCGAAAACATCGTAACTGTCGCGACCCTCGCCATAAAAAACCGAGTATTTTGCCGTTGCCGAAATGTGCTGAATTGCACGTTGCAAAAGCGAAATTTTTATATCGCCTTCGCCCTGAAAAACATGCCCGAGTTTATGACTTACCATTAAAATACGGCACGAGCGAATGGTATCGACAAACAGAGAGTGCGGCCCATTAAATGAGTAGATAAAACCACCGCCGTTTATATTTGTCCAGCGAGCGGCTTGTACTGCCCCCGAGATTTTAACTGCCAGCTCGTAAAAGTTTTTCTCCCACTGGTTGAATTCAATTTTGCCTTCGTTCATCAACCGAAGCAAATTTCCATAGGTACTTAAATTGTTAAACCCGTGGTCGTGAACTCCGGTATGACTAATGTGCGGAGCCATTTTTTCGAGAGTTGCTTTTCGTCCCGATTCCAAAAAATATTTATCTCCGGTTGCATCAAATTGTAAAATTGCCGAGCCAAATTGAAATCCTTGTGTCCACTCAGTCCAGCCGCGCGTTGAATATTTCCCGTTTACGGTAAACACCGGCGAACCTTCCGATGCATCGTATTTGTTGTCAATCAGTTTTATTTTCTCCGCCGAAAGTTTCCAGAACAAATCCAGTTTTTTCTTTAAATCTTTGGGGTTGAGTTGAAAATCTATTTTTATCATTCTATATTTATTTGTTATACAAATTTATTGGAAAGTTAAAAAGTTACGTTGTATTATAAATTATTTTTCGGATATAGTTTGATAATTATTTTCTTTTCGGCTAAGAAAATTCACTATTAAGTAGTTAATTTTATTTATAATCGAAAAATAAACTAGTTAATTTTTATTATATTTGAAAAATAAACTAGTTAGTTATGATTTCGGAAATATTTTTATTGCAAAATCCATGGCGAGAACAATCTGATTATTCGTTTAATTTGAAGGAGAGAAATATATTAAAAATAATTCGGCAAAACTTAAAGAATGAATTGATTTTAGGGCTTATTGGCAGCAGGCAAGTTGGCAAAAGTTCTATTTTATTTTTGTTGATAGAGAAGTTGTTAAGAGATAAAATTAGTCCTTCAAATATTTTTTATTTCAATTTAGATGATTTTAAACTGCATGAACTTTTTCAATCTATTTCTGAATTTATACAGTTTTTGGGAAAAGGCAGCGAGCAGAAATATATTTTTATAGATGAAATACAACGATTGACAACACCCGGACTATTTTTGAAAGAGATTTTTGATTTGAAAATGAATATAAAAATCATTTTTAGCGGTTCATCTCAATTGGAGATAAAAGCAAAAACCCGTGAACATTTGGTGGGGCGGGCACGAATATTTCTGATAAACAGGTTGTCGATTGAAGAGTATATTGAATTTGCTACACCGATAACAAAAAGGGAAGCATTACATCAAATTATGATTTATGGAAGCTACCCAGCTGTGGCAAAAGAGACAAACAACTTGGAAAAGAAATTAAGAATAAGAGATATTTTCCAGAGTTACATTCAAAAAGATTTGATAGATTTTTTACAAATTGAGAAGGTTGATGGCTTTAATAAATTACTGGTTAAGTTGGCAAACCAAACTGGAGAGATACTGAACGTTCATTCACTCTCAAAGTCTCTGGTCATTAAACGAATCGAAATAGAACGATATCTGAATATTCTTGAATACACTTTTATCTGTCAGCGAATTTATCCGTTTCATAAAAATTACAGCAAAGAAATTACTAAAACGCCCAAGATTTACTTTTTAGACACAGGTCTTCGGAACTATATTTTAAGTCAGTTTCAACCGCTTGAAGAGAGGCAGGATGTGGGCAAGCTATTTGAGACATTTTGCTACAACAATATGATTGCAAATGATTTTTACGGATTCAATAAAATAAATTATTGGCGAACAACAAATCAAACTGAAATTGATTTTATTGTGCAGAGCGAAACTGAAATTGAAGCAATTGAAGTGAAATGGAACAACCTGAGAGTTCCAAAATCGTTTCAAACAATTCAGCGAATCTATCCTGAAATAGAAACAAAAATAGTTACGCAAGATTATTTTATTAACGATTAAAAGTCTCCACTTTCAAAATTACAGATTCATCCATGCAGTTTTCCAACATTTCGAAAGTGGCGAATCTTAAAAGCGGGTGTTTAAAATCAGGTGCAATTTCGTTTAACGGAACCAATACAAATTTACGTTGATGAATACGAGGATGTGGAATTGTCAGCATTTCTGTTTCAATATAAATGTCATCGAAATATAAAATATCAATATCCATTTCGCGCGACGAATATCTTTTGCTGCCACGTTTTCGTTTAAATTTCTTTTCAATTAAATGAATTTTTCCAAGTAACTCTTCCGGCATAAATTCTGTTTCGATTTCAATTACACTGTTCCAAAAATAATCATCCGATTGAAATCCCCACGGAGGAGTTTCGTAAATCGATGAATATTTTAAAATTTCCCCGAGTTCATTTTTAATGATTTGGTAAACATTATCGAAATTATTTTGTTTATTTCCACTATTTCCACCTATTCCTAAATAAACTGTATGCATTGAATTGTATATTTGTAATTTATTAGAATTATTTCTACCAATTCAATAAAGTTAGTAACGAAATTAATAATACAATAAAATATGAAACAATTTTTTAAATACGTATTGGCAACTGTGGTCGGAGTTATTGCAGTTTCAGTAATTGGTTTTTTCTTTTTACTTATGACTATCGGAATGCTTGTCTCTTTAACAGAGAAAGAAGTAACAGTTAAAGATAACTCGATGCTGGTATTAAATCTCGACCGTCAAATAGTTGACCGCGCACCCAACGATCCTTTTGCCGATTTGGACATTCCGGGATTTAACACAGTAAAAACAGTTGGTTTAGATAAAATTACAAAGTCGTTAAAAAAGGCCGTTTATGACGACAGGATAAAAGGAGTTTACCTAAAACTTTCGATGATTAATGGAGGAATGGCAACCGTGGAGGAGATTAGAAATGCGCTGATTGCTTTTAAAGATAGCTGCGACAAACCTATTTATGCGTATGCCGACAATTATATGTTGGGACAAAAAGCATATTATCTGGCAACGGTTGCCGATAAAATTGTTGTTCATCCGGAGGTTGCAGTAGATTTCAGGGGACTTGGCGGCGAAATGATGTTTTATAAAAATGCTCTGAAAAAGATTGGAGTTGAAATGCAAATCGTTCGTCATGGAAAATTTAAAGCTGCCGTAGAACCATTTCTGTTAGATAAAATGAGTAAAGAAAACAGAGAACAAACACTCACTTATATGGGTAGTTTATGGAATCAGATGTTAAACGGTATTTCAGAAAAAAGAGGTATTTCTGTTGATGAGTTGAATCTTTTAGCCGACAAAGTGCAAACTTTCAAAAAAGGGGAAAAAGCAGTCGAGTCGGGTTTGGTTGACTATGTAAAATATAAGGATGAGGTTTTAAATGACCTTCGGGAAATAACCGGAATTAAAGGTACAAAAGGGGTGCCGATTATTAGTGCTTCAAAATATGCTGACGTTCCGGTAAAAGGGCGAAGCAAAGGTTTTAGTCGAAATAAAATTGCTGTAATTTATGCAAGCGGGAGTATTGGAATGTCTCTTTCGGGCGATTATATCGATGGAAATAAATTATCGAAAGAGATTCGTAAGGTACGCCAGGATAGTAGTTATAAAGCCATTGTTTTACGCATCGACTCTCCGGGTGGAACAGTTTTCGATTCGGAAACAATTTGGCGCGAAGTAAAACTTGCTGCCAACGAAAAAACTCTTGTGGTTTCGTTTGGCGATGTTGCCGCGTCGGGTGGTTATTATCTGGCTTGTCCGGCCGATAAAATTGTTGCAAGCCCCAATACAATTACCGGTTCAATCGGAATTTTTGGGCAGATTCCCAATTTTGGCGAACTGCTACACGACAAACTCGGTATAACAACCGATGTTGTAAAAACCAATAAAAATTCTGACTTGCTTAAACTAACCCGCCCGATGACCGATTACGAAAGAGAAATGATGCAGGCAACTATAGAAGAGGGTTACGATATTTTTATTTCGCATGTTGCCGAAGGACGTGGCATGACGAAAGAGGAGGTTGACGAAATTGGACAAGGCCGCGTTTGGAGTGGCGAAAATGCAAAAGAGATTGGTTTGATTGATGAATTTGGCGGACTGCAGGTTGCCATTGATTTAGCTGCCGAGATGGAGGGTTTAGAAAAGTACCGTACTGTTTCGTTACCAAAATTACCCGACCCGTTTGAGGAGCTTTTCAAAATGGGCTCTGATAATGTTCGCGTGTGGTTTATGAAAAATGAGCTGGGAGATAATTATCGCTACTACGAATATTTGAAAAAAGCTTCGGGAATGAATGGTATTTATGCGCGAATGCCGTACGACATTAGTATTTATTAGTCTTTTATAATTTGTGTGAACCAAACAAAAAGTAATTTTTAAATTAACGAGGATTTCACTTTAGCTGGAATCCTCATTTTTTTCTTCGTGCCATTTTTTCGTATATTCGCTAACCTAAAAAATTGAGAGTTTATGGCAAAAATCTTTCTATATCCGCTTTCATGGCTATACGGAATTGCGGTTTATTTTCGTAATCAAATGTACGATTTGAATCTTTTCAAATCGAAGGAGTTTGATGTTCCTATTATTTCGGTAGGTAATATTACGGTTGGTGGTACAGGTAAAACGCCGCATGTTGAGTACCTTGTAAATTTGCTTTGCGATAAATTTAAGGTAGCCACTTTAAGCAGAGGTTATAAAAGAAAAACCTCAGGATTTAGTTATGTCGAAACAACTTCTACTGCCACCGAAGTTGGGGACGAACCACTTCAAATTAAAAATAAATTCCCCGACGTTACAGTTGCAGTTTGCGAAAACAGGGTGGTTGGAGCCGAAAAATTATTGAATATAAGTAATGTAATAATTCCCGATGTTTTGTTGCTCGACGATGCTTTTCAGCACCGAAGTATTACACCCGGAATAAGTATTCTGCTTATCGATTATAACCGTCAGATAAAAGATGATACACTTTTGCCGGTGGGAAGATTACGTGAGAGTGCTGAACAAATGCGACGGGCAAATATTATTATTTTCACAAAATGTATTAACGAAATTACTCCAATCATGCGGAGGATTCTCATGAAAGATGTGGGATTAATGCCGTATCAGAAACTCTATTTTACTACATTGAATTACGAGGAGTTGAAGCCCGTTTTTTCAGCTAAAAAGTTAGACAGCAGATTTTATAGGAAGGAAGATGTTGCATTTCTTATCGTTGCCGGAATAGCTTCGCCAAAATTAATGCACAACTATTTAAAACAGTTTTCGAAAAGAACGGAGATGCTTGTTTTTCCCGATCATCATAATTATACGAGTGAAGATATTCATTCTATTTCACAAAAATTTGAATCAATAAATTCTAAAAATAAAATTATTATTACAACCGAAAAAGATGCAATGCGATTTAAAGACCACCACGATTTAACGGATGAGTTTAGGGACGCGTTGTATTATTTGCCGGTAAAAGTTAAATTCCTCGACGATGAGGGAAAGTCATTCAATACGAAAATTTTTAATTATGTTGGAGAAAATAAAAGCAACCGCGAACTTCATAAAAGAAAGAATAAAAGCAACTCCTGAAATTGGAATAATTTTGGGAACAGGTTTGGGAGGATTGGTAGATGAGATAGAAATTATTGATTCTATCCCTTTCAACGAGATACCAAACTTTCCTGTTTCAACTGTCGAAGGTCATGCCGGGCGATTAATTTACGGCAGATTGGGCAATAAAGAGATTCTTGCAATGCAGGGGCGATTTCATTATTACGAAGGTTATTCGATGCCGGAAGTTACATTTCCGGTGCGCGTGTTGAAATTTGTTGGTGTTACAAATCTGTTCGTTTCAAATGCATCGGGCGGTTTAAATCCTGATTTTAAAGTGGGCGATATTATGGTAATTACCGACCATATTAATTTTTTTCCTGAACATCCTCTACGCGGTAAAAATATTGCTGAATTGGGAGAACGATTCCCCGATATGAGTAAATGTTACGATAAACGACTTAGGCACAAAGCCAAACTTATCGCACTTGAACACAACCTGAATATTAAGGAGGGAGTTTATGTGGGCGTTTCGGGGCCAACTTACGAAACTCCGGCGGAGTATAAAATGTTCCGCATTTTAGGTGCCGATGTTGTTGGAATGTCAACTGTACCTGAAGTAATTGTTGCAGTGCAGATGAATTTAAAAGTATTTGGTATTTCTATTATTACCGATAGTGGCGTGCCGGGCGAAATTGTGGAAGTTTCGCACGAAGAGGTGCAGCAAGTGGCGATGAAAGCTGAACCAAAAATGACTTTATTAATGAAAAAATTAATTGAGAGTATTTGAATATCAAAACAATAATAAGCTGCAATAATGAATTTGTTAGTACTTTCTTTAGCACCAGTTTTAATAATTGCAGTGTATATTTATTATCGCGATAAATACGAAAAAGAACCCATTAAATTGTTGCTGTTTGCATTGTTGGCTGGTGGTTTAACAGTAATCCCGATTTTGATTTGTTGAATGATAAATTTTCGAAATAAAATAAGTAGTATTTCTCTGTTGTAATTTTCAAATAAATTAATTAGCATGAATAAATTAAGATTAGGATTCGTATTTATAGTACTATTCATTTTCATAAGTGGTACTGTTTTCGCACAAATTACTTCGTCCGAAGTTGATGAACTCGTAGAAAATGCAATGCAGAAATTCGATGTTGCAGGTGTTGCAGTTGGTATTGTAAAAGATGGTAAAATTATTCACACAAAAGGTTACGGGGTAAAATCTATAGAAACGAACGAGAAAGTAAACGCAAACACAAATCTTGCCATCGCATCAAACAGCAAGGCATTTACAACTGCTGCATTGGCAATTTTAGTCGAAGAGGGAAAACTGTCGTGGACAGATAAAGTTAAAAAGTACATCCCCGAATTTACGATGTACAATGCATACGTTACCGAGAATTTTAATATTCAGGATTTGTTGACACACCGCAGCGGACTTGGTCTTGGCATTGGAGACTTAATGATTTTTCCCGATGGAGCCGACTTTACAATTGACGATATTTTATCCAGCTTTCAATATTTTAAACCTCAATCGGCTTTCAGAACAAAATTCGATTACGACAATTTATTGTATCTGGTAGCTGGCGAAATAATTACGAGGGTTAGCGGAATGAGCTGGGCAGAGTTTGTTAAAGTGAAAATTCTCGAACCTTTGGAAATGGATAATACTTGCGCTGCACTATCGCAGTTAAAAGATAAAAGTAATTTGGCAGCACCACATTCAACCGAAACAAGTTCGATTACTGTTTTGCCACAATTTAAAGAGATGATAAATGGAGCAGCCGGAGGAATTTATTCGAATGTTAACGATTTATGTAATTGGATGCTCGTGCATTTGAATGAAGGAAAATATGGCGAGGATTTAGAGATGAATCTTTTTTCGGAGAGGAGTCAACGCGAGATGTGGAAAATACATACAACTTTGCCAACAAATCGGAATCCACGTTACAATTCACATTTTTCGGGATATGGTTTAGGTTGGATGTTGACAGATTTGAGCGGAAAGATGAGTGTGTCTCACACGGGTGGATTACCAGGAATGCTTTCGAGAACTGTTATGATTCCTGATTTAGAACTCGGAGTAGTTGTTTTAACAAATACATCAAACGGAGGTAGCGGTGTGTTTCAGTCTGTTACACAAACAATTGTTGACAGTTATTTGGGTTTAGATGATAATAAATGGACAGATAAATATTATGCCTATTTTCAAAACCAAAAAAATGCCGGAGACTCGGTAACAACAAAAGTTTGGAAGACCGTGGAGTCTTCGAAAAATAAAAAAATTGAGATTGACAATTACACCGGGGTTTACAAGGATAGTTGGTTTGGGAAAGTTGAGATATTCTTAAAAGACGGACAACTTTGGTTTAAATCTTACAGGTCGCCAAAAATAAACGGACCAATGTATTTTTACAAGGCAAATACTTTTGCAATAAAATGGGAGTACCGCGACATGAATGCCGATGCATTTGCAATGTTTAATCTTGATGAGGAAGGAGTTGCACAAAGTATTAAAATGAAAGGCATTTCGCCAAATATCGATTTTAGTTTCGATTTTCAGGATTTAGATTTACAGAGGATCGAATAGTGGAAAGTTTCTCCGATGATTAAGTTTTTTTGAGTTATATTTGAGTTATGGTTATTGACGATTTAATTGGAAATAGAGAGTTTGATTTTAAATTATTGTGTAGAAATCACACAGTGAAGTATCTTTATGCTTTTGGTTCTTCGGTAACAAATAAGTTCGATTTCGAGAAAAGTGATATTGATTTGGTTGTTGAAATAGAAGAATCAGACCCAATTGCTAAAGGAGAAAAACTTATCTCTTTCTGGGATAAACTTGAAGAGTTTTTTAAAAGGAGAGTTGATTTAATTACAAATCCAAACATCAGAAATCCTTATCTTAGACAAAGTATTGATAAATCAAAAATTCTAATTTATGACGGTTCAAAGTAAAAAATACCTTGATGATATTTTATTTGCAATTGAATTAATTGAGGAATTTATTGAAGGTGTAAATTCTTTTATTGATTATAAAAATGATAGGAAAACACGTAGTGCAGTTGAAAGGCAAATAGGTATTATTGGTGAAGCAGCAAATAAATATGATAAGTTAAATTTCGGTGATACTTTAAAAAATATTGTACAAATAGTTGGACTTCGAAATCGGATTATACATGCTTATGATAGCATTAACGATGCAGTTATTTGGGCAATTGTCAAAAAGCATCTTCCACTTTTAAGGAAAGAAGTCCAATCAAAACTCAAATAAATCATGCCATTTTTACCTGTTTTTTTTGATATCGAAAAAGCCCACAACACAATTCAAAAATACGCACATCGAACTCCCGTTTTAACTTCAAAAAGTATTAATAAAATTGTTGGTGGCGAGTTGCATTTTAAGTGCGAGAACTTTCAAAAGGTTGGAGCTTTTAAATTTAGGGGAGCTTGCAATGCTGTGTTTTCACTCTCGGAGGTGGATGCTCAAAAAGGTGTTGCAACGCACTCGTCGGGTAATCATGCTGCGGCGCTCGCTTTGGCTGCCAAATTACGTGGAGTTGCAGCGCACATTGTAATGCCCGAAAATTCGCCAGAAATTAAAAAGCAAGCAGTTGCCGGTTATGGTGCAAATATTACTTTTTGTAAACCAACTTTGCAGGCTCGTGAAAACACTTTGGCAAAAGTTGTTGTAAAAACCGGGGCAACAGAAATACACCCCTACAATAATTTTAATGTAATAGCAGGGCAGGGAACTGCCGCTAAAGAGTTGATTGAAGACACCGGAGACCTTGATATTATTTTAGTACCGGTAGGTGGCGGTGGACTTTTAAGCGGAACAGCCATTTCAACAAAAAAACTACTGCCAAATTGCAAAGTTATTGCAGCCGAACCTGCCGGCGCCGACGATGCTTTTCAATCTTTTCAGTCAAAGAAACTGGTGCCTTCTGAAAACCCAAATACAATTGCCGATGGTTTATTAACTTCTTTGGGTGAGAGGAATTTTGAAATAATTATGGATAAAGTTGATGATATTGTAACCGTGTCAGAAGAGAATATTATTGCTGCGATGAGAATGATTTGGGAACGTATGAAAATTATTATCGAACCCTCGTCTGCAGTTCCACTTGCTGCAATTCTCGAGGGGAAAGTTGATGTTAAAAACAGAAAAGTGGGGATTATTCTTTCGGGCGGTAATTTAGATTTGGAGCGGTTGCCGTTTTAAAAAATACAATCATGACAAAAACAAAAATGAAATATCTTTGGATTACTATTTTTATTATCCTACTTATTGTAATATCACAATTCTTTTATTTCCATAGTCGGGGTCCAATTGAGACTAATTGGTCAACAGTAAAAAGTAAAATGTTGGTTAATGATGATATTGAAAAAGTTGTAGTAGTAAATAATAGGAAGGTCAATATTTACATTAAAAAAAGTAGTTTGAAAAATTACCAGGATGAGATTACCAGTGTATTTTTTAAGCCATTGGAATATGGTCCGTTTTTTACTTTTGATATTGGTTCTGTCGAATCATTTGAACGAAATTTCAGTAATGCACAGAAGGGAAGATTAAATATTATTATTCCTGAATATAGGTCAAAATCAAACAAAATTGGAGAGATATTATGGACTGGAGGTCCTTTCGTGTTTATATTTTTTTTAATAATTGTATATTTCACTCCTGCCTTTGTTGCTAAAGGGAAAAAAGATTTTCGCTCAATTCTTATTCTTAATATTTTTACTGGCTGGACATTAATTGGCTGGATTGGTTCTTTATTTTGGGCCATTAATTCTGAGCCAAAAGCAATTCAAAAACAATAATTATTTAGTTGAAAAAAGTAGTATAGATTTAAGGATGAATTTGTTAACAACAACAGCCAAAGGGATTCCATCTTTTGAAGAAGAGATGGAATCCCTTTTTACAGGGAAACGGACTTCCCAAGTCCGTTATGCAGCCAAAAACAGTGTCTTACTTTTTTTTCCAGCGTCGTTTTAAAACTTGTTCAATTTTATCAACAACAGATTGGGCTGTATCATTTTTTTCAAATTCAATTGAATTTAAAATTGACTCAAACTCATTAAGTTTGTTGTTCAGGAAGTCAAATTTTTCATAAAGAATCTTAGCATCACCGGTTTGCCAATAAACACCTTCGTCCCAAACCTCGAGATTTGAAATGTATTTTTGTTTTAAATATTTTAGCAATTTAATAATTGCAATGTGGATTTCAATTGGTGCAAACTGGGTTTTTATGCTGTTGTAATATGTGGAGTCTTTATTTTCCTCAAAATATTCAAGCATAACAGCATTCCGAAGATGTCCTTTTTTATCAATCATAAATTGCAGGAACTCCGAATTTGGATGAGGCTGTATGAATAAACCTTTTGGTGCAGGTTTCTCATCGTTTGATTCTTGGAAAACAGTATAATTCCACTCCATTGATTTGGCAATATCTTCAACTTCTTCTAAAAAGGGAGTTGTTAAGCCCGGCGAGTTTAGTTTGCCTTTGAAATGAATTGTTATTCCCATTGGTGTTTTTTTTATAAAGCTAATTTAATTACAAAAACTCTGTAAAGATGAGTCCTCTCCGAAAAGTAAAAAAATAGAACTTTAGTCATCTGATGAATCTGTAACTAACTGATTGCTATGTTTGATTTTCCGGTGCTTTTTGCTAAATGATTCATCTGATGACCTCCCAAAGTGGAAACTACAACTCTCTATAAAATTATGCAACTTCATAAATTATGCCGTTGGGCTGGCTGGTTTTTTTCGATGCATTTAAAACTTCAATACCAACTATTTCGCCATTTTCTCCGTAGTCAAGTATAACACCC
>JAJRSD010000009.1 GCA_024278975.1 Bacteroidota bacterium
TATTCAATTTTATGGAAATTATATAAAAACATATAAAGACGGCAAATATGGTTTATACTCAAAAACCGGAAATGTTATACTTAAAAATGAATTTGTAAATATTCAATTTTATGGAAATTATATAAAAACATATAAAGACGGTAAATATGGCTTATACTCAAAAACCGGAAATGTTATACTTAAAAATGAATATGATAATATTTCACAAACGGGTTCCTATTTCAAAACAGTAAAAAATGGTAAAACAGGTTTGGCTGATTCCCGTGGAAATATTGTTATTCCAAACGAATACGACAAACTGGAAGTGAATGGTAAGAAAGTTCGTTTGGTTAAAAATGGTATAAAGAAAACAATTACACTATAAAATTGAGTCCACTCAAAATTAATTTTTAGCAGTAAGTCAGGATTTCACTTTAAGTAAAGCCCTGGCTTTTTTTGTAAAAGCCGGTTTTCAGCCGGTTCATAAAATTCAATATTTGTTCCGAAAAAATCTTTTGGCAATCACTTTGTGAGAAGATTACTGCCCCTATTAAAGCAGGCGCATCGAAAATATTTTAAAAATAATTTGCAAATAAAAACATTATGTAGTAATTTTATGCAATCGATTGTATATAAAACTAACTTTATTGCTAAATCATGAATATCATTGCACATAATTTTCCATAGTTTAATTTAGTTTGATATACAGAAGTCTTCCTGCTTGCTTGGAAGATTTCTGTATTTATCAGCAAGTATTAAATATTATGAAAATTAACTAATTTAACTTATGAAAAAACTAAGCATATTTATATTTATACTTATCTATTTTGGTTGTTCAAATCAAAAAGAGAAATCTAATAATGTACTTGTCAACCATGTTGCCCGGCAGTTGGAATATGCAACTGAAATTGCCGAACCACTGCGCGATAGCATTTTAACATCTCCCCGAACCATTAAAAACGGGAAATTAAAGTTGGTTCCAAGCAGAGACTGGACAAGTGGATTTTTCCCCGGTAATTTATGGATGTTGTACGAGTTAACAGGCGAAACAAAGTGGAAAGATTTCGCACTCGATTATACTTTACCTTTAAAAAAAGAGCAGTGGAATAAAGGTACTCACGATTTAGGTTTTATGATGTTTTGTAGTTTTGGTAAAGCATATCAATTTACAAAAAATGAAGAGTACAAAAATATATTAATACAATCAGCCAAATCTCTGGCAACACGTTTTAATCCTAAAGTTGGCTGTATCAGATCGTGGGATCACAATAGCGACAAATGGGATTTCCCGGTGATTATAGATAATATGATGAACCTTGAATTACTTCTTTGGGCTTTTAACGAAACCGGAGAAGACTACCTTAAAAATATTGCTATAACACACGCGCAAATAACCATTAAAAATCATTTCCGCGATGATTATTCGTCATATCATGTAATCGACTACAATCCTGAAACCGGTGAAGTTCAGAAAAAACAAACACATCAAGGTTTTTCTGATGAGAGCGCATGGGCACGCGGTCAAGCATGGGGATTGTACGGTTTTACAATGATGTACCGCGAAACCGGAATGAAAGAATTTTTAATTCAGGCAGAAAAGATAGCCGGTTTTATTTTGAGCCAACCGGGTATTAAAGAGGGTAAAGTTCCTTACTGGGATTTTAATGCACCAAATATTCCCGATGAACCATACGATGCTTCGGCGGGCGCAATTATTACAGCAGCACTTTATGAATTAGGTGATTATTCTGAGCACGGAGAAACATACATTAAGGTAGCCAATAAATTATTTGCAACACTTTCGTCAGATAAATTTCTTGCACCGGTGGGAGAAAACGAAGGTTTTATTTTGAAACATTCCACGGGTCATTTACCCGGCAACTCCGAAATTGATGTGCCGCTGGTTTATGCCGACTATTACTTTCTTGAATCAATCATTAAAAAACAAAATATGGAGAAAAGTAAGTAGTAACAGAGCGAAAACAATATTAAAATAATGCTCGTACTGTTATACTTCTTTGTTATGTGAAATTGTAAACACAGGTGGTTCTAAAACAGCCACGACTACGGGATTATTATATAATAAAATGTTCTTTTATATAGTCCAATATATTTGTTATTTAAGCATTTGAGCATTATCGCATTTAAGCATTAGCCCCAAACTTATCCGAAATCCGAGAAGTATTATTACCCACTAAAATGGTAGTAGAACCATAAATTACAGAAATTAAAAATAGAAATATGAAGAATCTTAATTACTTATTGATTGTAATACTTTTTCTGGCTTTCGTTGGTACAAACCATGCACAATCCGATTTTAGAATAATAAAGGAAAGAGTTGTTAAATCATTAATGAAACCTGAAGTTGACGATTCCAGCATCGAAGCGTTGTTGGAAACGTTTAACAGCGATGGAACATGGCAGGGAATTAATTACGCCGATGTTTCGAGTACTGGTTTTCAACATCGGAATCATTATGGAAATATGATTTCGCTGGCACGTGCATATAAAAATAAAGACTCGGAATATTACAAAAACAAAAAGGTAAAAAATACAATAGAATTGGCGCTGAAAAACTGGGTCGATAACGATTACATTTGCGACAACTGGTGGCACAACCAAATTGGCACAACCAATGGGCTCGTAACTTTAATGTTGATTATTGGCGATGAATTGCCGAAAAAGTTAGTGGACAAAGCGCAACCCATTATTGGCAGGGCAAACATAAATGCACCCGGCGCGCGCCCCGGTGGCGACCGTATAAAAATAACGGGAATTGAAGCAAAAAACATGCTCTTTCTCGGAAACGACAAAAAGTTCGGGGAGTTGATAAAAGTTATTGAGGGCGAAATAAAATTTGTGGAGTGGATAGGGACAAAATACGGGTACAGTTTCAGAACCGTTAAAGGTGGGTTTGAAAACAGAACGGCTGCCGGGCGCGGTATTCAATACGACAATAGTTTTCATCACCGCACCGACGGGGTAAACAACACGCTCTCCTATGGAATGAGTTACGCCAGCGCATTTATCGAGTGGGCAGTTTATACAACCGGTACAAAATATTTTTTCTCCAGTGAGAAATCGGAACAGTTAATCGACTATTTTCTGGATGGTATTTGCAAAACCGCTGTGTATGGGAAATATCCCGATGCAGGGGCTAAAAACAGAAGTTTTAGCCGCGAAGGCACATTGCACGCTTATAGTGCCGATATGGCCGAAAAATTATTGATGACTTCTGATTACCGAAAAGATGAAATTCAGGAGATTGCCAATATCAGAAACAACGGTATAAAACCCACACTTTCGCATGCTACTTTTTATTGGGATTCGGAACATTTCTCCTTTCAACGTCCCGATTTTTCTACCTCGGTAAGAATGTATTCAACACGTACACACAACATGGAACAACCCTATAACAGCGAGGGGTTGTTAAACCACCACCGCGGCGATGGAACGAATCATATTTCGAGAACCGGCGATGAATATTACGACATTGCGCCGGTTTTCGATTACCAGAAAATACCGGGTGCAACCATTTTGCAGAAACCCGAAATGCCTTCTCCCCGCGAGATTCAAAAACTTGGCCTTACCGATTTCGTTGGTGCAGTTACCAACGGGAAATACGGTGCAGTGGCATTCGATTTTAAAAGCCCACACGACCCGCTCGTTGCACGAAAATCGTGGTTCTTTTTCGATGAGGAGTATGTTTGTTTGGGAGCAGGAATTTCGTGCAAAAGCAGAGATTTATCTGTAGTAACAACAATTAACCAGTGCCTCCTTCGCAACGATGTTATAGTTTCGGCTAACGGTAAAAATTCTACCATCAAAAAAGGCGCAAAAGAGTTTGAAAAGGTGGACTGGGTCTTTCAGGATGGTATTGGTTATATTTTTCCTGAACCTGCAAATGTGAATATTAAAAACAGCGAAGCAACAGGTTCGTGGTGGCTTATCAACAAACAATCCGATTCGCCGAAAGACGAGGTTAAGTTAGATGTGTTTAAACTTTGGATAGACCATGGCACAAGGCCAAGCGACAAAACGTATGAATATATTGTTGTTCCTGCTACTTCGGCAGAAAAACTTCAGCAAAACAGTTCGAAAGAAAATATCACTATTATTTCAAATACTCCTGAAATTCAGGCGGTAAAACACACGGATTTAAACATGTGCCAGGTGGTGTTTTATAAAGCAGGCGAAATTCAGGTAACAGATAATTTAAAACTGGTTTGCGATAATCCTGGAATTGTAATGCTGAAAATGAAAGGAGAAAAAATAACAGAAATTTCGGTAGCCGACCCCAACCGCGAGCTAAATAAAATGTTCCTCTCAATTTCATCAAAGATTGAAAAATCGGGGGACAATTTTAAAGCCGTCTGGAATGAAAAAAACGGAGTGAGCGACATTTTAATAGATTTGCCCCAAACGGTTTATGCAGGAAAAAGTGTAACGATAAAATTTGATTAAAATTGAATGATTATTAGGTCTTATCCGAACCAATTTTTTGAAGCAGGTTTTGTGTACACCATAATTAAAAATCAACAAAAAGAAGGAAAAACTATTATGAAACTACTACTCATTAGCATCTTGTTGACAATTATTTCGTGCAATAAAAACGAAAATAATACATCGGAAACGAAACTCTCGGAGGCAGGCCATCCCAGAATTCTGCTGCTAAAAGGAGAAGAGCAGCAAATAAGGGATTTAATTGATTCTGACGACACCTGGAAGAAAATGCACTTTGCCATTTTAGAGAAAAGCACATCGATAATTGGTAAGCCGGTTTTAGAACGCAAAATGACTGGTCGCCGGTTGTTGTCTGTTTCGCGCGAAGCACTCTTGCGCATTTTAAATCTTTCGTACTCTTATAGAATGACCGGAGACGAAAAATATTTAAAGAGAGCAGAGGAGGAGTTATTGGCAATTTCGCGTTTCGACGACTGGAACCCGTCTCATTTTCTTGATGTTGCAGAAATGACAATGGCAGCCGCAATTGGTTACGACTGGCTTTTTGAAGACCTGTCGGAACGTACGCGGATGGAGGCAAAAAGTGCAATTCTAACAAAAGGGTTAAATCAATCGAAAAACAGTAAATATACCTGGTGGTTAGATTCGGATAACAACTGGAACCAGGTTTGCAATGCCGGCATGGTTTACGGGGCACTGGCAATTCAGGAAGATTACCCTGATTTGGCAAAGGAGATTATCGACCGGGCATTCGAAACCATCTCTTTACCAATGGAAGCGTACCAACCCGATGGAAATTACCCCGAAGGTTATGGTTATTGGGGATATGGGACAACATTTAATGTGTTGTTTTCGAGTGCTGTGGAAAAAGCACTGGGGAGCGACAGGGGACTATCTGCAACTCCGGGTTATCTCGAAACGGCAAATTTTATGAGACAAATGGTTACACCAACCGGAGGGAATTTCACTTTCAGCGACTGCGGAACGGGAACAAATTTAAAACCTGCCATGTTTTGGTTTGCCGAAAAAACGGGAGACCCATCGGTTTTATGGTCCGAAAAGAGGTTTCTCGAGGCAAACGACTATTCAAAATTTAAAGGAATCAGGGAACTTCCGGCAATTATGATTTGGGGCAAAAACATCCCGCTTGCAAATATTAAAGAACCAACCGAAAAATTCTGGATGGGTCAGGGAGCGAATCCTGTTGCAATGATGCGCTCGAGCTGGACCAATTCGAAAGCCGTTTACCTTGGGTTTAAAGCCGGGTCACCTTCGGTAAATCATGGCCATATGGATATCGGGTCGTTTATAATGGAGGCCGACGGCCGACGTTGGGCAACCGATTTGGGGAGCCAGAGTTACGAGTCGCTGGAATCGCTCGGAATGAAAATTTTCGGGAAAACACAGGATGCCGAGCGCTGGACAATTTTCAGGATGAACAACTTTTCGCACAATGTTTTAATTGTTGACGACCAACAACAACGAGTGGATGGATATGCAAAAATCGACCGCTACTCCGACGATGAGAATTTTATGTTTTCAATATCCGATATTTCGGGTATTTATAACGGCCAGCTAAAAAGTGCTACCCGCGGTATTGCTTTAAAAGATTTAAAATATACCATCATTCGCGACGAGATTGAAACCCTCGGTAAAACAACAAAAATACGTTGGCAAATTGTAACGAATTCAACCGTTGAATTGGGTGAAAAAGAGGCTACTCTGACAGACAATGGTAAAGTGTTGAAACTTAAAGTACAGGGATGCGATAATATTGAAATGAAAACATGGAGCACAGCACCACCCCACAGTTACGATGCTGAAAACCCGGGAACTATTATGGTGGGTTTCGAATGCGAAATCCCGGCAAACACAAAAGAGGCGTTCGAAGTAATCATGATTCCGGAGACAATGGGAGCTCAGGGAGATTTTTTAAATAAAACTCTCGCAGAGTGGTAACCGACTACAAAAGAGTTAACATCAACAACTATCGCAACTCCTTAGGGAACAAGTATTTGTAACCCCGGGTTTTAACACGGAGATTAAAGGCAACAAACAAAAATGGAAACATCAAATATGAGAAAAATTATCATCTTTTTATTAATCGCCACACTGTTTGGATGTGTCGGAGAAAAAAAGAAAATCGGGGATAGTTCGGAACAAAAATATACAATTGTTGATGCAAAAGTTCGCAAATATCACAAAGATGGAACAAGTAGTTATTCCGATTATCAACCATTTAAAACACGCACGGTTGATTTGCTTACCGGATATGAACCTCTACAGAACCCATTAAAACTCAGCAAATACGGTGGTTTGATGGAAAAGAAATCAGAGGCGACCGGATTTTTTCGTGTCGAGAAAATTGACGACAGATGGTGGGCAATCGATCCCGAAGGATATTACTATTTTAATGTTGCGTTGAATGCTGTAAGACCGGGAAAATCTGAGCGAAATAACCGGATGTTAAAAGAGCGGTTTGGAACAAAGGAAAATTGGATGAAGGAGACCATTGAAATGCTTCAGAAAAATGGATTTACCTGTGCCGGTTCGTGGTCGGATGCCGATGCAATTATGACAGCAAATAAAACCCTCGAAAAGCCATTTAGCTATTGTATAAATTTGAATTTTATGAGTAGTTACGGGAGTGTGAGGGGAGGAATCTACCAGCAACCCGGACATACCGGTTATCCCAAAAGTGCAATTTTTGTATTCGACCCCGAGTTTAAAACTTTTTGCGATAAACATGCACAACAGTTGGTTGCCTATAAAACCGATGCCAATCTTTTTGGCTATTTCTCCGATAATGAAATGCCTTTCAAGTTTCATTCGTTAGATAATTTCTATGCGCTTTCCGAAACAGAACCCGGGCATAAAGCGGCAAAAAAGTGGATGGAAGAGAGGGATATTAATCCGACGCAAATTACCGATAAACAACGCGAGGAGTTTTTATCTCTCGTAGCCGAAAAGTATTTCTCAGTTGTTTCCCGCGCCATAAAAAAATATGACCCAAACCATATGTACATTGGAGCCCGGTTCTACAGCAGCGAAAAAAATCAACCTGCTTTTATGAAAACTGCCGGGAAATACCTCGATATCGTATCAAATAATTACTACGGCAAATGGACTCCTGATAAAACCGACCTGAAAAACTGGGCAGAATGGACAGGCAGACCGTTTATAATAACCGAGTATTACGTGAAAGGAGAAGATTCGGGAATGTCGAACAAGAGCGGTGCGGGCTGGATTGTTAAAACCCAAAAAGAGAGGGGTCTGTTTTATCAAAATTACAATCTGGCACTATTGGAATCGAAAAATTGTGTCGGGTGGCACTATTTTAAATATCAGGATAACGACCCGACTGCAAAAGGTGTGGACCCTTCAAATATTGATTCGAATAAAGGAATTGTAAACAATGAATACGAGATATGGAAACCGATGATGGAAAAAATGAGCGAACTGAATAACCAGGTTTACACAATTATTGACTATTTTGATTCGCATTAGCGATTAACTACTTTATAACTTATTTTGGCATGCATAGTAAACATCTTTTAATCAGCTTATTTTCCCTCTTATCACTCTTAGGGTTTTCTCAAACACAACAGACCGAAGAAATTATCATCGACGAAACCAATAAAACCGAATCCATCGAACAGGTAATTCAGATTGATTCTGTTTGGGCAGGTCACCCGGTTGGATTCTGTTTATACACTCACGGTAACCGTCAGTACATTGCGTATTATAACGCAAACAGAAATATGGTAGTCGGTCAGCGAAATCTCGATGAGGATAACTTTCAACTGCACATTATTCCTCCAACTTCGCGCAAAACTACCGGCGGAACAAGTACCGTTTTGGGTTGGGATAGCCACAATTTTGTAACCCTCGGAATCGACAAAGAAGGTTTTATTCATCTTTCAGGGAATGTGCATGTACATCCGTTAACATATTTCCGCAGCACAAAACCCAACGATATTTCAACGTTGAAACAGGTTTTTGCAATGGTGGGTAGCGAAGAAAAACGTACCACTTATCCGCATTTTATGCTCACCAAAGAGAAAGAGTTATTATATCATTACCGCGACGGGGGCAGCGGAAACGGTAACGAGATTTACAATATCTACGATTGTAAGACAAAAAAATGGTCGCGGATGTTAGATGTCCCGCTCACCGATGGGCAGGGTTTAATGAATGCCTACCAAACGCAGCCAACGCTTATGAAAGATGGTTGGTATCATGTTTACTGGGTTTGGCGCGACACGCCCGACTGCTCGACCAACCACGACCTTTCGTACATGAAAAGCCCCGACCTGAAAAACTGGTTCAACGCTTTTGGCGAGCCGCTCGAACTACCTGCAACCCTCGACAAAAAATTGGTAGTTGTTGACCCTATTCCTGCAAAAGGCGGTATTATAAATCTTGCTGCAAAACTCTGTTTAGACAAAAACAACAGACCCGTTTTTGCCTATCACAAATACGATTCGGATGGAAATCTGCAATTTTATATCGCCCGGACTGAAGGAGATAAATGGATTTACAATAAGATAACCAACTGGGATTACCGCTGGGAATTTTCGGGAAATGGTAGTATTAACAGTGAGGTGGTTTTGAAGAAATTCAAAAAGAGAACAGACGGTTTTTATGAACTGAGTTATTGGCATATAAAATATGGGAATGGAACTATTTTGCTTAACGACAAATTTGAAAACTGCGGGAAAGTTTTAAAGCCGGCACCTTTTAAATCGCAACTAAAAGTGGAAGGCGAATTTCCCGGGCTTTTAATTCAAACTTCCGGCGATATTGGAAAACCTGAAAACGATGAGTTCAGGTATGTTCTGAAGTGGGAAACTATAAACCGCAACCGCGACCGCCCCCGCGAAAAACCCTGGCCAAAACCCAGTCAATTGTATCTATATAAACTAAAAAAGGAAATCCAATGAAATTAAAACACCTCTTTCTACTCCTGATAATTCTCTCGTTCACCGGCACAATTTCTGCCCAAAACTGGAAAAATATAAGAACCATTGAAGATGTTTACACCGCCTATCCAAAAGAGATAGAAACCATGCTCAACCAGTTTAACCTCGATACCGAAGGTATGGAAAAGGTAAAACAAGCCTTCAATTCGGGAAATACCGTGGAAGCTTGCACCCAACTTCTCGAATACTATAAAAATGGAAATACAGCTCAATTTCTACGACAAGTTCAACCCGAAAAAACAACCAAAACAGAATCGCTTGCCGATACTATTTTAAAAAATGTTTTTGTCGTTCAGAATGTCAGGGGCGAAGTTCCTGTTGGCAAAGACGGCCACCGCAACTGGTATTACAAAGGACCGAATAACGACCGTGAGTGGGCATGGCTTTCGAACCGTCATTCTCAGTTAAACCATGTTTTTTCGGTGTATCTCGAAACCGGAAACCCGAAATATGCCGAATACATCGACCTTTTTTTACGCGATTTCATCATCAAAAGTATGCCCTATCCGGGGGTAAAAAGCAGCACTTCGGTTTGGCGCGGTTTAGAAGTTAGTTTTCGTGCAAAAGTTTGGTCGCGCATTTTTTATGGCCTTTTAAACAGTGAGTATATGTCGCCGGCAACTCAGCTTCTGATGCTCAGTAGTCTGCCCGACCACGCTCATTACAACCGTAATTTTCATGGGGGCAATAATTGGCTCACAATGGAAATATCGGCACTGGCAACTGTCGCAACAAATTTTCCTGAGTTTAAAGACTCTCCGGAGTGGTTGGCATATTCAATAAAAACAATGACCGAAAGTATGAAAGGGCAGGTTTACCCGGATGGTGTGCAAACTGAACTTACATCGCATTACCACAATGTTGCACTGGCGAATTTTGTACTCTTTAAAGATATTTGTGACAATGCAAACCAGCCCCTCCCCGACTTTTTCAATCAAACCATCGAAAATATGTACAGTTACAGTACGCACATAATCCGCCCCGATGGCAACCGTATTTTAAACAACGATGGCGACAAAGGCAGCAACGTAAAATTAATTTTAGAGGGTGTAAAAAGGTTTAACAAACCCGACTGGGAATACATTGCCACAAACGGCAAATCGGGGGTAAAACCTACCGATGGCCCCTCTTATTTTTATCCCTGGGCTGGGCAGTTAATATCGCGTAGTGGTTACGATATGAATGCACACTGGTCATTCTTCGATATTGGTCCATGGGGAAGCGGGCACCAGCACAACGATAAACTGCACATCTCAATTTCCGCTTTTGGCCGCGATTTGCTGGTTGATGCCGGACGTTTTGCCTACACCGGCGAGGTGGCCGAAAAATTCAGGGGATATGCAAAAGGAACGCAGGGACACAACACGGTTCTGATTGACGGAAAGGGGCAAAAAGCAGATGTTCGGGTCACCGACAAACCACTTTCCAAAAATTATTTTATATTAACTCCTGATTTTGATTATGCCTCGAATTCTTTCGACAAATATTACGATTTGGAGAATGTAAAACATACCCGGGCACTATTTTATGTCCGTGGTAATTTTTGGGTTGTGGTTGATAAAATTGAAACCGACCGTCCCCGAAAAATTGAAACACTCTGGCACTGGCACCCCGATTGCAAAGTGCAGGAGTTGGCCAATGGAATTGTTTCAACAAAAAATGAAAAAGGAAATCTTGAAATTATTCCGGTTGATAAAACCGATTGGAATATTAAATTTATTAAAGGTCAGGAAAAACCCGAAATACAGGGCTGGTACAGCGAAGAGTACAACAAGTTCGAGCCAAATGTGGCAACAATTTATTCAACCAAAATAGATGCCAATGAAATTTTTGTTTGGTTGCTTGTTCCTTCGGAAAAAGAGAGCCCTGAGTTGTCAGCAAAAATTATTTCAAAAAATTCAAAAGAGATAAAACTGAAAGTTGAAAATAATAAAAAAGGAAGTTGGGAAATTACAATTCCGTATTCGAACAGTAAAAAGACAAAACTTAGTTTTACCCGGATTTCAAAATAAAAAATTTGGAAACATTAATTAAAGATGAAATACAAAAACCTATTCCTGATAATCCTGATTATTATCGGATTCTCGTGTGCAAAAACAAAATCTGCAAAAGTTTTCGAAAACGGAAAAGATTACCCGGAAAACCTGCGACAACTTCACCACAATGTATTATTAAATATTCTTGAGAAACCAGCCGATTTGGAGGAAGTAGGGCAACTTTTAAATACCATGCAGGAAAATGGTTCGTGGATAAATATTGACTATTCCAGTCAGGCACGAGGAGCCTGGGAACCCCGTAAACACCTCAATAATCTGCTCGAAATTGCAAAAGCCTATCAAACAACCGGAACCAGTTATTATCAGAAAAAAGAAGTTTCTGCAAAAATACAATTAGCCCTTAATTTCTGGCTCGATAACGATTTTATATGTCCAAACTGGTGGTACCCGGTTATTGGTGTCCCCAAAATATTAAACCCGGTTTTGATTTTAATGGAAGGGGAGCTCTCGCCAGAACAACTCGAAAAAGCGTTGGCAATTCTCAACCGCTGCAAAATTGGGAGAACGGGGCAAAACAAAGTCTGGCAGTCGGGAAATGTGCTGTTAACTTCACTTCTGATAAAAGATTCGGTGATGGTAAAAAAAGCTGCCAACTCGATACAGGAGGAGTTGAAAGTGAGTTTGGGCGAAGGGGTGCAGCCCGACTGGTCGTACCACCAGCACGGTCCGCAGTTGCAGTTCGGGAATTATGGTTTGTCGTACGTTTCCGATATGATAAAATGGATATCGATTTTACGAAAAACACCTTTTCATTTCGACGAAAATAAGATGGCAATACTTCGTAGCTACCTGTTGGAAGGACAGCAGTGGGTAACCTGGAAAAACCAAATGGATATCAGCGCCTGCGGACGGCAACTGTTTGTCGATGCCCCCGAATCGAAAGCGTCTGACCTATCGAAATCATTAAAAAAAATGGAGACCGTTGACCCCGCTTTTGCAGCAGATTATACCAATGCAAATCAACACAAGAATTTAGCTGGAAACAGGCATTTCTGGCGGTCGGACTTTCAGGTGCAACGAACGCCCAACTATTATTTCTCGGTAAAAATGTGTTCCAAAAGGGTAATTGGTGCCGAGTCGTGCAACTCCGAAAATTTGCAGGGATATTATATGGGCGACGGCGCATCGTTTCTTTACCAGTCGGGCGAGGAGTACCGTAATATTTTTCCGTTCTGGGACTGGAAAAAGATACCGGGAACCACAACGCAGCAAAACAACGAAGTTTTGCCTGTTTTAACTTCAAAAGGCTACCGCATTGAAAGTGATTTTGTGGGTGGCGTTTCCGATGGCAAAAACGGGGTGGCTGCAATGGATTACAACCGCAACGGACTAAAAGCACGCAAATCGTGGTTTATGTTCGACGATAAAGTGGTTTGTTTGGGAGCTGGAATAACTTCGTCAACCGGGCTGCTGGTAACCACCAGCGTAAATCAGGTTTTTAGGAACGGAGAGACAAAAATTAAAACCAATTCTACTGAAGTAGTTGCACAGGAAAGCCAAAATATTAAAAATGCAAAATGGATTTTACACGATAACACAGGCTATTTTTTCCCTGATAAAGGAGAGCTGGCACTCGAAACAAAACCGGTGGAAGGCTCGTGGAGCCGGGTAGCAATTCGTTATCCCGAAAAAATTGAAAAGGCTGAAATTTTTAAACTCTGGTTTGTGCACGGAACAAATCCTGTGGATAAAAAGTACAACTATATTTTAGTTCCTCGCGCAACTCAAAAGGGATTAAATGAGATGGAAAAACAACTTCCATTCAAAATTGCAAATAAAAAAGAGCGACAGGAAGTGGTCTCTTCCGATGGTTCGATTGCAGGAATTGTATTCTACAAACCCGGGAAAACAACTGCTTTTGGTGGTGTTGAAGTTGACAAACCCTGTTTGGTTCTATTGAAAAAACAGGACGACGGGTTGCAGGTTTCATTGGCCGACCCAACACAAAAGCTTACCGGGATAAAACTAATTTTAAATGGAGAATATACAGAAAAAAATGCAACATTAAGGAATGGAAAAACTGAGCTGGATATTAAACTCCCGAAGGAGAGTGAAGCTGGGGAAACGGTAACTTTAAAATTGAGTGTGAGGTAAAAAACAGATAGCATCGCCTGAAGCGATACCAACCTAAAGACCTGAAAGGGGAAACAAGTTTTTGGTCATAATCAGTCAATAAAAGAAAAAGGTGCTGAACCAAGTTCTCCATGGGAGTCGTTTGGACAGCATGACGGTATTTATTAACTGTAATACTAACATAGACGTCACCCTGAACTTGTTTCAGGGTCTTAAATTAAATATGTCATTGGTACGACGACGGAGGAAGAGAAATCTCAAACAATGAAAAAGGTTTCTTAAACGTACCTCTTTCAAATTGATAACAACATTGTAACAACAAAATAATATGAAACAAACAACATTAATTTTAATACTGATTTTCTGTATGGGTTTTGTAAACGCCCAGCCGTTAAACAATACAAAAATAGATGGCTACCTTGGAATCTGGTTCGAGCTGAACCAGAAATTTGAGTACGGCGACAAATACTCCGGAGCACTGGGAACTTACACCGCCAAGCACGTTCCGCTCGCTATTTATTCGCCCGAAGTTGATAAAACATTTTTTGTTTACGGGGGAACGACTTCAGAAGAAAAACGCCACCTGCTTTGTATGATTAGCGAATACAATCATAAAACTAAAATGGTTTCGAAACCAACAGTTGTTTACGACAAACAGGGAGTTGACGACCCACATGACAACCCATCGATACTAATTGACGACGACGGATTTATCCGAATCTTTGTGAGCGGCAGGGGCAGGTCGCGTCCGGGCATTAAACTAAAAAGTAAAAAGCCATTCGATATTAATGAATTTGAAATTCTTTCGGAGGAGGAATTTACCTATCCGCAACCATGGAATACAAATTCTGGATATTTCCATTTTTTTACAAAATACACCGGTGTACGGCAGTTATATTTCGAAACCAGCACCGATGGGAAAAACTGGACGGACGATAAAATGCTGGCTGCCATTCCTGTAAACGAAGGCGAAAAATCGGGGCATTACCAAACAAGCAATATTTTTAACGGGAAAGTAGTTGGTACCTTTTTCAATCGGCATCCGCAGGGAAATGTGGATAAACGCACCGATTTGTATTATATTCAATCACCCGATTTTGGTAAAACCTGGGAAACAGCTTCGGGTGAAAAACTAAAAATCCCCCTTGTAAAAATCGAGACTCCTGCCCGCGCAGTCGATTACAGCTCGCAAAGAAAAAATGTGTACCTGAAAGACATGGGTTTCGATGCTGCCGGAAATCCAGTCTGTTTATATATCAGAAGTAACGGGTGCGAACCGGGACCAAAAAATGCGCCCTACGAATGGTGCATCACAAAATGGGATGGAGACAAATGGAAAACTTTTGTGGCAACAACTTCCGACCATAATTACGATATGGGAAGCCTGTTTATTTCAGAAAAGAGCTGGAAAATTGTTGCGCCAACAGTTGCTGCTCCGCAAAAATGGGGCGTGGGTGGCGAGCTCGAAATATGGATTTCGAATGATGCAGGAAAAACATGGAAAAGAGAAAAAACAATTACGGAGAACAGCAAGTTTAACAACTCCTACGTACGGCGACCTGTGAATTACAAAGCACCGTTTTGCTTTTTCTGGGCAAGCGGCAATCCTCATAATTTTAGCAAATCGGAACTATGGTTTGGCGATTTTGACGGGAATGTTTGGCGGTTGCCTTACGAAATGAAAAGTGAATTTGAGAAGCCTGAAAAAATAGATTAATCAGTGAAACTATAAACTATGAAAAACTATCCGTTTTAATCCTGCTGAGTTGTTTTGTGTTCAGTAGTTTTTCGAAAGAGAAAAGAGATATTCTCCAAAAACAATAGTTAAATTTGCGCAATGAGCAAAACTCAGAAATTAAATATTGAAGCTATATTTTTGGGTACAGGAATCGCGGCAGGAAGAATACATCATGAGTTCCTGAAAAATAATACTCGCCAAATTAATAGAAATATTTATGCACACTTTAAAAAATGTGTTTTCTTAGTATCTTGCGGGGCTATACATAAGAAATCCATAATTTATGTGGCTTTTGGGTCTTTACACGAATGGCGGAGAAAATAAGATTGGGATTGATGAATTTCAGCAAATATTTGAGGAATTCTATCCTGATTTAAGTTTATATGCCCTAAAGTTTATCGATGATTTCGATACATGTAAAGATATAGTACAGGAAGTTTTAGCACGGTTTTGGGAAGAAAATCACAAGTTGCAGAACAAGAATCTTATTAGACCATATTTATATAAAGCGGTAAAAAACAGATCATTAAATTATATTAAACGGGAACGTCGGATTTCAAGATTGGACGATATTTTAATGGAGTCAAAAATAGAAGAGATGGAAACTGAAGAGCAGGATGCAATCTCTTTTCTCTCTTTTAACAGTTTGAAAGAAGACCTTGAAAATGCCATTAACAAATTACCAGAACAGCGTCAGAAAGTATTTCGATTAAGTAGGTTCGAACGGTTAAAACACAAAGAAATTGCAGCGAAATTAAATATCTCACCTAAAACAGTTGAAACTCAAATATATCGATCGCTTTCATTTCTTCGCGATAAACTCAAGCATCATTTAAAAGATTAGTTTCCAATTTAGGACATCTAAACTCCTACAACATTCTCAATTCTTCGCATCATCTCTAAACACATTCTCCCATTATGATAAGGTGCTTTCCATGCATTTATCTTATCATTATTAATAACTTTTAAATTGGAATCGACAGCCCAAAACCACTCCCCTTTTTTCTTGACGATTATATTTTTCTGAATAAACTCCCAGCTATTAATGGTTTGCTGCAAGTATTTATCATCTTTCGAAAATTGCCACGAATTAAAAAATCCAACCACTGATTCGGCTTGCGGCCACCAATGAAATTCCTCCATTAATCTGCCATCATCTTTCTCGTAATACAATCCACTGCACTTTGCAAATCCCTCTTTTAACGACACGTCAGAAAATTCCAGAGCAATCTGTTCTGCCTTATCAATAATTCCTACATCTCCTAACATTGCGGCAGCTTCACATAGTAACCAGGTAAATTCAATATCGTGACCGTAAGAATCAATTTCAGAACGAACAGTCCAGTCTCTGTCAAAAAACAGAATTAAGTGTCCGGTTTTACGATCAACAATTTTATCAATAAAAATATGGATTAGTTGCTCCAACTGTTGTTTAAGGCTTTCATCTTTATAAATACGGTATAAATTTGTGTATGCTTCCAAAATATGAAGGTGCGTATTCATCGTCTTTTTAACATCTAAATCTTTGGGACTTAAACGTTGGTCATCAGTCTCTTTCCAATCAAAAGTTGTGGCTTCAAGATATCCGCCAAACTCAGTATCGAATGCATATTTTTCAATCAGCATAAACATAGAAGTTGCAATTTGCTTTGCCTTCTCATCTTGAAATGCCAGGTAATATTCTGATAAAGCATAAACAAAAAATGCCTCGGCATAAAATTGCTTTTTTCTATCCACTGGTTTTCCATTGGGCAAAACGCTCCAATAAATTCCACCATTCTCCTGATCCCAAAAATTTTCGAGCAAAATACGGAAAGCCTCATCAGCCATTTTTTTATGTAATCCGGTAGGATAAATCCGGTAGGCTGCCGAAAAAGTCCACATAATACGAGTAATAAAAACTGCCGAAAGTGGAGCGTCAGGAAATTTATCACCATCGTTCGAAATTTTGCCAATAAACATTTTTCTTTGCGGATCGTAAACTTCATTCACCCAATAATTCAGAATATTGTCGGTAAGTTCGTGTTCGAATTGCCTTTTAAATTTTTTAAAATTCAAAACAGAAGTTTTTATTTATGAAAATAAGTTTTTATCATGTTCAGGAAAAAATATTCCGGCATCAATTCTAATCCTGTCGAGTGTTTCAATCAAATCAATACTCATCTGCCAGCTCATTTTATCGCTTTCAATTTTACCGCCATCCAAACATTCCATAACATGAGCAGCCTCAAATTCGTAACCCTTTCCTTTACCTTTTTTAGGATTTATTACTTGCGGCTCTTCCCCATCTTTTACAACCGTTATGTTTGTTGGCGCATGCCATTTCGGATTCAAAACCAAATATCCTTTTTCGCACCAATATTCGGTTTTTGTTGGCGAATACGACGAGAAACTGGAAACCAGATTTGCCATTTCGCCACCTTTGTATTTAAAAATCATGCTGATACTTTCCTCCGAGCCGGTTTCGCTAAAATCGACAAAAGTCTTTATTACTTCTGGCATTCCCAGCGAAGTTAAAGCTGCAAACACCGGATAAATTCCGATGTCTAACAACGAGCCGCCGCCGAGCGCAATGTTATACAAACGATTATCGGGATGAAAAGGTCCGTTAAAACCAAAGTCGGATCGAACAACTTTCAATTTACCCAGCTCTCCCGATTTTAGAATTTCCATCGCCTTTATAAAACTGGGCTGGAACATGGTCCAAAATGCCTCCATTAAGAATGTATTATTCTCTTTTGCACAGGCAACCATCTCCCCCACTTCCTTTTTATTCATGGCAAAAGCCTTTTCGCACAAAACTGCTTTTTTATTTTTCAGACAAAGCAGAGTATGTTCGTGATGATGCGAATGTGGAGTTGCCACATAAACTACATCTACTTTTGGGTCGGCAACCATCTCCTCGTAACTTCCGTAGGCTTTTTCGAATCCCATTTCTGCCGCAAACTCTTTTGCATTATCCAGATTTCGCGAAGCTGCTGCGTATAATTTTGCATTTGGCAGAAGTTTTAAATCGTCACTAAATTTCTTTGCTATTTTCCCGCAACCTAAAATTGCCCAGTTGTATGTTTTACTCATTTTTATTTCTATCAATCAATTTATTAATATTTTTTACTGAAGCAGCAGAACGCAGACCATCTTCCGGTGTATTTATACAGTAGTCAATTAACTGATCAACCGTTGAAGTTGCAACGTGCATGCGTGTGTCCGACGAGCCATAATAAATAAATATCTCATCCTTTTCGTTTCTAATCCAGCCGTTAGAAAAAAGTACATTCGAAACATCTCCAACACGCTCATCGCCTTCGGGAGCCATAAAATAACCACCGGGGCGGGCAATTATTTTCGAGGGGTCTTTCAAATCTGTCATAAACATAAATAGCACATAACGCAAACCGGCAGCACAACCACGTACACCGTGCGCCAAATGCAGCCAACCTTTTTTAGTTTTTATGGGTGCCGGTCCCTGACCGTTTTTCAACTCTTTTATGGTATGATAAATTTTCTCGTCAATTATTTTCTCGTCTGGAGCTTCAGCTTTTGTGATGTCGTCAACCAGTGCCCAGCCAATTCCACCGCCTCCTCCAACTTCAATAAAACCGTCTTGTGGTCGGGTATAAAAAGCATATTTACCATCCACAAATTCAGGGTGTAAAACCAAATTACGTTGCTGACCGTGGTGCGAAATAAAATCGGGCAAACGTTCCCAGTTTGTCAAATCTTTTGTACGTGCAATTCCACCGCTTGCCGTTGCTTGCGAAGTATCGCCTTTTGGTGCAGCCGGGTCTTTTCGTTCGGCACAAAAAACGCCGTAAATCCAACCATCTTCGTGTTGAATAAGTCGCATATCGTAAACATTTGTATCAGGCTTATCGGTTTCGGGCATTGTTACCGGACGTTCCCAAAACCGCCAGTTATCAATGCCATTTATACTTTCGGCAACTGCAAAATAAGATTTACGATCCCAGCCCTCGGTACGGACCATCAACAGATATTTCCCATTCAAATAAATTGCCCCGCTATTTAATGTAGCATTTACGCCAATGCGCTGCATTAAAAATGGGTTGGTTTTATAATTCAAATCGAAACGCCAATGCAAAGGCGCGTGGGCAGCCGTTAAAACAGGTCGTTTATAACGTTGGTAAATTCCATTATAATTTTTTGTTACCGGCTTGTTTTTCTTCGAGAGGAACTTTTGGTGTTCCTTTTTCAATTTAGCTAACTTCTTATCGAATTGTTCTTTTGTTGGAATCATCTCAGTTTAAACCTTAAACTATTTTAGTTTTCTGGCAGTTTATCCCACCACGTTTTTTTCAAAATAACAGCACAAATCACAGTTATAATAATTGTTATCCAAATTGGCAGTGTATCTTTTAAAATAACATAGATTGGAAGTGCTACTAATGCAGTTTGTGCAATTGTTCCGATTGCAATATTAAACATATCTATTTTGAAATTTTTGTTGGGAACGAAATCCGGATTTTCGGCAACTACTTTTCGTTTTATTGGTCCCCAGAAACCCCATGGATTTACAGTTTTATAAAATTCTTTTAGTGTCTCTTCATCGGTTGGTTTTGTTAAGAAAGTACCTAACAGAGCACCCACGATAGAAACCATTAATAAATATGGGAAGTAATACAAATCAAGCGTCTCGGAAAAAACATATGGAAATATTAACGCCGGAATTAGCCCGGCAACCATTCCCCAGAAATATCCATAACCGTTAAAACGCCACCAGTACCATTTTAATACATTCGACACCACAAAACTTCCGTAAAGTGCCGATACAATCCATTGCAAAACACTATTTACATCTTCGGCAAAAATCCCAAAAATAATACTGATTATTACCACCACAATTCCGGTGATATAATTCATATTTGTAATCTGTTTATTTGACGCTTCCGGCTTTACGTAACGCAAATAAATATCGTTAACAATGTATGCCTGAGCAGCATTTAATGTTCCGGCAAAGGTTGAGTTGAACGCAGCAAGTAGCCCTGCAAGTAGCAATCCTAATAATCCAACCGGAACAAATTCTGAAATTGCCGAAGGTAAAATTTGCTCGAAATCTATTACTCCGCCTACCATCAGATTTAAACGGTCGTAATAGAGTAATCCGAGTATTGCAAAACCGGCAATCATAAAATAGCGGATTGGCATTAAAACCACGGAAACAAACCCACTCATTTTCGCTGCTTCTTTGGGCGATTTTGTTGAGAGGATTTTTTGCATATCGTAGTTTGGTGCAGGTCCGGCAAGCGAAACTAAAACACCTTTAAATACCATCATCATAAAAAATATCGTAAAGAGTGAAAAACCGTCGGAGGCAATTTTGCTATTTACTTCGGCTATAATTCCACTCCAATCCAAATCGTTTAATGTTCGTCCAAAAAACGGAGATCGCCAGCCATCCGGTACATTTAAAGTTTCAACTGCCAGAGCTTTCATTGCTAAAATACCAATTACAATTGCAGCAATTGTCATAATTACAAACTGAAGTACATCGGCCCAGACAATACTTGTCATTCCACCAATTATGGCATAAAAAATAGCAAAAATTGTAAATGCAATTCCGTATAAATGTGGCACATATTGTTCAGCAACATGAAAAGGAATATGTGGAGAAATTATATCCCAGGGAATAAAAATCATCATAAATTTTCCGAGCCCGATAAATCCGTACGCCAACATTCCGAAACACATAACAAGTGCAAAAATCACCACAATTCCGTGCGAAAGATTACTGTCGCGCCTGTGTCCGAAACGGGTGGTTATCCATTCGGCACCGGTGGTAACTTTCGAGCGACGCAACCAGATACTCAGAAAAACCATCAGAAATATTTGGTTGAACACCGGCCATAACCACGGAATCCAAATACTTTTTAAACCATAAACAAAAAGCAAGGTAACCAGCCACATTGTACCGGATATATCGAACATGCCCGATGCATTTGATAACCCGAGCATATACCAGGGCAGTTTATTACCACCCAGCATATAATTCGATTTACTTTTCTGAGCTACTTTTTTTAAAACCAGCCCAATAACTACTGTGGAAATCAGGTAAGTAAAAATTATTACAATGTCGATTACTGTTAGTCTCATATTAATTCATTGAGTTTTTGTACAATTGACAATATTAATGAAATGATGAACATAAAGCAAAAATAAAAAATCATTTTAATTACTGTGGCGAAATATTTTGATTAAAAAATAAAAACAACCAAATTTACCGCTTCAATTTGTGAAATATGAAGAAAATACTTTTCCTTTCAATGGCAGTTCTCCTCTTGTCGTGTAATGGCAAAAAACCTAAACAAGAGAATTCAGGTAATAATCACAATAAAAATATCGAATCTCAAGTAACGATAAATAAATCCAATAAAACTGAAAATAGTGTTTTAAAAAGTGAAATGATACTTTTTAAAGGTGGCACATTTTTAATGGGTTCAGAAAACGGATTACCACAAGAAAAACCCGTTCATAGTGTAACTGTAAAATCATTCAAAATTGATAAAACACCTGTTACTGTTGCACAATTTCGTGTTTTTATAGAATCAACCAATTATAAAACCGAAGCTGAAAAATTTGGTGATTCGGGAGTTTTTAATTTAGAGATTCAGAACTGGGAATTACTGCCCGGAGCATTTTGGAAAAAACCATTTGGTCCTGCCGGAGAAGATGCCAGCGATAATTATCCGGTAACTCATGTTACCTGGAACGACGCAGTTAAATATGCAAGTTGGGCAGGCAAGCGTTTGCCCACCGAAGCGGAGTGGGAATATGCAGCACGAAGCGGCAAAAACTCGCAAAACAAATTCAGTTGGGGAGATAAAGTAACAGTTAATGGCAAATATTTTGCCAATACCTGGCAAGGCAAAATAAATTCTACTGATGCTAAAGATGGATATTTATTTACTAGTCCGGTTGGAACTTTTGGCGAAAACGAGGCAGGATTAACCGACATGGGCGGAAACGTTTGGCAGTGGTGCGCCGACAATTACAAAGCGTACCCGGGAAGTGTAGTGGCAATTCGCGAAGATTCGAATGTAAAAGTTATAAGAGGTGGTTCGTTTTTTTTCGACCAAAATGGGGAAGATAGTTTCTCGGTAAGTGCGCGCTCGATGAACTCGCACGAAACATCGTTATTTAATACAGGGTTTCGTTGTGCTGTAGATGCAGAATAAATAGTTTTGAGTTTCGGATTACAGGTTGCGGGTTATGGGTGATGATTATGTTGCACGTATCAAATAGATACAGTGTTTTGTTAAGACGAATTCTCGATTTTATATTGTTATATTTAACGTCGATATCAAAATTTAAAAGTTTATAAATCAATTAATACCTTTAAAAATGAGTAAAATGAATAGAAGAAATTTTATTGAAAAAACTGCTGTTGGTGCTGCTGCAATTACTGTAGTTCCACGGCATGTTTTGGGAGGAAACGGATTTGTTGCGGCAAACGACCGAGTTAATCTTGGCTACATTGGTAACGGTAAACAAATTTACACTCTATTAGAAAATATTGGAGCATGCAAAGAAACAGTTGCCGTTGCTGCCAGCGATGTTTTCGAAAGTAAACTGGCAACCTTTATTGAAACAGCAAATAAAAATAATGCTGACAAAGGTGTTGATGCATCGGTAAAAGGTTATCATTATTACCGCGAACTTTTGGAGAGGAGCGATATTGATGCAGTGGTAATTGCTGCACCCGACCACTGGCACGCACAAATGGTAGCCGATGCAGCCAAAGCAGGTAAAGATATTTATTGCGAAAAACCAATGGCATTAACAGTTGCCGAAGGTCGTGCAATGGTAAATGTAACACGCAAATACGATCGTGTTTTCCAAACCGGAAACATGCAACGCTCGTGGCGCGATTTCCGCCATGCAGTAGAGTTGGTACGCAACGGATACATTGGTGATATAAAAGAGATAAATGTTAGCGTGGGCGAACCTATTAAACAATGCGACCTGCCAACAGAGGAAGTTCCCGAAGGATTAGACTGGAACGAATGGGTTGGCCCATCACTTTACCGTGGATATAATAAAATACTTTGTCCAACCGACGCGCATAAAGATCCTTGGGGATGGTGGCGCGGTTATCGTAATTTCGGTGGTGGTTTAGTTACCGACTGGGGAGCGCACATGTTCGACATTGCACAGTGGGCACTCGATATGGATGAGTCGGGTCCTGTTCAATTCCTGCCTCCAACGGAGCCTGCACAATCGCACGGACTTACAATGATTTATGAAAACGGTGTTCGTGTAAATCATAAACTTTGGGGCGAAAAAAAGAAAGATGACAATGCGGTGCAAATTATCGGAACTGAGGGAAAAATTGAGGTGAGCAGAAGTTTCTTACGCACATTCCCAAATAAGAAGCTGGCAAAAGCTGATTTAAAAGAGACTGATAAACGTGTTTATTTTAGCGACAACCATTATCAGGATTGGGTTGATGCAATGAAAAAACGTAGTAAACCAATTTCAGATGTTGAGACCGGGCATCGTACTGCATCGGTTTGTAATGTAACAAACATAGCTTACGAACTGCAACGTCCGTTGCTTTGGAATCCTGAAAAAGAGAAATTTACCGGAGACCGCGGTGCAGACATGATGCTCGACCGTGCATACCGTGGAAAATGGGATTATACTAATTTTTAAAATCTAATTGCACACTAAAAAAAGCCACCTTAAAATTAATTAAGGTGGCTTTTTGTTGGCAAAAACTATTTATTATTGAATTCCTAATTTAGCTTTTACCAAAGGTAATAAATCTAAACTTTCGTTAGATTTATAAAGAACAATTTTTTGTCCTACATCAAAAACATAAATTAAACCTTTTTCTTTTGCAACTTCAGCAATTGCAGTTTCTGCTTTTGTAAAAACAGGTTGCAACAATTCGGCTTGTTTTTGTTGAAGTTGTTGTTGCGCAGTTGCCTGGTAACTTTGAATTTTTTGTTGCATATCCTGAATGTCAGTTACTTTTGCATTTTTCTTAACTTCAGAAGCATCGGGCCCAAGTTGTTCAAACTCAGCATACTTAGCTTGCAACTCTTTATTCATTTCGCCAATAACATCTTCCAGTTCACCCTGAAATGTATTAAACGCAGCCTCGGCAGTAGCACGTTCCGGCATAACCTGAACCAATGCCTGCAAATCAATATGTCCAAACTTTAATGTTTGAGCACTTACAGTTACTGTTGCAATAGCAAATATAAAAACAACAGCTAATTTCATTAAATTTTTCATAATCAATGTTGTGTTAAAAATTTTCGTTAAATATAGTACTAAATTATTTATATCCGAGTTTTTGAAGTACCTGGTCGCTTAGGTCGTATCTGGGATTTGTAAAAAACAGAGTAGTACCCCCGGCTTTATCAAAAATAACCGCGTAACTACCATCTTTTGCAATCTCCTGAACGGCATTAAAAATATCGTCCTGAATTGGTTTAACCAACCCCTGACGTTTCGTAAACAGGTCGCCGTTGGGACCAAAATATTTTCTTTGAAGTTGTTTATAATCCTTCTCTTTCGTAATTATCACATCTTCTCTTTTACGTTTCATATCTTCCGAGAGCAAAACACTCTCAGCTTGAAAATCTCCGTACATCTGCTCAATTTCGGAATGCATCGACTCCAACTCTTTTTGATATTGCGATGACAATTGATCCAATTGCTGCTGGGCTGCAGTAAACGCCGGGATATTCTCCATTATATATTCCGAATCGACAAACGCGTATTTTTGCGCGTTGGTTGCTGCAAAAAGAGTAAATATTGCAGCAATGGCTAAAACTATTTTTTTCATCTCATTATAATTTTAATTATTAAATGTATTCGATGGAACTCGCTGAATAATAATTCTCCTTTGTCCGTCAGTTTACGGATGCTCGTTTCATGACTACTATTTTAAATTTAACTGATTATGTTTTATCATATTCCATGCCAAAACAATAATTATTAAAACTGCTGACCAATAACAAAGTGGAATTGACTTCCGTTTGCTCCCGGATTACCGGGCACTTCATCGAATCCATATCCCCAGTCAATTCCCATCAAACCAAACATGGGTAAGAAAATACGAACACCCAGCCCGGCCGAACGATGCAACTTAAACGGCACATAATTATGGAAACTTAAACCTGCATTTCCAGCTTCTAAAAAGGCGAGTGCATAAATAGTTGCACTTGGTTTTAAAGTAATCGGGAAACGCATTTCCATTGTAAACTTCGAGTACATATTAGAACCACTTTGCGGGCTCAAACTATAATCTTTATAACCACGTAATGCCACATAATCAGTTCCGTAAATATTATATCCCGACATTCCTGAACCACCAACAATAAATCCCTCGAAAGGCGATTTTCTATTCTCATCAAAATATCCTAAAAAGCCAAGTTCGAATGCGGTACGTAAAACCAAAGTGTGCTCAGCACTCTTTGTTATGGGAGTAAATAACGCACCTTTAAATAACCATTTATGATATTCAATCCATTTGTACCTATCTTCAGCAGTTATGTCGGGAGCACTGTAATCGGTATCGGTAAACCACGAATAAGGTGGCGTTACTTTAAGTGACACCGAAATGTTTGAACCTCTTCGCGAATACAACGGATTATCGACCGAACTACGACCAACTACCGTTTTAAAATTAAGGTTATTAAATGTACCATTTACCTGCCCGTTTTCGTCGGCCAGAAAATAGAAATAACTACCCATATTTCTCAGGTTATAATGCTCCAACGATGCTTCGTGGTATATTGTAAAATAGTCATCGGGATACGAAAGTCTGTATCCGTATCCTAACGCCAGCGCAGTAGTTTCCCAAATTTGGTCGGTGGCATCATTTGTCGTTTCCGAATCGTAATTATACTGGTACTGTGGGTAACCGCCATAGCTGCTTCCGTAACCATAAGAATCATATCCGTAACCACTACTGTAAGGAGAGTAACCACTGTAACCACTGCCACTGCCATAACCATAAGGAGAGCTTCCATAACCACCATATCCTGATGAATTGTATGACTGATAATATTTATTGGCGCTATAATTTATACGCGAATGCGATAACGAAACCGAAAATGAATTAGGTTTTTTACCACCTAACCAAGGTTCAATAAACGACAAACTAACTGTTCTATAGTAACGTCCACTTGTTTGATAACGAAGAGCCAAAGTTTGTCCATCGCCAGTTGGCAAAGGTCGCCATGCCTCTTTATTAAAAATATTACGAACAGAGAAATTTGCAAATTTTAAACCCACCGAACCAACAAACATACCTGCTCCCCATCCTCCGGAAAGCTCAATCTGGTCGTTTGCCTTTTCTACCAATTGGTATTCAATATCAACGGTTCCATCTTCAGGGTTTGGCTGAACGTCAGGATTAATTGCTTCAGGATCGAAATGCCCAAGTTGCGCCAATTCTCTGTACGAACGCATTAATAATGTTTTACTGAAAAGGTCTCCGGGAAATGTTTTTATCTCGCGCCGGGCAACGTGTTCGTGTGTTTTTGTATTTCCCACAATCCGAACTTCGTTAATGGTTGCCTGCTTACCTTCGTAAATCCGCATTTCGTAATCAATTGAATCTACACTGATATTAACTTCAACCGGATCGAGATTAAAAAACAGATATCCTTTATCGAGGTACAAATTATTCAGACCTTCGTCGTTATCAAAAAGTCGTTTATCTAAAATTTTCTGGTTAAATACATCGCCTTTTTTTATACCCAAATAACTATTTAAATAATCAGATGGATAAATTGTGTTACCAACCCAACGTATATTGCCAAAATAGTATTTATTTCCCTCATCAAGTTCAATGTCGATATTTACTCTTGTTTTCTTTTTCGAACCAACCTCGACCTGATAAATAGAATCACTGGCAATTATTGCATCACGATAACCCACTTCGTTGTATTTATCAATCAGCGCAATTTTATCATTTTTATACTCTTCCTGGAGGAATTTTTTTGTTTTGAAAATATTACGAAGCCCCTTTGCATTGGTTTTTTTCATTGCACGTTCAAGCGTTATTTGTTTAATCTCCTCATTCCCCGAAATATAAATCTTGTTTACTTTTACTTTCTCTTTCTTGTCAATATAAATATCGAGAATAATACTATTGTTTTGGGTACTATCATCGCGCTGAACAATGTTTACCGTTGTATTTAAAAATCCTTTTTCGTGAAAAATACCTTTAATTACCCTCTCCGCATTGTTTACCTGATGATCAGTAATCTGACTTCCTTTTAACAACAGAACTTTTTCAGTAATATCATCTTTTTCCGATTTCGATACGCCCATAAAATTTACATCTGCCAGTCGGGGTCGTTCCTGCAAATAAATATCTAACCATATTTTATTATCAACAACTTTGGTTGCAGCAATTTTTACGTCAGAAAATAATCCCTGATTCCACAATTTTTTAATTGCGGTTGTAACAACTTCACCGGGCACATCAATTTCGTCTCCAACTTTTAACCCCGAGAGTTGTATTAATACCGACTTGTCGAGATACTTAATACCAGAAACCTGAACATCGGCAATTTCATATTTTTTAGAACTCGAATAATATATTGAAAAATTGGTACTATCTGTTTCCTGAGAAAAAGCTCCCGGTACAATAGCAACAATTATAAATAATAAAATTGTTATATATTTTAGCATTCTATACATTTATTAGCTGATTAACTGTTCGCTGGTTTTTCCAAATCGTCTCTCCCTGTTTTGATAATCGAAAACGGCTTCAAACAAGTCGTCCTTTCTAAAATCGGGCCAAAGTTTTTCTGTAAAATATAATTCGGAATAAGCTATTTGCCAAAGCAAAAAATTACTGATACGGTACTCGCCGCTTGTCCTGATTAACAATTCAGGATCCGGAATTTCTGCTGTATTTAAATAGTTCTCAAACAGTTCATTGTTTATTATTTCTGGTTTTAATTTATTATTCATCACATCCTGAACTAATTCCTTCACTGCGTTAACTATCTCCCATTTAGAACTATAACTAAGTGCTAATATGAGGTTTAACCCTGTATTTGAATTCAGGAAATCAATGCATCTTTCTAATTTCTCTTTTACTTTTGTGGGCATCGAATCAATATCGCCAATGGTTGATAACCGAACATTGTTTTTCATTAACGATTCGGTTTCTATCTCAATGGCGTGCACCAACAGTTCCATTAATGCATCTACTTCCTCTTTCGGGCGATCCCAGTTTTCGGTAGAAAATGCATAAAGAGTGAGGTATTTTATTCCTATTTCGCCTGCTCCTTCCACAACAGAACGAACCGACTCCACGCCACTCTCATGTCCAAAAACTCTGGCTTTCCCATGTTTTGCAGCCCACCTGCCGTTGCCATCCATAATAATTGCAACGTGTTCTGGAATTGTATTTTTATTTAGCCTGTTTCTGAACGATTCCATTACTTCTTTTTCTTATCGTAAACCGGACATACACTTTTGCCCATATAAATCATGTATGTTATGTGTAATCCTAAATAACCCGACCAATCGTTATTATGCACGCCGGAAGTATATGTAATTTCTTCTCCTGCCGGGTTTAAATGTGCCAGCGGATCATCAAGATCATCTAACTTGTCACTAAATATCTTTCGCGCCTGGTACTCCACTCCTACTCCCAAACGTCTTCCTATATTATATTTAAATCCAATTCCAAAAGGTATTGTCGGAGCAATAACAGGTTCGTCTTCAATTATATCAGTCCCTTTATTATGCTCCGGATTAAACAATGCAATTAATGCTGGATCCATGTTATATTTAAAATAATCTACCCCAAGTCCTAAAGTTAAATACGATGAGAATGGAGTTCTCTTTTCGCCTAAAATATATCTTAAATAGTTTATTTCTATTTGAACCGAAAGATCCTGAACGCTTTTGTCAAACGTCCACGGCATACCTTCAATTTTACCATCCTGTGCAACAGTACCTGTTAAAAACATAGCACGTAACCCAACCCGGGCATTAAAATTATACCTAAAATATGCCCCAAAATTTAAATTGAACGTTTGAAATTGGGGCGCATCACTCATATCTCCAAAGTATGTCGAAGTTCCTCCCCAAATCCCAATATCAGCAGTTTTTTGAGCAAACCCCGAAACAGTTATCCAAACTGTGGCAAACACCAACAAAATTTTCTTCATTTTGGTATTCAAAATCGTTTAATTAACAATGGCTTCAAACATGTTCAAATTTTTATAATATCCATTAAAATAGTGATGATTTTAAAAGAGTGAAATAACACCTCAATTTCCATCCAAATTTCTGGTGTTTTTAAATTATATTCTCCTCTAAAAAATCTTTTATAACTCACTGTGTATCAACGAACTTAACTCACTTTTCTCTTAAATACTTTCGCTTTAGAGAGGTACAAAAGTAACATAATTCGTAAAATAACATACCCGAATGTTATTATAAAACCCAAAAGAAGATTAAAAATTGTTAAGGTTATAATAATTGTAGTGGTTTCGGAGGATTTAAGGTAAAATTAAGAACTGTTTCGGGGGTACTTTGCAATCAGTTATTTTTGCTGAATTTCATTGCAGTTTCTTGCAAAAGAAATCAAACTGATAAAGTTTATTGCCATTGGCACACTTTGCACGTTATCTTTACTTATTTCTTTTGTCAATCCCCCACATTAGTTTATTCCTTAAAGTATTAAAAAATGGTTGCTCCGGCAATTGCAACGTTTTCAATTTAAAAGCCGCCTTTTTAACTTTTATAACGGTTTCCATTTCAACTGTTACCGACCTAAAGTCGAGCGATGTCAGAAACTGAGTTCCTCGACCGGCTACTTTTAATGTAATCTCCGAGTTATCGGGTACTACAATTGGTCGGTTTGTGAGATTGTGTGGTGCCAGCGGTGCAATAATAAAATTTTCGGAATTGGGTGTTAAAATCGGACCGCCAACACTTAACGAATAAGCTGTTGAACCTGTTGGAGTAGAGATAATTAAACCATCAGCCCAGTAATTATTAATAAGTTCGTCGCCAATATAAGCCGAAACTATTATCATCGACGAAGTGTCGGTTTTTAAAACTGTCATCTCGTTTAGCGCAAAATTAAAATCGGGGTTTTCGCACCCCACAAAATCAACTTGCAACATCGAACGCTCAATAACAGAATAATTTTGGTTGAAAATATTTGTAAGTGCATCGTTTATCTGTTCTGCCGAAATATCTGCCAAAACCCTAAACGACCGCTATTTACCCCAATTACAGGAATATCAAAATTTCGGATATTTAATACTGAATGTAGAAATGTTCCATCGCCTCCAACACTAAAAATAAAATTATTCGTTTCATCAAAATCTTTGAAGGAGTGAAAAAGTGAAGTGTAATAAGGTGTTGTTTTTAAATCGTCAACTAAAAAAGTGTAAAAAGGTTCGTATAGTTGAACCTCAATTTTCTCATTATTCAGAAACTGAAAAAATTCATTTAAAACAGGAACAAAATTATCGGAAACAGAAGTTCCAAACACAGCTACCTTCATTATAAAAAAATTAAATATTCATATATTTCATAAACTGATCGTATCGGTCGTTATACAAATCGTCGAGCACCGAATTGTCGAGATAAACAGCTTTTATATTATAACCAAACCGTGTAAATGACTGTGTTATAGACGACAATTCCTCGGTATCTAATTTCAGAATTACATTCAAATTGCTGGTTCCAGGTTTCCGGTCTAAGAAAGAACTTAATACTTTACCTCCGTTATTCTCAACAATCTTACTTATTTGCACCAAAGAATAATCATTTACATTCATCTCTAAAACCAGTACTCCGCCGATTTCCTGTAACGAAAACAAACTTGCAAACCGGCGGGCTAAATCGTAAAGCGTAATTGCACCAATATAAAAATGGTTGTCATCTAAAACGGGCAATACACTAATTTTTAGTTTATACATTACCATCGCGACCTCAAAAATATGTTGATCTTTGTGTGCGTGCGAAGCATCTAACTTATCAAGCTCTTGTCCGACAGGCTCTTCCAGCAAATTCAAATCGTAAATTAATTTATCAGAAACCAGCCCCAAATATTCCGAATCGTCAACAACAGGAATATGCGACACCCGATACAAATCCATCAAATCCAGTGCAACTTGCCCGTTTTCAGAACTTTTTACTGAAGGAATAACATCGGATATGAGATTTTGTGCTAGCAATTATCTACTTTTTTAAGGTTTAAAAATTGTATCTTGCGCACTAAAATTTCTAAAGTGACAAGACTAAGTGTAAATATAAATAAAATTGCAACACTGCGAAATTCACGCGGTGGCAAAGTGCCGAGTGTAAAAGAGGCGGTCATCAATTGTCAAAGATTTGGGGCACAAGGAATTACAATTCATCCACGCCCCGACGAACGACATATTACCCGCCACGATGTTTACGAAATTAAACCATTAATAAATACTGAATTTAATATTGAAGGGTATCCCAGCGAAGACTTTCTGGAAATGGTTATCGAAGTGCAGGCCGATCAGGTAACTTTGGTTCCCGACACAAACGACCAACTTACAAGCGACCACGGTTGGGACACATGGAAGAATCTGAGCTTTTTAAAAGAGGTAATTTCAAGGTTGCAGGAAAATGGTATCAGAACTTCAATTTTTGTTGACCCCGACATTACTGACATTGAAGGAGCGGCAGAAATTAATACAAACCGCATTGAACTTTATACGGAATCGTTTGCAAGTTTCTACTCAATAGAACATAGCAAAGCCATAGAACCATTTGTGGAAGCAGCTAAATTTGCTGATAATTTGGGAATCGATATTAACGCGGGGCACGATCTTAATCTCGAAAATCTAAATTATTTTTATCATCGAATCCCAAATTTAAAGGAAGTTTCTATCGGACACGCTTTAATTGCTGATGCACTATATTTAGGACTGGAAACAACAATTCAGAAATATCTTGATTGTTTGAAATAGACAAGAAGTGAATAGTAGTAAGATTGATACTGCAAACTGAGACTGAGACTGAGGCTGAAACTGTAAACTTAACTCATGAAACTTTTTTATAGAAAAACAGGAAATGGTTCGCCATTAATAATTGTACACGGATTGTACGGATCTTCTGACAACTGGGTAAATATTGGAAAACAACTTGCAGAAAATTACACTGTTTATATGATTGACCAACGAAACCACGGTCGGTCGCCATTTGCCAATTCGAATACTTACAATGATTTACGGAACGATTTAGAGGAGTTTTTCGAACAACACAAAATTGAAAAAGCCACGCTTCTCGGGCATAGTATGGGCGGGAAAGTTGCTATGTGGTTTGCAGCCGATTTTCCTGAGAAAGTTGAGAAATTGGTTATTGCCGACATTTCACCAAAAAACTATTTGCAATTAAATGACGACAGCCAGTTTTACCTGCACCAAAATATTTTACTTGCCATGCAGGAGATCGATTTCTCTATAATAAAATCGCGAAATGATGTTGATGATTTTATGGCTGAAAAAATAGACAATAAACAAATACGCGGGTTTTTACTGAAAAATGTGGTGATGGATAAAGTTACCAAACGCTACAAATGGCGTTTAAATGCTGAAGTTTTGTACGATTATCTTGAAGAAATTGTTAGTGGCGTAAATAGAAACTGGCTCGACGACAGGATTCCAATTACCAGCTACCCGGTAATTTTTATTCGTGGAATGAAATCGAAATATATTTTACCCGAAGACGAAAAATTAATAAAAGATATTTATCCCGACTCACGGATTATTGATATTCCTGATGCCGGACACTGGTTGCACGCCGAGCAACCCGAGAAGTTTATGAATGCGGTTTTGTTGTGTTGTTAGAGAAATACAGAAGTTGGAAGTTAGGAGACCGAAGTTGGAAGTTTTGCGAATCTGAAAGATTCAAATATTTGACAAAAATAGTACGATAAATAAAAATTATTTAGACCAATTCTCCATACTAATACCTTGCAATCTTTGAAAATGTTTTTCATTATTTGTTACCAGAACCATTTTATTGCGAATTGCTGTTGCACCAATTAACAAATCAAAATCATCAACAATATTACCTTGCCTTTGAAGCCTTGCTTTTTCTTCGGCAAAAATATCCAACGAATTATAAATTGGAATCTTCTTAAATTTATTAATCAACTCTGCGATTACTATTTTATTTTTGGCAGGATAATTACTTTTTGCTGCTCCAAACTTTAATTCGGCTACAGTTATTTCTGAAATATAAAGATTGTCAACTCCAACTTTCTCAAATTTTTCAGCCAAATCAAATAATCCTTTAAGAAAGTAAATACAAATATTAGTATCGATTAAAAAACTCATAACAATTCAATTTCCCTATTCGAATAACGTGACTTTCTAATATCTTCTATTATCTCATCAGCCGATTGCTCAGATTCAAATGCACCAAATAACGATTCCCAGGAATCTGATTTATCAATTACTTTCTCTGACTTTAACGAGTTTGAAAGTCGGGAAATTAATTCTAAACGAACATCTACACTCAGCCCTTTAATCATTCCCCAAAAATTATCTGCAATATTTATGTTTCCTGTTTTCATAATAAATGCTATTAAATTTCAAAGGTAGTGAATTTTAATAAAACCAAATTTGAGATAAATATTAAAAGTTGAATGAAAGAGAAGAAAGTTGCAGTTGTATGTCTCTGCAAACAGTTTCAGCCTTTAGAAAAAACATGTTTACAATCAGGAAAAACTTCATCTAACAAACGTACAATACGATAAGAGATATTTTGGTCAAACAATAATGTCATGAATTGTCATTTACCGATTATATTTCTCCGTCAACTCCTTCAAAAACCTTTTTTGCCGTCTTTTAATTTGTCGCCAATAAAACCTCCATCCCCAATTCCCCGTCGAAGTTCCCGGAATATTCATTCTCGATTTTGAACCTAATTCTAAAATATCCTGCATCGGTATAATTGCTGTTTTTGTAACCGACGACAAAGCGAGTTCAATTGCTTTTCGGAGTGCTTTTTTATTTCTTCCACCCAAATATTTTATTACCAACTTTCGCTCGTCTCCTTTAACAGTTTTTAGCCAACCAAGAGTTGTATCGTTATCGTGGGTGCCGGAATAAACTGCAAAATTTTCGGAGTAATTATGTGGTAAATCTTTATGTGCTGAATCGGTTGAAAAAGCAAATTGCAAAACTTTCATTCCGGGCAAATTAAAATCGTCGCGCAGTTTATCAACTTCAGGTGTAATTAATCCTAAATCTTCAGCAATAAAATAGAGTTCGCCTGTTTGCTCCTTCATTTTTGCCAACAATTCGTACCCAAATGCCGGAACCCATTTTCCGTTAATTGCAGTTTTTTCGTTTGCCGGAATCGACCAAAACGATTCCAATCCACGAAAATGGTCGATGCGAACCTGATTAAACATTTTCAGATTAAAATGTAACCGTGCCGTCCACCAATCGTAATTGCGCTCTTTTAAACGCTGCCAGTTAAAAACCGGATTTCCCCACAACTGCCCCGTTTCAGAAAAATAATCGGGTGGAACGCCACCAACTTCTGTGGGTTTCAGGTTTTCGTCCAATAAAAAAATATCGGTATTTGTCCAAATATCGGCACTGTCGGTAGAAACATATAACGGAACATCTCCAATAATTTCAACCCCATTTTTGTTTGCATACTCTTTTAATGCAAACCACTGCCTAAAAAATATAAACTGTAAAAACTTTTGAAAATCTATCTCTTCGGTTAGCTCCTCTCCCAACTTTTGTAAAGCCGAATTATTTCTGAATTTAATTTCGTCATCCCACTCATTCCAAACAATTTCTCCGAAATGATTTTTGGCAGCCATAAAAAAAGCATAGTCGTTTAACCACCAACTGTGTTCGCTTAAAAACGAATTGTATTCAGCATGAAAATTTTCGTAAACTATTTTTTTGAAAGTGTTAAAAGCTTTTCTTAAAAGTGGATATTTCCACCTTGCTATTTTTTCAAATTCTACTTTACTTTTTGAAAAAGATGGAATTTTACTGAGTTCTGAATCGTCCAAAAACTTGTCTTTTACAAGTAGCTTCAAATCAATTAAAAGTGGATTTCCGGCAAAAGCAGAATAACTTTGATATGGTGAATTTCCGAAACCAACCGACCCGAGTGGCAAAATCTGCCATATTTTCAGACCTGTTTCAACCAAAAAATCGACAACCCGGGAAGCATTTTCGCCCAGCGTTCCCATTCCTTCATTTCCGGGCAACGAAGTAATATGCAAAAGGATTCCACTCTTTCTGTCAGTCATTTTTAAATCTTTTTCTGAAAGTAGATAAATGGCCGGCTGTTTCGCGAACAATTCGCTGCACTGCCAGTCCGTGATTCAGATCGGCTTTTGTAGCAGCCGAATCGTCACCGGTAAAAAACTGGTAGTGTGCGTGTACCATCGAACGCAGCCAGCCGGGCGGAACATGCCCTGATGGGAAACTGGTAATTGGTTTATAGTTACTGCCAACCATCTGTTTTATCCAGTTGTTACTCCCCTCTAAATAGTATTCGAAATAATCAACATTTTTCGATGAAAAACGGAACGCACCGTTCTCTGCATAAATTTCGAGATGTACCAAATCGCCGGTGCCCGAACTTATGCGGCTTGCCGACATATTTCCCACTGCACCGGTTTCCGGTTCGAAAAGCGAGAGAGAGCTAAACAGATCAGATCCAGTAGGAACACCTTCGAAACCACCGCCTTGCAGGGCACTTGTAATTTGCAACTCTTCGCCCATAAAAGCCATCAGCAGACTAATTCCGTGTGAACCCAAATCTGCCATTGCACCGCCGTCGGGAGCCGGAGTTAAACGAGTTACACGCTTTTCGCGATAAGCAGTTTGCAAATAATCGCCGTGGTAATATTTCAGATCGAAATGAATGGGTTTTCCCAATTTCCCCGATTTCCAGAATTTTAATCCCTCGCGCACCGACGATGTTTGCAAATACTGAAAACCAACCTGAATTTTTATTGATGGGTCTGAATTTTTTAGCAGCTCTTTCATCGCCTCCTCCTCTTTTTGCGAGGAACAGACCGGTTTTTCCAAATAGATATATTTTACATTTGGCATTTGCAGTGCCAGCTTAAAATGTTTGAAATGAACTTTATTGGGTCCCAAAATAAATACTGCCTCAATTTTATTATTCACCGAAAACTCGTCAACTGTCTGCGCCGTTGCAAATCCAAACTTCCGGGCAAAATTTTGGCGACTCTCTTTTCGTGCCGAAGCCACCGACTCTAAAATAATCTCGGGAACTTCGTTATAATAAAACTTTAACGACTGAATTGAATATGCATGAGCTTGTGCAATTCCGCCTGCACCTAAAAAACCAACGTGTATTTTTTGCATGAGATGTAGTTTCAAATTTTATTCAAAAATAGTATTTTGATGGTAATTGTTTTAAAATGTGTGAAACTCTTTTAAAATTGAGTTCTTTTTATAATAGTGTCAAATCTAAAACTACACAAACTCATTCACCGCTGCCAAACTTTATACTAAAAGAGATGACACTTTTGATTTATAGAATAAACCCCTCATAATTTTCAGGATTAATTACCTGATATTCATTTTCAGGATATGCTTTTAAGAAAGTTTTTGAAATTTTGGGCTTTTTCTTCATACTCCATTTTATTTCAAAAGCATACAAAATACCCTCTCTCTCTTCAATATAATCTATTTCCTGTTGTGCGTGTGTACGCCAGAAATAACAATTTGCCCATATATTATTATAACTCAAATACTTTCTTCTTTCACTAATAATATAGTTTTCCCATAGAGCTCCGGTATCCTGACGCAATGCCAGCGAATTAAAATTGGCAATCAGCGAGTTACGGATTCCATTGTCATAAAAATATATTTTTCGTGACTTTTTAAGTTCTGTTCTAATATTTCGATTAAACGACTGAAGCCTAAAAATTATATATGCCTTCTCCAGCAGGTCAACATATCTTTCAACAGTTTGATTATCAATACCAATTATCTGCCCTATTTCGTTATACGAAACCTCGTTGCCCAGTTGAAGTGCAAGTGCCTGTAACAATTTTACAATAACAGAAGATTTTTTCAGTTTTTCGAAATTTAACAAATCCTTGTAAAGATACGCATCAGACAGACGTTTAAGCACACTCTTTTCGTCACCCGGATTAGTTATAACTTCAGGATATGAACCGTATATCATTCGATATTCCAGAAGACGTTTCTCCTCTATAAGATTGGTATGATTTACCATCTCGGCAAACGATAAAGGGAATAGAAATATTTCTATTTTGCGTCCGGTTAAAGGCTCATTAATTTTATCTGAAAGCTCGAAAGCCGATGAACCGGTAACCAGAACTTTAAGGTTAGGAATATTATCAATAATTATTTTTAATGTTAATCCTATGTTTGTAATACGTTGTGCTTCATCTATTATAAGCAACTCGTAGTTTCCAAACAATAGGCGAAGTCTGGTTGATGTTGCATTTTCAAAAATAGCCGCTGTATCTGCATCATCACCATTAAGCCAAAAAGTTTTAAGACCAGACTCATTCCCTATTTTTTGAGCCAGCACTGTTTTCCCAACCTGACGCGGTCCGGGAATATGAACTATCTTTTTTTTATTGAGGCTTTGGATTATTTCCTTTTCACATGCTCTTAAAATCATAACATTTACGTTTACAAACGCAAATATAATACTAATTTTGCGTTTACAAACGCAAATATTATAAAAATTCTAACATTGTACCTTGCAAATAATTTCTTTATCTCTACTTCAAATACCTATCTAACCAATCGAAGAAAACCCGTTGCCAAAGAATTCCGTTTTGAGGTTGTAAAACCCAATGATTTTCTTCGGGAAAATATAACATTTGAGCCGGTACACCACGTAAAACAGCCGCATTAAAAGCTGCCATCCCCTGCTCTTCCGGAACACGAAAATCTTTTCCACCCTGAATAATTAAAATTGGTGTATCCCAATTCTGTATAAACTTATGAGGCGAAAATGTGTACGAACGCTGTGCTGCAGCATTTGTTTTATCCCAGTATGCACCGCCATAATCGAAATTTACAAACCACATTTCCTCGGTAGCGGAGTACATATCTTCGAAATTAAAAATACCGTCGTGTGCAATAAAAGCCTTGAAACGTTTCTCGTGATTTCCTGCAAGATACATAACCGAAAAACCGCCATAACTTGCTCCAACCGCACCCAGTTTTGTTTCATCAACAAAAGGTTCTTTTGCCATTTCGTCGATGGCGGTGAGTAAATCTTTTATGTTCTGCCCGCCATAATCTTTCGATATTTGCTCGTTCCATTTTTGACCAAAACCGGGTAGTCCACGACGATTTGGTGCAACAATAATATAACCGTTTGCAGCCATCATTTGAAAATTCCAGCGATACGACCAAAACTGGCTAACAGTTCCCTGCGGGCCACCCTGATTGTAAAGTAGTGTTGGATACTTTTTGTTGGGGTCGAAATGTGGTGGATAAATTACCCAGACTGCCATCTGTTTTCCGTCGGTTGTTTCTATCCATCGTTTTTCAACTTTTCCCATTGAAAGCTGATCGAGAATACCTTTATTAACGGCTGTCAGCGGAGTTTCATTTCCGGTAATCTGGTCAACTAAATATAGCTCGGCAGGTTGCGACATAGAAACTCTTTGTGCCAATAACTTATCTCCAACTGGCACCGCACTTTGATAATTATGAACTCCGTCGGTTAATCTCACAATTGAAGCATCTGCTAGATCAACCCTGTAAATTTCGTCGGTAGCATGAATATCGCTGATAAAATAGATTGATTTTCCATCGGCACTCCAATTTAAACCTTGTACATTTTGGTCGAATTTTGCCGAATAATCTCTCTTTTCTCCGGTTTCCAAATCAGCTACAAACAATCGGTTTTTATCAGCTTCGTAACCGTCGCGTTCCATACTTTCCCACGCGAGATATTTCCCATCGGGCGAGAAAACAGGGTTCTGGTCGTAACCCATCATCCCCGATGTAAAATTAATGGTTTTACCGGTTTCGATATTATACAGATAAATCTCAGAATTTGTTGAGACAGAATACTCTCTGCCAACTTTCTTTTTACAAGTGTAGGCAATTGTTTTTCCATCGGGACTCCATACAATTTGTTCTGTTCCGCCAAAAGGTTTCATTGGCGAATCAAACTTTTCACCTTCCATAATATCTTTTCCCTCTCCCACTTTTCCTTTAGAATAATCGGCTATAAAAATATGATTGTAAGTATAATCGTGCCACGCATCCCAATGTCGATACATCAAATCGGTCTCTAAACGTGCATTTGTTTTTGGTAAATCGGGAAACAAATCATGAACATCATCATCTAATTTTACACTTTTCAGATAAAATATTTTTGATTGGTCGGGCGAATACTTAAATCCTGAAATTCCACCTTTAATTTCCGAAACCTGTTTTGTTTTACTTCCGTCAGGATTCATTTCCCAAAGTTGTACACTACCGGATACTCCTGATAAATAACCAATCTTTTTTCCGTCGGGACGCCAGATTGCGCCAAACTCTTTTGTGGCAGAATTGGTAATATTTGTTGCTTCGCCACCCGAAACAGGAATAGTATAAATATCGCGATACGATTTATTCTCCTCAATATTATAGTAGGTAACTCCGTATAAAACAGTCTCTCCATTGGGCGAAACCTCTGCTCCACCCAGTCTGCCAAACGACCAAAGAACTTCGGGTGTCATAATGTCGGAACTTAATTCGGGTATTTCGGGAACGTAATTTTTTGTTGAGGTTGAAGTGGCAGTCTCTTTTTGTGTACAACTAAATACAACAAATAGTGTAATAAAACTCAATGCTAATTTTTTCATCTTGATTTCGGTTTAATGAATATTCCTCAAAATAAATAAAATACCGGGAGACGGCAAATGATAATTACTTGGGTTTTAACAAATAGTTGTAAGAGAAAAAAGTAAATAGTCATACCCTGACGGGAAGTCAGAGCATGACTTTGTGAGAGGTAAGTCAGAGCATGACCAAAAAAATCATAATAAAAAAAGGCATCCTTTCGGACACCTTTTTAAAATTTACCAAAACACTAACAATTAATTGTTTTCTGACGGTCTTATAACATCCGGCAAATCACTATAATTAAAAACTCCCTCTTCCGAAAATTCAACTCCATCGTAATCGGTTGCCGTTACAACAAAGCTAACTGAATCTACACCTTCAATTCGCAAACTGTTTAAACTAAATGATACGTATGCAGTGTAATAAACTGCATCGTCGTCGTCGTTTGCATTATGCCGTAATTCCAACTCAAATGGTTGAATTCCGGGTGCCATTAACATCGAAGGTTTTTTTACAAGATTCAAAAAATGGATACCATTGTAACCCCAGTATTTTAATTTAAAACTCAGCAAACTGTCAGTCATCCAATAATCTTCAACAACAATCGGGTCATTTCCAATGCTGTCTTCATTTTCCGGAGTTATCTCCATAATACCCTTCATTAAAATATCTTCTATTGAATTTACTTTTACTGAATAACTTTCAATATTACCATCATCATCCAAATTATCACCTAAAATTGTGTAGTTTACCAATACACGTTCTCCATTATCATATCTTTCGCCCCACCCCGGAGGATAATTTGATGCAATAAGAATCAATACATCTTTATTATCCATTACAATTTTATAATTGTCTGCCTCATCAGATTGAAAGATTCCAAAGCCAATCCACATATCACTTAACGAGTAACCGTCATCGTCGTTACATCCACTCAACACGAACATAATTCCCACTAAAAGTCCAAAAATAATTTTCTTCATCAATATATTTTTTAATGTTTATATAAGTCAGATGCATTAAGTTTCGAAATGGTTGCGTCCGTATTAAAAAAAACTGACATTTATTCAAAACTGCATGACAAATTCTGTCATGGCATAACAATTGCTATGCACATTCACATATTTAATTATTTACATATTTAATAGAATGAAAGGAATTTCGAATATAAACGACTTACAAATAGAATTTGAAGCAAACGAAAAAGTTTGGTTGCTGTTATACAAAAAAGGTTCGGAACAGAGCGATTGTGCTTATAAAAATTTTGTTGAAGCAGAGGACAAAACGAAAAACCAAATTCTTTTAAATGCTGATGTAAATATTGTTCGGGACATTCATACAAAGTATAAAATTACAAGTGTTCCGACATTGCTTAGTTTTGAAAAAAGTGAACTTAAGAATATTGTAAAGGGGTGCTACCAACCGGAACAATTTAATGCTATTTTTGAGAAATCAGGTTTTGTTGCCACAAATTTGGGTGAAAAGAAAACACAAAAAAGTGTTACGGTTTATTCAACTCCAACATGTTCGTGGTGTACTGTTATAAAAAGACATTTACAGGAAAATGGTATTCGTTATCGCGAAGTTGATGTTTCGGCAGACCAAAAAGCAGCCGAAGAGATGGTTCGGAAAAGTGGACAACAAGGTGTTCCGCAAACCGATATAAACGGGCAAATTGTGGTAGGTTTCGACAAAATAAGAATAAACTCATTACTGGGAATTAATTAAAATAAAAATAAAATGAAAAAATTAGTATTTATCCTGATTGCAGTTTTTACGTTGCAAGCAAGCATTACAAGTCAGGCAAAAAATAATGACAATAAAAACAGAACAACTCTGGCAGAAACTAAATTTGCTAATGGAGACGGAGAAACGGTAAAACTCAATAAAGAGAAGTTTCTAAATGAAGTATGGGATTACGAAGCATCGCCAAAAGAGTGGAAATACAAAGGCGACAAACCGGCAATGATTGATTTTTATGCCGACTGGTGTGGCCCTTGCAAAACAGCAGCTCCAATTTTAGAGGAGTTATCGGTTGAATATTCAGGAAAAATAGTGATTTATAAAATTGACACACAAGTTGAACGTGAATTGGCAAGTGTATTTGGAGTTAGTGGAATTCCTGCTTTCCTTTATATTCCTATGGAAGGAAAACCTTCGATGACATCGGGAATTGCCCGCTCAAAAGCCGATACTAAAAAAATGTTTAAAGAGAGAATTGACAAATTATTGACAAATAATTAATTACAAATTTTAAATAAAATATTAAAAATGAAGGAATTACAGCCTATTAATCAGAATGTACTGTTGGAGATTTCGGAAGATAAATCGGAACAAACTACTGCTTCAGGAATTATTATACCTGAGTCGGCAAAAGAGAAACAAGAAGTTGCAAAAGTAATTGCGGTAAGTAATATCGAAGATGCAGAGATTGTACCCGGAGACGAGGTTCTCTACAAACAATACGCAGGAACTGAGATTGACTTTAATGACAAAAAATATTTGTTATTACCTTATGCAGAGATTTTATCGAAAATCGTGGTAACAGAGTCAATCTAAAAAGAGATTTTTTCTGAGAAAAAAGGCTGGAAGTTTTATTACTTCCAGCCTTTTTTTAGAACGAAATATCGTATTGTAACCTAAACCATACTTTATTCACAAAAATAAAAAAGAAGAAGATTAAAGTCAGAGCTTTCGAAATTTAGTTTCGTTTAAAAATTCAATTGTTTTATTAATGCCTTCGTACATTAAAACATCGCGCTCAACAAAAGCAACTTTTTCGCGATACTCTTTTAAAAAGTTTTCTAAAAAAGGTGAGGTTTTTACAGGTCTTCTAAAATCCATTGCCTGCGCAGCATTGTATAATTCAATTGCTAAAATTTTCTCGGTATTCAGCACAACTTTCAGTGCTTTAGTTGCACCGTTTCCGCCCATGCTAACGTGGTCTTCCTGCTCGTTCGACGATGGAATTGAATCGACAGACGATGGAGTTGCAAGCTGTTTATTCTGACTAACAATAGAAGCTGCCGCATATTGAGGAATCATAAATCCGGAATTTAAACCAGGTTTGGCAACCAAAAACTCGGGCAATTTTCGTTCGCCCGCAATTAACCGATAAGTGCGGCGCTCTGAAATACTTCCCAACTCACTCATTGCAATTGCCAAAAAATCGAGCGAAAGAGCCAGCGGTTCGCCATGGAAATTACCTCCCGAAATAATCTGATCGTCATCAGGAAAAACAGTTGGATTGTCGGTAACAGAATTTATCTCTATTTCAATTACACCGGCAACATAATTTACAGCATCCTTAACTGCACCATGCACCTGCGGAATACAACGGAAAGAATATGGATCCTGAATATGCTCTTTTTGTCGTATAATAAGTTCGCTTCCATTCAGAATGTTCCTGAAATTGGAAGCCGTTGTTCCTTGTCCGGTATGTGGTCTTATGCGTTGTATGTTTTCAGAGAAAGGTTCAATCAGTCCATCAAAAGCATCAAGAGAAAGTGCACCAATAATATCTCCCTGATCGATAAGACGGAAGGTTTTGAGCAATGTATAAACTCCGTGTGCACTCATAAACTGAGTACCGTTCAACAAAGCGAGTCCCTCTTTAGCTTCGAGTTTAACACGCTCCCACCCCAGTTTTTCCAGAACTATTTTCGACTCTGTTTTTACTCCTTCAAAATAGACTTCTCCCAAACCGATTAGAGGCAGAAAAAGCATGGCAAGCGGAGCTAAATCGCCACTGGCACCCAACGAACCTTGTTCGTAAACAAGAGGTAAAATATCATAATTAAAGAGGTCGATAATTCGCTGAACAGTTGCTATTTGCACTGCTGAATTTCCTTTTGAAAGTGCATGTGCTTTTAACAGCAACATCAGTTTAACAACATCAGAAGGAATTTCGGAACCAATATTACATGCATGAGAAATAACCAAATTCTCCTGTAATTTGCTAAGTTCGTCTTTCGAAATCTCGATATCGCAAAGTGCTCCAAAACCGGTGTTTATTCCATAAATTGGCTTTTCCGATTCGCGTAATTTTTTATCGAGATAGTCTTTACTTTTTTGAATGAGTTGTTTTGATTTTTCTGAAAGTTCGAGTTTAACATCATTTTCCAGAATATCCTGAATAATTTCAAATGTCAGGTTGTCGGGGGTTATTTGGTGAATCCTTGTTTTCATATGTTTATAATTATTTATTTTTTAACGGCAACATATGTATCTCGCTTATAATCAGCCACCTGTATGCCAAATCTTGCCATGCTCGTTTCATGATTTAAAAAAAATTAAATTGATAAAATGTTTTGAACGTCATGCTGTCCATGGGACTCCTATGGAGAATTCATCTCAGCATCTCAATAAACAGATTCCGAAATGAATTCGGAATGACGTAGTAAATAATTTACCAGGCAATCACGGAAACCGAACGTCGCCGCCAAGGGATTTTAAAGGACGATTTGAAATTGATAAAAACATTATCTCAATTTTTTGGCAATTTCGGATAAGTAAAATGTTTAAGAAAGGATTTTTATCAGTTCTTTAGAAGTAACCAATTGTTGTTCGCCGCTATCCATATTTTTTAATGTGAATTTATTGGCTTCAATCTCTGAATCGCCGGCTAAAATCACAAACGGAATTTCTTTACGGTTGGCATAATTCATCTGCTTTTTCATTTTCGAGCTCCCGGGAAATATCTCTGCATTTACACCATTTTTTCGCAATTCGGCCAAAACAGGCAAACAGTAAACTTCTTCTTTTTCGCCAAAATTAACAAACATTACTTTTGTAATTTCCAACGACTCTTTTGGAAACGAATCTTGCTGAACAAGTACATCGTAAATACGTTCGGCACCAAACGAAACTCCAACTCCCGACACATTTGGCATTCCGAAAATCCCGGTTAAATCATCGTATCGTCCACCACCACAAATACTTCCAATCTGTATGTCTTTCGATTTTACTTCGAAAATTGCACCGGTGTAATAATTCAGTCCGCGTGCCAGTGTTAAGTCAAGTTCAACTTCGGTTTCTAATTCGAAATTATCGAGATATTCGAACAAGGTTTTCATTTCTGAAATACCTTTTGCGCCAACTTCTGTTGCGCCAATAACTTTTTCTATCTGGGTTAATTTTTCAGAAGTTGTTCCCTGTAACTCTAAAATAGGCTGTAGCTTTTCAACGGCAGTTGCCGAAATACCTTTTGCAATCATTTCAGCATTTACCTTTTCCAAACCAATTTTATCCAGTTTATCGATGGCAACAGTAATATCAATTATCCGGTCGGCTTCGCCAATAGTTTCTGCTATTCCGGCTAAAATTTTACGGTTGTTAATTTTAACCAATGTATTAATTTGCAGCCGTTTAAATACATCGTCGATAATCTGCACTAACTCCGCTTCGTTCAATAAACTGTTGCTTCCAATTACATCAACATCGCACTGATAAAATTCGCGGTAACGTCCTTTCTGAGGTCGGTCGGCACGCCAAACAGGTTGAATTTGGTAACGTTTAAAAGGGAAAGTAATATCGTTTCTGTTTTGTACAACGTAACGTGCAAACGGTACAGTCAAGTCGTATCGTAATCCTTTTTCCGAAATTTTTGTGGTGAGTTTATTTGAGTTTTTTTCGTTATACAAATCCTCCGAAACTTTAGAAACAAAATCACCTGAATTCAGAATTTTGAATAATAATTTATCACCTTCCTCTCCATATTTCCCCATCAGAGTCGAAAGGTTTTCCATTGCCGGTGTTTCAATGGGTTGAAATCCATATAATCGGAATACATCTTTAATAGTATCGAAAATATAGTTTCTCCTCACCATTTGAGATGGTGAAAAATCGCGGGTTCCTTTCGGTATGGATGGTTTTTGTGCCATTACTTAATTTTTTATCAGGCTGCAAAAATATAAATTATAAATGAGTTCGCAGCATATAAAATCATAGCAAAACAAAGCAGTTACTGTTTTATATTTTCAATTCATTTTGTTAAGTAATAAAATCAAGATAGTTATCAGTATTAACAACATTAAATTCAGCATCAGGATAACTGTTCTTCCATCCTCCCGGCACTCGTCCTTTTTTTCTGGAATTCCATTTGAATTCGTATCCACGTAGGATGCCTGCCTCTTCTTCTACCAGATCTAACTCCTGTTGATCGTAGGTGCGCCAAAAGTAGTAGTTAACCCTTTTATTATTGTAGGCATTGTATTTTATCCGTTCTGCCATGAGATAGTTTTCCCACAGTTCCCCTTTATCCATTCTAAAGTTTAGGTGATTGAAATTTCTGATAACTGCATTCCGAATTCCATTATCGTAAAAGTACCACCGGTTCATTTTAGTTACCTCTTTACGTAGGTTTCGGTTGAAGCCACTAACTTTGTATATGATAAAAACTTTCGACAGTAAATCCAGGTAATTTTCAATTGTATTCCTCGAAATTCCTTTCAGACTGCTTGCCAATTCGTCAACATTGACTTCTTTACCCACCTGAAATGCAATAAGCCTTAACAAATCCATAATTTTGTCGGCCTTTTTAATCCCTCCATATTCAAGTATATCCCGAAGCAAATAAGAGTTTACTATTCCTTCTAAATAACTGGCTTTTTCATTCCAGTCAATGAATTGCTCTAATTCGGGGTAGCTACCAAATATTAAACGTTCTTCCAATTTTCCAACAGTATCAAAATAATTCTCATGCGGAGAAAACTCAAGCTGAGCCAATGGAAATAATCGTATAGTATTTTCTCTCCCTACAAGCGGCTCCCCCAATTTATTGGTTAAATCGAATACGGATGAACCAGTTACAATTACACGAATCCCCTCAATCCCGTCCACTATCAATTTTAATTTCTGTCCAATATCCGGTATCTTTTGTGCTTCATCGATTACCAATAATTTTTGATTGCCCAGAATCTTCCTGTAATTATCTGATGAGCGGTTATGAAGGGCATCTAACGTTTTTTGATCTTCTCCATTCAATAACAGGTACTCATTTGAAGAATAATTTTCCAAATACTTTTTTATAAATTCAGTTTTCCCAACCCTTCTTGCACCTAACAGAATAAGTACTTTTTGAGGTCGCACCTTTTGCCTAAATTCATCTAAAATTGCTCTTTTAAAAAATCTAACTTTCATTCTTTTGTATTGTTTCAACTGCAATTTATATAAAATATTTCAATTACAATAACTATTTTACGTTAATTGCTTCAGTACAATCATTCAATTAACGTTAATTGCTTCAGTTTGTTCAAACAATTAACGTTAATTGCTTCAGTTAGATATATGAAAAGGGTTAAAAGAGAAGGAATCTGTTTCTACACAAAAAAAATGGATTTCCACTACTCTTTATATAGCAAAAATCCATTTTAAAAGATGTATAAAATACTACTTAATAAATGTATAAGTAAGTGGGTATTTATACGATTCGCCTTTGTTTGCAGCAATCGTTCCCATAATTACAAAAACCAACCATGCAATTCCAAAACCGATTAATAGAAAAATACCAACTACAGCAATAATTAGAATTGCCGAGATGATAAAAATAATCGACCATGAAATTTGAAAATTGAGTACATTTTTCCCTTGCTCCGCAACAAATTCATACTCATCTTTTTTAATCATATAAATAATAAGCGGACCAATAACATTGCCAAACGCAGGTATAACAAACATTGCTAAAGCGGCCAAATGTGTAAACATTCCCCACTGTTTCTCGTCCTGATCGGTTACAATTTTTTCCATAATATTTGATTTTTATTAATTTATGAGCCGAAAAATAATCATTTTTTGTTTATTCGTGTTCAAAAAATAAATTTTATTTCTGATGGAAGATTATAAAAAAGATGGAAGGTACAGCAGAATTTATAAACAACTGAGTGATTTGGTTATAAAGAGCAATAGTTCATCTGCGAGAATGGCAACAATTATTGCAGTACTTCACCATAAAATGGATTATTTTTTCTGGACAGGTTTTTACCTTGTTGAAAATGGTGAGATGACAGTAAATACGTATCAGGGACCAGTTGCCTGTCAGATTTTAGAAAA